>JBQTHG010000021.1:0-40917 GCA_052390175.1 Nitrososphaerota archaeon | reverse complement strand
GTAATCAACGAGCAGTCAGTCCTATCCTTGCTACAGTACTCCTATTGGGAATTACTGTAGTAGGTGGTGGGCTGGCATACTCTCTAATGGCGCAAGGATCTAGTGCGGCAAGCACACAGACCATCATCACGCTGGAAAACGCGCAGGCCGTCAAAGGCACATCGCATTCAGATGTCACTGCCACCATCAAAAATGGCGGAAGCGTGCCATGGAAGCAGCTTGAAATGACGGTTGCAAAAGGCGAGCTCAGCGAGCCAATTCTCTATGAGGCACTACATGAAAACGTTGCAGGGTGTAGTGTAGCAATGACATCAGGTGCATGCACTGGCGGTACTGCAGCTGATCTTACCTTGGATAATCCACTACGAGCACAATGGTTAGCCAGTCTCAACACTGGTGGTGAAACCACCAAAGTAGTAGACAATGGTGAGGGAATTGCAGCTGGAAGGAAATTTGTAGTTTCTACCAGTGATCCGTCACTCAGAAGCGTCCAAATCCTAAACGGAACATGGATTGCAAAGGCATTTGGTGATACAACCCTAACCGATGTTACAAATAAGCTCAAGAATTCTGCTGGAACTACAGTAAGCTGTGATGCGACAACAACCACATGGACTGATTGTGGTCAGGTATTCAAGGCACTTGATGCAGCAACAGTAATTGGTAATTCCAACGGTGATGGAATAGAATGTCATAAGGATCCTAACCTCAACGATGCAATCGAATGCAAAGTATTCACTCACTACAAGATAGCTGCACCAATTCAGCCCGGTTCATCATTCCAGATCTACGCAGATGCTTTCACAGCAGATGTGCCTGGACTGAAAAATCTCAAAGTGCAGAGCGGTGATGGACTAGTTGTCAATATAGTTGCAATAGGCGAGAACGGCTCTACAGCAAGATACCAAACCATAATCAAAGTAGTTGGAATTTAATTCCACACAATCTTTTTTCTTTATTTTTATCTAAAAACCGGTTTTAAAGAAACCGATATACTATAAATCATGAAATCTGAGTTATTTGCAGTATTTGCAATCTCTGTTTTGTCATTTTCGTATACACTTGGATTCAGCGATACAAGGTATGATCTTGGCGTAATCAATGATCTGGCCCCAGATGGAGCAAACTACTATTATTTTGAGGCTGATAAAGACATCGAGTCATCAGCATGGATACAAGACACAAGAATCAAAATAGATGACGGAAATAGCGCACGGAACCTTTCTGAGAAACTATTCATCCATCCAACAGAACTACGCCTAGATGAAAGCCATCTGTATTTTGCAGTGCTCTCAGAAAGATGCGTGGGCCAAATTCTTTGTGATCATCAAGATGTGTACAAGATGTCAAAAAAAGATGGAAGTTTCAGTGTATTGGCAAAAGACCTGAGGTCTTCAATCCACATTTCGCTGGACGGTGACTCATTATACGTTTCAGAATCAACCGGAAAAATTTGGAAGATTAACCATCAGGACGGCTCAAAAAAACTGGCCGTGCATGCAAACGAGATCATAATGGATGTGATCTCAAAAGACGACACTCTCTACTGGATTGAGGAGATAGCAGAGCAGAACAGCAGCGTCTTGACTCTTGGAGAAAAGTCCAGTCCGACGACCGTAGCAAAAAACCTTCAGATTCCATATGATCTCACGGTGCAAAATGGCAGGCTCTACTGGAGTGAAATCCAGGTAAAGGCAGTTGAAGGCAACTTTGCAGAAGTCACTTCCATAAAATCATACGATGGCAAGACTGCTACTCTGATGGAATTCCACAACACCTCTCCAGTGTCAATAGCCCTGAATCAGGCAAACTATGGCCCGTATCTTGTCATTGATGACTATCTTTTTCTGGTAAACAACACTAACGATAAATCCGTAATCCACATGCTAAACCTGTACAATTCTACAAAATACGATGTTGGAATCATAGCTGGGTATGATGCCAAGTATCTGAGAAGCGATGGAGTTTCTTTGCTCGTAGTAGGTAAAAATGAAAACGGGTTTGTCATCGACAAGTATCCGTTGCCAATCAAGGTTCCAGAGTTTCCTGTAGTTTTTCTAGCGGTGCTGTCCTTTGGCTTTGCGTCTGTGCTTATTTTGCAGAGATTTTGGCGTAGCTAAACTCGCCAAGCGACTTTGTGTTCAAAATTGATATGGAGCGCTGTATCGGGTCATAGTAGAACTTTGCCAGCTCCCTTATCGCAGCATCAAAGTCCTTGTAGTTGTTCTGGAGCATAGATGAGAGAAAACAGACTCGCGTGACGAGCTGGTTGAGTATTTCGTCCTGGCTCCAGCCGTTTATCTGCGCAATTTCTTTGAGCCGTACAGAGTTTGCAACCAAGTCTTGCAGATCAGGCGGATAGAATTCTTTTTTTGTAGCATCCCACCCCATCACTGTTTTTAGTCGTATCTTGTTTTGCTCTGGAATCACCTCGGTTATCTCGGTTATCCTTCTTGAGATGTGGCCTTCAGAGTCAACCAGCCGGTTTTGCCGCAAAATTATAGAAATCAACATCTGGCCACTGAGGTGCACATTCATCGGGGGGCTTTCCATTCGCACCAGAGTCGAACTTGCATCAGTTGCGTGGAAGCTTGTCAGGCCCCCATGCCCCGTGGACACTGCCTGAATAAGAGAAGATATCTCCTTTCCCCTTACCTCCCCGACTACAATAAAGTCAGGCCTTGATCTGAGCGAGAGTCTCACCAGATCATCCATTGTCACTTCGTACTTGTCCTCAAACAGGCTTGTGCTTTTTCGCGTGATCAGCCTCTGCCAGTGCGTGTGGCCAAGTCTGAGCTCCGGCGTGTCCTCAATTGTGATTATCTTCATTTGCGGGTTGATCAGCGAGCTGATTGCACCAATAGTGGTCGTCTTTCCAGCTGCCGTTGAGCCAATCACCAAGACGAACGCCTTTGAGTCAAGCAGAATCCAAAGATACGCTGCCATCAGAGGATTCAGTGTCCCCATTTCTATGAGCTTGGTAATCGTGTATGGTTCGTCGCTGAACTTTCGAATGGTAAAGTTTGCCCCGGGAAGAGACACCTCGTTGCCAAAGGTTGCGGCAATTCTATGACCATCCTTTGTCATGCTGTCTATGTACGGCACGGCAGCCGTGAGGCTTTTTCCGGTCCTTTGGACGAGTTTTTGGACAAACGAGTTTGCGGCCTCAGTTGAGCTGAACTTGATGTTGGTATCAAGGATGCCGTACTCTCCGAATTTCTTGTGGACCACGCCTACGGGCTTGGTAAAGTTTTCCTCAACAATGTCTTCAAGGTTTGGATCGTTCATTGGCGCGTCAATCATGCCGTACCCAAAAGAATCCCGGATGATGTAGTAGAGCAGGCTGTTGATTATCCTTGCAGTATGCTTGTAGATTCCAAGCTCGCGGCTGAGCTCAAAGATTTTTGCCCTGATGAGATCCTGCGCATCTTTTTTTTCTTTGAACTCTGAAGAAAGAGAAATGTAAAGAAAGTGCATCAGCTTTGTGTATATTGCCTTTCCAATGTTGTCAATTGGCGGCTCGGCAATAAGATAGTGCACCTTGCCTTCCTTGCTTTTTGCAATGTACACCCTGCAAGCTCCCACATCATAGCTGTGCATGATTTCATAGGAATCAAAGTCTTCAATCGTAAGATTTTTCAGCTCAAAGACAAGCCTTGACTTTTTATTTTTTGGTGTTGATGAAAATGATTTTTTTATTTTGTTGATGAGCGAAGAACTTTTTCCGAGACGCAAGGCAGTATTTTTAGTATTTGAAGCCTGAATTGGCTTTTTTATAGTGCCGGTATCTTGAGCTGGCTTTTTGATGTCGTGTGTTTCTTTTTGGGGTTTTTCTGTCTCTTTTGGTGCGGTCTCATTTGTCTGTGATTCTAACTTTCGAATCTTTTCTAGCAATGCCTTGTCTGCAGGAGACGATGCGTCAAGATTTTCTTTTTTAGGTTTTGGACTTTCGATTGTTTTCTTTGGGTTTTTTCGAATCTTGATATTCTGGAATTTCTTTAACAATGCAGTTACTGATTCTTTTTGCTTATATGCGGAATTTTGGCATTAAATCATTCAAATGAAGAGTAGGCGGGCAGTCAGCCCAATTCTTGCTGTGATAATTTTGGTCGGAATAGCAGTAGTCGGAGGTGGTCTTTTGAGCAGCGCTCAAAACCAGTTTCTCAACACTGCCTTTAGCGAAATAGAGTACAAGGTCACAGATCTGAGACTGGAAAAATCCGGGAATTCCTGTTATTTTGTTGCAAAGCTGTACAACTCAGGCACGATTCCGATCAACACGACGAGAATAAACGCCACGCTTGACAGCGGAGAGCCGTGGTCTCCAACTAGTCCGGCACTTGGCAGCATGATATCGCCCAGTCAGACTCTGCCTGTCTTTGAGCAATTTTCTGGAAACGCCTGCGGCAATTTTACCAGCTCACACACCTACAGCATCGGCGTCGAGGCACGATCCGAAACATCGTCGCATAAGACTGTCATCCCAGTCAAGGTAAGGGACGTGATCAGATGAAAAGCAGAAGGGCAGTAAGCGAGATCGTCAGTGCGTTGATAATAATTGCAGTTGTCGCATCAGGGCTTGGCCTGTACGTTACACTATCCCAGCAGAGAATTCTTGGCGAGACGCAAAGCGTAAAGGATGCGATGGAGTCCTCGGAGAGTCGCCTGACTGAGATAATCGAGCAGATTGTCATTCTAAAGAACAACACCGGCGTAAGAGAAGTTAGCGTGTTTGTGTACAATTACGGATTAAAGAACGTCACGATCACAGATGTATTTGTAAACGGAACCAAGCCAATGAAAGACAATGAAAATATCCCAGACGGCTTTGTCGTTCGGACTCTGACAAAAGCAAATCTTGACAACGTCATTCCGTCCGGCATGGCATCTGAGCTAGTTCTGAATTTCACAAACTACCAGTCTGGGCTAAAGCACATAGATAGAGTGGTGATACATACTGATTCTAACAATCTTATCGAGATTAGAAACGGCACGAACTGACGTTTTCACTAAAACATGACATCATGTTTTTAGAAAACAAAGGATTCTACTTCCATGACCAAATTCACCACATAGGCGAAAAACACGACACAGGCTTTTTTGGCAGCGCTAAAAACCCGGTGCATTGATTCAATCTCGCCGTTTGTTTTTTGCAGCAATGCATCGATTTTCTTTTGGTCTATTGTGACGTCTGCCTTGATTTTAGCCACGATTTTGCCCAGATCCGTAATGACATAGTATCTCGGGCTGAACCTGCGGCCGCGTACGTTTAGGTGATAGATTTTAGAATTGTAGCTGTAAACTAGGTTTTTTTCCTCCAATCTCTGCAGAACGGCGTAGGTGTTTCTGGCTGATTCGTCCATCAGGTCTGCCAAAAACCGGAGTGATGATTTTTTTATTTGAGCTAAAACATACAGGATTGATTTTGCGGGCTTGCCCAGCTTAGCAAATTCTTCCAGACTGTTGATGTTGTCGAGAATTTCCTTGTCTACTTTGATGTCCATCATGTTTTCTTTGAGCATGTTCTTGTTTGGGAGATTCATTTCATCAAGAATCCCCTTGATTTTCAACGACTGTATTATCTTGCCTGCGTCTCGTTTTTTGTTTGTCACAAAACCAAACAACAGCTGCAGGTTGGTTTTAGTCAAGCCTGGGTACTGCGCCAGCAATGAAAAAATGATTTTTTCGTCATTGCCAATTTTCATAACTATCTCGTTTTGCCAGCAGTACCTTTATTTCGAATTCACTGTAGAAATCATCGATTATCTTGTGGAGTTGATTTTTTGTGTGATTCTCTGACGAAAAGACAGATGCGGATTCAAACGATTTGACTTCTTTTTTCAAAATGACATTGTCCTTTTCGACAAACTCGTAGACAGTGTGCGATTTTGCGTCGATGTCGTACTTTGAGCCGCACCTGCAGACAAACGGCTCCCTGCTTGCTGCTGTTTTTTGTGATTTTTTGTAGACCTTTTTGCTTTTTTCATCAGACACTCTGGAAATCTCATTTATTATTTCATAGATGCTTGGGATAGAAACCAGTGATTCGTCGGTTGGTCCGTACATTATGTCGTGGAAGATCCAGTCGACCACCTCGACTTGTTTTTGTGGGGGGAGCTCCGCCAAGCTTGCAAGGTGCGCAGGCGTGAGCTGCTCTAGCAGAAACTGGTATTTCTTGCGCGCCACGTTCATTATTTTCTGAATTATTGCCTTGGTGTCATCGTGAAGGCTTTTGAGCTTGACTAGCGAGGAGACATATTCTTGATTAACGCCGTATGCGGCAGCTACGTTTTCCATATTGTGCAGCAATGCCAAATCCTCATTTACCATGTCTGAGAGAATGAGCAAATTAGAGTAACCCTGGCGATTTAGTCGAAATGACCACACTCTCAAGTCGTGGTACGTCCTAATCCAGTCGGCAAATGAACAGCTGATCTCCTTTATTTTGCAGGCCTCGGCAGCGCTGATTCTAGCATGACCGTCAACGAGATAGTATTTTTTGTCGATCTTTGCTATTATTGGCTGGGGAATAACGGTGACTCCGTTTTCACGTATTGTGCTTGTAAGGATCTCCAGATCTCTTTCTGGCATCAGCCTAAAGTTCCATGGGTTTGATTCGATTTCTGTGATTGGCAGGGTTAGGGTCTTCATTTTTTTCCTCAGATCAGTTGTTTTATCTTTGCCTGTAGAATGGTGCTGGTGCAGGACAGGATAGCTTTTCTTGCAGCCGCACTTGGATCGGATCTTTCACGTGACAATGTCTTGATTGAGCGAGACCTGACCAGATCAAAATATTTCGTACTTGTTTCCTTGACTATTGTTTTTTGGATTTTGGCAAGATAGGCCTGCAAATAGTATTCCTTGTCTGGTGGGGAAATAGAAACATCGTGGTTTGGGATCTTTTTTGCAATTCTGTTTAAGAGCTTGAGCAGCGAGTTTTCCGTCTGGTGTGTCGTCTTTCCAGTTGATTTTTCAAGCTCGTAAAAAATGTCAGTCAGTAGCCTTGGGATCTTGTGTACTCTGCACGCATGCACTGCTGCAAAAAAGATTGCCTTCTTTTTCGTGATTCCTATCTTGTTTAGCTTGACTGAAACCTGGAGAATTGTCTGTGCCGCATAAATTGGCAGGTTGAGCTTGTTTGATAGTCTTAGGACAAGCCAGTTCATGCCTGCCGTGTTGACAAACCGTACGTTATGCGACTGCCAGGAGTTGACACTTTCGACCTCGGAATAGCCTAGAACCGTGCCGCATTGCACACACACGTTTTCGCCATCTATTTCAGTTGGACAGTGCAAGCAGCATGTTGCCAGTGAGGTCACAATTAGGCTGATCTAAGTGGATTTCTATTAAACTGTGGAATGGTTTTAATTTCGTAGTATCTGGGCTGATTCTACAAATTTGTTTTTTCAAAACATGATGTGGTGAAATTATTTTATTATGATTTGATGCCTGAGTATTTGCGATGTGGAGGATTTTCTGCATTCCACGTGTTTGTAATCAAATTACATTTTATATTAAAAATAAAACCGATTGACGTATCTTATGAATTCAAGGCGAGGTGTTGGCGGCCTCATATCGATGATTGGGCTCTTAGCTGTGTTTAGTGTCATAGGAGTGGCATTTTTATCGTTGAGCTCACAGCAAACATCCCTTTTTGCAACACAGCAACGTCTAAACGAAATACAGCACGATAGGAATCTTGAGACCTTTGAGGCCAAAGTTCTTCGATGTGAGGCGTTAACCGGTACCCATGCAGATTTTATCACAATAAGGATAAACAATACGTCCAGCCAAACGTTGACCGTGGACTCCTTTATCTTGCACAACGTTTTGTATCAGAATGTCACGGATGTTGGTTTTTCAAATAAGACAAAGATTCACGTATTGCCACAAGAGTCAAAGATCGTTGATATCAAAAATATACGATATTTGATAGAATCTCCAGATGTGGCGCCTTCGGATAATGCAGACAGGATGATTTTGGTAACAGATCTTGGAAACAAGATGATTATCAATTATGACTTTGCTGCAAACTGTGTTTAGATAAAGGCCAAAACAGCACTTTTTTGCCATCATGATGGCTTGACATTATTTTTGCAAAAAAGCTAAATGGCTCTGGCAGCTTGGCAAAATCGATAAAAAATTCCCATCCTGTGAGATTTTTTATTGACGGCAGACTGGTTGGTATACCTGATGCATCATCCATCTTGCTATCAACTGGCGTCGTGTAATCATTCTCCAAATGGAAAAAGACGCAATGGCATTTCTAGGCAAAGATGACATCCCAAAACTGTATGAAACCGACGGAATTTCGCTTGAAAAGACGATCATATACCAGAAATGGGACCTAAAGCAAGTTAATTTCTACTGGCTTGTTGCCGAACTTGACAGAAAGGAAAACCTGGCCTTTGGTTATGCGAACCTGAACGATGATCAGTTCGCCGAATGGGGATACATCAGCATCGAGGAGCTCATAGATAACGGCGCGGAGCTAGACAGGTTTTGGAAGCCTTGCACCTTTGAGGAAGCGCAAAAAAGAATCCGCTCCTCAAGGTATTGCATTTAGGTGACAAAACAAAAACCATACGACTGATTTTTTTGGCTGGATAAAACCAGCTTTTAAAAAATCCCGTACTTGCTTGACTCCATCTCTTCTTTTATGGCAAGCTTGACCTTGAGGCTTTTTTGCTCCATTTTCTGCGTCAGCCAAGAAAGGAATTTTTTCTCCATGCTCCTCCCTTTCAGTTTCTGAAAGTCGGACCCCATCTGGTCTGATAGCTTGTGAACAAGGTCTTGGCGCACGGAAACTACATAGAAATGCCACCCAAAGGCAAACTCGGAATCAGTAACAGCAAAGCCGTCATTTTCATGGATCATCTCCTCGAGGCCTGCCAAGGCGCTGATGATTCCCTTGCTTGACTTGTCATAGTCTGTTGCGGAGACGTTGATGTTTATCCTTCCGTTCACCATACCACTTGGTTTTGATAAAATAAAAAGATCGCCCCACATTCACTTGATTAGGTGCCTTACCTCGATATTGAAAAAGTTCTGCAAAATCTCAATGTAGGCCTGCACAGGGGCAGGAATCTCCTCGGTGCATGACAGGCCGAGGTTTCTTGCATTAATCCAGATCATCATGGTCTGGAGTATGGTCAGGAACCTGTCGTTACCTGCATCTGGAGAGCCGACTGCCCTGGTGTATCTTTCTGCAAACTCCCATGCCGTGGTAAAATCAATGCACTCTGTTCCAAAAATGCTGACAAGCTGCTCTTTGAGGTCTTTTGCAGGCTTGAGCGGTGTTTGGTGCAAAAGGTATGGGAAGCTCACCTTTTGCGGCAGTATGCCAGGTAGCGGATCAAATATGGTAATTATCCTGCAGCCGGGCTTTAGGCATACAAACTTGGAAAACATTTTTTCCGTTATGGTGCTATCTGAAAACCAAAAAAGAATAACAGACGCATCAGACAAATCAGAATCAATGATGTCCTGGCACCTAAGCTGCACGGCCAGCTTTTTTTCTTTGGCAATTTTTTCTGCCTCGGCAATTTTAGTTTGGTCCCTGTCGATTCCTACTGTCTTTTTGACGCCAAACCCCTCTTGCGCTATGACAAGACTGGATCCATTGCCGCACCCAAGATGGTAAAACACGTCGTCTTTTCCAAGCTCTGCAAATCTGAAAATATCCCTGAGTGAATCATCCAAAAGCTGGACCTCCTCGCCTGTCATGATTGACGGGGGCAAGGAAGCAAGATATTCCTCGATTTTCAATGCTAGAAATTTGCTAAAGAAAGTTATAATTCTAAGTGCTAGCTTTCCCTTATGCCCTCAAGCGAGGACACTGCCTGCCATAGTGTGACCCGAACATAGGAAGGAAGGTTTGGGTCCTGCGTTATGTCGTCCAGTCTGCTGATGGCATTGGCAGCTCGGATTGACACAGATTCTTGGCTGCCTTTTAGGTCTCCAATCAGATCAGTGATGTTTTTTTTGATGTTTTTTGGTGTTGTTGGGTTTGATGCCACCTGAGCAAGTGTCTGCACTGCAAGGTCGAACGATTTCTGGTTCTGAGCCTTTTTGTCTGCCATGATTTTTTGTATTCTACCAGCTCGCTTTAAAGCTAGAGCTCGACAAAAACATTGTCTGCCTCAATTATCGTCTTGTAAGATTTGAGATCCTGAATTTTTGCCGGGAACTTGTCGAGTTTTCCATTTGTACAGTTGAACTTGGCGCCATGCCATCCGCACGTGATGATGTTTCCCTCAAGGGCTCCTTCTGCCAGACTTGCCCCGGCATGCGTACAGGTGTCATCACATGCATAATAATTTCCGCTAATGTTTGCAACTAGAATGTCTTTCCCATCCACAGAAACCTTTTGCATTTTTCCTGTAGGAATCTCGGATGTCTTGCCAACGATGATCTTGCCCATGGTATAAGCTGATTTGATATTTCTTAAAAGTCTATGGTACGAACCTGACCGTGTTTTCGAGTTTGCCCAGACTTTCTATCTCCATCTCTATTCTGTCGCCGTCCTTTAGGTAGACTGCATCTGGATTGTTGAGCATTACTCCTGCCGGCGTGCCAGTAGATATGACGTCTCCTTTTTCAAGTGTCATAACCTTGCTCAGCTTTGATACGATTGACGGGATTTTTATGAACATGTTGCATGTTGTGGAGTTTTGCCGCTGCACGCCATTCACCTTGGTTGATAGTCTAAGGTTTTGCGGATCGGGGATCTCGTCTGCAGTTGTAATCCACGGGCCACAGGGGGCAAACGTGTCAAACCCCTTTGCGCGGCCAAACTGCTTGTCCTGTTCCTGTATGTCTCTGGCAGACACATCATTGAACACCATGTAGCCAAAGACTACACCCATGGCGTCTGCTTCCTCAATGTTTTTGCAGTTTTTGCCAATTATTATCGCAAGCTCCACCTCGTAGTCAAGCTGTTTTACAAATGCTGGGCAGACAATGTCGGAGTCTGTCCCATTTAGTGTAGTCCTTGGGATCAATACGATTGCAGGGTCTTTTGGCGGCGTCAGCTTTTGCTCCTCTGCATGGTCTGTGTAGTTGAATGCCAAACAGATCACCTTTGGAGGGTTTGGAATCGGGGCGAGGATTTTTGCATCGGATAGTTTCACGGAATACTCAAGCCTTGGGTTCTGGGAAACCACCTCACTGTACCATCCATCAAACAAAAACTCTTTTATGCCAAGTGGTATCGGTATCCCTGTCTTTGAGATGATCTCTTCTTTTGTCGCTATTCGGCCGTCCTTGACGAATCCATAAGTCTCCTTGCCTGAGATCAAAAACCTGCCTATCTTCATGATATCTCACTTGTGCGTGTAAACTGCCTGCAGCATCGAGTCCTTTCTGCAGTATCCAAATCTGACAAACTGAATTTCCTTTCCCTCTTTTAGTTCAGAATAGTGTGGTTCTGTAAAAACGTTGATCTCCTCAAGGCTTTTTTCGTTGAACTGCTCGCCAAAAAACAGCTGGCTTGGAATCAGGATCTTGATTTTCTGCGCAGTCTTTTGCACGACCCAGTGCACCTTTGGAATGTTGGTTTCCATGTCGTCCCCGACAAACTCCCCCTGCGCCTCCGGCCCTGTTTTTAGAATTTTTACATTGCCTAGGCCCATGAAGCGGAGCCTGCCGCCTTCTCTGAGGCTTGCAATGTCTTCGTGCTCTACGTAGAAGTCCTCAGAAATGTCAACGGTCCTTGTCCCCAAGTCCCTTGTCGGGTGGTTTGGCATGGTTATCTTGTCTGAAGGAAGCCCGCTGATCTTGATGGTACTTGGGTTTCTGACCATGTGCAGGCGGATGCTCTCAGGATCAACTATTTTGCGGTTAAACGACTCTAGCGTCTCAAACGGGGCAAGAGTGTCCGCTTTTGTAAATCCAAGGGAAAGGACAAACTTTCGAATCGCAGAAGGCCTGATCCCACGCCTTTTCATGGACTCTAGCGTCGGGAGCCTTGGGTCGTCATACCCTGATACCTTGCCCTCCTCGATTAGGGGCCTCAGTATTCTCTTTGATACCGGCATCCCCTCAAACCCGAGTCTTGAAAACTCCATGACCTTTGGCTTTCTCATTTTTAGCAAATCCAGAATGGAATAGTAGAGCTCGTTTCTCAGCTCGTACTCTTTTGTCCTAAACGCGTGCGTCACGCCGTCAATGCTGTCCTCGATTGCAACTGCAAAGTCGTAGCTTGGCCAGACCCTGTACCTGTCCGCAAGCAGCGGGTGCTTTGTCTCTATTATCCTGAACATCACCGGATCGCGCATCACTGTGTTGTCGGATTTCATGTCTCCACGGAATCTGACAATCGCCTCGCCTTGCTTGAATTTTGAAAACATTTTCTCCCATCGCTCTTGGCTCTGCTCTAGTTCGCCAAGGCTGCATTTGCACTGCTTCATCTCCCTTCTGTTTTGGGAGATTGTCTCTTGCTTGCAGGTGCAGACATATGCAAAGTTTCCATTGAGCATTTCGCTGCCTTTTTGGTATAGCAGCTCGATGTCATCAGACGTGTTTTTGACCCTGTCGTATTTCACCTCGAGCCAGTCAAGGCCCACCTTTATTGCGGCATAGTATTCCAGCCTCTCGGCCTCTGGGTTGGTGTCGTCAAATCGCAAAATGAGCTTGCCGCCGTACATCTTGGCGTACTCCTCATCGATGATGGCGGCCTTTGCGTGGCCGATGTGGGGGTAGCCGTTTGGCTCTGGCGGGAACCTTGTCACCACCTTGCCTTGCTCTGCCCCCTCAAGCGGGGGGAGTCCTTCGCGCTCTTCATGTTTTTTTGGCTTTTCCGCCAAAAGATCTGGAAACTCTTTTTCAACCTGTCGTTTTTGCTCGTCAAAGGAGAGTTTGTTTACAGAAGATACTATCTCTGTGATTTCCGGCATTATCTCCTTTACTTGGGTTCGCAGCTCAGGCTCTGTTCCCAAAATTTTTGCAAGAACTATCTTGTCCTGGGTCTTTCCGCCGTGCTCTATTGCGTTTTGCAGCGCTAGCCTTCGTATTTTCTCCCTGGTATCATCACCCAAGCTTACAAACTCCTTGTCACGACAAAATCCAAAAGCGCAATCATTTCTTTTTTGGCAGGCCCTGAATAAGACGACAGGGATCTCTTTGCCTTGTCTGCATGCGATAGGGCCTGCTTTCTTACATCCTTCTCAATTTCCAACGAACGCATTGCGTCCACTGCATCATTGATCTCTTTTCTTGAAGCCTTGGAATTTCCAAACGCTTTGAGGATCAGCCTCCTTCTTTTTGGATCTGCCTTTTGTATTGCCATCAAAATCGGAAGTGATTTCTTTCCCTCCCTCAAATCGTTTCCAACCGGCTTTTTTGTCACCTTGGGATCGCCCAAAACCCCGATAAAGTCATCGGTAATCTGGAACGACACCCCCAAATTCCTTCCAAATGAGGCTAGATTTGCAATGTCTTTTGGCTTTGCCTTTGCACAGATTGCGCCCATTGCGCAAGACACTTCAAAGAGAGCGGATGTCTTTTTCTCAATCATGGTGATGTAGTCAGATTTTGATGGGATCTTTTTCCCCTCGGCCATCTTGATGTCGAGAACCTGGCCCTCGCATACATCAACGCACGCCTTTGCAAGCCTCTCGACTAGTCTGGATGATGTCTTGGCATCTGCGACGTTTTCCCCAGACACCGTCTCAAACGCTTTAGAAAATAGCACATCTCCTGCCAAAATTGCAAGTGGCATGCCAAACCTTGTGTGGACGGTTGGGACTCCATGCCTCATCTCGTCATTGTCCATTATGTCATCGTGAACCAAAGTGAAATTGTGAATCATCTCGATTGCAGCGGCCGCAGGCATTGCGTTTTTTGCAGGGCCTCCAAGCATCTGGCAGCTTTTGATCACAAGATATGGCCGCAGTCTCTTTCCGCCGTTTACTATGAGGTGTGCCGATGCTCTGTATAGCTCAGCCGGCTTTCCATCAAGCTTTGCCCCCAAGTATCTGTTTACAAGCTTGGCGTTTCCCAGAAGAGTTGACGTCAACTTATCAGCCTCCAGTTGCTTGTTGGAAAATGATGTTTCATTGGCTTTGCTAGCATGTCTTTGAGTCCTCGCTTGTTCCATTTGTCAAAGATCTTTTTGTGCTTTTCAATCACTATCTTATCAGATTCTGAAAGCAGATACAACGCTGCGATCATCCAGGGACAATATGCTTGTGGGTTTTTTTGTACATCTGCATAAAGATCGTCGCTTCCTACCCATTTTGATTCGCTGATTTCGTCTTTTATCAGCTTGAGCTCAAATGGCTCTGTTACTATGCCGATCAGGGTTCCGCATATTTCGTTCTCGGATCCAATGTCCTTGTATGGCACATGATACTCAAATTTGAACAAATAGTCAAGCTTGCAGCCCGAGCCGAGCTCTTCAGGCAGCCTTCTCTCGGCAGATGATACGTACGTCTCGGTCTTTCGTGGGTGGCTTGCAACAGTTCCGTCCCAGTCCCCAGGCCAGAGCATCTTGCTTTGGCTGCGCCTAGTCAGCAATAGCTCGTCCTCGCTGTTGAAAAGCAGCACGGTAAAGGCGCGGTGGAGCTTGCCTTGCGGAAGATGACACTTGACCTTTTCTTCAAAACCCACCTGGTTGTCGTTGCCATCAACTAGAATCAGCATCTCTTCTGCCATTTACTTTCCCCTAAACAGCGTGCCTTCAAACCTGGCCTTTTGTATCGCGTTGACAATTCTTTCTGGCTTGTTTCCGTTTGCAAAAAACACCTTGAGTTTCATCTTTGAAATTCTTGTTGCCTCCTCTACCTTGCGCTTCATGCCACCGGTGACATCCATTGGTATGTCGTCTATTGATACTTGATCATTTTTCATTTCGTAAATCAGATCCTTTGTCTTAAAATCAGAATACAACCCATCGACATTTAGGACAAAAACTGACAGTCTTGGACGTAAGGCCTTTGCCAAAATGCTCATTATTTTATCGCCCGACAGTATGTATGATTTTTTGTTTCCATACCACAACGCATCGCCAAAAGTAACTGGAACGAGTCCAGAGTCTGCAATTTTCTTGATCTCCTTTATTTTGTTTGGAATAGGCCTGTTGCCTGCCATAAAGTCGGTCGGTGGAAGGCAGTACGGGTTTAGTCTGTTTTTTACAAAGCAGTCCAAAATTATTTTGTTTAGCTCAACCATCGAGTTTTTTACTACTGCCACACCGTGGGGATTGTTTCTTGCGGGCTTGGTGTGCATGTTATACTTGACTGACCAGTAATGGCCAAACGAGCCGCCTCCGTGCACCACGACTATCGGCTCTCTGATCTTTTTTAGCTGCTTTGCAATTTTTTGCACTGCTGCAATTCTTGGAGACAGCGGTCTGTCCTTGTTTGTAATAATAGAGCCTCCAAGCTTGATGAGGATCATAGTGTCTTTGAAAAAAAGGCAGTTAAAAAGTATAGGAGGAATGCATTACGGGATGCTATCAAATTAATCAGAATTTGGAGCATTGCAACCACATTTTTTACACATGAAATATACAGTGTTTTTTCTATTTTTGACCAATTTTTATATAAAACGCTGACAATAACGATGTGTGGTATCAGTAGTTAAAAGAAAAAATGGAAAAAACAGCTATTACTATCTAATACACAACACTGGAAAAAAACAGGACGAGATCTATCTGGGAAAGGTAATTCCAAAAAATATCGCAGAACTAAAACGAGAATTTTTGCTCGCAATACTTGGGAAAAAATGGAATTCGCCACTGGAATCAATAAAAAAAGGACACGCCGAACACCTGAAGAATATCTCGAAAACAACTCTGGTCGAGGAGCTAAGGGAATTTTCCTATTATTTTACATATGATTCACAAAAAATCGAGGGCTCTACACTGACACAGCAAGAAACCTACAATTTGTTGAGATTCCAGCTCACCCCTGGCAACAAGCCAGAACGCGATATGATTGAGGCCAAACTTCACCATGAAGTCTTCATGGATATGATAAAAAACAATGAGGATCTCTCACAAAAAACAGTACTTTGCTGGCACAGAAAGATGTTTGAGAAGACAAAACCCGAGTTTGCAGGCAAGATGCGTCTTGGAAATGTCTATGTCACAAACAGCAGATCTACGTTTCCTCATTGGAAACTTGTCCCTGCGTTTGTAAAGGATTTTTTCAAATGGTACAATAAAGCCAGAGACGCAATGCATCCAGTTGAGCTTGCAGCCCTGGCACACTTTAGATTTGTGAACATACATCCTTTCGGTGACGGAAACGGGAGAACTTCAAGGCTGATAATGAATAACATTCTGTTCAGAAATGGATATCCATTACTGAATATACGATATGGAGAAAGAAAACGCTACTACAAAGCTTTGGAAACTGGCAACCTCAAAACCGAAGAAATTTACTTTCTAAAATGGCTCATGAAAAGATACATCTCTGAATACCTAAGGCACTACAAAGACTAATCCCGAGAATTTTTTACTCCGGCAGTATCGATATCTGCTGCAAAACACTCGTATTTTGAGCGTAAAACATCCATAGTTTTGTCCAGATTTTTACCGTCCACAAGAGCGATGATGCAGCCGCCGTCTCCCGCGCCAGTTATTTTCGCGCCATAGGCCACATCTTTGATCGAACCAAGCATAGAGTCCAGAGTTTTGTTTGAGACTCCGATTTTCTCAAGATGCGCCTGGTTTACCGACATTTTTTGTCCAAGTGACTTCAAATCGTTTTTCCTCAAATCGCCAAGCGCTTCCTCGATTAGTGTTGATTCGTTGTCACATAGAATAGAAAAAACATCTGGCTGTTTTTCTTTGAATTTTTTTACCTTTGATACCACCTCGGTAGTGGAATGAGCAACCCCGGAATTTGCTATTACAAGCTTAAACTTGGAATTAAAATCGAGTTTTTTTATTCCTTTTTTGCTGTATTCCATTATTCCACCATGCACGCAAATGTTGGAATCTGCACCCGACGCGTTCTCAAAAATTGTTTTCTCTGCATCTATTGCCAGCTCCAGTGTTTCTTTTTTTGATGGCTTTGCAAAAAGGCCCAGCATCGAGCTTGCGGCGGCAACACAGCATGCAGACGAAGAGCCAAGGCCAACTCCGGCCGGAATCTCTGATTTTATGGATATTTTTATTCCCGAGTCGGACTTGAGGATTTTCTGGGCAATGTAGACTAGCGGCCTAAACACAGAATCGATATCTACGATGTCAATTTTTTTTGGAACTGCCAGTGAGCCGAGATCCGAATTTATCTCTATTTTGTCCGTCTTTGTCAGCTCGGACTCTACGGTAATCCTCTTGTTTATCGAGCATAGCACGGCCTTTCCTCCGTACACGATAAAGTGCTCTCCAAACAAAATCACCTTTCCAGGTGCAGACGATACTGATTTCAAGAAAACACTATTGACGCGTATCCGACAACGGAGCTCTTGTCCCCTGCAACATCACCACTAGTTGCATACTGCAAAAGCTTGCCCTGAGTGGCGCCAAGCTCCTTGCATGCAACAATGGTGGACGCAATTGCACCGTAACCGCACGCAGTCACCCTCCTTTCATTTAGCACGTCATAAAACTTCTTCACGTCCATCTCTAGTATTGGCTCTATCAAAGCTTTGTCCTGACTATGCGCAAACTCGTTTTCCTCATAATGCGTAAAATCCGATGAGCCGATGATGATTGACTTTTTCTTTTTTGCAAGCTTGGCAACTGCGGAGCCGACTTCCAGTGCAAACTCGTAATCCTGGTCGTTTAGAATTATCGGCAGTATCTTGAATGTCTTTTTGTAGAACTGGAGCATAGGTATCTGGACTTCGATGCTGTGGTCACGTGTGTGAGAAAAAAAATCAATCTCGATTATCTTTGTGATTTGATTTACAAGATCTGCGGCTTCAGAATCGACATCGACATTCCCAAGAGGCGTTTGCCAGGAGCAGTCCTTCATTGCTGCAATGTTGCACCCAATCCCCCAGTGGTTCGGGCCCAAAATTATTGCCAGCTCAAAGTCCTGAGTCGCGATTGCGGAAAACGAGTGTGTCGCAACAGGCCCGGAATACATGTAGCCTGCATGTGGGCAAATGGCGCCAAAAATCTTGCCTTGTTTAGATGGTTCCCCTGAACCGTACTTGTGTGAGATGCAGCTTTGAATCGATTCTTCTAGTTCGTTTTTTTCTTTTGGGTAGAACATCCCAGCAACGGCTGGTGTTCTAATCCGCATTACTCCATTTCCTCGTCTGAAATCTTTGTCTCAAAGTCATCGATTTCATATTTCATCGGGTCAGTCTCCTTGAGCTGTCCCTTTTGAATCAAAATTTCCCTTGCAAGCAGCCAGAAGACTGTGGCAAGTGATTTTCTTCCCCTGTTGTTTGCCGGTATGACGATGTCGATTTTTGATGTGACATTGTCAGTGTTGGATATTCCAATGACTGGAACCCCTGCGTTTGTAGCCTCGATTATTGCCTGGGAGTCGACCTGAGGATCGGTAATTATGACAAGCTTTGGCTCTGTGTAGAAAGGCAGCGACGGGTTTGTAAGAGATCCCGGCATGAACCTTCCGAGCATTTTTCTTGTGCCAATCATCTCGCAAAATCTTTCAATCGGAGTAGTGGCATATTCTCTTCCAGAGCAGACAAGAATCTTGTCAAATTCAACCCTGTTGATGAATTTTGCAGCCGTGTTGATCCTGGATATGGTCTTGTCAAGATCTATCATGTAAAGGCCTTCAGGGCTTGCCTTTGTGATGAAAGGCTGCATAAATGTGGTCTTTACTGTAGTCCCGACCCTGATTCCTGTCGAGAGGATCTTCTTTTTGATGTCTTGGGCTTCTTCCTGCTGACTCATAGCGATTTTAAATCTCAGCCATACCGTGTAATAAGTTATGCTCTGATAATCTGATAAGCTCATTTAGTTTTGAGACTCTTTCGCCCCCGACCACACCGACCTTTAGCATCTTAGAGCCGGTCGCAATGCCGATGTGGGAGATCTGGTAATCTGTGGACTCGCCTGATCTGTGCGATGTGATCAATCGTATTTTGTTTTTTGTGGCCACCTCTGCAAATTCTAGCGCATCATAGAGGCTTCCGGCCTGGTTTACCTTTAGGATTGCAGCATTGCATGCCTTTTTTAAAATCGCCTTTTTCAAAATTTTTGCGTTTGTGACTGTAAGATCATCCCCAACTACCAGTGTCTTTGGGAATTTTTTAGTAATCTCCGCCATGTCGGAAAATGCCTCCTCGTGGACGGCGTCCTCTGCGTAGATAAGCTTGTACTTTTTGATTATTTCTGCTGCAAAGTCAATCTGTTCTTGCGGCGTATTCTCAAAGCCAGCCCTTTCATAGACATATTTTTTCTTTTTTTCGTCCCACTGTGTGGATGACGCAAAGTCAACCCCGAGCGCTATTTCTTTTCCGAGGGTATAGCCAAGATTCTCGCAGGCCTGCGCAGAAATCTCCAGCGCTCTCTCGTTGTCCATCTCAGGGGCCCAGCCCCCCTCGTCACCCCTGCCGTTGGTAAAACGCGGATCATTTTTTTGCAGGGTTTTGCCAAGCTCCTTGTGGACTGCTAGGTTGGTCTCGATTGCCTCCCTTACCGTCTTTGCACCAATTGCACAGATCAGGATCTCCTGTATGTCCGGGGTTCCAGGGCCTGCGTGTGCCCCCCCGCCCAGGATGTTTCCCAAGGGAAACGGGAACCTCCATTTTTTTGTCTGGGATATTATCTTGAACATAGGCTCGCCAAGCGATTTTGCAGCAGAGTCAACAGACGCGATTGTCAGCGCATAGGCGACTGCCCCGCCAATCTTGGAATAGTTTGACGTGCCATCGATTTTTCGCAGCTCGCGCTGAATTGACTCTAGGTCATCTGACTTTAGGCCGACAAATTTCTTGAGGTTCTTGTTTAGGATCTGGAGGCTTGATTCGGGCTTGTTGCCGGCAAAACTTTGCGCCTCGTACTTTCCGACGCTTGCTCCCGACGGCGCACAGGCCCTGCCTAGGTGCTTTTTGTCGGAAATGACATCGACTTCGATCGTCTTGCTGCCCCTGCTATTGTAAACTAGTCTGCCTCTAATCGATGAGATCTCTGGCAAGCTACTCTAACTCGGACTGGACTTCCAAGTATCGTCTTTGAATTGCCTCGTAAAACGGAATGATTTGTTGCATTGTCTCAACTGAGGTCAACATCATTCTCCTGCAGCAGTATCTTTTCAAACCAAGAGAATCCAAAACTCTGGATGGTTCCTCTCCAGCCTTGATCCTGTTCTGATATTCCTCGTATTTATCAGCAATTAGGTTTCCACAAGTAAAACATCTGACTGGGATTAACACGAAATCGAAAAGTAAGTAAGGTTATAAAAACCATCCATGGAATTTTGCTGCGGGAGTTGCCAAGCCCGGCCAACGGCGCTAGCTTGAGGGGCTAGTATCTTAGGATTTCGTGGGTTCAAATCCCACTTCCCGCATTTTAATTATTTTCTTATCTAACTGATTTCTAAAACCACCACTAACTCTCCCCTAGAAAGATACATCGATCGATTGCATGTTTACAAAACATATGTCAAAGTTCGATGAGATCCATTAAACCCCTGAAGCACTATTAATGTCTCAATGAGCAACGATTTAGAATCTAATCAGTATGACATTGGAACGACTTCGATAAGATTGATTCGTGTAGGTAATCTCATCAACATCTTGTTTAGCAACAAATTTGAAGCTAAAATTCTCTATCAAGAATTAGTGGAAAAATATAAACGAGCTGAAGATCAATATGGGGGTGGATAACATGGAAGAAGAACTCAGCGAGCAGAAAAAAGCTGAACTGCGACATATTGCCCAGATAACATATGAGGCTACCATAGAGGCAGTAAAAAAAATTGATGAATACAAAAAAGCCAAGGCTGCAAAAAAACTTGCAAAAAAATCACACTAAATATATTCAAAAATAATGTGAGATTTCTAAAACTACTTTCTAGACTTCATGCTTTTGATTAATTCGGAACGCCTGATCTCCTCTGTTATTGCTATTCGCGTCTCCTCGACCAAAATCCTTGCAACGTCCAGCTTTCTTCTTACCTCTTTGACCACCTTGTCAAAATACGCAAAGGGGTAAAGCTGCAAATAGAGATCATCCATGATGTCAAAGATCTTTCTTGCCTCGTCTGCCTTTCCGGTCCTGATCTTGTCATAGACGTTTCTTCTCAGCTCGCCTATGCAGTCAAGGAGCCCGAGCACGTACGACTCTTCTTTTACCTTTAGTGACTCTATGGCTGGAACCGGCTTGCTTTGCAGAATCGACAAAAGCGAGACGGCCTCTACGAATTCCTGCTCCGGCATGATCAAATACTTGTACAAAGACTCGTCGGTTTTTTTGCGGTATTGCTCCAGCAGTTTTTTTGCGGCAAGGATCTTTTTTGCAGCGGACTTGGTATCGTTTTTGTGGCAGTCGATTATGGACTCGCTGCACAAGATTACTATTTGGCGTGTGTTTTTGATGAGATTCTCGCGCGCCTCAATGCTTGACTCGAGCGACTTTGAAATCTTGGCAAGTGATCGCTTTGTGGAATCCAGCACACAAAAGCCACAAAAAACTAGGATAAAGTTGTTTTCCACTAAAACTTATTTGATGTCTGCAATGTTGATTTGATTATGGAGATTACCGTAAAACAGATGTACCAGATAGAGGAAAACGGCCACCAGATGGGCTTTCCGCGCCAGCTCATGATGGAAAATGCAGGCGCATCAATGGTGAAACACTTGGTGAGCAAATTCCCGGACATCTCGTCAAAAAAGGTGCTAGTCTTTGCAGGCCTTGGAAACAACGGCGGAGATGCACTAGTAGTTGCAAGACACCTTGCAGGCTTTGGTTGCAAGGTAATAGTGGTGCTGCTTGGCAACCCAAAAGACATCAAGACCATAGAGTGCAGGACAAACTGGCAAGTTCTCGAGAAAATGAAGTCAGTCCAGCTCGGCTTTGAGTCAAGCGACGCCTCAAACTTTGACGTGGACATTATTGTGGACGGAATACTTGGAACCGGAATCACTGGTACCATCAGGGAGCCGCAGTCATCCGCAATTGATCTAATCAACAAGACAGACGCATTCAAAATAGCAGTGGATGTGCCAACCGGCCTGAATCCGGACACCGGCGAGACTGCGGACAAGTTCGTCACCGCAGACATGACTGTGACATTTCACAAAATGAAGAGGGGCATGCCAAAAAGAAAAGACCTCTGCGGCACAATTTTTGTCGAAAAAATAGGGATCCCGCCAGAAGCAGAGATTGGCGTACTATGAAGGTCCACCAAGTAGAGGTAGGCAACATGCAGAATTTCACCTACGTTGTAGAAGACGAGGACACAAGCGAGGCGATAATAATTGATCCGTCGTGGGACCTTGACGAGCTTGGGAGAATAATCGAGAAAAACAACCTCAAGATAAAATACATTGTAAACACTCATCACCACTTTGATCACACTATAGGGAACGAGGTAATGGCAAAGCAGACAGATGCACCGGTAGTCCAGTACAAGACCTCCACACTAAAACACGACATCGCAGTATCACAAGGCGACACGATAAAGTTTGGAAGCTCGGAGCTAAGTGTCATCCACACTCCAGGCCATTCCAAAGACAGCATGTGTCTTGTAGGTGATGGAAAAATCTTTTCTGGCGATACTCTTTTTGTCGGCACGTGCGGCCGCGTAGACCTGCCTGGAGGCGACGCAAAAGAACTGTTCCATAGCCTAGTCGATATTTTGAGAAGTCTGGACGACGGCCTAGTCATGTATCCGGGACACAACTACGGCTCTACTCCCACATCAACACTTGGAGACCAAAAAAAGACAAACTTTGTCATGCAGCCAAGAACAGAGCAGGAATTTCTACAAATCATGGGAATTGGCTAATTGCAAAAAGACCTGGAGATATTTGTAGACGAGAAAAAAGGGCTCGAGTTTTTAGACTCGCTGCAAAAAAAGCGGTTTTTGTTTTCACTCGTAATATCATATACTGATACTTGCACTATTCCGGGAATAACGGTGGCAGGAAAAAGCCCGGCACTGCTCCAATATACGCCGCCAGCAGATGCCGAGTTTTTGAACTTTGGCTACTGCAAGTGCATAAACATAATCCCAATGACCCCTGACGGCAAGCCGACACCAGCGCTCTTGACAAAAACCGCGCTAGAGTCAGCAAGCATACCAAACGTCATAATCAACGCAGGAAGCAAAATAACACCAAAGCTCCCATATTTCGAGACAGGCCTCTCCTACGGGAAAAACATTGCAGCAGAGCCTGCAATGCCATTGGACGAAGTAACGCATGCAGTGGAATATGGGAGAATGATAGGGAGGAGCTTGGGCTCTACTACTGACTGCCTGGTGATCGGCGAAAGCATCCCGGGCGGTACCACTACTGCACAGGCGGTCCTGACCTCTCTTGGTATTAACGGCCAGGTGAGCAGCAGCATGCAGGACAACCCAGTGTCACTCAAAAACGAAATAGCGAACACGGCATCAAAGAGGATAGACTCCAAAAACCCGTTTGACGTGGTGGCAAACGCCGGGGATCCGATGATTCCAACAGTTGCAGGAATAATCAGCACCGCATCGTCGCAGACAAAGGTGATACTGGCAGGTGGAACCCAGATGGCAGCAGTCCTGGCATTTGGAAAAATCACGGGCTACAACAAGGACAACTTGGCAGTCGCCACGACTTCGTATGTCACTGATGATCCGACTGCAAACCTCGTCGACACCATACGGCAAATAGACCAGGTGCCAGTCATAGCAGTCAGGCTCGCCCTCAAGGACTCTAAAATCGAGGGCCTCCGTGCCTTTGCGAACGGGTTTGTAAAGGAAGGAGTGGGCGCAGGAGGAGCATCGCTTGCCGCCATGCTAAAGGTAGGGCTGAGCTCAGAGCAGCTTCTGCACCTGACAGAAAAACAATACGAAGAAACTATTTCACAGTGACTGACTTTGCCAAATTCCTTGGATAGTCAGGATCCGTGTTCTTTTCAATTGCGGAATAATACGATAGCAGCTGTATCGGGATTATCTCAATTAGAGGATAAAACGTCTCGTCGATTTGCGGGATTTCTATCCAGTGGTCGTACACGTCGCTTGGCTTGTCGGAAATTCCGATTATCTTTGCGCCCCTTGCCTTTATCTCCCTGGCGCTAGTCAGTGTATCGGAATATGTAAAGTCGTTTGGATTTATGATGATGACATAGACACTCGAGTCCATCAGCGCGAGCGGGCCGTGCTTTAGCTCGCCCCCCGGTATTCCCTCCGCGTGAATGTACGCAAGCTCCTTTAGCTTTAGTGCTGATTCCATGGCGATTGGATAGTGCACTGCCCTGCCAAGTATGTAGATGTCTTGCACTGTCTTTAGCTCCTTTGCAATTTGCTTTATCTTGGCCTGATCAGAGAGGACCCTTGCAACCGCCTTTGATATTTTGTCGTTGTCGATTTTGATGCAGCCATCACAGAGCTTTTCAGTTATTTTGTAGATTATGCTAAGCTGCGCCGTAAAACTCTTTGTTGCCGCAACTCCAATTTCTGGGCCGCAGTTCATCCCCATGACAAGCGCAGACTCCTGCGCAAGCGAGGACGTCATGATGTTTACAATCGAGAGAATCTTGGCGTTTGATTTTTTTGCAATGTTTACTGCCTCAAGCACATCCGCACTCTCGCCGCTCTGCGAAACCGCAATCAGAATGGAGTTCTGCTCTATGGCATCGGGGGAAAACGAGACCTCGCTTGATATGATTGTCTCCACCTTTACCTTTGCGTGCTTTTGCCACAAGTATTTTGCAACCAGCGCGGCATTGTAGCTCGTGCCGCTTCCTGTGATGTAGATGTTTTTTGAGTGCTTGATAAAATCAGAGGCGCTGCTGATTGCGTCCTTGGAGCTCTCGCCTGCCTGGATTATGGTGTCTGGCTGCTCTGATATCTCCTTTAGGGTAAAGTGCGCATAGTCTCCCTTGTATACGTCTGCGAATTCCTTTGAGACCTTGGTCACCTGGTGCTTTACGGGCTCTCCATCAAAATTGTAAACTTGGATCCCGTGTCTGTCCAGCATGACAAGCTCGCCATTGTCTAAATAAATCGCATCGTCTGTTTTTTCTATAAATCCCAAAACATCGCTTGACAAAAAGAATCCATTTTTGCCAATGCCGATTATTAATGGCTCGTGGTATCTTGCCGCGCAAAGTATGCCGCTCTCAAACATCGCGACAAACGCATAGTGGCCCTTGAGTGTCGATGTGGTAAGCATCATGGATTTTTTGATGTCTCCGGTCTGGTCAAAGTTAAACTGGAGCAGGTTGGCGATCACCTCGCTGTCTGTCTGGCTCCTGAATCTGTAGCCTTTTTTTTCCAGGTCTGCCTTTAGCTCCTCATAGTTCTCGATTATGCCGTTGTGAACTATGGCGACCTTGCCGGAGCTGCTAGGGTGGGGGTGCGCATTGACGTCGGTTACGTTTCCGTGCGTTGCCCACCTTGTGTGGCCTATCCCTATGTTTCCTGGAAGCGCATCCAGGTGGAGCGCGTTGTTGACCTCTGCCACCTTTCCGACTCCTTTTTTGACAAGAATGTCGTCTGCCTTTGTGGCGACGCCAACGCTGTCATATCCGCGGTATTCCATTCTTTTTAGGCCCTTGACAAGAATTGGAGCAGCAAGGCTGTCCCCATAATATCCGATTATAGAACACATTTTCTGAAATGATTTACCAAAATCATGTATTTAGATATGACTTAGGATTGTGGCGCTGGGGCAGCTTCTTCTTGCGGTGCCTCTGGCGCTGGAGGTGCCGCACTTTGCACCTTGAATTTTGGTGATAGCTGGATGCCTGGCTCTTCGTTTACGTTGACGATATACGATGGAATGCTGATTACTCTGTCTCCTATTGTGATGTGGCCGTGTACTATTGCCTGTCTTGCCTGGTACGGAGTCTTGAATGAAAATTTCTTTTGCACAATTGTCTGCAGTCTGCGTGAGAGCAAGTTGTTGATGTCCAAGTTCAAAACGTCATCAAGTGTCGCGTCTTCCTTGACGAGTCCTATTCTTGCAAGCGACTTCATCAGAATCGGCTCTTTTTGTTCCCGTACTTCCTGTCTTAGTGCCAAAAGTGATCTTGCTTGGTGTCTTACTCTTGACAGCTCGGTTCTTGCCTTCCAGAGCTCTCTTTTGTTTTTCAAACCATAGGTTCCAAGTGTGTTGAGATCTTCCATCATAAAGTCATAGTTCAATGGACGCTTTGGTTTCTTCCAGACTCTGCTGGGATAGTGTGGATCTCCCATTCACTTTACACCTATTTCTTTGCCCCCGCAGCTGGCTTGGCTGCTGGTGCCGCTGCCGCCGGTTTTGCAGCTGCTGGTTTGCCGCCTGCAGCTGGTTTTGCTCCTGCTGCCGGTGCTGCCGCTGCCGGTGTCCCTGCAGCTGCTGGTGCGGCCCCTGGGGCAGCCCCTGCTTCAGCTCCTGGAACAACTCCTGCTGGTAATACTTTGCCTCCCTTCTTGACACCCACTGATGCTCCCTTGCGACCGGTGGTGCGGGTTCTTTGGCCTCTAACCTTTAATCCATACATGTGACGAAAACCTCTCCAGCTGTTTGCCTGTTTTTCTCTTTCAACGTCGTTTCTTACTGTAAATGCGATTTCGGATGTTATCAGGTGAATGTTTGCACCGGATTCCACGTCCTTTCTTCTATTGTGGAGCCAGTTTGGAAAATTAACGGATTGTGGCTCCTTGAGTGCCTTTTCAAGTACTGCGACTTGGGCGTCCGTAAGAAAACCGATGTTGCTGTTCGGGTTTAGGCCAAGTGCTCCAACTAGTGCGTTGGCATAGTTGTAGCCGATCCCCTTGATCTGGGTGAGGCCTACTGTGAGCTTTTTGGCTCCTGGGATGTCTTTTCCCACGATTCTAACAATGTGCCTATAGTCTTGTACGGACAAGTATTGGAAAATCAATCCAACCCCGATAAAAACCCTGCTTCCAGATTCGTAGACTCTTCGCCAATAATTATAAGATAAAACAAATCTAAGATTGGTAATTGGGAGAGGTTCAAGAACTTGTTCAGCGCTCTTACAGCTCGCAGCCAAAATACACTGAAGTAAAAGCGGGGCTCCCAGAGGACTATGCCGAAATAAAGACGGTGCGGGATCTTTTGGAAATTAATTACAAGCTAGTCGAGGCAAAAGAGCAGCTTCGAAGAAACCTGATCATTCTAATGAAGTCTGGCGGAAAAAAATATCCGCAAATTCTTGGCTATGATGACGATGTCGTCCCGTCCCTTGACAGGGCGATTCTTTCATGCCATGACGTGTTTTTGATTGGACAAATCGGGCAGGCAAAAACAAAGCTTGTCGAGACAATTGCAAAAAACCTGCTCTCCCCAATGCCGATAATTGACGGCAGCATAACAAACGACTGTCCGATGGACCTGCCACAGGACGAGCTTACATCATTGCTCGAGGGGCAGGAAACAAACAAAGCCACGCCAAAATTCTACATCAGCCCGGAAAGCTCGCAAAAAATTCTTGACAACAAGCTAGACACCAGGATAACGTGGATAGAAGGACACCAAAGGTTCCGGTATGTGCTTGCAACACCTGACATCTCTGTCAAAGACCTGGTTGGATACATCGACGCAATCAAGGTGGCAAAAAAAGGAGTGGAGATGTTCAAAATAGAATCGTATTCCCCGGGGCAGCTGCTCCAGGCAAAGCACGGGATATTTTGCATCGACGAGCTCCCGGTACTGGATCCAAGAAAGCAGGTTGCACTGCTGTCTGTACTGCAGGAAGGCCGATACACGACAGGCTCGTATCCCGTGGTCTTTGAGCCAAAGACAGCATTCTTTGCCACTGCAAACCCAATCGACTACACCCATTCTGGAAAAATAATCGAGCCGCTCTATGACAGGCTAAAGAGCCACGTGCACACACACTATCCAAAAACAGTCGACGACGAGATGCTCATAATTCTGCAAGAGGCAAAGATAGCAAACTGCCTAGTCCCTGTTTTTGTTCTGCGGACACTTGCAAGAATGGTGCACAAGGCGCGCAGCAGTCCGGAGATAAACCAGGCAAAGGGCGTAAGCGTCAGGTTTGGGATACACGGCCTTGAGCTGCTAGTGGGGGAGTCCGAAAGAACGCGGGCAATATCGCATCAAGGCATCGCTGTGCCAAGACACTCTGACATGTACTGCCTTGGGCAGATTGCCAAGTTCGAGCTATCGGAAATGGACGACACAATTGAGAATCGCCAAAAAATATTTCAGGAATTGCTTGGCAGCTCAATTAAGGAGACATGTCTGGAGTACGTGGAGGGGCTCGCCCCGGAAACGCTTGAATCGATAAAGCTCGAGTTTTCAGGAAAAACATTCCAGGTCTCGCAAAAAATCGTCTGGGAAAACGGCCAGGACTCTTACAGAAACCAGCTGCAAGGCTTTGCGCACCTGCACGATCTTGTTAACTCCAAGCTGGGCCAGGCAAAAAAGGAGCAGTCTGACTTTGAGCAAAAACTGGCCTCAGATAAAATCCAGGGCAAAAACATACAGCTAAGCGACAAGACTGGGAACGAGCTAATGTCTGCAATACTTGAGATAGTTCTAGATGGGCTGTGCTTTGTAACGCCAAAGGCAATAGACAAAAAAGAAGCTGGTTATGTCGCCGCGTAGCTTTACTAATTTTGTATATTATTCTGCCAAAAACGAAAAACAGGACACCGATAAAAAATCAGAGACGCTAGACCAAAAAACGTTGGACAAGCTGCTCAAAACGCTGGCAAGCCAGTCGATGCGGGAAAAAACACCCACACTCGAGGAGCTTCAAGGAATACTCCAAGGCAACGTGCAGGAACAAAGCGAGGACTCGTCAAGGGAGACACAGTCCGCCGAGAATCCAGGGAGCGACGACACCCATTCCATTACAAAATACCTGCTTGAGCGCGGCTATCTAAAGGACGAAAAAAACTGGCTGACAAAAAAAGGATTCTTTGCAATAGGGAACTACATCCTGCGCGACCTGATGAACGAGCTAAAGACAGGCGAGTTTGGGCTGCACGAGACAAAATCAGTCGGCACCGGCACAACAATTCTGGACACCACAAAAAAGTTCGAGCTCGGAGATGATCTGAAGTTTCTCAACGTGCCGGCAACCATTCTAAACACGATAAGCAGGCTCACAAAGAAAAACTCGGTACTAGAGTTCCCGCTCGACATTGACATCGATGACTTTGAAGAGTTTGAAACAGTCGACGACGTACGGGCGTCAGTCGTGTACTGTATAGATCTAAGCTCCACAATGAAGTCATCGCTCTCAAATTCCGGCATGAGCAGAATCGAGGCGGCAAAAAGAGCGCTGTGGAGCCTTTATGTCCTGAACAACAGGTTTTTCCCAAACGATTCCATCTCGATCGTGGGTTTTGCATCGATGGCGTCCCTGATAGACCCGTACGACATACCGTTTCTAAGAACATATGACGCAAACGACGATTTCTTGCACTACACCAACTACCAGGCGGCATTTCGGCTGGCAAAAAAAATTCTGCAAAAAAATTCTGCAAAAAACAAACGCATAGTGATGATAACGGACGGGCAGCCAAGTGCATGCTTTGTCGACAACGACTCGCAAAAAAGCGCAATCCTTGGAGAAAAGCCATACTCTAACTTTTACTCACCGGACCAATCGCTCTTGTCAAAAATAAAACAAGAGCGCAATCTGAAAATTGAAAGCGACGCAAGCCTGGTGTATCTGTGCTACCGATACAAAAAGGTCGACCAAAAAGTCGATGAGCGCACGCTAAGCGAGGCAAAAAAATGCAGGCGCGAAAACATCCAAATTGACAGCATAGTCGTAAGCGAGGAAACAGAACTGCTCAGCTACGTCCAGCAAATGGAAAAGGCGCTCCAGGGGCGCACATACCACATAAACCAAAACAACATGGACAAGGTGCTGGTATTCGACTACCTGTACAGCACCAAGAAGATATTAGGTGCAAAAAACAACTAGCAGCATGGAACACGACAAGGGCAAGATAGCAGAACACCTCTTTGACCAAAACGTCTCCGTAATACTATCGGAGCTTGAAGGCGGCGGAAAGGAACCTGCAGCCCTGGCAAGCAAGCTTGGAATTTCTGAAGATGAAATAAAGACGCGCCTTTCATATCTTATTGAGGCCGGCTTTGTCGTTGTATCGGAATCTCCCTTGGTGTATAGTGTTGATTCCGAAAAGCTTGCCAAGTTTATGGAAAACGACGAGAACTACAAAAACGTAACAGACGGCCTAGCTGAGCTTGACAGCTATCTTAACTGATATTTTTTCTTCGGTTTTTAACTGCGTAAACTCCGGTTATCCCAAGTCCCAAGAACCCGGAAATTATTATCGACTGCCCAAGTATGTTTAGCGCCAGGATGGCCTTGTCTGGCATGTGCGTCAGACCGATCACCGCAGAGACCTCGTCGCCAGAATTCTCTAGGACAAGCTTGTATGCGCCTTTTGTTCCGATCTCAAACTTTTTTTCGGTGGACACCTGCGTTATTTCAGCTGATGATATCTGGCCGCCGCTCGGATCAAAAACAGATGCACGCAATATTGCCCTGTCAAAATTTTCCACATGGACTACAAACGCGCCGGTGCCGGTGACTGCCGGATCCAGATCCTTTGTGACCTCGATCGGAGATCCGCTGATCACAGTTCCTTCCGTGACTGCCAGGTCTTGCGTGGTAATCTTTGATCCATAGTACGATGTCACCATCCCAGCTGCTATCAGGGCGCCTGAAATGAACAGTATTAGGTGGGTCCGCTTCATCACATTCGGAAATTTCGAGGCTCTATATTGAGATTGTCTCGCGAGTCAAAAAAGTTAACCTTGGCTAAAAAATTTAGCCTAGGCTAACTTTTAAATAAACAAAAGGACGATAAACATGCGTAGATCTTGAAGGCTTTTTCAAAAATGACAACCATTCTAGTAGTAACTACGATCCTAGCGGCGCTGTACTTTGTCTACCCAAACGTCTCGGATGCAAAAAACGAGGAAAAGACATTTCTGACGCACAGCGGCGCAGTGATAACGACATCAGGCGAGGTCTTAGATCCAGTGTACACTGCATCGACTGTGGAGTTTGATCCGATGCAGTACCTGCGCGAGTTCAACTACGGGCGAGTTTCACAGTTGCCTGACGGCACCACGCTAAGAGAATTCACAATAATTGCAGAAGACGATGGCATCATGGAAGTTTCGCCAGGGGTATTCTATAACGTGTGGACCTTTAACGGCACGGTTCCAGGCCCGACCATACGGGCCACCGAGGGCGACCTTGTCCGCGTAAATTTCATCAACAACGGCACAAAGTCGCACACTATGCACTTCCATGGAATACATGCAGCCGAGATGGATGGAGTCTTTGAGCCGGTCGGGCCGGGGGGAGGAAGGTTCACATACGAATTTGAGGCAGGGCCTGTCGGCGTCCACCCATACCACTGTCATGTGATGCCGCTCGAAGAGCACATCGTGCACGGATTGTATGGCGTCTACATTGTTGATCCAAAAGAAAGCAGACCTGCAGCAGACGAGATGGTCATGGTCCTAAATGGACTGGACACAGATTTTGATACTGAAAATAATTTCTATGCGGCCAACACAATCCCGTTTTATTATCAGCACCACCCGATCCAAATTAGCACGAATCAGCTGATCAGGGTCTACGTCCTAAACATGGTCGAGTTTGATCCAATAAACAATCTCCACCTGCATGGCAATCTGTACCATTATTATCCAACAGGGACCGACACTGTTCCCTCTACATACACCGACATGATAACGCTGTCCCAAACCGAGAGGGGAATCATGGAGTTTGAGTACGAGTATCCAGGGAAATACCTATTCCATGCCCACAAAGTAGAGTTTTCAGAAAAGGGCTGGGTTGGAATATTCCTAGTTAACGACAACCCGGAGCAATCGCAGACAGGGGTAGGCTATGGAAGTTAGCAAGCCCTCAAAGGCCAAGATAATTGCAAGCGGAGTGATCCCGTTTGCGTTTCTCGTGATTTTGATAGCGTACATCTTTGGCCCAGGCTCTGATCTTTTGGATCTGGGAGTGCAGTTGCCAGAGATAACCATAGAAAAGATTGACTTTGTAGACTCTGAAATACGTGCGACTGTAAGAAACACCGGACCAATCCCAGTCGAGATTGTACTGGCAGATGTAAATGACAGGATTCAGCCCGCGGCAATAGAGCCAGACAGGTTTCTTGAGAGATTTGAAACGGCTCTTGTCCGAATTCCATTTGAATGGAATACAGCAGAGCCTTACCTCATCGGACTCACTGTGGGTGATGGAACGCGATTTGAAAAAGAGGTAGAGGCCGCCGCACCTGCGCTGGAGCCAAGTCTTGAGCTTGCAGGGTTCTTTGCGATAATTGGGACATATGTAGGAATAATACCTGTCATGATCGGTTTACTCTGGCTTCCGTTCATCAAAAAAATAAGCAAAAACAAATACCATTTCTTTTTGGCGCTGACTGCCGGACTCTTGCTGTTCCTGGGCATTGATTCAATTGAGGAGGCCCTGGAGGTCTCTAAGGAAAGCCTTGCAGACAGCTTCAATGGCGCACTGCTGGTTTCTACAGTTACGGTGTTGTCGTTTCTTGGACTGTATTATGCAGGTGACAAGCTAGTAAAAAGGGCAGAGTCCTCCAAAATGACAAAGCCTGTGGCAATCGCACTGATGATTGCAATAGGAATCGGGCTGCACAACTTTGGGGAAGGGCTTGCAATAGGTGCGGCCGTCGGCCTTGGCTCGATTGCGTTTAGCACATTTCTGATAGTGGGATTTGCTTTACACAACACAACTGAGGGCATTGCCATTGCAGCTCCGATGTCGCGGGGAAAAACAATGATCGGAAAGCTTGCAGTGTTTGGAATGATTGCAGGGGCTCCGGCCATTTTTGGCGCATGGATAGGCGGGTTTGTCTATTCCCCGTTTACCTCGGTGGTGTTTCTTTCAGTAGGGGCAGGCGCGATATTCCAGGTGATAATTGTCATACTAAAGTGGGTGCGAGAAGAGGGCGACAGGAATCTTTCAAGCGCTGCAGTGGCCTCCGGGTTTGCTGCAGGAATGCTGATCATGTATCTCACAAGCGTCCTGGTCTAGGCCGGCTCTGGGTGTATTGTTATCACGGAATTTTTAAAATAATTCCGTATGTCGTGCTCTATTTGCGAGGTCAGGTCGTGGACCTGCTCTATTGAGAGGTTTTTGTCAAACGAGCAGTCGATGTCGATTTTTACCAGCTCGCCAAAGTTCAGCGTCACTATGTGGCCGATCTTCCTTACGGAGGGATGCTCCCTTAGAAGCTGGATTATTTTTTCATCTGTGGTTTTCGGCTTCGTCTTTACCTCCGTTGGCAGCTCGACGTATGGCTCCAGATGAATCGTAATGTGCTCTATTTCCGGCAGAGACTGGCGAATTCTCTCCTCGATTATCTCTGAAATTTTGTGGGCCTGGTCTAGGTTCATCTGCCTGTCAACCATCACGTGCAGGCTGACATACGTGGCGCCGTCTGAGCTGTGGTGGCTTACGTTGTGAACGCCCCTCACGCCAGAAACGCCTGACGCAATCTCGTGAATTTTTGAATCAATGGGCACGTCCTTCCAGCTTGGCTCAAAGTGAACGGTGATCTCAGAGTTTGAGATGGATTTTTTGATGTTGTCCTCCACCCGGCTGCTTATTTCGTGAGCCCTATCAAAGCTGGCGTCCGCCCTAAGGGAAATGGTGACGTCCGCAAAAACGACATCACCTGATTTTCGCATGAGAATCGGGCCTGTCTCGACTACCCCCTCTGTTGCCAGAACTATCTTCCGTACCATGCTTACCATCTCTGGCGAAATCACATCTGTGAGGTCCTGGGCCGTTCTGTGAATCAGCTTTATGCTGAGTATGCAAAGCAGCACCCCGAGCACCAGCGCGGCAAAAAAGTCTCCGTGCTCAAAGCCAAATGTCACCAGGATTATTCCGACAATCACCACTAACGTGGAACCAAAATCCAAAAGGGCGTGGTAAAAGTCCGCCTTGATCGTGGCCCCTCCGACTTTTGCAATCGCCTTTCTTAGCAAAACGATCCTGAATACATCCGTGCAGATTGTGTATGCAGCAGCGGCAAGTGCAAGAGTACTTGTGATGGGAAGGTGGGTCGGACTTTGAATTTTGGCAACCGCCTCAAAAATAAAAAAGCACGCAATCAGAAAAATCGCGATTCCGCCAATCAGCCCTCCAAGCGATTCGACCTTGCCATGGCCGTACGTGTGCTCTGCGTCCGGGGGCTTGATCGCAAACCTGGCCGCAAGCAAGAGAATGACAGTTACAAAGCTGTCCAAAAGGGCATGGATGCTGTCGGTGAGCAATGCAAGACTGTTTGAAATTATGCCAAAGACAAACTCGACTGCAAACGCGGACAGAATTACAGCTAGCGAGATCTTGAGCGGACCTGTCCTTTGAGCAAAAACGCTGTGTGTCAAACCCATTTTTTTCCAAGCTTGCTAGAACCGGAATCACGAATAAATCCTACGGAAACGTTATCTTTGATGAGAGCAAAGTCGACGTAATTTGAATAGACTGGCAGTGCTGGGTGCATTAGGGTTCCTACTGATACCGTTACTTGGTAGCGCAAGTGCTGCATCCAACCCGAACCTCTACGTATCTGCAGAAAACTCGTTTCATGACAACCATTTTGCAGGCTCGATGGTAGTCGAGGTTGTAATCGATGATTCTGGCTTGCGTGACACCGACGAAGGAAAGGGCGAGCCGGATGTCACAATTAATGGGAACAGCATCAGGATGGTGCAGTCATCTGACGGAAGATGGTATGCGTACTTTGCAAACGTGGACAAGGCAAGAACCGCAGATCAAATAGCGATTGATACGGGGGTGCAGGGCGTGGGCCTCGACTTTGGAGTCTTTTGCGGAAAAGACACCGCGTCGCTTGGGCCGTCGTTTTCCGAATCCAACGGGATCGCACTTCCGCGTACCGGAGGAACCCTGACGGGACAGACAAACGGAAACTCTGGATTTAGCACATGCACTGGAGTACCGGCCGGCACAGTGATCAACAATGTCGTGCGATATTCAAAATCAATCAATACCAACTCGGCCATTCCAGTCGGACAGATAGGCCTGGACGCAAACGCCTGGCCAATAATTCAGCTATTTTCGTTTAACAATAATGTCGTAATACAATACAATGCAGCAGGTGGAACGCAACAAGTAACACTGCAATACGACGACATACCAAACATAGCCATGAGCCTTGATAGGGCCGACTACCCGCTCGGCTCCGAGGTTTTTGTCACAATAAAGGACATGCAGCTAAACCAGGACCCGACGGCAAGGGACTCGTGGACGTTCAATGTCGGAACTCCAAAGACAACGTTTTACGGGGCATTTACAGAGTCCGGGGCAAACGCAGCGAACACAGGGGCAGGCCTTGCAAACCTGAATTCAAAGCTGTCAAGCCTTGGCTTTGAGAACAACGGCGAGCTTTCAATGACACTTGGCCAAGTTGCAGAGCTAAAGGCAAACGGATTTCAGACAATTTCTGCAACCGACGGAACTACTACCTATACCCAGATTGTCACCCTCGTGGAATCGCAGCCAAACTCTGGAATCTTCGAGAGCTTTGACCATGGCGACCAGTCAAACATTGGGGTCAAGTCTGCTGCGCCGCGGGGCCAGTCAGCCACGATAGAGTATGACTCTAAATCGCTCTCAATACTCTCCGGCCCAAGCACAGCAGGCATAACCTTAGGCACGACACAGCCAGTATCTGGGAAAAAGACTCCAGTAACGGTAACTGACTCTGATCAAAACGTGAACTCTGGTGCAAAAGACAAGCTCGACGTGTTTAGGAGCTCTGCAATAATTCCATCCCTGACAATTGGAACTCCTACAACCCTGCAAAGTGCGGGAAGCCTCAAAGTCTTTGCGGCATCTACAGATGCACTTTCCGGGGGGACATCCATACCGTCATCTGTCAACGACACAAACTCCGACAGGCTTGAAATAGATACGAGGCCCCCAACTGCAAACCAAAGCTTTGAGAAGATATCGCTGAGCCTTGGCACTTCAGCTAGTACACTGCAGAATCTGTTGATCAAGGTGAGCAGTGGCGATAGCGGAACTAACTGGGTAAACTATGACTTTAGATCTCTCGAAAGACAGCTTGGCATTACAGATTACACCGACACTACGATATCGCTGTTTTTTGATCCCACACTGATCACACTTGTGAGCCCTGCCAACATGACAGGTGCCAAGGGGTTCGTACAGCTTCCAAACGCGGCAGTAAATTCAATCAGCTCGCAGTCCGGAACCGCATTCTTGGTAATCAATTTTGATACATCAAACAATTCTCCAGCACAGGGTTCCATCTCGACTGAAACAGAAACACAACCAATAGTCTTTGATCTGTTTTCGTTTGGCCAAAAAAACAGCGAGGACATAAACAACGCGATATACCGATTTGAGCTCCAGGAAACCTCTTCCAACTCCGCCACCTTCACTGGAACACTAGAGTACACAATTGCAAACCAGCTCAACCAGTTTGACGCAAACCTGATCAGCACAATGCGTCCAATTGATGATGATGTCAAGTTCTTTGTAAACCAAAGACTGGTCGATGAAAAAGGAATCAACATCTCGTATTCTGATCTTGACGATGTCGGCCTAACAGTTGGGACCTCATCAAAAACCGACATCAGGACGCATTCTGGCGGACCCTCGCTGACCTCTAAAACAATCCGATTCGGGCAACCCGTCACCGTAGTCTTGAATGATCCTGACCTCAACGTAAAGCACGACGCGGTGGACATCTATTCCGTAATTGACAACCCCGCGTCTTCAGACGTGGATACCGTAGGCGATACCAGCGGAGGAATACTGCTTGAGGTGCTCATAAAAGACATCCGATTCAAGCGCTGCACAATAGACGGGGTGGAATACGGAGGCCTTGCAGCAACAGGCTTTACGCTAGTCGAGACAGGCCCAAACACCGGACGATTTGAGGGCGTGTTCAGAATGCCATCGCAAATCTGTAACAGGGATGGGACCGAGCTTATTTCACCTGCAGGGGGGATAGTTGATCTCAAATATTATGACTTTAGGGACTCGCTAGGACAACCAAACATCTTTACTCTTTCAAAACAAAAAGTCAAACAAAATCTAGAACAACCAGTCAAACAAGACTCAAAACCGATCACGACGCCACAAAATCCTAAAACCCCACCAATTGTAAAAACCCCGCCAGCACTACTTTCCCCACTAAAACAAGTCAAGGCAGGAATTGATCCAGGAATGGTTGAATGTAGGGAAGGATTTGAGCTAGTGATACGTTCAACTACTGGCATGCCAGTCTGTGTCCATCCCCACACTGCAGAAAAGCTGAAAAACCTGGGAATGGTTGCTAGATAAAAAACCACTTTGACTTTTACAAATTAAAATCGTGAATATGGCAAAAAATAAAATAAATTTTTTAAAAGGAGGAGTCAAAATCTTGGGGTCAAATAAGGTTCAAGAAAAGCATATTCAAGTCAAATTTTCTTTCATAGAATACATAAATACCCTGAACTGTTGTATGTGCCTAGAAATGAGAGGAGCTGGAAGACTGGCAGTAGTATTTTTATCGTTTTTCGTTTTATCACTAGGCCTTACAAGCGCTTATGGGCAGTCCGACGTCCCACCGCTCGCAGTAAAGACGGAACTGCCGCTGTATGATCAGGGGGACTCTGTTGTTTTTAACGGTCTTGTGAAAACTCTGGTTGAAAACAACATCCAAGATATCACAATTAGAGTTATTGGGCCGCTAGTCAACGGCACATCCAGCAACATTGTCCAAATAAAGCAGATCAAACCGCAGCTCGATGGCTCTTTTGAAGGCGCCTTTATCACAAGCGGTCCTCTGTGGCAGAAAAAAGGCGATTACGAAATTGTAGTTAATTACGGCCCGCAAAAGGCAAAAACCACGTTCTTCTTTAACGGCGGCTCAGGCGCCAGCGATATTGACGTGCCACCACCGCCACCACCGCCAGAATGCGGAGAAGGCAAGATTCTCAAGAACAACCAATGCGTACCATTTGAAGAAGAGACCAAGTGCGGCGCCGGAACAGTCCTTGATCCGGTAACCGGAACATGTGTTGTCGCAACAGTAGAGTGCCCGCCAGGACAAACTCTGGTTAATGGCCAATGCGTTGACGAAGAGCCAACAGGCGAGCCAGAGCCAGTCTGTGGAGCTGGAACCGTACTGGAGAATGGCATCTGTGTGCCGGCAACGACAGGAACCGGCGGTAAAGCAGGTCCAGGATGCCTGATTGCAACTGCAGCATTTGGAACAGAACTTGCACCACAGGTACAACTACTCCGAGAGGTAAGGGACAACGTTGTGTTCGGCACCAGCTCCGGAACCGCGTTCATGGGAGCATTCAACACGGCATACTATTCATTCAGCCCGACAGTGGCAGACTGGGAAAGACAAAGCCCGGCATTCAAGGAACTAGTAAAGACGGCAATCACCCCGATGCTATCGACCCTGTCGATACTGAACTACGTCGACATCGACTCTGAGCAAGAGATGCTAGGGTACGGCATTGGAATCATACTGCTCAACATCGGCATGTACTTTGTCGCACCGGCAATAGTAATAGTGAAACTTAGAGGCATAATCGCCAAAAGGCGCCTTTAAGATTATATCCCCATTTACCAGACCACTCCTATGCACGTCGAGTACGAAGAGTTCGAGTCGATACCTGACATCTTTACCTACATGGCAGCAGTGATGCCGCCAATGAAAAACACGATGCCCATCAATTCCTACAAGGGCTACATCTTTGCGTTTATCCCACTCACTCACAGCAACGACGACGTATACCTCATGATATACACAAAGGGAACGCTTGACGGAAGGATTCTGGAATTTGACATTAACACAAACTCTTACAAAAAAGTCAGCGCAATAGAAAGGGCAGACAAGACGTACTTTATCACAATCACGCCAAAAAGAAACACGCTTGCCGACGAAGCAGTAAAAAAACTCGGATAGAAAATTTTTCTAATTATCTGGTGTATGTCGGGGCGGCAACGGATCTGCTTCTTGCATACTTCTCGACTATCTCCTCTGGCAGCTTGCCGTTGAAGAGATCCTTGCAGAGGCCGCGCAGGTAGCGCATTATTGCCCAGCTTCCGGCCTTTATCAAGCCGTACATGAAGACCTTCATTGGAGGGCCGTACGTCTTGTTTCTCAGTATGATCGGGACTATGTCGTTTATGACGCGGAGGTTGTTCTCCCAGCATCTCCAAAATAGAGTAAACTGCGCCTCGTTTAGGTTTCCAAAGTGCATCGAGTTCTTTTCAGAAAAGTCCTGGTACAAGAGAGGCGCGACCAGTCCCCTAAAGTTGGTCTTTCTGAAATCCTCAATCAAGTCAATGGTGTACTGGGTCTCGTCAGGTGTCTCGTCAGGCCAGCCAATGATTAGTGTGGCCGCCGGGAACCAGTTGTTCTCGTTCATGACCCTTGCCCCCTCCCTTACGACCCATCCCCACTCGTCAGTGGAGAACGGCTTTGTCTTCACTCCAAGGTGCTTTTTGACCATCCTTGGGGCGACCGTCTCGATTCCGAGGTTTGTCGCAAGCCACCTGCCGGATGTGTGCATGTTGTTTATCTCCGACATTTTGCGCAAGAGCTCCGGGTCTGCTGCAACTGCGGAAAATGTCATGTGCGTGGTGCCGACAAAGTTTGCGCCCATTGACTTTAGGCCGCCCCACAGCTCCGTGATTGCGTCGCGGTTTGGCTGAAAGTCCTTGTTGTCGCATCCGTAAAGCAGCATTTCGTCCGAGTGCAGCCATATGGAGTCAAAGCCGTAATCCAGATTGATCTTTGCCTCGTGCTGCAGCCTTTCAAGCGGCAGGTCTTTTTTGGATCTCTTGTTTACGTCGCAAAAGTCGCAGCCCCTGCCGCACCCGCGCATGGCCTCGATTAGCGAGTTGACAGTAGGTCCCTCGATGATTGGAATGTTCTGTATGTTCTTTACAAAGCAGTGCATGAGATCTGGTGCGTCGCCCTTTTCCAGGTCCTTGAACAGGTCCAGTGCAAGCTCGTCCGCCTCTCCGACGACCACGGTATCAATCCCGTGAATCTTCATCCTGTCTGTCTTTGCGAGCTCCCATGCACCGTTTCCGCCGACGACTACGTGAAAATTATATTTCTTCTTGAGCTGAATAATATCTGCGCACATTCGCTTGAACTTCATTGCAACATATGACAGTTTTTCTGGCGACATGGTTGTCGTTACCGGCGCCATGCCGAGGGGATCCATCACGTTGATCCCGACCACCTTGGTGTCAGGCCCGATTGATTTTGCTAAATGATCCGGGTTTGCAACAAAGACCTCGTCTCTTTGGTATCCCTGGAGCAGCGCGCTCTCCACCCTTCGTAGTCCCACCTGGGCGACCTTTGCCTCGCCGGTCACCGGGTCTGTCTCGACTGCAGGGCAGAACACCTTGTCAAAGACCCACTCCGGGAGGAGCTCGTACGGGCCGCACGCTATGAATCCATAAAGAAAATTGCCGCGATAGTTGGTCATCAGACTGCGGTCTGCGGTGAGAACTATCCTTTTGCCAGCCATTCAAAGTTAAGACCCCCCGTATGCTATATTAGTATTATTGGCTCTGTCGTTACTGCAAGGCCACAAGAATGCAAGACGGGATTGCGGAATCATAGTGGTAACAGAACCCGTCAATAACTAAAATAAGAATATGGCTTTTGTAACTTGGTGAGATTCAGGGAAGTTTTTCCATCAATCTTCCTTTTCTTTGCTGCAGGTCTTTGTGAGATCGGAGGCGGCTATCTTGTTTGGTTGTTGGCTAAGAGACGATTTTGGATGGTGGTT
>JBQTHG010000020.1:0-15170 GCA_052390175.1 Nitrososphaerota archaeon | reverse complement strand
CGTGGATTTGACAAAAATCCATTCATCGGTTCTAGTAAAATACGTGGCAAGCTGTGTCTCAAAATCCTCAATTTCTGATTCTTGTGTCATCTGTTGTGGTTGCGGTGTAAAATTAGCAGATGAACTCCAGACTAGTAAAGCTGTAATAATTACTGCAGCTGTGGCGATTCCCACAATCAGTGAGTTTTTCAAGTCTATTTATCTGTGATTGAAATGGTCTTTAAGTCTTCATTAGACTAGACTCTATTTAATGTGAAATAGAAATCAGATTGTTTAAAATAAAATATGTAAGCTTGGCTAGTTTGGTTTTAAATAATAAATGACAATCATTTTATGAGTTAGGAGGAAATTTCTTTTGTGGCCGCAGCAAGAAAAATTACAGAGTCTGAGAACATTCTTGCCAAGCTACAAAATCTGCCAGATGAGCAGTTTAAAGTGGAATTAGAGAATTTTATAAAAACTATTCATGAGGTATTTTCACATCTTTTAGAAGAATACAATGTAAAATTTGATTGTAAAATAGAACGGATCAGCTTGGAAAAATTCAAAGTAAAGGCAAAAAAAACTGGCAAAATTGAGGCCATAAATTTTTTGATCTGGTATGAAAAAGAGTACAAGAAAATCAGAAACAACTCCGAGTTTGGGTACCTGCTAGAAAGAAACAATGACCATATTCATACGCCCCGCACAGATATCATCAATGCGTGCACTATGCTGATAAATGAAACGAAAGCAATGACGTATTACGCCTATGAGAATTTCTGATGCCAATTGCTAAAAAATAAAAACAATCCCTAGTGTAAAATCGCATGAAGGTTCACGTTTTTGATACGTACGTCAAGGCAAGGGATGGCCATACGATGCATTTTGATGTTATTACGGACTCGAAGGACAACCAAAAAGCAGTCGAGTTTGCAAAAAAGTGGCTGTCAACAATTGGCGAGCAAGACGCCAAAGTCACAGCAGAAGAATGCCATTTTTGCCATTCCGAGGCGGTTCCAGACGAAATCGAAATTGAGATAATGACAAACGGCTTTTACATTCAAAAAATGGAAGGCTGCCCTTAGCCAAGCAAGGCCGCACCAAAAACCCCCGCAGAGTCACCAAGCTTGTTTTTTAGAATGGGGGTGTCCACCAGGTCGCTGAAAACTTTGCCATGCACTGCATCGCATCCCTCTGTGTACAGAAAGTCAATGTTCGACACCCCGCCGCCGAGAACTATTGCATCCGGATCCAAAATGTCAATTACGTTTGCGAGTCCTGTCCCAAAATTGTCCAAAAATTCGCGTTTCCATTGTTGCGCTTTTTCAGAACCAAGATCTTGCACTATGGACGGAAGCGTTTGTTCCCTGCCAGTCAGTTCCTTCCATCTTTTTTCAAGCGCAGGGCCGCTTATGTATGTCTCAACACATCCAAGCCTTCCGCAATAACACTTGTTTCCATTTTGATGTAGGGTGTGGTGGCCCCACTCGCCTGCGATGTATGTTCTCCCCCTGTGGATGTTTCCATTAATTACAATTCCGCCGCCAACTCCAGTGCCAAGTATTACGCCAAAAACCATACCATATCCAGCTGCTGCACCCATGGTCGCTTCTGCCATAGCAAAACAATTGGCATCATTATCCATAGTTACATTCTTTTTCAGTGATTTTTGCAGATCATCTTTTAGCGGCATGCCGATCAGGCACTGGGTGTTGCTGTTTTTGATGAGGCCGGTCTTTTTGGAAATTGCCCCGGGAGTGCAGATTCCAATGGTATAGTCCTGAATGTTTTTTGTGAGATCACACACCAAAGAGACAACCGAGTCCATGATTGATTTGTACCCGTTTTGCTGGTTTGTTGGGATTCGTTTTCTTTGAATGACTTGGAATTTGCCATCAAGGCAGATTCCTTCGATTTTTGTGCCGCCTAGGTCGATTCCGATTCTATGCACAAAATTCTATTGATGAGATATGTTTTGAAGTTTTAGATGCGAGAATTATCTTCTGGCCACGCCAGGTCCGCCAGACACTGCAATTACGTCATCGATTCTAAGAATCATGCACGCTGCCTCTGTTGCGGATTTTGAGATTTGTTCTTTTACTGCTATTGGTTCGACGATGTTTAGTGTTAGCATGTCGTCGATTTTTCCTTCCTTTGCGTTGATTCCTGCCCATTTTCTGCCATTGTTTTGTCTTGCTCTGAGATTTGCCATGGTATCGATTGGATCCATTCCTGCATTTTCGGCAATTGTGAGTGGAATCACCTCAAGGGCTTCTGCGTATTTTCTAATTGCAAGCTGCTCACGTCCTTCAAAGCTATCTGACCATTCTTTTAGCTGAGACGCCAGATATGCTTCAGGGGCTCCACCGCCCGCAACAATCGCTGGCTTTTCTATCACGTCTTTTACTACCATGAGTGCATCGTGCAGAGATCTGTCTACTTCGTCTACTACTCGTTGAGAGCCGCCGCGCACTAGCAATGTAACGGATTTTGGATTCCTGCATCCTTCGATGAACACCCACTTGTCTGACTCGACCTTTTTTTGGTGTACAAGATCTGCATGGCCCAAGTCATGCTCTGTTATGTCATCAAGATTTGTTGTAATGCGGCCGCCAGTTGCCTTTCCAAGCTTGGTCATGTCGCTTTCCTTAACACGTCTTACTGAGAGGATTCCGTATTTTGCCAAGTAGTGCTGCGCGATATCATCAATTCCTTTTTGGCAGATCAGAACATTTGTTCCGATTTTGTGTAGTTTGTCTACCATCGACTTGAGCATCCTGTTTTCTTCTTCCAAAAACATTTGCATCTGAGTCGGGTCGGTAATTCTAATTTCAGCACTCATCTCTGTTTTCTCAACCTCCAGTGCCGCGTTCAAGAGCGCAATCTTTGCCTTTTCGATTTTTGTTGGCATGCCGCTGTGCACTACCTCCTTGTCGAGCACTATGCCCTTTACAAGTTCGGTGGCTTGGATTGAGCTGCCAGCCTTCTTTTCCACCTTGATGTTATCAAGATCAACTACATACTTGTCGCCCTTTTTCTCTGAGACTCTCAGGACCGCATCTACTATAATCTTTGAAAGTACGCCGCTGTCTTCTGAGATTAGCTTTGATTGCATGCTAGTTGTTGCAACCTTTAGAAGCGACTCTTGGTCTGTCGGATCCACCTTTTTTGCAATTTGTGACAAGAGTTCCATTACCTTTTCTTGGGCTGCCTGATAACCCTCGATAATAACTGAAGAATGTACGCCTTTTGCCAAAAGATCTTCTGCTTTTTCCAAGAGTGCACCCGCAAAGATAACCGATGATGTCGTTCCGTCTCCTACTTCGTTATCCAGGGTCTTTGCTATCTCTACCATCATTTTTGCGGCTGGGTGCTGAACATCAATTTCTTTTAGTATGGTTGCGCCGTCATTTGTAATTGTTACATCGCCAATAGAATCAACTAGCATTTTGTCCAATCCCCTTGGGCCAAGACTAGTGCGAACCAGGTCTGCTACAAGTTTTGCAGCCATTATGTTATTTTTTTGTGCATCGCGGCCTTTTTGCTGCAGTGCGCTTTCCTTTAGGACCAAAACTGGGCCGTTAGGGGTTTGCTGGATTGAAGCCATATCTAATGAAAAATTTTTTGTTAACCCGTTTTTAATAGTTTGCTAGGCTAGCGTATTGACAAACGATCTCCTCTTCACGTCGATTATTCCGCTATGGAGAATCCTGATCGACGGCAAGGCAAGAAACGGCAAAAACAGCGGCAGGAGGTGCGGTCTTTGAAATCTGCACCCATTTTCCACAAGTATGGAATTCATCTCAACGAACTTTTCCAGTACGTCATCAAAGGGGTCTGCAGATATGATTCCGGCAACCTGCAGGGGCAAAAACGACAAAACCTCGCCGTCCCTTACAACCACCATTCCCCCCTGATATTGCACAAGGTGGTTTGCAGCAGCCGCCATATCTTTTTCACTGGAACCAAGTATGATCAGGTCATTTTCATGAAAACTCCAAGTAGACGCAAACGCGCCTACCCTTGCGCCAAAGTTTTTCAAAAACCCTATCGCGTGTTTTTTTGAGCCGTACGTCCTATCAAATGCGGCAACCTTCCAGACGTCCTTATCAGGGGAAGCCAACACGTTCCCTTCTTTTGATTCAAGTTCGGCAGTGGCTTGCTTTGTGATGATTTCTGTCTCCATCTCAATTACGTTTGCTGTAACGTTTGGTTTTTTGGTTTTTATTGCAAAGTCTTTTTCCGTGAATTTTGAAAGCTTGACTGTTTTTTTTATCCAGCCTGGCAGTGCAGGTTTGCGAATTTTTGTTACGATGCTTCCGTTTGAGGCAACAAGTTTTCCGCCTACAAAGACCTTGCGCGGCCTTATTTTTTCAAGATCATCAAAGACTAGCATGTCTGCTAGCTTGCCTGGTGCTATGCCGCCAAGATCCTTTCCCATGTCATAGTAGTCAAAACAGTTCTTTGATGCAATTGTGATTGCGTCGATTGCATCCATGCCAAGCCGCATCGATTCTCTTATGGAATGATCAATGTGACCGTGTTTTGTGATATCGACAGGGTCAAGGCCGTCTGAGCAAAACATCAGTCGGCTAAGATTCGGCTTGTTCAGAAGAACGTTCGGTATGATGTTTTTTAGGTCTCGGCGAATAGAGCCCTCCCTCATCATCACCCACATCCCAAGCCTGAGCCTTTCCATCACTTGGTCATAGTCGATTGGTTCGTGGCACGAAAGAATCCCGGAAGAAATGTACGCGTTTAACTTTTTATCAGAGGCACCTGCCGTGTGGCCGTTTATGATGCAGTCATTATCAAGCATTTGTGAAAGCTTTTTCATTGTCTTGGCATCACGTGTCGTGACCTTTGTCCAAGAGAATACCTCGCCAAGCCCCACCACACCATCAAGCTTGATTGCAGATTTTTCTTGTGCAGGGCTCAGTGCCTTGCCATGACTGAATTTTCTGTCTACTGGTAGCCCCCCTGGCACTACAGAAAATATTCGAATTGGCAGCTCACATGACGCCTTGACAAATTCCTTGAATCCTCTAAATCCGCAGACGCTTACAATGTCTATTGGATCAGAAAAGAGGCTTGTTGTTCCGCAAAGCAGAGAATGTTTTGCAAGCTCGGAAGGCATTACAAATTGGTCTATGTGTGTGTGCGGGTCTGCAAAGGAAGGCGTCAGATATTTGCTTTCAAGATCAATGACGGTAGTGTTTGTGCCTGCCGTGTGCGATGCATCAGGGCCAACATATGCAATTCTGTCCTTTGTGATGGCAACCTGTGTGTTTGGGATGATTTCTCTAGAATACACATTGACAAGCGAGCAGTTTTTGAGAACCATGTCTGCCTTTTTGTCGCCCATCGCCACTGCGTTAAGCTGTGAAATCATTGTGGCAAGCTTTGATGGCACGTAATCAATTGGTGTGATGACTTTATTATAGATTGGAAAGTGATGCTTAAATTACCATCCAAGTCGCTGTTTTCTATGAACGTACCCAAGGAAATCAACCGGTATTGTCCTAAATGTAAGACGCACACATTGCAGAAGGTTTCCTTGTACAAGGCAGGAAAGAGAAGGGGCTCTGCGATAGGTGAGCGAAGGCACGAGGAAGACAAAAAGGGGTACGGAGGGCAAAAGTTCCCAAAATTAGCCAAGCCTGCAAAGACAACCAAAAAGCAGACGCTGATTTTAGCATGCCCACAGTGCAAAAAGAAATTTAATAAAAAGGGAATTAGACTAAGAAAGCTAGAGTTGGTTGCAAATTGAAGAGAACACACATACTCATTCCAAAGCCAAAAAGCAAGTTTCAGAAGGTACAGTGTAAGGAGTGCAGTGCTGAAAACATCTTGTACTCACACGTCACGACTACTGTCACGTGCAAGTCTTGCGGCAACGTAATTGCAGAGCCCACTGGCTCCCTTGCAAAAATATTTGGTACCGTCTCAGGAACCCTTGAGTGAGTCGTAGTCGCTCTTTGTGTTTAGATTAAGCGCGATTCTTTTGTCATCAAGTATAGTCCAGGTTTCTTCAACCTTGTGCGAAATTTTTTTTGGGTTCACTATCGAGATCCCAGTGTAATAACATTCTTGGTCATCAAAACTCGTGGCAAATTCCAGCTTGATGTCTAGCGCATCTAGAAACTTTTTTGTCACAAGAAAACTCTGCCAGGTTGCATCTTTTTTGTGCATTGCAACCAGTTCTTTTACTATATTGGCATCAAGAAGCGGGAGATCTCCCGAAACTACAAAAGTTGGCTCGTCGATTCCAGATAGCGCAAAGTTCAGATCATGTACATACCCGTCTCCTTTTGTCTTTATGATCTCAATGCCATTACTCAACAAGAGTTTGTTTGTGTTTGGCGAGTGCTCGCTTGTTGCGGCCATGATTTTTGAAAAAGATCTGGATTCCCTTATGGCATCTACCACATGTAAAATTGTGGGCTTTTTGTATTCTAGAAGGAGTTTTTCCCCAGGCATGTTCATCCTTGTTCCCTTTCCTCCTGCCATGACTAGTCCAATCATGCCGATGCAAATACCAGAAAAGACGATAGTCTTGTGAGCTCGTTTGTTGCGCCCATTATGTCTCCAGATACGCCCCCGAAGCTTCTCCTAGAGACGCATACAATGAGCACGGTCATGGCTATTCCTATTCCCAGTGCCAAAAACCCCACATTGTTTTGAAAAATGACAATAGATGCCACGGTTATTGCTGCTGCGATTGCTAGCTTTTTTCTGTCCTTCATGGAATCAACAAAGGGCGAGTTTGAGCCCTGCCATGCGGAAGGGCCAATGCTTGCGACAAGCACCATTGAAAACTTGGCTATTATTTCGCCGACAAGTATTGCGTAAAAGAGATCAAAACCCCTGATGGACGATAGTGCAATCACCACGCCGGCAACATATAGTACAATTGTCACTATACCTGCAGAGCCGACTGAAGGATCTCGCATTACCTGCAGTTTTCTTTCTTTTGTGCCGTGAGCCATCAAGCCATCCGCAAAATCCGAGAGGCCATCAGTGTGATGAATCCCAGTAATCAAAACCAATCCAGCTGCAATTAGCAACCCGACAACTAATGGCTCCAAAAACAATGACAGCCCATATCCAGCAGAACCGACCATAAGGCCAATTACAATTCCAATTATTGGGAAAAGATACATGTGTCTTGCAACCGTTTGAAGGTCTGAGCTTCGGACGGGAATTATTGTCAGAAAAGAAAAAACAGAAGCGGCTTGCCTAAACATGTATCCACCATCCAAGATAATGCAGTATTGTTATCAGCGGGATCGTCACCAGTGCACAAAACAAAATGCAGGTCACCTTCACTAGTAAGATAGCTGATCTAAAGTGATGTGTGTCCATCTCTGTCGTTCCATCACCCAAAACATAATGATCAATTTTTTCAAATCTTGTTCCGAGTGCTCCTGCCATTGCAGCCATCGGATAGCCGGCGTTTGGACTGGATGTCTTTCTTCCATCGCGTCGCAGTGTATAAAGCGAGTTCTTCCAGTCTGCGCCAACCAAAACTGCCGCAAGTATCATCATGTACCCAGTGATTCTTGCAGGCAGATAGTTTAGTACCTTGTCACAGTTTGCCCCAAACCAGCCCACATTTCCAAACAGTTGATTTTTGTAGCCAATCATAGAGTCGATCGTATTCACAGTACGATACACGAATGCTCCTACAAGGCCAAAGAGCCCAAAGTAGAACAACGGCCCTGTTATACCATCGACAATGTTCTCGCTTGTGCTTTCCAGCACGCCTGAGACAACGTGATTCCTGTCAAGGTCTTTTGTGTTGCGCTTGACAAGCATGGACAGCCTTGCTCTTGCCTCCTCAAGGTTGTTCTTTGAGAGGGCATCCATGACTAGGGCTCCGTGTCTCTCAAGGCCCTTGATTGCAATCGTGGTTTTGAGCAAAAGCGAGCCAACTAGAATGATGATTATTGTAGATATTATGTCCATAGGATTTTTTGTGAGAAAATCAAATGACGACAAAAGTGCTGCTACCAGTCCTGTCACTGCCAGTGTGACAAGAACGCCTCCAATTTTTTCTGCTGCAGGGCTTGATGCCTTTGCAAATGGTACGAGTCTTGCGACAAGACCCCCAGTCCAAGCAGTCGGGTGGAGTTTGTTTTTTGGATCACCAAACGCAAAATCAAGTGCGACTGCGCCAATCACAACCAGAATTGGAATGAAAATCACTGTAGCATCCTCTCGATTTTTTTGATGTCAAGATTTGCCTTCACTATACTTGCAAGCTTGTCTATTTGGTTGTCTAGTTTCTTTTGGTTTTGTTTTCTGAAAAGATGGATTTTGCTATCAAGCGAGTCTTCGTTTGGCAAATCTAAATCAACCACAGGTATTACGCCAAGAACAGATTTAGATGTTATTTGCTTTAGCCTTCTAAACCCCGGCTTTAGGAGTTTGACGTTGCCCCTGAACTTGTTTATCACAAATCCCTTGACAAGTCTCTGGTGCTGTTTTGGCAAAAGAGCCATCGTACCAACAAGACTTGCAAAGGAGCCACCCCTTTCAATGTCTGCAACTATAATTACAGGCGAGTTTGTCTTTTGTGCCAGCAACATGTTTGCAACATCGTATTTTTGCAAATTGATTTCTGCAGGCGAGCCAGCACCCTCAATTATGACAAGATCGTATTTTCTTTTTAGAACATCTAATGATTCCAGTGCCACTTTGAATCCCTTTGTTAGGACGAATTTTTTGTAGTAGGTTTCCGCAGTCATTTTCTTGTAGAACTTGCCTTGAATCACGACAGAGCTTCGGTAGTTGCCAAGCGGCTTTAGCAAAATTGGGTTCATGTGCGGCAGGATTTCGGCTTTTGCGGCAATTGCCTGAATCGCCTGAGCCTGGGATATCTCAAAGCCACGTTCCTTGTATGAGTAATTTGACATGTTTTGCGACTTGAACGGTGCCACGGCATATCCTGCATTTGCAAAAATTCTGCACAGGGCAGCTACGAGGGTAGTCTTTCCTGCACCCGAAGACGTTCCCTGTATCATTAGGGTTTTAGTCATGCCAATACCTCCAATGCCTTTATCAGTTTTACATTTTCGTTGCGAGTCCTGATTGCAATTCTGACATAGTTTTTGCCAAGGCCGCGAAATGTACTGCAGTCTCGTATGAGGATTCTTTTTTGCACTAGTTTTTTTTGCAAGATCTTTGAGCTTGTCTTTGTTTTAATCAGGATAAAATTAGCAGATGTGTCAAAGCAGGAAAAGCCATCTAGTTTCGAAATGGAGTTTCTAAGAAAGGCAGACTCTATTTTGAGCATCTTGCGCGTTTTTGCAAGAAAATTTGCATCAGACAGTGCAAGGACGGCCGCTTCCTGTGCAACACCGCTGACACTCCATGGGATTTTGATCTTATTTAAAACAGAGACGAGCTTTTTGTTTCCTATCCCATATCCGATTCGCAATCCTGCCAGGCCAAACGACTTTGTCAGTGATCCCAGAACAAAGAGGTTCTCAAATTTCGATATCTGGTCAATTACTGACTGGCGCGCATCTTGCGTTAATTCCATAAAGCACTCATCAACAAACACTAGCGTGCCTCTTTTTTTTGCAGTCTTTAGTATTTTTAGCATCGAATCCTTTGGTATCAAGACGCCTGTCGGGTTGTTTGGATTGCAGACAAAGACTATTCCTTTTTTTGGTATTTTTTTTACAAATTTTGGCAGATCATTTTCAAGGTTCATGGTTTTGAAGAATTGTAGCTTGCCATTGCACAACCTTGCTGCCGCCTCGTATTCGCCAAAAGTTGGAACTGGGATTAGGACTTGGATCTTTTTTCCAATTGTAGCCCTGCAAAAATTATAGATTACTTCGGTCGCGCCGTTTCCAACAACAATGCTGCCGATTTGTACGCCTAGGTGTTTTGCTAGCTGCTCTTTCAGCCTGAGCGAGGCATGATCTGGATAGACTGGGATTTTTGCCATCCAGTTTTTTAGCAATTTCAGCGATGCCGGGTAGCCAAGCGGATTTACGTTTGAGCTAAAATCTATGACTTTGGAGCCTGGATTTCCAATGGAATACAGCCCTCCATGTGGAACCTGCGTGTGGGTTGTTATGTTTTTGGCAAACTTCACACCCTCAAAAAAGCAATCATGGGTTTAGTCGTTACGGTTTGTCGCTAAAGAATTATTAATTGATCGAACGAAAAATTTCCTTGTGAAGAAAAGAGTAGCCATATTGGGTGCAACCGGCGCAGTAGGCCAAGAGTTCCTAGTTTCACTAGAGGATCATCCGTGGTTTGAGGTAACACAGCTTGCCGCATCAGAGAGATCCGCTGGCAAAAAGTACATCGAGGCAATAAGGGATCCAAACTCCGGCATTGTCAAGTGGCAGGTCGGCGGTGATGTACCAAAATATGCAAGAGACATGATGGTAGTTTCAATAGATCAGATAAAGACATCCGAGCTTGACTTGGTGTTCTCTGCAGTTGAGTCAGACGCTGCAAGGGAAATAGAGACCAAGTTCGCAAAGGATGTTCCGGTAGTTAGCACGTCATCTGCATACAGGTACGAGGAGGATGTTCCTATTTTGATTCCTGGAATAAATGATGATCATGTGGAACTTGTAGAGGCACAAAAGAAAAACCGCAACTGGAAAGGATTTGTGCTGCCGCTCCCAAACTGCACAACTACAGGCCTTGCGATAACAATGAAGCCGCTTTACGATAGCTATGGTGCAAAACGAGTGATAATGACTTCAATGCAGGCAATCTCTGGCGCAGGAAGATCTCCTGGCGTTTCTGCACTAGATGTGACAGACAACCTAATCCCGTACATTCCAAAGGAGGAAAACAAGGTAAGAATAGAAACTGCCAAGATTCTAGGCAAGCTCAAAGACGGCAAAATCGAGCCGGCAGACATCAAGGTAAGCTGTACATGTACACGTGTCCCAGTGATTGATGGCCACACAGAATCGGTCTTTGTGGAAACAACAAAGCCCGCAAAGCTAGATCAGGTAACGAACACAATAGAAGAGTTTTCCCATCACGTTAGCGTTCAGGGGCTACCATCCGCGCCAAAAGACTATATTATTGTGCACCAGGACCCTACCAGGCCCCAGCCTAGAATAGATAGACATCTCAATGACGGCATGACCACATCGATTGGAAGACTGGAAGAGGATGCCATATTTGATAATGGTATCAAGTATGTCTTGTTTTCACACAATAAGAAAATGGGCTCTGCAAAAGGCGCCGTGCTCTTGGCAGAGATGCTTTACAAGAAAGGAAAAATTTAATCTCCCTGGTTTTTTGCAAATTTTTTGATCATAGGCTTATTAAACAGAAAGATTTGGATTAGGCAGGCGTTTTGGATGGCAAAAATTGATGATCTTGATCTTACCATACTATCAGAGCTAAGTGAGGATGCATCAGTTTCAATTCCAAAGCTTTCAGAAAAAATAAAGGTAAACCCTTCTGTGGTATATAGCAGAATCAAACGCCTCACAAAAAGAAAGCTGATTGAGAGGTTCACAATCATTGTAAATGACAAAGAGCTTGGGTATGGCGTAAAGGCACTAACCGGCCTCAACATGGACTCTAAATACAGAGACACGATAATTGACGAACTCTTCAAGATTAAAGGAGTCCGGGAAATATCCGAAGTCACTGGAAGATTTGATATCATTGTGACAATGTATGCGATGAATCTGGCAGAAATGCACAAGCTCATATCTGAGGGGATAGGCCGCATTGAGGGCGTTTTGGCATCTGAGAGCTTTATTGAGATGAAGCGGCGCACCAAGACTATGCCTTATAACCACGAAGCCTGAGTTAGCATGTTACATTTAATTTTCGATACTTGTTTTGATGAAGAAGGGAAAAAATGATGCAAAAAGCCCAGACTGGTTCAAAAATCAAGACGTACTACGAGCTGACCAAGCCAAAGATCTGGTATCTTCTAGTGTTCACTGCATTTGGCGCAGCGATCACCGCTTCTAACATTTACGATGTGCCTATTTCCCCTGCGACGTGGGCACTGATGATTTTGGGTGTAGCGGCCGGTTCTGCATCTGCCAATACCCTGACGAATTACCATGACAGGGACATTGATGCGATAATGGAGCGCACCAAAGGCCGCCCAATACCAAGTGGAAGAATATCGCCACCGGAGCGAGCGCGTGACTTTGGCCTTGTTTTGGCCGGAATTTCCTTGGCGTGTGCATTTGCCTTGTCTTACACTGTTGGGTTTTGGAATGGAATCTGGGCCGGAATTTTCATGGCGTTTGGTCTTGTAAACAATGTTGTAGTCTATTCACTTACACTGAAGCGAAGAAGTCAAACAAACATCATACTTGGCGGATTTTGTGGTGGTGCACCAGTAATGATTGGATATGCCGCAGTAACACTGCAAGGGTTGTGGGATTTGGGCCTCGTAATGGCAGGACTCGTCTTCATTTGGATTCCAATGCACATCTGGGCGCTTACGCTTCACTTCAAAGATGACTACAACAAGGTAAACGTGCCCATGCTTACTGCGGTCCAGTCTGAAAAAACCTCGGCCCGGGTAATTGCCATCTCTACACTTGTAATGGTCCTGTTTTCTCTAGTTCCGTTCTTTTTGACTAGCGATGGTAAAGAGCCAGTCATGCGGGAAATTTACTTGTACACCGCAATCGCTTCAGGTGCACTCATGCTTGCGCTTTCGTTTTGGGTCATCGTAAAACCATCAGAAAAGGCATCGTGGATGCTCTTCAAGTTCTCCAGTCCCTACCTTGCAGTTTTGTTCATAGCGTTAATGGTCGATTCTGCGCTGCGATAAAATTTACTTTAGTGCTTTTTTTAGCGTTTGATTTATGACAGAAGAAAAGCTTACAGAAGAGCCTGTTTTTTTGATCAGGTTGGCCTGAAGATTTCTTAGCTTTGCTTCGATTTCGCTGTCTAATACTATTGTGTGTCTTTTGATCATTTATTCAGTTATGATATTATGCCAGTATTTTTCAATCTAACTGCGAAATACCATTTTTGGTAAAATATGTAGTTTTTTGATAACTATGTAGTTTTTTTGTTTTATTTTACGACAAATGATGTTATCGCAATTTCCTCGTTGTTGTATTTGGCCAAAATTGCGTATCTGCCTAAAGGTGAATCTGCATCAATCATTAATGGAACGGTAAACTGCCCTTTGTTTGTGACTATGCCTTTTAGCTCATATGACGACTGATCAGGCCTAATTATTGTCAAAATAACGTATGTGCCAGTTTTGAAATCATCTATTGTGCCCATGATTTGTATCATTGCCGATTGATGTCCTTGTCTTTCAACTGCCTCATCGCTTACTTTGATTGATCCTAGTTTTTTTGATGGTTCTGGATCAGCAGCACTTTGAGTTTGGCTTTGCACCTGCCCGATTTGCATTATTCCGTTTTTTATTAGATGCTGAATTCCTAAAACAAAGTCAGAATCAGAAATTAGCCCGTTTGCCCACCACTTGGCGTTGTTTTTTATCCAGTGTGGGATCTCTTGTTGTGTTGCTGTACCTTGTGCAGTTTGTGGAATTGTCATGATGTTATTTTCTATTAGGAATTTGACTCCCTGAACGAAATCAGAGTCTCCGATTGTATCTTCCGCCCACCACTTGGCGTTGTTTTTTACCCATGAAGGAATCGAAATGGCTTCAGTGGGTTGTTGTGCCGGTTCAGGCTCGTCTTGCTCTTGTTGCGTTGGCGGCGGTTTTCCAAAAATGTAAAGCCAGACAATTCCTGTCTTTGTCTTGTCGTTTAGGGTTCCAGAAATGACAATGTCGTTTTTTTGTGAAGTGATCTCTATGTCGGAAATGTTGTAAGATCTAGCAGAAATGTTTATTCCATTTTTCACATATTCTGGATAGTCATATAGGCTTCCAACCTGCTTTGAAAACATGCCTGAGCTGGCCTGTTCTGGCGTGATCTCTTCAACTTTGAAAATACCGCCTGCATCTTCGATAAGCTTTGAGGCAAACTCTGTTTGGATTGGTGTGATTACTGTATGTTCTGCATCGGTATACGAATAGTCAAGATCCTCTTGGATTGGCTTGTTGCATGTGTCATCGCGCCATGACTCGTTTGACTTTATGGCGTCAATCATTAGCTGTCCGTGCAGTAGCTCATGATAAAACACCACCAAGTTCTCGGCTCGTTTTATTTCAGGATCCTTTTCTGAGCTTTTTAAAATAGCGTCGGCGTTTATCATCAGCTCATTGTTGCAGTTTATTGTCGTCTTTCCATCAGAAATCTTAATGCTACACTTCCAGACATAGATTCCTCCTGTGATTGCACCCCCTGTGTGCGACAGGTTATTATCAAATCTTGCAAGTTTTGTTTGGATTGTAGCATTAACCGAGCTGTAAAGGGAGCCAGCATCACATGGGAAGGATATTATGATAGGTTCTGAAAACGATTTGAGCGTATCACTTACGTCCTTTTTTGGCATGTCGAGTTTTTCAAATTCTTCGCGTAGATCATTGTATAGATCTTGTTCCTGTGAGCTTGGCTCCACATAGGCTCCAAACGCAGAATACAGATTTGAAAAAAGCAATAAAACTAGAACAAACCCAACTGGCTTCAATTAACAAAGGAATCCTTGCTTGATACTTAAGACTTGAGAAGGATTGCTTAGTTGGTTTTAGCCGTGAAATTGGCATAGTTAAGGCTGGCGTGTAAAACCAGTGGTTACCAATCATTACCAAAGGTATATATACCGTATATTGGTTGTAATAACCAATGGATGGAAAGAAATACCAAGATTCAAAGAAGAGTCAAGTAGACTTACATCCAAATCAAAAGGTGCAAAACAAAATGTCAAATACAAACGAAAACCAAAAAGACGTATTTTCAGTTTACACCAAGAGCTTTGATAAAGTGAAGAGCGCAGTTGAGAGAGCATCTACCCAGTCCCTGCAATCATACACAAACCTAAATCAGGAACTCATCTCAACATGGAGCAGCTTTATCCACACAGCAACAACAATCCAGCAAAGCATTGCGAACAAGGTCGGAGTCAATACCGCCTTGCCAGAGACTACAATCACTGCAGTTCAAGACGCCACTGAGGCATACATAAAGACATTTGAGACCAACAGCAAAGTTGTCCAAACCGTCCTAGATGCAACAGTCCAAAACGTCAAGACAGTCAACCAGAACACAAGCGCATTTGCAGAGCTAAACCAAAACATT
>JBQTHG010000019.1:0-9508 GCA_052390175.1 Nitrososphaerota archaeon | reverse complement strand
TTGCAGTCCACGTTACTACGGTCTCGCCGACTGGGAATTTCTCCGGTGCGTCGTTTGTGATGGTTGCGACGCCGACGTTGTCAGAAACTGTAGGCGCCTCTAGTGTTATGAGATTGTCTGATTTTGATGTGGCCTCTGATGTAATGTCAGCTGGTGCGGCGATGGCTGGTGCGGTGGTGTCTGTCACTGTTACTGTCTGAGTTGCGGTTGCGGAGTTTCCTGCGGCATCGGTTGCGCTCCATGTGATTATGGTTTCGCCAAGTGAGAATTCTAACGGTGCGTCATTTTCTATCATTACATTGCTTACTGTGTCACTTGTTGTTGGCAAGCTCAACGAAATTGTATTGTCATCAGCTGATGTCGCCTCGATTGTGACGTCAGCTGGTGCGGTGATGGTTGGTGCGGTGGTATCAACAATTGTGACGTTTTGCACTGCAGTAGCCACATTTCCTACAGTATCGGTTGCACTCCAAGTGATCAGCGTAGTTCCTAAATTGAAAATTCCAGGTGAATCGTTTGTTATTGATTCAATACCTATTGTATCTGTTGCAGCTGCATCGCCTACTGAGACACTTGTCCCTGACGGGCCAGTTGCCTCAACTACAAGACTTTCTGGCGCCAGTACTGCCGGAGCAGTTGTGTCCACTATCGATATTATTTGGGTGGCAGTTACGGTGTTTCCCGAGGTATCAGTGACAGTCCAGGTTACCGTTGTATCGCCAAGCGCAAATGCAGATGGGGCATCGTGTGTTATGGAGTCAACTCCCACAAGATCAGATGTCTTTGGCTCGCCAAGCGGTACAACATTTTCAGATATGCTTGTTGCCTCCACTGTCAAGTCTTTTGGTGCCGTAATCTCCGGCTTTGTGGTATCAATTATTGTGATGGTTTGGTCCTCAGATACGCTGTTTCCGTGGCTGTCAGCTGCAGTCCATGTAACTACGGTGGTACCAAACGGATAGTCCGAAGGTGCATTATTGTTAATTGAAGAAATCCCTGTCACATCGTCCACTGTCGGCTCGCCAAGTATCACAAGGTTTCCCGTCTGGCCCGTCGCCTCTTGTGTTATGTTTGCTGGCACGATCAAATTTGGCGCAGTAGTATCAACTACTGAAACTGTCTGAGTAGTAGTAGAATTGTTTCCGCTCAAGTCCACTGCAAGCCATGTGACTATTGTCTCTCCGAGTGGGAAAAACTGTGGCGCGTTATTTGTAATTGTCACGTCTTGCACATCAGTTACAGTCGGGACAGAAAGTGTTACTGGGTTTGCTGTTGCCGATACTGCTTCAGCTACAACTCCGCTTGTTGGTGTAATTACTGGCGTAGTGGTATCAACGACTGTGATTTTTTGCGAATCTGATGCGATGTTTCCTGCAACGTCTACTGCAGTCCACATCACTATGGTCTCACCAAGTGGGAATGATTGCGGCGAATCGTTTGTAATGGATGTGATTTCACTGTTATCAGAAACGCTTGGCTCGCCAAGATTTACTTGGTTGTTGTCAAGACTTGTTGCTTCTATCGAAATGTTTGCAGGGGCGTTAATCTTTGGCGCCTTGGTGTCGCCTACCGTCACTCGCTGAATTGCAGTGGCTGTGTTTTGCGCCACATCGACTGCCGTCCATTCCACTATTGTCTCGCCAAGCGGGAATGACTCTGGCGCATTGTTTGTAATTGATAGCACGCCAACTAGATCATTTACTATTGGATTGCCCAGGTCGACCTCGTTTAGTGTTCCTTTGGCCTCTGCTGTAATATCAGAAATATTGGAAAATACCGGCGGTGTCGAATCCCCGACAGTTACGGTTTGGGTTGCAATGCCTACGTTTCCTGCGTTGTCAATCGCAGTCCAGATTACCGTAGTGATTCCGAGTGTGAATTCTGTCGGCGCGTTGTTTGTGAGTGATTTTATGCCGCTTTTGTCATCAGCGATTGCCATCCCAATCGATACCGGGGTTAGGCCGCCTATTGCCTCGACATAGAGGTCTTTTGGTGGAGTGATTGTCGGCTTTACAAAGTCGTTTGTGACAGTTGTAGTCTGAACGGTTGTGGTTTGCTGGTTTGGTGTGGTTGCGTCATTTGATCCGTATTTTTGAACTCTGTGATTGCTTGAATCAACTACAAACAAGTCTCCATCAGAATCCACGTCGACATCTTTTGGAATTTTGAACTGGCTGTTTCCAGTTCCCGTAGTGCCAAAGGTCGACTGGACAGTCCCGTCCTTGTCCAAGACAACAACCCTGTTGTTGCCTGCGTCTGCAATTATGATATTTCCTGTAGAATCAATTGTTATGCCGTCTGGCGATATTCTCAGGCCGCCAGATGATGCTGAAAAGCTTTTTACAAAGGTACCATCTGGTGTGAATTTCTGAACTCTGTTGTTTCCAGAGTCTCCGACGTAGATATTTCCATCATTGTCAACTGCGATCCCAAGCGGGTTGAGGAACTTTCCTGCATCCATTCCACTTGAGCCGATTATCTTGATGTGTTTTCCATCAGAGTCAAATTTTTGGACTCGGCTGTTTGCCGTATCCACCACATAGACAAAGTTGTCCTTGGATACTGCCACACCGTTTGGGAGCTTGAACTTGCCAGGATCCGAACCCTCAGAGCCCCAGGATGTTATGAAGTTTCCAGTGGTGTCGAATTTTTTTACAGAGTGTAACTCGTGATCAACCACATAGACAAAATTATTTTTTACTGCAATTCCCGCAGGGGCATGAAATTCCTTTGAGCCGGTTCCCTTTGAGCCCCAAGAGTGCAGATATGTTCCGTCGTTGTCAAATTTCTGGACGCGTGCGTTCCCCAAATCCGTGACGTAGACGTTTCCTGATTCATCAACTGCCACATACTGTGGAAAGGTAAACGTGCCTGCCTTTACCAGTCCTTGGCCTCCAATCGTTGAGACAAAAGGATAGTTCGTGGCTGCTAGCGCTGGCTGTAATACTAGGGTAAAAACAAAACAAGCTATCAGTATAGCTAATTTGAGATGCATCTAGGCGTAGGTTTCTGTGTTTGCAAAAGATCTCAAAAGTAAGTATTTCTTGCAGTTTTAGTCAAATTTTGACACTTAGAACGGCTTGTTGACCTCGCGCGTAAAGACATAGCTTGCCAGGGCAATCATGCCTATCACAAACGCGCCGATTATTCCAAGGCTTACCGCAGTAGAGATTCCTTCTGTTACTCCTGTCATCAGTCCCCGCACCAAGAGAACAGTATACGTCACTGGGTTGAGTTTTGCTACCATTGCAAGCCAGTCCGGCAAAAGCTCAAGCGGGAAAAGAGCAGGACTTAGCATGAAGAGCGGCATACCAAGGAAGTTGATTATCCCCCAGAACGTCTCCTGCGATTTTGCAGTAGCTGCAACGACTACAGAGATTCCTGAAAACCCAAGCGAGAACAAGATTACAATCGCCATGATTGGCGCAATTACCAACGGGTTTGGAAAGCTCACGCCGATAATCATTGCAATTCCAATTATCAGGGCAGACTGGAGTGCGGAAATCAAAGAGATTGCAAGCATTTTGCCAAGCGCAATAGACGATCTTGATATCGGCGATGTCAAGGCCTTGTTCATGAATCCATATCTCCTGTCCCACAATGTGTTGACTCCGCCAAAAATGCTCGTGAATATTGCCGTGAGAATTATCACTCCTGGGGCCATGAATTCCAGATAGCTTCCGTCAAACCCGACTGCCTGTATAAGGGGCTGTGTCCCTGCAAAAGTGTGGCCGATTACAATTATCCAGATTGCTGGCTGGATAAGCCGGATCAAAACGCCACTTCGCGATTTGCGGTATCTTTTCAGCTCGCGCCAAAACACAGTATAAGTGTCGTAAAGCATCATAGCATTCTCCTCTTTTTTTGATATTCCTTTCTTCTGTCAAAAGTTCCGCCGTTGTTATCACGCAGGTCTCGTCCTGTATATGACAAGAACACATCATCAAGTGTGGGCTGTGTTATTGAGATTGACTTTATTGTGATGCCAAGGTTTCCTGAAAGCGAAAATATCATTGGTGCGACCTCGGCTCCCTTTGATGAAAACACCGTTACCTTGTCATCGCTTTGCGTTACCTCTTTTACAAATTCGATCTGTTTTATTTCCGAGATCAGCTGCGATTTTGATGAATGTTCATCCATGGAAAACACGATTATCCCGGCACCGAGGGCGTTTTTTAGTGCCTGTGGCGTGTCAATTGTCTGGATTTTCCCATAGTCGATTATCCCTATCCTGTCGCAAAGCCTGTCTGCTTCCTCCATGTAGTGGGTCGAGAGGAATATGGTCATCTGGTATTCGTTGTGAATCCTTTTGATGTATTCCCAGATTTTTTGGCGCGTTTGGATGTCAAGGCCTACTGTTGGTTCGTCTAGGAACAAGACTTTGGGCCTGTGCAATAACCCGCCCGCTATTTCGAGGCGCTTTCGCATTCCGCCAGAATAAGTGATTGCCGAATCGTTTTGTTTTTCAGTTAGCTCTACTAGATCCAAGAGCTCTGTTATTCTCGAGTCGATCTGATCCTTTGGGAGATGGTTTAGCCTTGCCTGCAGCAAGAGGTTTTCTCTTCCTGAGAGATATTCGTCTATTGTGATGTCTTGTTGCACATAGCCAATGTTTTCTCGCACCTTTTTTTGCTGCGAGGAGACATCTAATCCAGATACAAACGCCTGGCCAGAGCTTGGCTTTAGCAGGGTTGTCAGGATCATCATGGTCGTGCTTTTTCCGGCGCCGTTTGGGCCCAAAAAACCAAAGATCTCACCCTCGTCCACTGCAAAGGAAACCTTGTCCACTGCCACAACATCAGAGTTGTAGATCTTGGTAAGCGATCTCGTCTCTATGGAATGCACTGCGATCAGTGCAAACCAGTCTAGCTATAAATTGCTAAGTCTTGTGGATCAAAAAATTTTTGCACAAACAATTTAAGGTGGAAAAAATTTCGTGCTCCTATGAAAGGTCTCTGTCATGTTTGCTACAACTCTAATGTCGAAGTCACGCTAAACAACGGCACTCCAGTCTGCCTAAACTGTGCGGCAAGGACAAAATAGTTTTTTTAAAAATTAAAAAAATTTAGTGGTTATTTGAGTTCTTTGTACTGGTCTTTTGTGAGCTTTAGAATCACTTTTTCGCCAATGCCCCATATCTCCGACTTGGAGACGATCTTTGTGTGCAGCACTCCGTCTGCTATCTCGATTGATTGGAGCTCGCTTGTCTCGTTGTCCTTGACTAGCCGCTTTATTTTGCCTATTTTGTGGCCGTCAATGTCCACTACTGGGACGCTCTTTCGAATTGGCGGTCTGCTGAGCAGCAATGTTTCTTCTGTGAACTTGTCAATGTATTCAGTTGCCAGATAGTAATCTTTGTTGAATCCCTGGTGAATTGTGACTCCGGAAACTGTCAGGGTCTTGGCGTTGATGTGGATGTGCTTTACCTTTCCGTATTCGATTCCTTCTCTGTCAACTACCTTTTTGCCGCGGAACTCGTCTGCTGTGCACAGGTTCTGTGCCATTCCTTCTAGCTGTGTTGCCATGGCGTGGTTTTCAGGATTGGTTTATGGAATGCAAAAATTACAATTTTCAAGCAATGGGGTTAAATTACTTGACTTTCGGAAAATTTGCGTGAATGCCTTCAAGGCTGCGCTGACAACAAGGGGGAGAAAAACTGGAATTGAGCACACGGTTTGGCTTCGTGCTGTCTCGTATGAAAATAAAATCTATTTTTCGCGGAGAAACGAAAACTCTGACTGGCTAAAAAATGCGATTGCAAACCCGCTAGTCAAAGTTGAGTTTGACGGTATGGCGCACGTTGGAAGTGCTTTGCTTGTAACTGATGAGGTCCTTGCAAAAAAGATTTCAGATCTGAAATACCCAGGAGAGGAACGCTCGCAGGAAGCAAGGATTGTTTTGCAAGTCAACCTAAACTGAAATCTTATAATTTTTTATTCCATCTTCGAGTGGCTTTTTGGTCTGCTCTTCTTTGATGTTTTCCTTTCTTTCTCATTACCATGGAGTTGGTTCAAAATCTGAGCTAGTTATTTGTTGCCATTTGGGACAGAGTCAAGCGATACTACACAATGTGAATGATTGTAGAGACGCCGCGCTTGTCCATTTCCACTCCATTTTCCATTTCCGCAATGGAGACAGTAAACGATATCAGATCTCGCTGCTGCGCCTGCGTCGCATCTAATGAGAGGTGTACATCCATCATGTCAAATTCTTCTTGCGGGAGATTTGTCTCATCGATGAATGCCTTGGCAGTAGATTCGATTCGAAACCGCTGGCCCTTGTAGTGCTCAATTATCCTAGTCTTTCTTCCGTTTCTTCCAACCGCCTTGACGTTGACGTCGATTATTCCGGGCTTTGAGCTGGTATATCCGGACTGTTTGTTTACAAAAACTCCAATCTGAAACGGCTGGCCTGCAGTTGACTCGGCCATTTTTTGTATTCCGTCGTTCATTGCAACATCAACACCTTTGATGGTCTGGGCGACTTTGGCAATCCACTCGTTTGTTTTTTGGATCACGGCAGCTATTCTGTCCCTTCTTTTTTTGTCCTCGTCTTCTGGAAGCTTGTAATAGTCAACCCACGCAAGATAATCCTTTGAGATGTCCTCTATGAAGCTGATGCACGTGACCTTGTAGTCTTCTGCGCTGCTTGCGCGCTCGGAGCTCTCATCGTTTCGCATCGAATCAAAGTCCATCGGCAGTGCCATCACACTATGGTTAGCATCAGATGTAAAAAAACCATCTTCAACAAAAATATAACCAAATCAAAAGAATTTTTGTCTATGAGCTTTGCCGAGATTGCCACAGAACTGCAAAAAGAGTTAAAATCAAACCTGCCCCAGATCAGGATTTTACTAAAGAAAAACCCGGCAATCGCTTACACTCGGATAACTGAGATTGGCTCGATTGTTGGAAAAAAGTACGGAGTCTCGCTTCTAGTCAACTTTCCGCAAAGGGACAAGATCAACGAATTTGATTCGTACGGGCGGCAGGATCTCTCCATCATAGTGGACATGCAGAAAAAAAACTTTCCAATCCAGCGCCAGACAATAAAGAACAAGGCAATTGAGACTTTTGGAGACGTCAGAGTCGAGGACGCATACATGTACGAGGGAAAAGAAGGAGTCAAGGTATTTTTTGAGAACGGTAGAATCGATATTTTGCCTCACTCGTTGCACATCTGGTGCAAGTTTGACGATAAGATCGTCCAGTACTGCGACTGGCTTTTAGCTAACGTGTACCAGCGTTAATGTCTAATCTAGTTTGATCCTAGCCAAGACTAACCAATTCATAAGAATAGTCAAAGTCGCCATCAATTGTATAAAATTCCGCCCTGACTGGCAGTGGTACGTTGTCCGCTACAAGAAAATAATTTGTAACCTCGTTTACCTTGTATGACACAGTATAGGTCTTCAGAGTCCCGAACTCAAACGCCGTGTCCTTGTATTCCGTCAGCTTTAGCTTTGGCGTAAGCTTTCCAATGTATGTTGTTCCCCACTCTGCCCCAACTACCAAATATCTTGACTCCACTACCGTGTCCCGCACGGAGAAAACTGTCTTATCAAGTGCGCCAACATATGGCTTGATGTCATCTGGTACGTTGATGAATACGTATGCCTTTCCAATCTTTAGCGTCTGCTCAAGGTGCTGGCCTGTTTTTTTGTCATCTATGGTTAGCTGTATGTCCTGCTCGTCACCAGACTGCTCCAGAAACATCATCTTTGCCACAAACTCCATTTGCTGTGTTCTCACCAAATACGCAAGTGTTGGATTCTCCTCGGCCCCCTTTCCGACATGCCACTGGCTTGCAAATCTCGGAATGATGTTTTGCTCTTGTCCTGGCAGCCCGGTAAGTAACGGGTATGAAAGTCCTATTGCAGCTGCTCCAAGCATTATCCCTAGTGGTATGAGAAGAGTTTTGCGAACCAAGACCAGTCCAGATCGATTATTACTTTAATTTTATAATTCCGTTTGTAATCAGGTACTGGATTCCAGATACAAAGTCAGAGTCCCCGATTGTTCCGTCTGCCCACCAGCCTGCATTCTTTTTTACCCAGTCAGGAATTTTGCTGCTTCCAGTACTGGAGCCAGGGGATGTTGATGGAATCTTGATGATTTTCTGATTTATCAGGTACTGGATTCCAGATACAAAGTCAGAGTCCCCGATTGTTCCTTCTGCCCACCAGCCTGCATTACTTTTGACCCAGTTAGGAATTTCAACCTTGATTGGGGGTGGAGTGGTAGTTCCACCAGCTCCTTTTTGCACATCAACATCAAATGTTATGTATCCTGCCTTTGCCGGATTTGGCTGCGAAGTCTCCGCTCCTGTTCCATAGACAAGTATTGCGTATGTTGTTGGGCCTGATTCTTTAATCACGATGTCACGCCTTACCTGGCCTGCTGTGGTAAACAAGGCATCACGCTTTTCCTCTTCAGCAATAGAACGCTTTTTCTCAAGATTGCTGTCAACTACCCAAATGTCATAGTGAACCTCGTTTTCAAATTCTTCCTGGTTGACCTTTCTTTTGAAGTTGATAATCAGGTCCATCTCGCAGTCCTGCTTTGGCTTTGGCGGGGTGTACTTTAGATTTATTATCATAGAGTTTGTGTTGGTGTTCTTGTTGATGGTGACAAACTCGTCTGTGTTTGTCGGACAGTTCATGCCAGCCTGCACATCGGCAGAGCCTTTGACGCTTGCAAACGGATTTGAGATGACGTTTTGCTGGTAAGCTAGTAATTCAAATCTGTACTCTTGTGGCGGAACCCCTTCTGCAACGTGAGCGTACGTGTCCGCCTTTACCGGAAACGGAAAGTCGTCTACGACCCAGACCCGGTTTTCCTTGCCCCCGGTCTTCCAGCCAACCACTACCGTGTCAAATATTCCCTCCGGCACAGCGATTTTTTCTTCCGCCTTTGGAATGATCTGCTCGCCACCTATGTTACCAATTTTTCCCCATGACGGCATGGTGAATTGTTTTGGGCCCTTTATGGAATTGGCTGCCGAGTCGGCCGTAGCATATGCAGAGAGCCAGACTATTGATGATTTGAAGGTGGCCGCATATGTGGTGAGGTTCGGGGTGTTGCCTATTGGCTCTGGAGCTATTTTACCAAGGTTCATCGTTCCGACAAGTGTCTTTGCTCCGTCATATACTACGACTTGGAGCTTCCACTGGTCTTCGCTTCCCACCTTTTGTGATCCTTCAACCCAAAAGTCAATCTTAAACGGCGAGCAGTCCTTGTACTCAATGTGACATAATGAATAGCTGAATTGATCTCCTTTCTTTAGGCCCTCGCCAACATACCAAGAACCTTGCTTGCTTACCCCACCTCCCTGAAACTGCGCACTGGCGCCCTGTGAAAAAGTTGATGAAACAAGGCAAACTGCAAGTATTGCAACTAGAACATATCTCAAGTAGATATAATTCGTCGAGATCCCTAGTTAAAGGTTATTCAGTTTAGCTAAGCAAATATAGAACCAATCTAAATTTCCAAATAGAATGTGCGACTGC
>JBQTHG010000018.1:0-13987 GCA_052390175.1 Nitrososphaerota archaeon | reverse complement strand
CGACCCCTCCATCAGAGTGCAGCTCTTTTCCAATTTCCTGGATTCGGTTCTTTTTTTGTGAGACCTCAGACGAGTTCGGGTTTTGAATGCAGAACGTAAGCAGATCAATCATCTCTTCTTCAAGCATAAAGTCCATGCAAAAATCTGCTAAAAATCGTATAAAACTATTTCTTGATTTAATTTCTCAGTATTGATTTTATCTTGTCCTGGATTTGCGCCAGTATGAGCTCTGCTTTTTCTTTGTTTTCAAACGATTCTACCTTGTTGTCCATAATTGCATCAATTTCATAGCTCTTGTCCACCAGTACTTGGGCCACATGCTCATCAAGTGTTCCGTTGCCCATCAGATAATACGCAAAGACCGTGTTTTTTTGGCCTATTCTGTGGAGCCTGTCTTCGGCCTGGAGGTGTATTGCAGGGCTCCAGTCAAGCTCTGCAAATATAACATACTTTGCCCGCGTCAGGTTGATTCCAACATTTCCTGCCCGAAGGCCTGCAATCATGAGTTTTGTCTGGCCATCCTGGAATGAGTCGATTTGGTGCTGTCGCTCCTTGTCTGACTGTCCACCAATTATTGATGCCGGCTTGAATTCTGCAAGACTTTGGTGCAACAATGTATGAATTGATTTGTGGTGGCAAAAAACAACTACGCTTTCTTCAATTTCCATGATGTTTTTCACAAAATTTATCACGTGTGGAAGTTTTGCGGCACCAGCTGCTTGTCTTTCACTTTGTATTGCTCTCTGATATGCAGATGATGCGTCAAATGCGTTCTGTGCAATTTTCCTGTCGTCTTCTAGTTTCTTCCAGATTCTCTCCAGCTCTTTGTTATAGTAGTTGATGTCTGCATCGATGATTTCCTTGTATCGGACCTTTTCTTTGAGTTCTGTGAGCACGTCTGACTTTTTGCGCCTCAGCATCACGTGTTTTTGCAGCATATTACGCAGTGATTCTCGCTTATTTTCAAGGACGATTGCTTTGCCTTTTTCGTTTACATAGCAGAAATATTCACAAAACTCTCTAAAGCTTCCAAGGAGTCCAGGCCTCAAAATGTCAACGATTGGCCAAATTTCTGAGCCCCGATTATAAATTGGGGTTCCAGACAGTCCTATCCTGTATTTTACCGATTCTAGTGCAGAGAGATTTTTTATCGCATGATATTTTTGAGTTGTCTTTGAGCGAAGGTTTTGTACCTCGTCGCATATCAGTGTCCTAAGGTTTAGTTTTGAGAGATCCTGATATCTTTTGTAGAGCAGCTCATAATTGATTATGTATATGTCGTATTTTCCAGGATCCTCGGATTTGCCGACTCGGATTATTGTAGAGGTCGGCGCCTCATCTTCCACTATTCTTCCATTTCTGCTTTTTCGTTTTAGGAATTTGTCAATTTCTCTTTGCCAGTTTTGCAGTGTGACAAGTGGTGCAACGACTAGTACTGGAAATGCGTTTTTTTCTGAGGCCAAGTATGCAAGAGACTGAATTGTCTTACCTAAGCCCATCTCATCTGCAAGCAGTGCGTTGCCAGAAGACTTTAACAAAAAGTCAAGGCCCTCTCTTTGAAAATTAAGCAGGTTGCCACGGAATTGTTTTGACGGGTTTGCCAGCTGCAGCCGTTCTGTTTTTTTTGGCTTTTTGGACACCGGTTTGACCTGCGGCGGTAGTTTTTTTTGCCAGATGTTTTTTGATAAAATTTCAAGGGGGTACCTATCCATTATCCATTTTATTTGTCGGATGTTTTTTGGCTCGTCTGGCACTATTGCCTCAAATTCGCCATCCCCATACCACGCCTGCGGCATTATGCGAGATACCATCGCGACTGCGCGCTCGCCCGTAATCTTCCAGCTCCAAGTGCCGGAAAACTTGTCCATCACGTATTCTAGAGTACCGAAATTAGCCATGGCCTTAGTTGATCTCCGTTGGATTGTTTTTTCGATTTATGAATCTTGCAGTATGGCATGCCAAAAGATCAGACTGTGAAAAATCACCAGAAAACCATAGTCAATGCGGCTAGATTTGGATAAAACGAATCTGGTTTGGTTATTTTTGCAAGTAATTTCACAGGATTAACAAATTTTACACGTGACATATGATTCCCTGTCAAAGTTTTAATCATTTGGCGGCACAGTTAAGGCTGTGAAGTTTACACAGGCCATCGAGCCTCCAGTTGAAAAACCACTGATCGTTGCAGCACTGCAAGACATGGGAAACATTGGCAATATCGTGATTGACTTCATAAACAAATCAAAAAAATCAACCCCGTTTAGAACCGCCGAGTCATCCCAGCTTTCCTATGTATTGGATAAGGGCGGATACATTGAGATCCCAAAGGAGGTCTGGGAGTATCGATATGCAAAAAACATCATCATATTTGGCGGTGGCTTTGGGCAGCCAAAGACCAATGAGGACCTTCACGCTCTCTGCCAAGATGTCATTGGCGTTGCCAAAAAATATGCCGCCAAGTTCATCTATACGCTTGGAGGATTCCATACAGAGCACATCATTACTGGCGATCCACACACCTATGTCACCACCACATCCCAAGGACTGACCGCACAGCTCGAGAAACTAAATGTCAACATAACGCCATCAAAATCAGTCATAACTGGATTCAATGGCCTCATACTTGGCTATGCCAAGATGAATGACATCCACGGGATAGGGTTGTATGGCGAGCTAAATGAGCCGTCTATTCCGCAGTACCGCACTGCAAAAAACGTAATCAAAACTCTTGAAAAAATGACATACCAGAGCTTTGGCGACACGTATGAACTTGATGTGATGGCAGACAACATTGAGAAAAAGCTAAAGACCGACTGGGGAACGGATTTTTGATTTAGTGCTTGTGCATTTCCGAGTCGATGTGGCAGTCACAGCTGCATAGCTCTGTTTTGTGGTCGTTTTGGCAGTCAATGCACTCAAAGTGCTTGTGTTTTTCACAGTTTCCGCAAATCATCGCTCAAGACTAGTTACGGGCAAGCCATATTTTAGGACTGTGTCAGAGATCAATTTCGCTCTTTTCTAGTATTGACGCAGTAAGCTTATAGTATGAAACAGGATCAATTTCCTTTGCAAACCCCTTGTCTATGTTTATGAGATAAATCGAGTTTAGTTTTGCATTTAGTATGTCGTCGTATTCTATTGGCGGGTTCTTGTAGAACTGGTCGCAGAGTGCCTTGATTTTCCTAATCTCGTTTTCCGGCCGAAGTGTGGATGGATTAAGGAAGACCCGGTGTAGTGGCAGCATCCCGATTACAGGTGTTGCAAGTGAGAACTCGTTACAGTGCTTGCTGTACCGTGCTATCTTGCTTACGATTCTTGACACATAGTAATCGATTGTGTCAAGGGCGTGTTCGGGCGGGGTAAACCCTGTCTCTATTTCCACTATTGTCACATAGTCCCCTTTTTTTGCATAGACGTCGCAGACCAACGAGTTTGTGAGCTGTTTTTCAACATCCACTGTAAACCCCCTGGCCACCAGGTTTGCAGCGCAAATCAGTTCCAAAACGGAGTGATTGATTTTTACCAAGTTTTGTTGGTAGAGATCGATTAGTCGTTGCCTCACATAGTTCAGCTTTGGCAAATCATCCTTTTGCAGCTGTGGTGCAAGCCGATTTGTGACATCGTATACATCGTCTCGGAATTTTTCTAAATCCAAAATTCACTATTATCGAGCTTGATTAGTTTATGAACATACCCATTTGGTGTTCGTGGTCTTTTTGATGTCTAAAAGGGATTTAGTTTAGCTTGCTTCCCGGACACTTTTGACCGTGGCAATTGCTGTTGGGTCACCGTTTATTGGTTCAACAGTGACAGTGATGGTGTCACTTGCAGTTCTACCCTGACCGTCGCTAACAGTTAGTGAAAAGACTAGTGTCTTTGACTCGCCATTTGCTACTTCAGGTGCATCAAATGATGGCTTTGGTAAGATTGTTGAAGATAGTGTTACTTCCTCACCAGATATCTGTCTCCAATCGTATGAGAGTTTTTGCTTCATTGGGTCTTTACCTGAGCCAAATAGTGTGACTGTGGAATGTTCTGGCACTGTTTTATCCTTGCCTGCATATGCAGTCAGTTGTTTTGTAATGTCACCTGTTACTGTAATTGTAACACTGTCCGGCTCGCTGTCCGCCTGTCCATCGTTAGCAATCAACTGGAATGTAAACGCAGTATCAACTGCCACTCTTGGAGTGGTGAACTCTGCGTCCAAGTCAGTAGTTGTAGATAGTTCTACTGATGGTCCTTCTATCTGGTTCCAGAGATATGTCAGTGGGTCGTCATCCTCGTCTGAGGCAGAGCCACTAATGGATACTAGAACGCCAGAGTCTACGCCCTGATCGTCTCCTGCGTTTGCAACTGGAGGCGAGTTAACTGGAAGAACTGTAACTTTTGCAATATCCTTTGTTGGGTGGCCGTTTTCATCTGCGACTCGAAGCTCAAAGACCAAGACCTTTACTTTGCCATTTGCCACCACTGGTGCGGTAAATGTTGGCTCTGGCTCGTCAACTGCAGATAGCTCGACTTGTTCGCCGCCTACTTGTCTCCATTCAAATGTAATCTCTTCACTATCAGGATCTTCGCCCGTGCCAGTCAATGTTACCAAAGTCTGCTCATCTACTACTTGGTCGATTCCAGCATCTGCTGATGCTCTAAGGTTATCAGAGCCCACGGTTACCTCCATTGTGTCAGAGTCTTCTCCACCATATGGATCAGTTACTGTTAATTCAAATTCTAATGTCAGGGATCCGCCGCCAAGAACTTCTGGTGCCATGAATCTTGCTTCTGCTTTGTTTGGATATATCAGGTCAACATCCTCGCCGCCCGATTGACTCCAAGTGTACTTGACTCTGTCACCATCTGAGTCAGAACCAGAGCCGCTGAGGTACACGTATCTGTGTGATACAGTGTTCTTGTCTGGTCCTGCATCTGCTATTGGATCATCGTTTATTGGTCTAACTTTGATAATTACGACATCGGTTGCAGTTCCACCGCTTTCTGCGCTGCATGTGAACCTAAATGCCATTGGGACTATGGAACCGTTTGGAATTTCTGGTGCAACAAAGGTTGGGTCAGCATCAGCATTTGCAGAAAGTTCTGAAAATGGTCCAAGTGTTTGTGTCCACAGGTATGATAGTTCTCTGTCAAGTTTGTCTGTGCAGACTCCTTCCAGTTGAACCGTCTCGCCTTCATCAACTAGTTGATCAGGACCTGCTCTTGCAGAAACCATTGAGGGTGCGCCTGCGATTACTTTGATTACTACATTATCTCTTGCGATTCCGCCAAAGCCGTCACCCACTGTGAGTTGGAATCTGAGCACTCCTGTGGTTCTTGACATTTCAGCAGTGTCAAATGTAGGACTTTGTGAATTTGGATCATCAAGTGTAATTACTGGTCCGTCAACTTGTGACCAGTGGAAATTCAGAGGATCTCCGTCTGGGTCTGAACCGTCACCTTCAAGAGTTACCGCATCGCCGTTCTCTACTGTTTGATCAGAACCAGCATCGGCTGTTGGTGGTTGGTTTCTTGGCATGACTGTGATTTTTATCGTGTCTGTGTCAATTCCTCCATATGGATCGGTTACTGTTAATTCAAAGGTTAGAATTTTGACTCTGCCGTTTTCAACTTCTGGTGCCTTGAACGTTGGTTCTGCCACATCTGCAGAAGGCATAAGGTCAACTTCTTCGCCGCCTGTTTGTCTCCAAGAGACATCTAGAGAGTCATCATCTGGATCTACTCCCTCTCCTGAAAGGGTTACAAAGTCGCCGGATTTTACGATGTTTGTGGTAAAGGCGGTTTGTGAACTAGTCTGACCAAATACTTGTGGAGACAGGCTACTCAAAACCAGTATGGATAGCAAAACTGTATAAAATTTTCCTTGCAACATTTTAATCGTAAAAATTACACCGATTAAAAGCTTTCGTTCAATTGGGGACAATTTTTAGATCAATTTTTGTCCCATGATCATCGTTTTGGCAAATGTGAAGTGATCAGCGTTAGATCGGATGGATCCACACCAAATGACAATCATCCGTGTAAAACTCGCCAATTTTGATCAAATCGTGAAATTTGATCCAAAATCACGATCTGCTCAAAAATAACTGATTCCCAGCTATTTTCAATTTGAGCTTCAGGGTTAACATGGAAAAGTAAAAAATCACTCATTGAAGCAGCTAGCAGTAGTTTTTGCTTTGTCAGCAGGGTTTTTGCTCATCAGTAGCACATATGCATCTGGGGCCACGTTATGGGACTTTGTCATAAAAGCAGAGTTTGAGCAAGACAGGATAGGACTAAATGATAGCCCCGTGATTTTTGGGACGATTCTAGACCATGCGTCAAAACCAGTTTCGGGGGCAGACGTTAAAATCCGTTTTTCGGGAATTTCAGTAGACACCACCACAGACTCGCAGGGAAATTTCAGACAAGAGTTTGGCCAACAACTAACGCCTGGGGCATTTTCCGTTAGCGTTTCTGCCAAGCTAGGTGACAAGAAAGGATTCGCCACTACGACTTTGAGAGTTGGTGATGAGTTTTCTACATTTGGTGAGATCTACTACAAGTCACAATCATACAACGCCGAAGACGGTCTTTCAGGCGATCCATACAAAGCACTAAAGCTAAAGAACTATCAGAAATTCATAGATGACCAAAACAAGCGAAAGCAAAAACAGCTCAACATCGAATCTAAAATGCTGGTGCAGGACGAAAAACGTGAAGTTGCAAAGCAGAGGCTCGACCAGGCAATGAAGGAACGACCTGTGGGCTCTGGAATTTACGCTGGAGACGATTATGAGAGGTATATCGCAGGACTGGATCCACGAATCAAGGACACGATCTCAGGCCAGTTAAACTATACGAGGCAAATATTTGAGGAGGCGCAATACGAAATGAAAGTTGTGTTGGACAATGGCGGATCACTTCAAGATGCAAGAAAGGCATACCTTGCAAAACTTTCAACCACAAAAGAAGAACTCATTCAGGTCAACGACCATAACAACCCAGAGAGCCATTCCAAGATAAAAAAATCGCAGGATTCCAAGATCAACAGCAAGAAGGTAAATGGTCTGAAGCTCAACAAATATCTAAAATAATTTTTAAAAACTATCTAAAACCAAGTTCCAGAGTGGAACTGCCAAAACCGGTTAATTTCCGTGAAGGATATAATCAAAGCCAAAGAAGTGCCGGCATGATGGCTACGAGCATTAGTCTAGGCAAGGGAATTGGGAAGCATCTTTCCTCCATACTAGTAGACGAGGAAGGCGTTTCCATTGAGAACATATGGCAAACAATTACGGACTTTGGCATAAGCAGGGAAGACCTCAAAAAACTCCAACCAAGCTACAAAGAGTTGTTTGAGATCTATTCAGCAATCAGGGCATACAGGATTAGTGTCAAGTATCTCAAAGAGCTCAAAAACAAGTTCTAGACTTTGGATTCGGCGTCACCCGGAGCGAAGAAAACCAATGGACACAAATGATCTTAAGGAAAAACTCATTCTACTCAGCGTCACCGCTGCGGTGTTTCTGCCCCTCAGGCTATTTGTCAGCCAGTACGTCTCGGAGCATTGGCTTGGCAACCTTGGTGTTGCCACACTTGTTTCAGTTACGCTCATAGTCTTGGTAAAAAAAGACAGGCTTGGTTGGTTTGGCACTAGTTTCAAAAACCAGATCACAAAAACGCTTTGGGGCAGGTCTGCCAAGTTCATCATTTGTGCACTTGTCATATTCATGTGTTATTTTGGCACGACCGTTCTCCTAGTGGATCGTGGAAACACAACATACTACGACGACAAGGAGATCCTGTCTCAAAACATAGGTGGTGGGGATTTCAAGGTAGGGTCGTTTGCAAGGCTAAACGGCCCTCAGATTTACGATGATAGGGCAATAGGCCTAGTCCAACTGCAGTATCTAGAGTATCTTTTTTCGATTTCGTACGCAATCCTAAACGATGTGTCCGGTGGTTGGCTTGTCAACCTACATTTGATTCTCTTCGTAGAGCAGATTGAAGTTTTGGGGCTGCTTTGGTTTTATCGAAGGTCGTTTAGGCCAAAGCAACTGATTCAGACTTGAGACATGTTTGTCTATTTTAAACAGACAAATCAAAAATATAGCAGAAATTTTTGATCATGTTGGTTTGTACAAGTATACAGCAATAGCGCTTGCTCTGATTGCCGTGTTTTATGCCCATGACAGCTATGCACAGGATGCTCCTACCAACATGGAAGTAAAGATTCTCAAGGGATCCTCAAACGAAAGCCTTGCCAAATCATTTTATCCAGAAATCCTGCCCATCAACCCGGAGGAGTCCATAACTTGGACCAATGAGGATTCTGTTGCCCATAGCATTGCAAGTGGCGTGCCAGCTCATCCAGACTATTCTGGGGAATACTTTGCTACCGGAAGCATCAAGCCGTCCAAGTCTGCCACAGTAAAAATCGACAACCCAGTATACTTTGCGTATTATTATTTCTGCGAGATACACCCATGGCTTGAGGGAAAGATTGTCCTCGCTAACGCCCCAGAGTCGCATCCAGAGACTGAAAGTGCAGTCATCACAGATACACACTATGATAAAGGACAAGATGTTGTAATAACTGGCCAAGTCGTAGAAGACTTTGCAGAGATCCCTTATAACATTCTAGTGTATCAGCACCCAAACAAGCTAGTTGACATAGTACATGGAAAATTCACTGATGCGTCATACGCACAGACAATATCTACAGACAATATGGATGCTGGAATATACACACTAAAAGTCGTGTATGGCTTGCCAACGCAGATTGGAACCGCAACGTTTGAGCTTGGTGCATCCCAAAGCCCAGCAATCCCACAATGGATAAAAGAAAACGCTGAATGGTGGGCAGATGGGAAAATCTCTGATGCAGAATTTATCGACTCGATAGAATATCTAGCCAAAGAAAAAATAATCACAATCAAGAAAACCAGCTCTGCCGGACAATCAGAAACCATACCTGCATGGATAAGGACTACGGCCTCTTGGTGGTCAGATGGCTCGATTACAGATGACGAGTTTGCCAGAGGCCTCGAGTACCTTGCCAACTCTGGAATTATCCGGATCTAAGGTTTGTTTAGGTACAGCCTCACTGCCTCAAGGTGCGAGCAGTTTGCCTTCAGCCCGCTACCGTGATGAAACTTGTAAAAGTTTTTGAATCCAAGACAGTCGCACGCGTCCTGTGTCACCATGTATGATTTGTCTGGATCTGAAGAGGATCTGACTTGGAAGAGATCAGAGTCGATCTTGATTACGTTGCCTTCCTGCACCAGTTTTTTTGCCTTTCTTATTGTGCTTGCACTCAATACTACCAATTAGATCGGCTCATTAGAAAGTATTGCGATCTTTGCATCTTGTTGGTTCAAATAATTTATCAAGATAACACATAAGTGATGTAAATTGATTTTTGTTTTGAATAGCAAGTGGAGCGAAAATTCAATCAGACCCCAGGAGATACCAATATCGCCATACTTGGGTATCTGACAAGGGTTGGAACATGGATGAACTTGAGACAGATAACCACTGGAACGCCAGGCTCTGATCTCAACAGAGAGCGACTGAGGCTCATCTTGGAGGGGTTCACCAAAAAAGAATTCGTTGAAGCAAGGGAAAGCCAGAACCCGCAGGCAAAATTTGAATACAAAATCACAGAAAAGGGCAAAAACACATTCCTCAAATGCATTACCTTTGATGCAGACGTTAGAGCTGTACTTGGGATAAGAGAGTTTGAGAAAGACTAGATCAGTTTATCCAGAGCATCGAATAGCCTTGCTCGTCTTCAAAAATTAGGTCCATATCAAAATCAAGATTTAGCTTTTTAATTAGCGATGTGAGTTGTGGTGATTGGAGATCATCATCATAGTTTTTTGAGACACATAGTACACGGAACACGGCCTTGCCAGATTTTGAGAGATTGTATGTGAATTGTTCCAGTGTTGAAAACGACACGCTATCAAAAAACTTGACAATGAAATCTCCCTTTCTCGTAGACATTATTACGTCCACAGTGTCGTTTCTTATTTTCTGGTCTAGCTTAGCTGGCAGTTTTTTGTTACTTGATTTTGCTCGCCTAAGAAGGATTTGCAGCTCTGGAAACACAAGGCATGAGTGGTTTAGAATCTTGTCCACCCGGTTACCTCCTTCTGGAATCGAGGTCTCAAAGTTTACAAGATATGATTGCCTGATTAGCTGTCCTTCGATTGATTTTAGATCTTGTTTGTATGTTTGCCCACTAAAGGTAATCCACAAAAACAAAAACGAGAGAAGCCCGATTACGACACCGTTGCTTGCCATGAGCCACACTTGGGTAGAATACAGGATTATGATGCTTTCTTTTGAAAATATCTGCTCAGAGTTTGGAACAAATGTCAGTCCTATCATGCCGGTCTTTTCATCTTTGATTTCTGCAATGCTTCCATGTTTGCTGATTTCTTGTTGAAAATAATGCTGAGAAAGCGAGATGACAACTGAGAGTGACAATAGCCCGATGATCACCATTATTATGGTAACACGGTGCCAGTTGTTTAGATTCTCGATTGCGTTGTCAAGCTTTTCTGCCAGAGACTTGTCTCCGTTTTCGGACACGTCTCTTGAGCTTTTCTGTGTGTATTTAATGACTTGTTACAAATTGTAACATGATACAGTTCTTGCAAAATCGCTTTTATACCTCAGCCCAATCCAATGTATGCAACCCGGGCAATCTCAAACGGTAGTTTTAGATTCAAACGTAATAATAAAAGAGATCCAGGAAGGGCGCGTCCTAAGATCAATTGCAAAAAGGATGAAAAAATACAAGTCAAAGCTTGTCGTACCGGAAATAGTCCTTGGCGAGGTCAACAAAATAACAGGCTCCGATCCCATTTCAACGATGGAGCGCGTATACCAGTACTGCAAGCAACCAATAACCATAGACAAAACAAGTGAGATTGATTCAGAGTCCCAAAGACTAGCACAGAAATATTATGAATGCCACAGTTCAGACAGTCTTGTTTTGGCTACTGCAAAAATTACTGGCTCGACACTCGTAAGTTTTGATCGAGATTTGCTACAGACTGCAAAAATGGAGGGAGTGCAGGCATTTCTTCCAAGAAATTATATCAGATGGGGGTAAGCATGGTGAAGGCATTAGTACTAGAAGACAACAATAGAGTAATCGAACTTTATAAAAAAATTTTTCAGCAAAAAAAATGCGAAGCTGATTTTGTTTCAGACACTTGTGCATGTCTTGGCAGATTCGATGGCGACTCTCAAAGGTATGATTTCGTGGTTTTAGAAAAATCGACAAAAATAGATAGTAGCACAAATCTTGAAGACACTATCAGATCTGCAAACCCGCGGCAAAAAGTGTTTTTTCTTTCCCCATACATTGCGCCAAGAGACAGGAGGTTTGAGTCAGTGAAGGAAACACTAGACCTAATCGACAAGCCTTTTGCAATGATCAGCCTTCTTTCATCCCTGGAAATGGCAGCCATCCGTCGAGCATAACGTTTTAAGCTAAATTCACCAATTCTCACTGATGAGCCTAAAGCGGTATTTTGCTAGCCGTGCCATCATATTGTTTGGGGTCCTCATGGCTACACTTTTTGTCACAATTCTTCTTGTTGGCTCCAACATGGACACGATAATGAAAAAAGGCGTCGCAATTCAAGTCAGAGCCGAGATAGTTGAGAACAAGGAACTTGTTGCTGGCTTTCAGAGCACGGATGAGCTGAACCAATACGTTGCAGGGCAAATCGAACAGCGAGTCAAAAACCTTGGCCTGGACACCCCGTGGTATTCTCCAAACAGGATCGGGCTTTCCATGTACAAGATACTTGTTTTGGATTTTGGTCATGCTACTTTTCTGACAAGCGATTCTGGCTCTACTGCTGTAGGCGACATCATTTTAGAAAAACTCCCACGAACCATTTTGCTTTTTACTACTGCCACTGTGATAATTTCCATAATTGGGATACTTGTCGGGGCCGCATCTGGAAGTAGGACAGGCTCCAAAATAGACAGGGTGACTTCGTCGTTTGCAGTAATTAGTAGTAGTTTTCCTGTGTGGTGGATTGGCCTAATCATGATCTTCACATTCGCATTTTCGTACAATATTTTTCCCGCAAGGGCGACCCCGCTTGTGTCACCCACAGATCCAGGATACATAGCAGCGCTCCTCTACCACATGACACTGCCACTGATCACGATTGTCTTGATTGGGTTTGGGACATGGGCATATTTGGTTAGAAACTTTATGGTTGGAATAATGCAAGAAGACTTTATTTTTGTAAAAAAGGCAATTGGCATAAAACAAAGCAAGATAGTTTTTGGTAGTGCATTAAAGAATGCCGCACCGCCAATAGTCACCGTCCTTGCACTGAGTTTGTCCGGATCCCTTGGCGGCGCAATAATTACTGAGGCGGTATTTGATTGGCCTGGCATGGGCCGACTTTACTTTGAGGCAATAAACGTCATGGACCTGCCCGTAATAATTGGCGCAACTTATGTCCTGACTGCGTTTTTCCTTGCTAGCATCTTTGTTTCAGACTTGTTGTACGGGTATCTAGACCCAAGAATCAGGACGATTTGAGATGGCAACGTATTCTGAGCTCAAAGCTGGCTTTCTTAAAAGCAAGATAGGGCTTGTCGGAATAGGCATACTCGTGTGCCTGATTCTGGTTTCTGTCCTCACCCCCATATTCGTTCCACTTGAGACATACAAGCAATGGAACAACCCTGCGAGCTGGACATCATTTCCAAAGTCGGCGCTGCCAAGCTGGGTGAACTTTTTTTCCGAAAAGAAGATTCCAGAACACCAAGTAGTTGATGCCGCACAAACCATCCTGCAGCAAAATGACGCGATGTTTGTGGCCGCTCAGAGATTTGAGACAGATTATGATTATGATTATTTCCCAAATGATTTCTTATTCCAGTACACCGCAGAATATGAAAACTCCCCAGTACTGCAGATAGACGTCATCAGGCCAGACGGTGTTGTCTTACGGTTGGTATCATCCTCGTTGCCGCAATCCTCGCACCAGGTTGCATATTCTGATAAAATCTTCTCAACGAGTGAGACCATCAAGAAAAACCTGGTGTTACAGTCAGCCAAGTTATCATATCCTATTGATGGCCTGGCAACAAAAGAAGTCATTTTTTCAAGATCAGCTGGCGAGGTGTTAAAGGGAAAGTACACGTTTTTGGTCAGCCTATCTGGTGTTGGCCCTCAAAGCACGTTTTCAGACTCGGAGCTGATCATAGGTGGAAAGGTGTTTGGCCTTGTTGGGACTGATGAGTTGAGGCGGGACCTATCAATCGGATTGTTGTGGGGTACGCCAGTTGCCCTCTTTATTGGAATAGTTGTTGCTCTTGGCTCGGTTGTTTCCGGCCTAGTTTTTGGAGTATATGCAGGATACAAGGGCGGCAGGACTGACGAATCCATGATGAGATTCAACGACATAGTTTATGCACTTCCCGCCTTGCCATTTTTGATCATTTTGTCTGTTACCACATCGAACAGCATTTTTTTGATGATTGGATTCCTGATGATATTTTGTTGGGTTGGAGTCGCCAAAGTCTCGCGTAGCCTAGCATTGCAGATAAAGACGCGCCAGTTTGTGGACGCTTCAAAAACCATGGGACAAAAAGACTCTAAAATCATCTTCAAGCACATCATTCCGCAGATAATGCCTTACGCGCTTGCAAGTATCGCAATATCTGTTCCTGCAGCAATCACCACAGAAGCGGGCCTAAGTTTTCTGGGTCTCGGGGATCCTACATTCCCCACGTGGGGCCAGATATTGCATGATGCCAAGGAGCACGGCGCTGCGGCACGAGGTCTTTGGTGGTGGATAATCCCGCCTGGGATAATGGTGGCAATAACGGGGCTTGCGTTTGTATTCATTGGCAATTCACTTGAGACGGTAGCCAATCCAAAGCTGAAACGCTAGTTTACCAGCTGAAATTCTCTAATTACCTTTAGTGCTTGATCGTTTAGCTTTAT
>JBQTHG010000017.1:0-49936 GCA_052390175.1 Nitrososphaerota archaeon | reverse complement strand
GATAGCCAAGATATCGGAATCAAAGATCCAATTAGAGATTTCAGGTGGCAACAAACAAAAGATAATCATTGAGATCCTGCAATTGTGTATTCCAAAAATCGAAAAACTTGGCGGGGACAAACACGAAAATTTTGGCGCATTTGCTGAAAGTCTACTCCACTATCTTTTAACAAATGCACTGATTCCAAGCCAAAGAAAGATCACACTCAAGAATACCGAAATAGACATCGTCATCCCAGACTCTCGAACACTCACCTCAGCGCCAAAAGACTCGTTGGTTTTGTATTTTGCAAAAACAGACAACACTCACACCATCGCAGAATCGCTTGCAAGACTGGAAAACGTTCAACCCCACAAAGACAACATCCGCATAGTTGCAAAAGCAAAGACTAGTGTCCCATACAAGACATATGATATTGATGACGTGTCAAATTTTGCTACAATACTTGATGACATTGATGGCTTTCTTGCATCAAGACCACAATCAAAATTCAGGATATTTAGGACATGAGTTTTGGCAATAGATTATTTTTTAAAACCTCGGAGATCTGAGACAGGTCAGTCAAGTGTGGAACTGCACAAAGAACTTCAACTCCACTCAAATTCGTCAAATCATTCGTTAGATCATCTATTTCATATCCCGTGTCATCAAAGTTGTTAATAACTATTCCACGTATGTTCAGACCATACTTTTTGCACGCATTACAGGTCAACAATGTGTGATTCACGGTTCCAATTTTTGAGCTTGTGATTATTATTGGCTCAAGGCCCATGTCTTTGATCAGGTCGGTAACATGATAGTCTTTTAGAATTGGGGTCAATATCCCACCGATTCCCTCAACTAGCATTACGTCGTGGAGTGACTGTAATTTTTCAAATCTTTGTATGACTGTATCCACATCTATTGAGACGTTAAGCTTGTTTGCAGCAGCATACGGAGACGCAGGAATTGGGAAAAAGTATGGATTTATCATGTCTTCATGGTCTGTTACCTGTGTAGACCTGACAAGCAGTTCTACATCCTCTGATCTAAAGCCATGTTTTTGCTGAATCCCACATGCGAACGGCTTCATTACGCCAACGTTGATTCCTTTGTTCTTTAGCGCAAGGGCAAGTCCGCAGGTGATTGCTGTTTTTCCAATCTCGGTATCGGTTGCAGTTACAAAATAAGACTTCAATGTGAAAACTCTGTTCCATTACTTGATTAATCTTATCGCTTAATTATTAAATTGAGTTTTGCCAAGACCCAACAATGAAAGAGCAAAGCTTCGTCTGGCACCCATATACGCAGATGAGCGAATGGGATGGATTTCCCAAAATTGTGAATGGTGATGGAATGTGGCTTGTGGATTCGCATGGAAACAGGTTGCTTGACGGGGTTGCAAGCATGTGGTGCAATGTGTGGGGACACTCTAAAAAAGAGTTAATTGCTGCAATGCACGCACAATCACAGAAAATCTCACATTCCTCGCTTTTCAATCTGACAAATGAGCCAGCTGAAATTCTTGCAAAAAAACTTGTCAGCATATTACCTGGCATGCATCGGGTCTTTTTTTCCGATGATGGATCTACTGCGATGGAAGTTGCATTCAAGATTGCAATACAGTACTGGAAAAACATTGGAGAAAAAAACAAAACAAAGTTTGCTACGCTACAAAATGGATACCACGGGGACACTATTGGAGCGATGTCTGTTGGATATGTGCCTGGATTTTTCTCGCCGTTTAAGGATCAATTGTATAAGACAATACAGGTTCCATTTTCAAACAGCTACAGAATTCCGCGAGGTGTAAAAGCAGAGCAATACCAACACCAGGTTTTAGAAAAAATTGAAAAACTATTTTCTGTAAACGACAAAATCGCGGCCTTTGTCATGGAGAGTGGAGCGCAAATTGCAGGTGGGGTCAACATATATCGGGAAGGATTCCAATCCAAGATAAGCAAGATTTGCAAAAAAAATGGAGTTTTGCTGGTTTTAGATGAGATTGCAACAGGGTTTGGTAGACTCGGTTCACTAATTGAATATACGGCGCAGAACAGCAGTCCTGATATTGTAGCACATGGTAAAATGCTAACTGGTGGATACATGACATTGGCTACAACATCGGTTTCGAAAAAGATCTATGATTCGTTTTTTGGGAATCATACTGAGATGAAACATTTTTTCCATGGCCACACGTTCACTGGAAATCCGCTTGCCTGCGCATTGGCAAACGAAAATCTTCGATTATATGAAAAAACAGCGCTCGTCAAAAAAATCCACGACACATCAAAAATCCTTGAAAAAAGACTTGATGAAATCAGTGCCCTTGATCTTGTAGGCGACATAAGATTCAAGGGAATGTTGATGGGAATTGAGCTAGTGAGTAACAAAAAGAGGAAAACTCCAATTTCTTTGAAAAAATCCACAAACAAAATTATCTTTGAGGAGGCAAAAAAACACAAAATCTACCTCAGGACACTTGGAAACATTGTGATGCTTGTGCCGCCGCTTGCAATTTCCAAGGCAGAGATGAACTTTCTCATCGATGGCACGATTAAGACCATCAAGAATATCACAAAGACTGTAAATTGATTGTAAACCCATCAAAGATTGATAGGTTAACGGTTGAAATCTTAATTAACCGTAAAATCAGGCTACAAAATGTTGAGTTTTGAGCTGGACTTGGTTATGGATTGCCAAAATAAGGTTCTTGATGGCAAAAAACTTTCAAGTCGCGAACTAGAGTCGCTGATCAACGCTTCAGATTTAAAATCGCTTTCCGACGCTGCAAACAAGATCACGCGCACTTTTCAAGGAAACAAAGTGGACGTAGAACAGCTTGCAAACATAAAAAAAAATTATTGTAGCGAGGACTGCGCATTTTGCGGCCAATCAGCATTTTTTTACACAGGTATTGACAGTTACCAGCTTTTGCCCGCGGAAAAAATTGTAGCCATGGCAAAAAAGGCACGTGATGAGGGAGCAGACTCGTATTGTTTAGTGGCTGCGTGGAGACAATCATCTGCAACGGACTTTGACGAGGTTTGTAATATCATAACACAGGTAAACGAAAAGGTTGGAATCAGCATGGAATGCAGTTTGGGGTTTCTTACCATGGAACAAGCAAAGCGGCTAAAAGCACTAGGTGTTCGCAGATACAATCATAATTTAGAAACGGCAAGATCAAAGTTTGCGGAGATCTGCACCACACACACATACCAAGACAGAGTCGATACACTGCTCATTGCACGAAATGCAGGACTTGAGCTCTGTACGGGCGGAATCATCGGTATGGGGGAGACCCGCACACAGAGATTAGAGTTAATTTCTGACTTGGCGTGGCTTGAGCCAGAAGAAGTCACAATAAACCTTCTTGTTCCAATGCCCGGCACGCCACTTGAGCTTCAGACTCCAATTCTATTTGAGGAGATTTTACGAATGTTTGCAGTGACTAGATTCGCGCTTCCAAAATCAATCATCAAAATTTCAGGCGGGCGCGAGATGCATCTTCAAGACGATGGTCAGGAACTGCTCCTTAGCGGTGCGAATGGAATCATAAGTGCAGGCTACCTCACACTTGGCGGAAACGAGATGAAAAAAGACGTCGAAATGATCAGAAAAATCAATCTTGAAGCATAAACTTAGTTTTGCAGAAGAGATTCTAAAAGAGCTGAAAAAGGAAAACCTGTACCGGCATCTACGCCACAGCAGAGTGAGTGGCCCACACATAACAATAGACTCAAAGAAACTCGTGAACTTTTGCTCAAATGACTACTTGGGCCTAGCTACTGTAAAATTCTCGTCAAAGCAGTTCCAATCGAGCTCAAGGCTAGTTTCTGGAAACGACATATCCTTTATCAAACTAGAAAGAAAGCTCGCAACACACAAATCTCAAGAATCATCGTTGGTTTTTCCAACAGGCTACATGGCAAACCTTGGGGCAATACCGGCGTTGGCAAGAAAAAATGATCTCATTCTTAGCGATGAGCTAAACCATGCAAGCATAATTGAAGCATGTAGGCTAAGTGGTGCAAGAACACTGGTATACAAACACAACGATACTGATGATTTGTCAAAAAAGCTGCGCAGTAACAAAAAAGCAACAAAGTTCATCATTACAGAAGGTGTCTTTAGCATGGATGGGGATCTAGCAGAGATGGCAGAGATTTCAGAGCTGGCAGAAAAAAGCAACTCCATTTTAGTTCTGGATGACGCACATGGCGATTTTACAATTGGAAAAGACGGAAAAGGCACTGCCAATTACTGCGGTGTTGAAAAGAAAATCGACGTCTACATCAGCAGCTTGAGCAAAGGCCTCGGATCGTTTGGCGGGTATGTAGCGGCCAAAAAACCTGTCATTGATTTGTGTGTGAATCGGGCTCGATCTTTTATTTACACATCTGCACTGCCGTCATTTTTAGTGAATTTGACACTTCAAAGATTTAGGCAAAATAGAGAAGGACAAAGGAGAAAACTTGAACAAAATGTATTGCTGCTCTCATCAGGCCTCAGAAAAATTGGTTATGACATAAGATCACAGACACACATAATTCCCATAATCGTTGGAAATGAAAAGAATGCGCTAGAATTTGGAAAATACCTGTACGATCACGGAATTTTTGCTCAGCCAATAAGGTACCCCACTGTGCCAAAAAACAGCGCGAGGTTAAGAATTTCGGTTACTGCCTGGCTTTCAAAAAAACACATTGATGATGCATTGGGTGTTTTTGAGAAAGCGGGAAAGGAGTTTAAGATCCTGTGACTAGGTAACCCCGCCAAACATCGGAGAGCCAGCAAAGAATGCAGCCGCGGCTATAGCTCCAAGTATGATCCCAATAATGATGAATCTCTTGTTCATGAATCATCTCATTAATAGCGCCATAAAAAGTAATGTCAAATTGGATAAAATTTGGAAGAATGCTTTAATAAAAAAATAAAGTCTAGTCATTAAATGTCAGAAATTACAGTTGCAGTTGCTGCATTTGCTGGATTGGGATCATTTCTTGCACCGTGCATACTGCCAATGATACCAGCGTTTTTGGCATACATTTCTGGTACGACGCTGACTGATCTCCAAAAAAGCAACGGATCTATTTTGCTATCAAACAGACTCAACGTTGTCATGAATACAATTTTCTTTGTGTTAGGATTTTCTGTAGTGTTTTCTGTATTTGGAGTAATTCTAAACAGTGTGTTATCAAGTACTGCGTCAAGCCTAATTTCAGGACTAAACCAAATCGGTGGAATCATCATAATTGGGTTTGGGGTGTTTATGCTCCTGTCCACTAAAATAACCAAGATTAATTTTGAGAAAAAATTTTTGCCAAAAGGTGGTAAGGCCAGCTATCCACTCTCTTTTGTCTTTGGATTGGCTTTTGCTACTGGCTGGACACCATGCATTGGGCCCATCTTGGGAAGCATCTTGACACTTGCTGCGACAACTCCTGGACAATCTTTCACATTATTACTTGCGTATTCGGCTGGACTTGGCATACCATTCATCCTGATGGGCGTATTCTTTTCAAGAATGACTCGTGTAATCAGGGCGCTAAGTAAGCACCTCAAGTATTATTCTCTCATTATGGGAGGGTTCATAATTTTGCTAGGTGTTTTGGTGTTTACAAACCAGCTTGCGACAATTGCAAGTTTTCCTCTCTTGAACAACTTGCTGCTTGGGTGATAACATGAGAACAGAACTAAAGACAGCAATAATCATGGGGGTAATAGTTCTCGGTGCAGTTGCAGCACTCAGCGCATATTTTACCTCGCTTGAAGCACAGACTAGCCCAAAAACCAACATCCAAACACAAACGACGCAGGGAAATTCGGTTTTGCCAGACATCGACAAGAGCCAGTTCAAAAAGGCACCAAAACTAGAAGGGATTTCAGGATACATCAACACGAATTCTGAAGAACTAAACGAGCAGATCAAAGGAAAAGTTGTCCTCTATGACATCTGGACGTATAGCTGCATAAACTGCCAGAGAACCTTGCCATACATTGTAGCGTGGAATGACAAGTATGCAGATGAAGGACTCGTCATAGTTGGAATTCATTCACCAGAATTTGAATTTGAAAAAGACATCAACAATGTAGGATTAGCAGTAGAAAAGTTCGGAATCATGTATCCCGTAATACTTGACAACGACAAGACAGTTTGGGACGCGTTTGAAAACAGGTACTGGCCTAGAAAATACATTGCAGATGATGAGGGGTACATCAGGTATGATCACATTGGCGAAGGCGCATATGATGAAACAGAAAAAATAATTCAAGAACTGCTGACAGAACGTGCCTTAAGACTAGGCCAAAATATGGAAACAGATCAATCACTGGTAGACATTGAAGAATTCAAACATGGGTCCAGAACACCTGAGCTGTACTTTGGATATGATTTTGCATTTGGAAGAAACCAACTCGGCAACAAGGAAGGATTCCAACCAGGAAAAACCGTCACGTACACAATCCCAGAAGACTTGAAGTCGAACTTTTTCTATCTTGATGGGACATGGCAAAGCCTTGGAGACAGGATGGTCTTAACATCAGAATCCGGGACAATAATACTGCCTTATTTTGCCAAACAAGTCAACATAGTAGCTGCAGGACAGTCCGAGCTTGAGATAATTCTTGATGGAAAGCCAATCTCAGTATCAGATGCAGGGAATGATGTAAGCGAGGATGGCAAGGTAACGACATTCGAGTCAACACTATACAATCTTGTAAACACTAAAGATTCCGCGCCTCACATCATACAAATCAGCATAAACAAGCCTGGCTTTGAGATATACACGTTCACTTTTGGATAAAGATCTGTAACCGCATGGCCCTGTCACTAAAGTAACAGACCCCGAGGTTACAAGTCTCTTTAAAACTAATTTTTCTAGCACATATGGACGATGGGATCATTAAGTGACAAATGGAGCGATGGTGGGAGATCTGATAATCTTTCACAAAAAATACTGGACAAAGTAAGGCCAGATGTTCCCCTCAAGAACAAAATCGACGTTGCACAAAAAAATCTTCAACTGCAAATAGTCAAACTAGATTCCATTGCAGACAAAATAAAACAGAAAAATGACTATATTTTTAACAAGATAGTCAGCGCACAAAAATCAAACAATCACCTTCACGCTAAGGCATATGCCACAGAGCTTTTGGAAATAAGAAAAATGCACAACATGGTAAACGGTGCAAAACTGGCGCTAGAACAGATTCAGCTTAGACTCAACACAGTATCAGAACTCGGAGACATTGTCGTAACGCTCAGTCCATGCATGTCCGTAATCAAGGGACTAGGCACATCGCTTAGCGGAATAATGCCAGAGGCAACATCATCTATGCAGAATCTCTCACAAATATTGGGCGATGTGCTGACAGGCTCATCCATGGGCGCTACAGAATCTGCAATGACCACATACAGTCCAAGCTCAGACACTCTTGCAATCTTGGAAGAAGCTGCAGCAGTAATCGAGGGTCAGACAAGGGCAAACATCCCAGAGCCGCCATCTCATTTACCAAGCAGCATAGCTCAAAAGAAAGAAAGCCTCATCTAGACTTCTTTTTGCTTTTCTCTATCAGAATTTTTTTGATCCGAGATATCGTAGGATAGCTGTAGCCTCGTCTCCGATAATTCGAGATCATCATCTTCCAGTTTTTTAATCTCCACTGGGCCTGCTCGTTAGTAACAGAGTGAACCTCTTTTTGGATTATGCTTTTTCTGCCCACCTTGAGAACGCCTGCGTCCTTTGCGGACCAACGGTTTTTTGCAAATTTCAGACCCATCAATATCTCCTCGAGCGGCATTTCCTTAAAACAGTCCTCGATTATTCGTAATTGCATCTCTGTTGGCTTTTTTGGCATCTGTATCTGAAAGTCTTCCATGACAAAACCATCATGCCATTTCTTAATAGAATCATGATAAACTAGATTTAACAAAGAGTTGAATTGTTACGTGCGTAATTGTAGTATTTTGTTTGTTCAATAAATACAAAGTACACCATATTATGTAAAAACCCAAAGAAATGCATTGGCTGACAGACATTTAGAGAGAAGAAAGTATGAACAAGACATCGATCCCCTCGATAATCCAGTAAGGGAAGTGTTTTTTCGTGAGGATAAAAGAGACAATGCCGAAAAAGTCAAAGACAAGGTCACAGAAGCCGGCAACGATACCCGAAACGCTAATCAGTATGTGAAATTTGTCAATGCACATCTGCAGGACAAAGTCTCCAAGCTTGAGAGATTAAAGGCAGAACAGAAGAAATTCGAGCAGGAACTGGACATGTTCAAAGTCGATTCCAGCACACCACAGCAAAGTCAGATAACCGAAAACAAGGTCAGAGACACAGAAAATGCACTAATAGTGAATGATCTGTCTGCACTCATCAACAAGTACGGATTTGAAAAATTATCGGCCGCACTAGATTCAATACTAAATAAGAGGCAGTAACAAAAATCCTATTTTTTAGGGTTAAATGAGAAGTTATTTCTTTATCTTCAACAATTCTTGGTGATTATAGGTATCATATGGCGACTTGTAGATTCTGTATTTTTGGTTCCATTTCATATATGGTTTACCGGGACACAGTTCATCCCCACAAACCTGGTTGCCGACCCATAGCGAATATTTGTTTTTTTGTTGTTTCTTGACAGATTTCATTGCTTCTGCATCGTGCCCTGGTTCGATCGCAGAAACTATCGCCATTGATAACAGAACGCTCACTGTCAACAATGCTGCGGCCTTTAGCATAAGCCAGATACGACTTATTATTAATTAAATCAATCCTTTTACATATATTTCAAAATTCGAATTTAGAAATAATTGATTCTTGTTACGTGGAAGCACTAATCTGAGAACAGAAATAAACTACAAAAAGAGATTTGAAAGATATTTCCTTACTTGTTAGGAGAGCTCTTTCCTATCTTTGTTGGTACCTTATAGACGGCCTTTCCTTCGCAAAGTTGGTCACCGCATACTTTGTTGTTGTACCATTTACTGAACTTATGTTTTGGAGACATTTTTGAAGGCTTTGCTTCTGCATATTGATCAGATGATAGCGCCATCACCAATATGGTGGACATGAGTACCGTGATTGCGACAAGACCTAGTATTTTGCCAGCCATGCTCATTTTTTTAATTCCTACTTAATTAACTGATCCATTCATAATATTTCTAAACTCGAATTTTGAAATATTCAGTTTTTCAGGCGTAAGAACTACCAATGTTCTTTTTGGCATCGCTTATCATCATGCGGTGGTGAGGGAGCACCTTAGCTGGAAGCCTTGCAAAAAACCTAAGATCGCTGCTTTGGTAGTCGGTCTTTAGTTGACCGCCTTTAATGGAAACAACAAACCCATGGGACACGTCATGACGAAACGCGTCTAGACTCTCATAGACACCGACAAATTTCTTAATCTTTACATCTAAGTTGAGTTCTTCTTTTGCAGACCTGTGTACGGTGTCAGTGATTTTCTCGCCTTTGTGGATCATGCTTCCAGGCAAATGCCAGTATCCCTTGTATGGCGGCCTTGTCCGTTTGGTCAGTAGAACTGACTTGCCATCAAAAATAATCAGATCAATGCATGAAAATGCAAAGTATTTTCTAAAATTATCATATGCCTTTTCTGGCGCCTTTTTGATTTTGGCCAAAGTTTGGTTAGATTACCCCCACCCTTTTCATCCAAAACGGGGACAAATTAAGCAATCTTTGTGCTAAAAAAACTTCAAAAAAGAACAAATTATTGAAGATCATGGTTTTTGGTCATTTTTTATTTTCCATCGTAAAAGCTAAACCCCCCATACCATAACCCTAGTTTACGAGTATTGTGATTTTTTCAAAAATGCCTGTTTTTGGTAGGGGTTTAACGTTTGTGCGTAACCATTGCAGACAAACCCAAAAACATCCCCATTGCCCAGCTAAAGATGCCTAAACTATTTTCGATACGAATGAAAGCTAAACCCCTATTTTTTGGTCGATTTTATGTCATTCAGTAATTTTTTTGGTAAAATTAGCCTTCAGTTTTTCTTAAATATGCAGAGGTATACGCAAGACCGCCGCATAACGAGCCAATTGCAAGTGCCCCAATAAACAACCCTATCGGCTGGATAAATGAATCCATTACTGCAAGGTTTGGTTTTCCAATTTGTCCAGTGCTAAATAACTCAAGCACGCCAGAGCCAGATAGTCCTGCAACTACCATTAACAATGTAGTTCCAGTTCCACCCACATTCATGCCAATTAGGTGTATCCAAGCAAGAATTCTTGTTCTTGAAGAAATTCTTCTTTTAAGATTGACCTCCAAATGATTATAAAATACGGCAGTTACGGCTATTGCCACGATTAGGATTAGGTAAAACATGAGTCCCAGAAAGACCCATTTTGCAGGACCCTCAAACGCTAGAGATAGAAACTGTATCAGGTTAACTTTTGTAAAGACCGCCTGAACGCCAACCATGCTCATAGCAAGAATCGTTACAATACCGCCTTGTACAATTGCAGAAATTATGAATCGGTTTCCCCAAGTGCTTTTGACGTCTTCCACGCAGAATTTTCGGCATGGTTGGATAAAGCCATATTTGCTAAATGTGAGCGTCGTAGAAAGCTAAATTGATTTAATTAGACAGTGGTATTTTTTGCCTTGGTTCGATTATCTCCACTTCAACGGTTTCCAGCGGATCTTCCACCTGATTTCGCCTAATGGAGAGGATTTTTGGCTTTTCAAAATCATCGGTGCAGTCAGGGCACGCATATACCAGAACCCTATGCTCGTTTGGCGCCTTTGGGTTGGAAAGCCGTGGATAATAGGTCAAACGACCCCCACAATCAATGCAATAACGGTTGGCCCTTCTAGTCCTGGCCATTGTAAATCTCCTGCACTATTCCTAATCTGCGATCAGATATTAGATCCATCGGGTCTAACAGAATAAACCCAAACGGTTGCAACGATCAATATTGCTAAATTCGAGTTTTGAAACATAAGAAAACCAAGCCTCAAATCAACACTCCAAGAACCACAGCATGCAAAATAGAACCTTTCAGAACTCGAATTTAGAAAGATTAGGCGCCGCCCGTCAGACTTGAACTGACGACCCCCTGATTAACAGTCAGGCGCTCTACCACGCTGAGCTAGGGCGGCAACACGTTTGTACCTTGATGTATGCGATTTAATTCTTACTAAGATTAGAGTGAAAATTTGAAAATTATTTTTCGATTCCTTTGGCCTTGTGGTATTGGTAGATACCGTCCAAAAAGACTCGATGATCCTTGTTTTTTACCTTGGTCATTGCTTGAATTTCAGCTGCTGTTTGCGTGACGTGATTAAGTACTGGTCCTGTAACTGTGACTTCGTCACCTTTTGATACAACTTTGGTGGTTCCGTGAATTTTTGCAACGCGTGGAGCTCGCTCCCCTTGAAAATTCTCAACTAGGACCAGCTTGTCTTTTGTCTTGACAGTTACTGGAAAGTGTGCATAAACTATCTTCATTTTTATAGTATAACCCTCAACTACCCCCTCACAGAGGTTTCTGATTATGGAGAGTGCTGTGTTTGCTATTGCATAGTATTTTTTGCGTTCATTTAGAGCCCTTATCATTATTTTGTTGTCTTTGACCTCTAGTTCTACTGGAATTTTTTTAAAACTCTTGTATGTTTTGCCCAATGGCCCTTCGACTAGCAGCATGTGTTTTTTTAGCGATACCTTGACTTTTTGTGGTATGTCAAATGTTGCCTCGAAGATTTCGGCTTGTTTAGTAGACATATCCTAGTAAGAACCCCCCAATTCCTTTGTTTTCTGCCTCATGGTGCGACATCACGCCCTGGTTTGTTGTAACTACTAACATTCCGCGATTGTATGCAGGCAGGTATTGCTGCTCCCAGTCATTGAATTCTCCTTTTTTGACTTTGAATCTTGGTGTGACTGCACCACATTTTGTTATGTGAGCTAAAAGCTTAATCGTGAATTTCCCGCCCCTGTTGTCATCAACATGTTCGAATTCGCCTATGTAGTTGTGTTTTTGTAGCGTCTTTAGGACCTCGATTCCAAGCTTCGATGTAGGCAAAATGACACATTCTGTTCTTCTTCTTGCCTCGTTGTTATACAACGTGTTGAACAAATTTGAGATGATATTAGTTGCTGGCATGTTATCACCGATATTTTATGAATCCTAGCGAGTTGCCTACCTCACGGAAGCAACGCCTGCAGATCATCAAATTGTATTTTTGAATGACAGCTGTGTAATCGCCACATCTTTTGCACCATCTTGAGCCTTTTCCAAATTTGTGCTCTTTTCTTCCCGTGTGCTTGTATGATCTATCCTTCATTATACAACCGCAACCCCAAATTCCCTAGATAAAAACTCCATCGATTCCTCTTTTGAGATCCTATGGTGTTTTCCAATACGAGCTTTGTGTTTACTTCTGACTCTGATGCCAAAGCCAGGCCTGGTAAGTGTAACTGCTGCCTCCATTCCCAAGATTCCGATTTGTGGGTCGTATTTTATTCCTGGGATGTCTATGTGTTCTTTGATTCCAAATGAAACGTTTCCAAAATTATCAAACGATCTTCCCTTGACTTGGTTTCCTATTGCCTCAAACAGTCTTTTGAGAATTTTTGCTGCATCTTCACCGCGCACTGTAACTGCCACCCCTATTGGCTCTCCTTTTCTTACTCCCCAATCTCTTTGGGTTTCTTTTGCGTCGCGTGCGCATGATTTTTTACCGCTAATTTGATCAAGTGCTCTTTTTGCAATCTCGATTGCATCGCCTGATTTGCCAACGCCCATGTTTAGGACGATTTTTTCCAGTCGGATTTTTTTCATTGGAGTTTCTGCCATCAGTATCACGCTATTTGTATAATCGGCTCCTTTTTGCCCACTACCATAACCAGTTCTGCTGGAATTTCGATTTCTCTTTGTCCAAATGAGAGCAGAACGCGTTTTGGAAGAACGAATGTTCCTTCTTTGATGCCTATGACATCTGCTACCTGACCTGCGTTTATTCCCCTTGTGACTAGTACCTTTGAGCCTTTTTCCAGTTTGAGGACCTCGTTGATTTTTTGTTCTGGCACCTGCATGAGGCATGAATCCCCGACTGCCACGGCCACGTCAGAAATTAGCGAGCGACCGTCATGGAATCCAATCTGGGTTTTGCTTTTTTTGATAGAGGTCTTGCTTGTTACTTTGACTAGCTTTACTGATTTTTCATTGTTTTTGATTTTAATTGGCTCTAAGAGGTGGCCTTGTTTTGGAACAAGTCTGTAGACATCAGAAACACCATCGAGTTCTATAACATCCATCAGCCCTATGCCGTGGTGAATTGACTTTCTTTTGAGGCCGTCGACTTTGACTTTGCCGTTGTATATTGCATATTCTGCCTCGCGTGCAGTGGTAACAATCTTTATCGTGTCTCGCAGAAATACTGCCGTTGGAATTGAAACGTGTTTAGAATGTGGACCAGGCCTCACAGTGGTTACAAATCTAGGACTCTTTCTTGAGATGCCCCAAAACATTGGAGCCATCTGTCTTTTGAGTTTCTTGCTTCCTGCTATTCGTGGCATTACTTGCTCTCCTTTTTGGCCTGTTTAACTGTCTTTGGTTTAGCCGCTTTTGGTTTTGGTTGCTCTTTTGATTTTGGCGCTTCTTTTGGTTTTGGTGCGGGCTCTGTTTTTTTTGCTACCTCTTTTGGTTTTTCTTTTGTTTCTTTGACTGGTTTTGGTTGTTCTTTTGGTTTTGCTTCTCTTGCCGGCTTTGTGCTTTTGCCCTCTAGCTTGTTTTGTCGCCACTTGTCCTCAGTGTTAATATCAGTTACCAAAAGATTTGACGTGTGAATAAAAACATCCAGGTTTCCGCCCTTTAGCTTTTCTTTCTTTATTCCCTCAATTGCAACTCCGTTTTTGTCTGTAGAGACTTGGGTGATTTTGCCAGTTACTCCTTTGAATTCCCCTCGCATTACGCGCACCGTGTCGCCTTCCGTTACACGGATGCTACTCTTGCTGTATTTTTGTTGCAGATCTTTTGATAGATGACTGCAAAGAAGACTGCTTTTGAGGAAAAGAGTCGCGTTGTAAATTGTCCTGTTTCTAATTATTGTCGGCTTCATTTTATACCACCATCGATGCCAGATTTGCGACTCTTGGCCATTTTTCCGAAGCTTCTGCAGCTACTGGTCCTTTGATGTCAGTTCCCTTGATTTCTCCTTCCGGTGTTACAAGAACTGCTGCGTTGTCTTCAAATGTAACGCGAACACCGTTTAGCCTACGAATTGGATATTTCTGTCTAATTATCACTGCGCCAAAGATTTGCTTTCTTAGCTCTGCTGGTCCTTTCTTTACTGTTACATTGACAAAGTCGCCGACTGCTGCTGCTGGATATCTCGAGGTTCTTGTCTTTATGCGCTTTACCATGATTATCTCCAGTATTTTTGCGCCGGTGTTGTCTGCGCAAGTGATTCTTGCCCCCACTGGAAGTGCACGTGTTACATATGGCCTAAATTCTTGAACGCCCTTTGCAGATACTGCACGACTTTTTCCTGTAGACATTTTATGACTTGACCTCCACTACTGCAAATGAGACGGATTTTGCGATTGGTCTGCATTCTGCTGCAATCACGACATCACCTTCTTTGATTTCGAGTTTTGCTGACTTGTAAGCATGAATTGTGCTTGTGCTTCTTGCGTATCGTTTTGTCTTTGTGATGTATAACGGATTTTCTCGTTGGATGACGACAGTGTTTTTGTTCTTTGCGCTGACTACTTTGCCTTCAAAGAGCTTTCCTCTAACACTGAGCGGTTTTCCATTGTCCATTATAATTCCTCTATAACCTTGCTTTTGTGATGATTCTTTGCTCATAGTTTCACCTTGATTCTATCCTCTGGTCTTTTCGATATGGTTTTGCCGTCAATGATACATTCTTGATCATTTGCGGTAAACTTCCAGCTGCTGTGTTGTTTTGGAATCATTTTTGTGCCGTTTTCTGTTTCTATTGTTAGCATGAATTTTGTCTCATCGATGATTTTACCAGACAGTCCGACAAGCGACTTGTTTGACGAGTCTATGATTTGTGTTTCCAGCCCTATCAACTCATGGTTTACGATTTGTTGTGCCATCATTGCTTTTTCATCTCGTTTAATCTCGTGAGCATGCGTGCTACCTCTTTTCTCACTGCCCTGATTTTGCCACTTTCTTTGCGGAGGGTTCCCTTTGCAGCATCGGTTCTAAGCTTTGCAAGCTCGACTCGTGTCTGCTCTAGTCGTCCCTTTAGATCAGTTTCATTTAATTCCCGAATAGACTTCATTTTTAGTCGGGCCATTACTTTAGTTTCTCCTCCACTTCTTCCATCAAGTCCATCTTCTCGATTTTTTCTGCGTCGAGTTTGACCTGTTCGCTTTCAGTTCTCGCACGTTCTTCTTCTTCTTTTTCTAGTCTGATTCGTTTGTTTTCTGCAGTTTCTTCTTTTACTCCCTTTAGCTCAAATTCTGGAATGTGTCTTTCCTTCCTTGCAATTCGAATTCTTATTCCAATGTAGCCCATCGGGGTCGGGACGTGTGTAGTGTCCTCATCCACCACAAGGCGGGCATAATGCCCTGCGCGTGGTAAAATTCCCACAGAATGTTTCTCAAAGCTTGAACGATCGCCTCTGAGCTTGCCAGAAACCGTGATTTGCACGCCCATCGCGCCTGCACCCATCACTTGCTGCAGAGTCCACATTGTTGCGCGCCTAAATGCCGTTCCACGCTGGATTAGTGATGCGAGTCTGTTACACATCACACTTGATGTGAGCTCTGGCTGTGCAATTTCGTTTACTGCTATTTGTGGGCTCTTTAATCCAAAATCTTTTTCGAGTTTTTCAGTCAGATCCCTGATTCCTGCTCCTTTTCTTCCGATAACAATTCCAGGCCTTGTCACGTGCAGTACAACTCTTGTACCAGTTGGCGTCTTTGATATTTCAGCGTGTGAGAATCCAGAGTCCTTGATTGCCTCTCTTAGGTAATCTTTGAGAAGCATCATGTTATAGTTGTCTTTGATTACGTTTTTGACTGCTGACAATTTTATCGCTCCTGAGCTACTAGCTCAATGTGTGTCAGTGTGTTGTTTTTTGGAGTTGCTCTTCCCATTGCACGTGGTGTGAATCTCTTTACGATTACCCCACGGTGCGTGTTTGCTGAGATTATTTTGAGTCTATCAAGGTCCATGCCTTTGTATTCTGCGTTTGCCTCCAAATTATCTAAAACCTTGATGAATTCTTTTGCAGTCTTTTGAGGATAACGTCCAGACATCACACCTGGATCTGATCTGTGTCCTACTTCGTTGTTGAACCTTCTAAATGGAACTGCGCGTTTTTTAGATATTACATCTTGTAGGTAGTCACGCGCTTTTTCAATTGACATTCCTTTCATCATTTTGGCAACCTCGCGTGCATGTTTGTGCGAGATGTCTTTTTCTCGGACTGATGCGCGTACGTGCTTTGTCGAATCAAATTTTTCAAAAGCGTAACCAAAGTTCGGCATGGTGATCACTTTAATGGCACATACAGACTTGATCTTGATGCGCCGACTCCTGGAGCACCATGAACAACCCGTTTGTTTGTCCTAACATATTCGCCGAGATAATGTCCAATCATTTGTGGTGTGATTGCGACTGGCACGAATTCTTTTCCTGAAAAAACGCTAACTGTTACACCTACCATGTATGGTAGAACTATAAGATCTCGAATGTGTGTCTTTATTGGGTTTTTTGATTTGCCTGCCTTTTCGAGCTTTATCTCCTCGATTAGCTTTCGTTTTCCATCAGTGATTCCACGTGTAAGTGATCTTCGTGCTCTTGCTGGGAAAATCTCGAAGAGTTTCTCTAGGGACATGCTCTGTAGCTGATCTAGTGGAATACCTCGATAATCAAATTCCTTAACCATTCTTTGACACCTTTAGGATTGAAGTTTGGGAGTCCATATTATAGCATTCCTATCTTTGTAGCAAGGTCTCTTGCCTTTTCGACTGATTCGAATTTGACAAAGGCTTTTTTGCCAGAAATTGTTTTTGCAGTGTTTATGTCAAGTACGTCTTGCTCGTAGAGCGTTTTTATTGCTTCTCTGATTGTTGGCTTGTCTGCCTCAGCATCAACAATAAAGCAGATTCTGCTGTCTTTTTCGATTAACGCAAATGTTTTCTCTGTAATATGCGGTCGAAGGATTATCTTGGTTGCCTGTGTCGTATTCATTGTAGTGCCTCCATTAATTGAAGATGTGCAGATTTGATTTTTGCGAGCTCGTCTATTGCCGCCTTTGTGTACACAGTTAATCTAATCGGTTGTGATCCTGGAGCCAAGTCAAGAACAGACAAGTCGCTTGCAGCCCTCACGTCAACTCCCAAGAATGCACCACACGCCTTTGCGAGTGATTTTGGATCTTTGGTAACAAATAAGATGCTTTTTCCAATCTTTGTTTTGCGACCTCGAATAACTGCTCTTCCGGAGCGAGCCTTGCGTTTTTCTAATCTTTCAATGTCTTTTGAGAGATTCAACGCGGCAAATATCGCGGATGCTTCTTTTGCCTTTGTGATTTTTTCTATATCATCAGATACAATGATTGGGAATGATTCTATTTTGTCTACTATGTGTCCGCGAGATGCAACTATTTCCTTTGATGCAGTTGCTGCAATTGCAGAACACAGTGCCAGTCGGTTTTCTTGTTTGTTTAGCTTCTTGTAGATGACTTTTTGGACTATTGGTGGGTGTGCTTGTCTTCCGCCTCTTGCCATTGCAACACCTGCGGCCTGGCCACGCCTTGAGCCCCCTCCCCTTATTCTTGCGATTCTAGCTTGCCCATGTCCTGTTGGAGGATCGTTTGAAGTTGCGACCACATCCATTCCTGCAGTTGGATGTCTTCCTTGTCTCTGGTAACGATGAGAATCTAAATTTACGAAAGCGCGATGAATCAAATCGTCTCTGAATGGAGTCTTGAATACCTGCGGCAGATCAATTTCGCCTTGTTTTGCGCCGGTCAGTGAAAATGTTTGTGCTTTCATATTACAATCTCCAATATGTTTGGCTTGAGGATCTTTGATGGGATATTGCGGACCTGCGTTCTAAGCTTGACAAGTCTCCTGTATGTTCCTGGAATGGAGCCTTTCAAAACAACAAAGTCGCCATTAACAAAACCATAGTGCTTGTAACCGCCAGATGGATTTATTTTGAATTCGTTTTTCTCAGTGTTGCTCATTATCATAATTCGCTTGTTGTACTCGACTCTCTGATGGAACCCGCGTTGTCCTGCACGTGGTACAGTGTACATGATGCTTGATGGTGAGATTGGACCGAGTGTACCTAGCGCCCTGACGCTCTTTCTTGATTTGTGCTGCTTTTTCTTTACGCCCCATCTTGTGATTGGGCCTTCGATCCCTTTTCCTTTTGTTATGGATGCGACGTCAACGCTTGAGCCAAGATCAAAGACTTGTTCTACTTTGACTTGTTTTCCAAATAGATCTTTAAGAAAATCAAATTGTTTTTTGGTGTCGCCGCCTTGTACTGCAACTTCAAACACGTATGGCTTTTTTTGTGCAATCCCAGCATTGTTTGGCATTACTGCAACAACTGCAAAAAGTTCGCTTACCCTGTTGAGAAGTTTTTCTGCCTTTTCTAGGCTTCCTTCCTTTGGTTTAATTGTAAATAATCGTGAAACTTCTTTTGGCATGTCGCTGCTGTAAACATCAAACAACGCATGTGAACCGTCATTGTCATCTCGGTATCCCCTGATTCCAATCACAGAAATTGGCGGAGTTGCAACAACCGTACCAAGACTTACAAGCTGCTTTCCATGGTTTGGTGTTTTTTCTCTGTCGTCGATACTTACAACTTGGATGCAGCCGACCTTGAATCCCGCATAACCAAGTAATTTTGGTTGCTCGGAGACGATAGTTGGCCAAGTCCTAATTCGCGGTTCCATGTTCTTGGCACGTCCTCTAGGCAAGTACGCAAGACTACCACGACGTGGCTGGCTGTGTTTTCTATGACCCATAGATAATCGAAAACATTTGTTAACCCCATTATTTACCTAGGGATAACGAAAGTTACGGTTTTAGGATGTTCAAGATCGAAATGACCAGCGAGACTCCGCCAATTATTATTCCGACTATACCAACAGCTATTGCAATCAGAATAAAATTCTTTTTAGCCATATTCCAAAACAACATTCGGGTCTAATTTGAGTTTGCAAAGTTGAGAATCGACATGATCCCAAGCATTGCTTCCTCCAAGCGCACTGTCTCAGTTGATTGATCTGGGAAAAAGTTGAACGTTTTGGAATTGTTGATGTTGATTTTTGCGCCGAGAATTTCGTATAGTCCGCGTTCTGGGGCTCCAAAGACAAGAAGTATCGGCTTGTCGGAGTGGACATATTCTTTGAGTTGGTTTAGCGAGACTGGCTTTCCTTTGCGCGATGTAAGAATTATGGAGCCCTGCCACTCTTCTAAGAGTTTGACTAGGTGTGGTCTTTCTTTGACCTTGTAGCCCCAGTACTGCTTTACTTGGTCTTCTGATATTTCCTTTATTGTCAAGCTTGGCTGAATTGTTTTGATTTGCACTGTGACTCGGTTTTTGTCGTATTCTTTGCCAAAGTATGGAATCATCTGATGTATCCCAATGTCGACAAATTTTTTTCCCTTATAGTACACTACTGCACCCTCCCTAATGTCACCTTCTTTGAGATCTTTTGGGTTTGATGAGAGGGAGTGGTGAGGAATTTGCAATGGGTGCATCAGCCCAGCATATCTCAGATCGTCCATTTTCGGGAAGAGTGTTTTGCGCAGGTACTGAGGAGTCTCAAGATAGCGCAGAACTGTAGATAAAAGAAACCTGTCAGAGCGATTTTCCCTGCCTTCCTCGTAGATGTAAATTGTTTTTACTCCAAATATAGCACATACTCGCGCAATGAATGAAATCTTTTGGGATTTGTCCAGCTTTGTTGCGTCTTCCTGAAGACACGAGACTGGGATTGCTATGGAGATATTCAATATTGAAAAATTCTAGGCGTTGGGTATTGGGAATTTTTGCTTGCCTGTCTTTGCGTAATTTGTAATCTGTTCTTGCGTTACCTTTTCGAATTGTTTTGTAGATGTTTTGATGTGTGACATCTTGATGTGATCTGTTCCTTCTTTTTGATCACTAGCGATGTAAATGCAGGCTGTTGCAAGTGCAGACGCATCCTCAAGGGACATGTCGTGTTTGTAATTCTTTTCAAGGAAGTCATTTGCCTGATCAGAGCCAGCGCCGATTGCAACTGCATCATATGCAATGTATGTTCCACTTGGGTCTGTCAAGAACAATGAGTTTTGTGCATCAACTCCCCCGATGATTAGTGCGACTCCAAAAGGCCTTGCGCCGCCAAACTGCGTGAACTGTTGACACTGGTCTGCAAGGTGTTTTGCGACGGTTTCAACGTCAACTGGCTCATCGTATATCATTCGATTACTTTGTGAAAAGAATCTGGCCGCATCGGCTTGGCTTCTTGCGTCAGGGATGTATCCTGCTGCTGCAAATCCAATGTGTTCATCAATTTGGAAAATTTTATGTGCAGATTCTGCGATTTGTAATTTGCGTGGTTTTTCTTCCACTGCCATTACAACGCCATCTTTACTTTTTATTCCTACTGCGATTGCGCCGCGTCTTACTGTCTCGATCGCATACTCTACTTGGTACAGTCTCCCGTCAGGAGAAAATATTGTGATGGCTCTGTCATAACCTTGTTGAGAAGGAAGCAATTCAATTTTCAATGCTTTGAAAGTTTAATTTAAGTCTAGTCATGCGTTGCTTGTGCGATTTGAGATTCCGTTTCATGGTCACAAAAACGTGAGAGCATTTCACCCAAGAACAATTGAGATCACAACAGAGCCTGATCTTACACTCCAAGGTGACTGCATAATCGGAGTAGGCGCAAGCTGCGGCTGCAAGGATATTCCGGAAAAGATGAAGGAAAAACTCAGACGATCAGACTCGCAGATCACTATCACCGTTCAGGTAAACGAAAAATCGTTCCAAGTTACTGGCATGGGGCATGATGATCTCAAGCTTGAAAATCCTCACGACATTGTAATTAGAACGAGTAATTTTTTGTGTCCAAGGACTCTGGCAGTTGGCTGCGACAAGGCATCTGACGACATGCCGCGCGAAATGATAAAAATGTTGCAGGATCCAAAAACAAATGGATTGTTTGTTATCGAAGTCACTTGATCTTTTTCTGAGTTGTAAAGTCCTTACTTTCCAAAACATTTGCCATAGCTCTGTTCACTATTTCCGTTAGGACGAATTCGCTGTATGCTGGCTCTGATTTTTTTTGGAGTGATGGTTTTTTTGCGATGCCGTCAAGTATTTTTTCAATTTTTGTAGATGTTGTTTTTATCATCGAGGAATATTTTGAGTCAAAGTCTTTTGCGGAATGATCTGCAATCAGTTTGATTGATGTCCCATAGTATTTTGCCACTGCGCCTCTGACCTCCTCGATTTTTACAACCTCGATTAGACCCGATTCTTTTAGAATGTCTAGGTGGTGCCGGATTGTTGTTATTGCTTTGTTATGACCGTTTTTTTGAAGCTCCTTTGCAATTTGCTCAGCTGTAAGTCGTTTGTGATACAACATCCCTACAATTTTTGCTCTTGCCGGGTCTTCTAGTGCACGGGCATGTTCAACAGAAATCGTCACGACCCTGTTGACTTTGATTGGTTTTTCAAGTAGTGTTGACATGATACCAGCATGTCTTTGGTTTAGCTAAAAGATCAAAGCATCACTTTTTTTTGTCTAATCGCATTAATTTTTTTGCGTTCTAACAAATTTTGTAACAAATCTGGTTTTAGCTCGTTTGCTACCATTAACGTAGTTGCATTGGAATAATTATGATATCAAACCAAGATAAGTAGTACCATTACAAGTAATGTTGAAAATTTTAAAATTTTGGCAGATCCGGCGGCATGGGTCGGCAGACAGGTGCACACCAGCCAACAGACGGGATGGAGATTATAGAAATTAGAGTCGAAATTAAAAATTTGAGCCTAGAGTGGTTTGCCAGCTATTTTCTCATAAGAGACTACATAGCGCTCTGACATTTTCTGGATTATTTCAGATGGGATTGATGGTGCTACCGGTTCCTTTCCTTGGCTTCGAGCATCATCGAATTCTTTTTGATAGCCGTTTGCAGTCAACCAGTCACGAAGTATTTGTTTGTCGTACGCTTCCTGTATTTTCCCGACCGTGTGGGATTCTTTTGGCCACATCCTGTATTCATCTGGCCCAATAGAGTCACCAAGTATTATTTGCCCATCTATCTTTCCAAACTCTAGCTTCAGATCTGCCAGAATGAACCCTGCGTTTTCTGCCACATGGTACATCTGGTTGTAGATTTCGATTGACTTTGATTCGAGCCATGAGAATTCTTTTTCGGTGACAAGCCCTCGTGATACAGCGGTTTCTTTAGTTATTGGCTCATCATGTTCTGCCTTTGTCGTGGGATCAAAGATTGGTGTTGGTAGTTTTGCTGCAATCTCCGTTTTGGTGCCGCTTGGCAAAGTAACTTGGCCTGCCTTCCATCGCGTGATCAGGCTACCGTAAAAATACCCCCTCACGACGCATTCCACTGGAACCATCTGCATTTTTTTGACAATGATTTCATTTTTTGAGGAGGCTTTTACGAAATGGTTTGGTATTGAGAGTTTGTTGAACCAAAACTCTGCGAACTTGCACAAGACCTCGCCCTTGTATGGAATCGGATCGTGGAACTTGACATCATACGCAGAGACCCTATCGCTAAATCTGAAAAGAAGATTGCCATCTTCAAGATCATACACATCTTTTACCTTTCCCGAGCCAAGAAACCTCAATTTCTGAATTTTATTAATCGCCCAGTCATTATAAGGTTCTATTCGATCTTGCCTCTGTAAGGTTTTCTTATTCCTTTCAAATTTCCATAGGCAGTCCTTGGTTTGACAAAATATGCCATTGATTAAATATCATAAAACCCATAATAATGCGAAAATGAAGCTTGGCTCACTATTGGTTTTACTTGTAACGTGTTCATTGTTGCTTGTAATTTCAGATAACGCCGCCCATGGTTTTATTGAGATAAAAAAATACAAGGTGATAAACTCGCCAGATGTGTGTGGTGAAAAGCTTTGCTCCCCACTAAACGAACAAAAAGCAAAAAAAGGACTGTCAACGCGAGATATCAAAATTTGTGGAGACAGACCGTGTAATGCAAAAAGCGAAACGTCTGATAAACTAACATACAAGAAAGGCCCAGATTCGGCATTAAACATAAACTTATTTCGTATGAATGAGCAAAGCTTTCTCCTCTTCACAGGCAAAGGATGGCACAACCTGCACAATGTAGAGATGAAGATTACAGGTCAGGCATTTGAAACGTCGATAAGATCCAAAACAGACGATCAAGGCAATTTGTACATGCCATGGCCAATCCCCAAAACATTTGCAGATGGCACATACAGGATTTTTGCAACAGATAGTATCCGCAGTGTCGAAGTCTCTGCAGAAATCACAGTAAATGGCGCTGTTTCTATCAGTGCAGGCAAGCCGAACAAATGCTCATCCACAAAGACACCAATAGATTGGTCTGGCTGCGACCTGTATGGCAAAGTACTGACAAACATTGATCTTAGAATGGCTAAATTAAAAAATGCAAATCTGTTTGGCGCATCATTACAGAATAAAGACCTAAGTGGAGCAGACCTGTCACACGCCATTTTGAAAAATGCAAATCTTGACGGTGCTGACCTGACAGGTGCGGATTTATCCCATTCCAGCATGATAGATGCCAAAGTAAGAAATGCAAATCTATCTGATGCCAAATTCAGCTATGCCAAACTATACAGGACAGACTTTACAAAATCAGACCTATCAGACGCGGACTTTACTGGCGCCACACTGTCAGATGCCAATCTGTCGTTTGCAAACCTGAAAGGAGCTAATTTAGAACATGCCGGTACGTGGGCTACTAATCTCAATCAGTGTAAAAACCACCCAATTTGTGAAAAATAGATCTCGCAAAGCCCATCATAGCAATTTTTGAATGGATTTTTAACATACCAGTTACTAGTCCAAATAATGTTGATTTTGTTTCTCATTCTGGCAGTGATTGTTGGGTTTTTGCCAGCATTTGCAGAGACCCAGATCAATGATGAGAACCTAGTTCTTGAGGTATACGTAAAGAGGATTCCGGAAAATCCCACATCTATGACCTTTGTTGGCGATGACATTTTGGTACTGCAGAGATACAACGGTCAGGTTCGCTTGATACAAGATGGCGTACTGCAGGACAAGCCAGTCTTGGATGTTTCAGTCGCCAGAGATGGCGAAAGAGGTATGCTTGGGATCACCTCGGTTGGCTCCACAGTCTATGTTTACTTTACAGCATCTGATGCAGATAGCGGAAAAGCAATCGAGAATCGCATCTACAAGTATCATTGGAATGGCGAAGAACTTGTTGAACCTGTTTTGCTAAAAACGCTTCCGAGCGATAATTATTACCATAATGGCGGCGCGATGACAAATTTTGACGGCCAAGTTTACGCAGTGATGGGGGATAATGGCAACTACGGGAGATTGCAAAACCAGGCAGAGGACTGGAAAAACGACACCAGCGTCATACTGAGAGTTGACCCGCCAGGGCCATACTATGCGATGGGAATACGAAACAGCTTTGGCCTAGCAGTCGACCCGTTCACCGGGAATATGTGGGATACGGAAAATGGTGACGATAACAATGACGAGATTAATTTTGTGCCTGAGAACTTTAACAGTGGCTGGATTAAGATAATGGGCCCTGCAGAAAGCCAAGCCCAGATTGACTCGCTGCCGGAATATGGGAATTATGTTTACAGTGATCCGGAATTTACCTGGCAAAAACCAGTCGCTCCGACTGCAATTTCTTTTGTAAAATCAGACAAGCTGCAAGAGTATCAGGACAGCGTGTTTGTGGGCGATTGCAATACTGGAAACCTATACAGGTTCAAGCTTGATTCGGCGCGAACCGGCTTTGTTTTTGACTCGCCTGGCCTTTCCGACAAGGTTCACAACCTTGACGATTCCATGGACGAGATTTTGTTTGGCACCGGCTTTGGTTGCCTTACTGACATCGAGGTAGGCCCAGACGGACTCATTTACATTGTGTCGCTTTCAGAAGAAAGAATCTACAGGATACTGCCAAAGGCAGTAGCCGAAGAAACATCTACGGACGTGACAACGAGCGTCGAATCAAAAGGCGGATGCCTCATCGCAACTGCGGCATATGGAACCGAGATGGCACCCTCAGTACAGATGCTAAGAGAAATACGCGACAACGTTGTGTTTGGCACAGAGTCCGGAACGGTATTCATGGGTGCATTCAACCAAGCATACTATGCGTTTTCTCCAGCAATAGCTGACCTGGAAAGACAAAACCCAGCCTTCAGAGAGGCCGTAAAGATAACCATCACTCCTCTACTTTCCAGTCTGATGATACTAAACTATGTTGATACCAGTTCTGAATTTCAAATGCTTGGCTACGGGATTGGAATAATTTTGCTAAACATCGGAATCTACTTTGTCATACCAGCGGTAATCATCGTAAAATCAAGACGATTGTTTAGGATCTAAAATCAACTATTTTTGATGCGACAAAACAAAAACTTATCAACCAAGTTTTTTGATACAGAGACATGCGTGACATAAACGAGGTAATGCCAAAAATACCAAACATGAAGTGGGGGGCCCTAATGAACAAGTATCCAACTCACAAAAGAGTGGAGGATCTCGACAAGATGCTTCCGCACGACAAGCGATGGCACACTGTACTTGATTACGATGATCACGTTTTTGTCGACGACGTACGAGTCGCAAAAAAAGACAAAAAGGCTTGGACCTAGGAGCCCATCATTCCTGGCATTTTTGGTGGAATCCTGTAAGGTTTTGTGACTGAGATCCCATTGTCTGCAGTTACCGTGACTTGTTGTAGCTGGTTTTCTGCAGGTGGCGAGAGGATTACCTTCTGTCCAGGATCCAGCGTGCCAAGCACAAGCATGTCTCCTCCTCCAAAGTTCACCATCACGTTTGTTAGCGGTTTTCCTCCCGTATTTTGCACCATCACCCTTGCAGTGACAAAGAGGTTTTGCGGATCTTTGAGCGGATCCAGATCAACTTCATAATCTTGTGATGAAAAAGTGCCCTTCCCCAAGGAAAATGTTATGAGCGCGCCTATTATTGCAATGGCAACAACACCGATAATTATGAAAAGCTTGTACGCTCCCACTAGGAGTCAAAGTGCGATTCTAGCTATTAAGATTAGCTTTGAAATTATGATTTCTTTGAAAAGTCAGTACAATTACTGATTTACCGGAAGATCAATCGTAAATGTTGTTGGATTGTTCTTCACAGATATGGTGCCATGGTGTTGCTGGATTATGTTTTTGCAGGTGACTAGCCCAAGACCAGTCCCAGTCTGTTTTGTTGTAAATAACGGTTCAAAAATTTTTATCAAGTTCTCCTCGGTGATTCCCGAGCCAGTATCAATAATATCTATAATGATACGATCATTGGCATCTTTCAAATTAATGGTGACTGTTCCGTTCCCCACTATCGCTTGAGCAGAATTCATCATCATATTGCTAAAAACAACCTCCAGCTGTTTTTTATCACATTCTATGTCTACATCGTTTTCTGGAAGAACGATTTGGATGTTTTCGGGAATTGGTGTGGTCCTTGTAGCAAGGGATAGTATTTCCAAGATAGAGGTTTTTGTGATATTCAGTGGCCTTACTCTAACAAAATCCATAACGCTGTCAATTTGGTATGCGATTCTATCCAAGGCTCGAAAGATTGCCGTTACTCTCTGCTCAGACTTTTCTGATTGATTTTCTAGCGCAGATTTTTGCAGCAATTCTAAATTTGCCTTGATTATAGACAATGGGTTTCGAATGTCGTGCGCAAGCCTTGCTGCAAGATCCCCTATTGCAGATAGTCGCCCAGACTTGGTGATGTTCCCTACCATCTGATTTAGAATTTTTCCAAGATTACCAATCTCATCATTTGTTCGTTCATCTGCCTTAGCTGAGATATCTCCTTTTGAGATCTTTTGCGCAGTATCATACAGATTGAGGATTGGTTTTGATATTGCCCTTGAGATCAAAAATGAGAATATCGACACCGCAATAACAGTGGACGACATTATCACGATCATGTCTGTGATTAACTGTTTATCGTTTGGAAAACTCTCAATTTGATCAAGAATCAGGCTGAAAATAAACAAGAGTGGAATTATGGAAGATGCCGAAAACAGAAAAATCAGCTTTGTGCGAATCTTTACTGATGTAACATATTCCAGTTTTGTATCCGCCTTTAAGAAAAACAATGCGATGCCAAGCATAGTAAACAGCATGGATGTGTGTAGCGCCATGGCTGTACTTACATTTGGATAATAGTAATACAATGTGGACTGGTTTGTAGCATATCCAGCAAGGCTGATTACTCCAATTGTTGTAACAGCATGGCCAACATACGGGAAGAATCTTTTGAATCTAGTCTCTGATAATGCGAGCATTCCTGCCCCCACAATCAGAATAAAATTAATCATTGTGGGAATCGATGGTCTTCCCGGCAGAACGGTGGATACTGCACCAGATTCTTCTTTTACAAGCACATTTCTGATTCCAGCATCTAATGAAAGAACAGTTGCAAATAATGAACTTGCCATGAATAGGAATATGACTAGTCCCGATATTGGAATGGCGATTTGCGCCACCCCAGTCTTTCCCTGTCTATACCTTGCAAGAAAAAAGACTGTGATGCCAGAAAAGACAAAACATATCGCAGTGCTAAATTTCATTGTAACTGCGTTTGGTATGATAGATTTTAGCGGCTCAATGTCCAAAACCCATCCGATTGCCACTAGTGTACCAACAAAGATCGAGGCCAGCGATAACATCATTGCGATTTTTGACTTTTCCACAGCATCACACCATTCTTGAGAATAAAGAACACTGACACTGTTTCAGTTTTTACCCAATTGTGAAATTAGTCATTTTTCGAGTGTAAGACAACCAACTCCGACTACATTTATCCTTGAAAATGGCGCTGACAGTCAGATTTGAACCAGATAGTCTTGAAACTATTTGCCGCCTTGCTCTGGGATTGTTGAAAGGGTCGTAGTAGAAACTACGTTTGGCGTTTTGCGAATTTGCTTGGTGATAATATCAGATACCTCTTTGTGAGATACACCGACAACCTTTACAAAAATATCATACATTCCATATGTGCCATGAACCTCTTTTACGCCGTCAATCTTTAGAAGCTCGCGCATCACGTCCATTTCGTGGGCAGTCTCGCACTTTACTAGAACAAACGCTATTTCCATTCTATTCGCCCTTCATTTCCTCACGCGTTTTGAATGTTGGCTTTATCCCCAAAGTGCCGTAGTCTCCCGTAGTGCAGGTGAAGCACAGCGAGTCATGTGGAATTCCGACTGCATTAGCAAGATTCTGCGCATCGTTATATCCCAAAAAGTCGGCACCAATATCGCTCCTGATTTTTTCCACAATGTCTGCATCTGTGCCGGTTTGGTTTGCGCCAGTTGCAAGCTCTTCTTGTGATGGAAAGTCGATTCCCGCATAGCACGGATATTTTATTGGCGGGTATGTGATCAGCATGCTAATTTTTTTTGCCCCAGCCCGACGCAGGGCCTTGATTATTGCCTTTGAGCTTGTTCCCCTCACCAGACTATCATCAATTACGACGACGTGTTTTCCAGTGATGATCTCAGTGATTGGAATAATCCATCTGTTAATTTCCACTCTGTCGCTTTGGTGCGGTTCAATAAAGCTACGTAAGGGTCCTTTTTTGCTATACCTGTCCTTTAGCAGACCTTCATCAAACTGTAGTTTGAGTTCTTGCGCATACCCAAGTGCCGCAGGCCTTGCAGAGTCTGGCACCGGTATTACCAAGTCCGCATCAGGTATTGGGAACTTTCTTGCCAAGAATTGGCCGATTCTCTTTCTTGCCACGTAGATGTTTGTTCCCTCCATCCTGCTTGTCGGGTGCGCAAAATATGTGAACTCGAAGGAACAGTGCGCGTGTTTTTTCTCCTCAGAGAACATCTCTGATTCCACCCCGTCATTGTTAAATTTCAAAAGCTCGCCTGGCAGAACGTCTCTGACAAGCTTTGCGCCAATCGCGCTTAGTGCAGATGATTCCGATGCCACAATTGTCACAGCACCGTCCTCTTTTGATCCAAGAACCATCGGCCTAAACCCACGCGGATCACGCGCTGCATACACGGCATTGTCATCAGATACAAAAGTAAAACAGTACGAGCCTGCCATCTCATTTTTCAAAATTGATAGCGCGTTTCCAAGCTTGCCATTTGTTGACATGAGCGATACCAGTCTTTGCGCTGCGACTAGCGTATCACTTGAGCTTTGTGGGGTAAATGTGCAACCGCCAACCATGTTTGCAAGCTCGGCCACATTTGCTATCGTTCCATTGTGCGCAATGCAGAGATCCTTGACTTTGAGCGGTTGTGCGTTTTCAAGTGTGCTTTTCCCAACAGTCGAGTATCGCACATGGCCTATTGCTGCAGGCGATGCATATTCTTCTGTGATTTTGTGCATCTCTGATGATGCTGCAGAAACAAGACCCAGTCGTTTGAGTGGCGCCTTTTTTGGAATCGCGATCCCCCAAGCTTCCTGCCCTCTATGCTGCAAAGCCCTTAGAGCATCCACTATCATCGGGATGACATTAGAGCCATCTCGACTGAAAATCCCAACGACACCACAATTTTCCTTAACCATGCAGGACCAATTCCCTTAGTGAATTAAACCACTTGTCGTGTGCCTTATCAACCCTTAGTTTTGCAATTGGTTTGTTGTTTTTTGAAAATGTGATTTGGTTTCCCTCAAACTTGCCAATCAGCCCAAAGTTTACTTTGTTCTTTTTCAGTGCAGATACGACAAAGTCGAGATTTGATTTTTCCACCGTGATTAGATACCTTGAGTGGCTTTCTGAAAACAGAATCTTGTCTGGGCTTTGTTTTTGCTGCGGGATGTTTTCCAGCGCCACAGTACAGCCAATATTACTTGTCATTGCAAGCTCGCATACGGCGATTGCGAGGCCGCCCTTTGAGCAATCATGTGCTGCCCTCACCTTTCCGTTTTGTATTAGGTGTAGAACAGAGCCCATGTTTTTCTTTGATTCGTCAAGATTGATTTGTGGGGGTTTTCCGCCAATAAAATCATGGATGTATTCATAGTATTCAGAACCTCCAAGCTCATCCTTTGTTAGGCCTACGATTAGTAAAAAGTCGCCCTGTTCGATTTTTTGCGGCCTGAGTGGCTTTTGGTCAATCAGCCCAAGTACGCCAATTAGCGGCGTCGGCTTTATTGGCCCCTGCGGAGTTTCATTATACAAGCTGACCTTTCCTCCAACACATGGAATGTTAAAGAACTTGGAAAATTCCGTTATGCCTTTTAGTGATTCTAGAAATGTCCAAAAGATTTCAGGATCCTCCGGATTACCAAACTGCAGGTGATCAACCATTCCGATTGGGGTCGCACCGGTGCACACTACGTTTCTGCACGCCTCCTCAAAGCATCCCATAGCACCGTTTTTTGGATCCAGGTAGCAGTGTTTTGGGTTTCCGTCGATTTTTGCACTCAGATATTTCCCATTGTCCAATCTCAATACCGCGGCATCAGAGCCTGGCTTGACTGTCGTTCTTATTCCCACCTCATGGTCATACTGGCCATAAACCCAGATTTTGCTTGCAATGTTTGGGCTTGCAAGCAGCCGCATCACCGTCTTTGATAGATCTGATACGGGTTTTGGCTCTTGTTTTTTTTGCAGCGCTTTCAGATATGCTGGCTCTTTTGACGGCCTATCAAGCAGTGGTGCGTTTGCGACGATCTCCGCAGGCATTGACGCGATTAGGGACTTGTTGTTTGTCACCTTCATTATTTTATCGCCTGTCACCTTGCCAATAACTGAGCAGCTCACGTGGAACTTTTTGCAGATTGCTTGAATCTTGCCGAGTCTTTGTTTGTCGGTGATGACTAGCATTCGTTCTTGTGATTCGGATGTCATGATTTCAGTTGGCTTCATGCCTGGTTCCCTTGTGTGGACTAGGTTTACGTCCAGCTCTATTCCAACACCAAGCGCATCCGCAGTTTCAGATACTGCGCACGATAATCCTCCTCCGCCCAAGTCCTTTACTGCCTTGATACAGTTTTCGTTTCGCGCCTCTAGCGTTGCCTCGATTATCAGTTTTTCAATGAATGGGTCTGGGATTTGCACTGCGGAGCGGTCTTCTGTTTCAAGCGAGTCCGACGCAAACTGTGAGCCGCCAATCCCGTCCCTGCCAGTAGAGCCGCCAATCAGAACCACAACGTCTCCTGTTGTTGCATTGTTTTTGATCAGCTTTTCTTTTTTGCCAAATCCAATCGATGCGACATCGACAAGCGCATAATTTGTGTAACATTTGTCAAACTCGACTTCACCACCAACCGTAGGAATTCCAAGACAGTTCCCATAGTCTGCAATTCCAGTCACCGCGTTTTTGAAGAGCCACCTTGCGTGAGAATCCTTTTCAATATCTCCAAAGCGAAGACCATCAAGAATTGCAATTGGTCGTGTACCTGCAGAAAGAATGTCCCTAATCACACCACCTACGCCAGTGGCTGCCCCCCCATACGGTTCAACAGCAGACGGGTGGTTGTGGCTCTCAATGTGAACAGTTACAACATATCCATCACCAACATCCAAGACACCGGAGTCATATCCTTTTTCGTGTATTACACGAGGACCTGAAGTTGGAAGCATTTTGAGGTGTTTTTTTGATGACTTGTAGGAGCAATGCTCTGACCACTCTGCTGCAACTATGTTCATCTCGGTTTCGTTTGGCTTTCTTCCAATTTTTTTTGATAAATATTCTAATTCCTGTTCCTGCAGGCTCATCTTCTTGCACCAACCGTAGAAATCAGCGATTCAAAAATCATCGACGATGGTTTGCAGTCATTTGGGTTTATCTCAGCCTCTACTGCACGCTCTGGATGCGGCATCATGCCAACTACGTTTCCCTCCTTGTTGCAAATTCCTGCAATGCCAAATACTGAGTCGTTGATGTTTTCCCCATACCGGAATACAATCTGGTTGTTTTTCTTTAGCTGTTCGAGCGTTGCCTTGTCAACATAGTATCTTCCTTCCCCATTTGCAATCGGGATTGGGATTCTTTGTTTGAGTTTGAGTTTGTTTGTAAACGGAGTCTTGTTGTTTTCCACAATGAGCTCAGTCCACTTGCACATGAAATTGAGTGATGTGTTTTTTAGCAAGACACCTGGCAAGAGCCCAGCTTCGACAAGAATTTGAAACCCATTGCAAACACCTAGGACCGGCATTCCTTTTTCGGCCATCCTTTTTACATCAGCAATCACTGGGCTGTGTGCGGCAATAACGCCCGCCCTTAAACGATCACCATAAGAAAACCCGCCTGGCAAAACCACGGCGTCCAGATCCTTTGGCAGTTTGTCCTCGTGCCAAAAATACTTGACGTCCAACTTGAAGACATCCTGCAGGACATGGTACATGTCCCGATCGCAGTTGCTCCCCGGAAAGACCACAACACCGACCTTCACGAGTAAAGTTTGTTGATGTCGTTATTAAATCAAAGCGGATTGACATCTGTTAAGATCTTTGCTACAAATCTTTTTTATCTGCAAAAAAGCCATCACAGAATATGGGACAAGTAAGAGACATCATGAATAAGCAGGTAATTACTATATCAAAAGAAAAAACATGCCTTGAGGCAGCCACACTACTTCAGGAAAAGGACATCAGTTTTTTGGTAGTTGCGGAAGGCCAAAATCCCGTAGGCATCGTAACCGAGGCTGACTTTGTGAGAAAGCTAGTGGCCGGAAACAAAGTTGCCTCTGAGCTCAAAGTCTCCGATATCATGTCCCCAAAATTCAGATGGGTTGAGCCAACCACCATAATCGAGGATGCCGTTCAAAAGATGTTAAACAACAACATCCGAAGGCTCATTGTTCTTGAAGATCAAAAGCTTGTGGGCGTAATTACGCAGACAGACTTGGCTGCATACCTTAGAAGCAGACTCTTAATCGATGAAACAGTAAAATCGATTGGAACCAAAGACTAGATTACGGTAAATGTGACCTTGCTTACCATCGGGTTGTAGATTCGAAGATCATCGCACAGCTTTTTGACTGCATCCTGCGCCTTTTGCTTTGTTGTTGCATTTACTTGGAACTTGAGCATTTTAGCTGAGCGGATTTTTTTGACTGATGAATAACTCCCTTTTAGCACCAGATCGTTTAGGATTGTCTGCCCCTCCGGATCATTCATGCCAGGCTTGTTTTCGATTATTACCTGCACCTCAAAGAGCGGCATGTTGTGCACTTGATTTTGGTCTAATATAATCTTGAATTTCGGATTTGGTAAAAAATCACATCGTAGCCATTTTATAATACAGTATCAGTCAAAAACTGAAGTGACTCGACACAGATACTGGAAGCTGACATCCGAAGAGGTTTCAAAGGCCAACTACGATCAGAGCAAAGTCCTAAACTGGGAGATAAAAGGAATAAAGGAGCCAGAGGATGATGCGATTTTTGCTGGCGTGTTTTTGTACAGGGATGGAACACCGGAAGGGTACACCTCGGTAAAAGGAATCACGCTATACCACAACAATCTAAAAAAGCCCGAAGTCGAGGAAATCGTGAAATTTCTCAAGGGCAGGTTCGGTGGAGACCAAAAGGAAAAGTCAAGCAGGATCTTTTTGCAGAACTCCAAGGAAGTTTACTCAGGCAGTGATGTAGGCCAGCTTGCAAAAGATCTAGAGTCAAAGTTTAGTCTAAAGGCCATAATTTCAATCGAGTTCAAGGACATATCAGAAGAGGAGCGCAAGAAATCAGGTTTCCCAGACGCAAAACTGCTGCCAATCCCAGGTAACAAATAGTACTTTTTCGCAAACTAAATAGGGTTTCACACCATTAAATCACACATGTCCGAGCTGCAGGGAATTTTTGCACATTTGGATGAGCTGCGCAAACGCATAATCCGAATCATAATCGCCGTAGTAATTATCATCACGTTCATTCTTGCTTTTAGATTAGAGCCAATCATCACTAACGGAATTACTCTATACTATCCAACGCCAGATCCTTTCCACAACATTGCAGTACAGATCACAAGCCACATGCGCGATACTTTGCTTCCAAATGACGTGCAATTAATCCAAACTGCACCTGGGCAAGCATTCTATGCTCAATTTTATGTCGCTACACTTGTTAGCATAGTGGTTTCAATTCCGATAATAGTCAAGGAATTGACCGCGTTTATCAAGCCGGCGCTTTCCGAAGCCGAGGTCCACGCAATACGCACCATTGCGGCCCCTGCAATCGCGTTGTTTGTGTCTGGAATGCTGTTTTCATATATTGTTGTAATACCCCCGACGCTGGAATTTTTGTACAGATATGGCAGTGAGATAAACATCATGCCATTTTTTACAGTGATTGACTTTGTGACTTTTGTTTTACACTTTTTGATTGCATTTGGAATCGCATTTCAATTACCGCTAGTCATGTATGCCGTGACGGTGTCCGGCCTTACGGATGTCAAGTTTTGGCGAAACAACATCAGATATGCAATAGTCGCAATAGTCATAATCGGCGCAATCATCACACCAGATGGGACTGGTTTTACCATGGCACTAGTTTCAGGACCGATGATTGGGCTATATGTCATAGGCATGATGATTCTTGAGCGCCGTGAGGACAAGATTAAAACACTTAAATCCAAATCTGGAGATAAGTGAGTCAGATGTTAGAAAACATTGCAAACTTCATTGGTGCGCAAGAAATCATCATCATTGTGATTGCGGCAGGCATCATATTGTTTGGAGCAAAAAAGATTCCAGAGCTTGCAAAAACATTGGGCAAGTCAAAGGGTGAATACGAAAAAGGCAAGATAGAGGCCGAAAAAGAGCTCAAAGACCTCAAAGAGAAGAAAGACTAGGCTTCTGCGATTTTTACAAGCTCGTCAATCACTTTGCCAAGATCCAAGGCAATCTTTTGCTTTCCAAAAAATCCGGCTATTTTCATCATCCCGCACAGCTTAATGTCCGCATCCACTGTTAGCTTCGTGCCTTCTGGAGTCTTTTCATATTTTTCAGCAATATGACTTCCCTTCAAATCTCCCCCGATAACAAAGACTTCGTGGGATTCTGGGTATTTCGTGATGTGCTTTGCCATCATGACAAATTCTTTGTCTCCAAGTTTTAGGTGCTCTTCAATTATTGCTACATTTTCTCGAACTGAGCGGACTCGAATAGATGGAAAATACTGGGGCAAAACATTTTGAAAGCTCTCATAGTTTGCAACGATGTCAAAAACCTTCTGTCTTTCTGCTTTGATTAGCTTCTCAAGACGGATTTTTGGCAAATGCCTAGCTGCCCCATCTTTTGTATAAATCATGTTCAATGTTGAACTGATCAAGGCACTTGCCTACAGTATGATCAATGATTTGCTCAATCGATTTTGGTTTTGTGTAAAATCCCGGAACAGGTGGCAGAATCACCACACCAAGCCTTGCAAGCTTGAGCATGTTTTCCAAGTTAATTGCAGTGAGTGGGGTTTCTCTTGGCACCAAGACTAGCTTCCTTGATTCCTTTAGCGTGACACCTGCCGCTCTTGCAACAAGGGTTTCGTCATACCCGTTTGCTATGCTGGAAAGTGTCTTCATACTGCATGGGATTACGATCATGCCGTCTGTCTTGTAAGTGCCACTCGATATGCCAGAGGCGAGGTTGGAGTCGTCTGAATAGTTTGTCGCCATCTTTTTTACATCTTCTAGGTTGTAGCTTGTTTCCATTGCAAGGCATTTTTTTGCCCATTCTGTGATCACCAGATGCGTTTCGACGTTGCATTCTTTGAGAACCTCAAGAATTCGAACGCCGTATGTGACGCCGGTGCTTCCAGTCATCCCAATTACCAGTCTCATCAACAACTGTGAAAAAGCTGATTATTTTTAAGCTGTGATCAGTGCACGGCATGTTAGCATCAGTATTTGCCTGACGAAAAACGACTTTGATTATATTACCATAGTTTGCACTCTAGATCATCCATGATAAAGCGCGCCGAGATTCAGAAAATTATTCAAAATTATTCTGATTTTAGAATCGGAGTCCTTGGCAGCCACTCTGCGCTTGAGATAATGGATGGGGCAAAAGACGAAGGCATTCAAACAATTGTAATCTGCCAGAAAGGCAGAGACATACCATACAGGCGTTTTAAAAGAATTGCAGACGAGATCATCGTAGTAAATAATTTCAAAGATATGGCTTCTGCAAAAATGCAGAAAATGTTTGTAGAGACCAACACCATCATAGTTCCGCACAGAGCCCTGACTGCATACTTGGGATATGACGCCATCGAAAACAAGTTCAGAGTGCCGCTATTTGGAAACAGGTCCATGTTTCAGGCAGAAGAGCGAAGCTTTGCAAAAAACCAGTACCATCTTTTGGAAAAATCCAAAATAAGACACCCAAAGCTGTTCAAAAACCCAAGCAAAATAGACAGGCCTGTGATTGTCAAGGTTCAGGAAAAAACCCGAAAGCTAGAGCGCGCGTTCTTTACCGCATCATCGTACAATGACTACCTGGAAAAATCCCAAGACAGAATCAAGAAAGGAATCATCAGAAAAGAGGACCTAAAAAAGGCAAGCATTGAGGAACTAGTCATTGGAACATACATGAACTTTAATTATTTCCACACTCCGGTGTCAGACCAAGTGGACTTTATTGGAATAGAGCGAAGGCTGCAGACAAACCTGCATGACTATAATGCAATTCCTGCAAAACAACAGCTTGACATTAACATCGATGTGCAAAACATCGAGGTCGGCCACACTCCTGCAAGCATACGCGAGTCACTGCTCGAAAAGGTAATCGACATAGGTGACAAATTCGTATCAGGCGTCAGAAAAATCTATCCCCCTGGAATAATCGGCCCGTTCTCACTTCAAAGCGTAATTACAAAGGACTTGGAGCTAGTAGTGTACGACGTGTCTTTGAGGGTGCCGGGGAACCCGATTGTTGCAACCACCTCGCCATATACGAAATACCAGTACGGCGAGACCTTCGGTGTTGGGAGGAGAATCGCTATGGAACTAAAGCGGGCGCACCAAGAAGGGCGGCTCTCAGAAGTTCTGACTTAGGCTTCGACTTTTTCTTTTAGCAGTGTCTTTCTGACCAGGATTGGTATGTTGTAAAATGCCGCAAGGGCCACTGCGTCTGATGCCCTATAGTTCCTAAGCACTATGTCTTTTTTTCCGGTGAAATACAGATTGGCGCGCAGAACGTTTCCGCTTTCGTAGACTTTGACCTTCACTAGCAGCAACTCGTTTTCCTCGCATAGCTGCTCGATTAGGTTGTAGATGGTCGGCAGTGCGTCGCGTTTTCCCTCTACAAAACTTTTGATGTGGCGCGCAACCTCGCCCGAAAAAGCCCTCATGTGAAATTCTTTTTTGTCTTCAGACTGCAAAACGATTATTCCTTCCAGGGCGTACGGATCAATAAAGCCGACATAGCTGATTTTTGAAGTGGAATAGTCAGGCTCCTGTTTTTGGTTGATGTTCAATTGATACATGTTTATGGATTTGATTTCTTATAAAGACTGACTTGATCCAAAGCAAAAAGATGGATAACTTATCAGTCCTACGCGGCTCTTAAATTCACAAAACACAAACTCATCTTATGAAAATTGACATACCACTATCATGTCCATCATGTGGGGGAAAAATGTACTCCACTGCATATGATGCGCCCCTCAAAGTGCTAAAGAATAGATCTTGGCATGTGTGTAAAGAATGTAATTATTCACGAAGTGTAGAAGACTTCAAAAAATCCATCTGCTGTGCATAACGGTAGAAAAGATTTTCCCTCTTTTTTCAGCAACCAATGATATGGTTTAATTCTAGTTCTTTTCAGCTAGAACCTAAATGGTGGAATCCCGTGACGGCAGGTCGCTTATCGCAATTGGCTTTATGAGCATCGCAATTTTATTTTTGATATACGCAAGGCTTGGGAATTCCGAGATCACCCCAGCCGCGATATCGTCGATTGAAAGACTTGGGGTCGCGTTTTACGCCATGCTCATTTTGGCACTTGGTGCAATATCATATGGGCTATACCAGTACCACAGGCACAAAGTGCAGGCAGGCCAAAATGACGCGTTTTCTGTCATTGCACAGGTAACGTGGAACGCAAAGTCAAGGAGGATTTTTGTCATAACTGGTATCGGGTATGGAGTTTTCTTTGCCCTGACATCTGGGATACTAGTGTACCAGCCAGATGTGATTTTCTCAATACATTACGGCGTGGCAGTGCCATCAGCACAGATTGCGCCGTGTTGTGGTGATGTTGGCTATGTGCCAAAATTCATCTTCTACATGACAGAACATGTCGGCTTGCAGGTAATACCGATTAACCTGATTTTGCAGATTACGGTATCATATCTTGTTGGATTGAATGCCGCAATTGCCGCAAACGCCTTTTCGATTCTCAAAAAAGGCACCGGTCTTGGCAGTGTCGCTGCAGCTACAGGTTTGTTCATCGCGTGCCCTACATGTGCTGGGACGTTTCTTTCGCTTTTTATTTCCACGTCCGGCGCAATTGCATTCACACTGGCAATAACCCAGATTCAGACAATACTCATTGGCATTTCAATTCCACTGCTTGTGTTTACACCAATAATAATGGCAAAGAAGATCAAAAACAGCGGCTGGAGCTGTAAAGTGGAGCCCTAGCTTGATTTTTTGACTTCCGGAATCTGCCAGTTCCCAATATCATACCCGTCTCGTCTCAGATACTTTAGTGTCAGCTTGTAGACAAGCTCATCATGATCAACCTTTGACAAGATGTCCGTCCAGAGCACCCTGCCTTCTTTTTCTATTTTGGTTTTGAGCTCCGTGTTCATCGTTTCCGCTATTTCTCTGCACTGATCAAAGGTTTTTCCGTTTTTGTACGCTCGAGTTCGAGTGTCACAGCTTTCCATGCCATTACAAGATTGTCGTTGGATAAAAGTTTCTAGTTTAGGAAAAATTCCTCAGTTTTTCAACTATGATCCTGAATATTTCGTTGTTGTCAAGTAAGATGCACGGTAGGTTGTTTTCTGCGCATGCCTGGCCTGATTCTGTGTCACGCGTAATTAGGATCATATCGTTTTCCTTTGCATAGTTTATGACAGAATAGTCCGTGTGGAGTTTTTTGCCCTCGGTCAGAAGCTTTTTGACGGAATATGCGTCATACCCAAGGCCGCGGAGCTTTTCGTCCCATCCATCATCCATTTCATCAACTAGTATTTTCAACGCACTAGGATGCCGGTTTTTTCAGTATTTATTTTTTCAAGTGGTCATAAACCCTATAACTAAGGGAATGAAAACTGCAAGGGCCACTGCTGCACCAAGGATGTAGACAATATGCTGCGTATCCATGGTTTTGTATGCCAAGTTGGGTTTTGTAATGTAGAGTATGTTTGGAACAGACAGAATGATTTTCAGAGATGCAGTGTGAGCTTTTTGACCCGGTTTATTACCGACATTTTCTTGTTTACGCTTACCTCCGGCTCCATTGTGAAGTAGATGGTTTTTCTTTTTGGATACACGACGATCTGGGTGACCTTTTCTCGTTCAACGTGGACGTATCGTACCTTGCCGAGGCTTTTGTCAAACTCCTTTCTCATCTTTCGCCTTTGCGCTATTTGCATGCAGAAATGCTCCTCTTCTTTCTGTGTCTTGAGCGAGGTCTTGCCCCTTTTCATGATAGATTCCAAGATATTCCCCTTGAGATCAATTATTGCGGCAAATCTCATGGTTGCATCTATGTCGATGATATCCTCAACTATTTCGAGAAGCGAGGCGTGTTTGTAGGCATTCAAGTTTCTGAAACTCAAAGGCGGCCAAATATAATTCGTTTAGCTGAAAGTCAGATGGGATCAGTTTTGATAAATTTCCCCATACAGATGTAAATGCTATGCAATACGTCCGACGTTTATTTCCATTGTGAGGGTATGCGATAATGCCGAAGGGTTGGTTATGCTCTCCCAAACAAATATCGTAGCCTCGTATTGTCCAGATTCGTTTGGAATCCATGATATTGCAGGCGAGAATGACTGCGCTGGCTGCAACGTACCCGTAAGCCATGCTAAAGAGACGGTCACGCCATTTTCGTTTTGGATCTGGACTATGTACGCGAAGTCCTGCTCAAAGTCTTGGTTGTTTTGCAGATCTGCTGCAATCTGGATTTGTTTTCCAATCTCGACTGTCTTGTCGGATTTATTGGCAATTTCAATTGGCGAGTCAGCAAAAGCAGAGTTTATGAAAACTAGAAACACAGTCGCAAAAACCAGGATTTTCTTCATGCAAAAGTTTGTTCAGGTAGTGGATAAATTAGTATCTTCGTGGTGCTTTTCTATGTATTGTAGTGCACATTCAGTGGAACAATAGTTTGACGCCCTATGCTTGAATTGGCTTCCGCAGTTTTTGCACTTCAACTAAATCACAATAAAAACTTTTGAATAATAGACTTTTGGTCATCTCCCAAAATTGGAAATGTTTGTTTTAGATTTGTACCACATAATTGAAAGATTTTTGATTAGCAGATGGGCGATGATTTCTCGCCATGGTCGGCATTAATCCCATCCGCTAGGTATCCTGACCAACATTTTGCATAAAAGGCTCGCGAAGAAATTGTCCTTAGAACTTTGCTATGCCGCACTTGGCATAGTACTGCTGGTGATACTCTTCTGCCTTGTAGAATTCTTGCGCCATCTGGATTTGGGTCGTTATTGGCTTGCCGAGTTTGCCCGAATTGGCAAGGTTTTCCTTTGATTCCTTTGCTATTTTTTCTTGCTGGGAATCATGGTAGAATATGGCAGAGCGGTATTGCACCCCGACATCTGGCCCTTGTCGGTTTAGCTGAGTTGGATCGTGCGTGCTCCAGAACACATCCAATAACTGTTCGTATGATATGACATTTGGGTCGTATTCCACCTGTACTACCTCTGCATGACCTGTCTTGTCTGTGCAGACATCCTCGTATGTGGGATTTTTCGTCCAGCCTCCGCTGTATCCTACCTGGGTAGAGTTAACACCATTTGTCTTTCTGAAAATGTCTTCAACGCACCAAAAGCAGCCAGCGCCAAACGTTGCCTTCATGGATTAGATTAGACAATCTAGAATTAAAATCCTTGTCCAGTTTATTTTTCGTATAACCAGATCTCTATCTTTGTCAGGGGCACTGTCAGGCTGTCAGGTACTATAATGAGAAGCCCGGAATCTTTTCCAAGGCCATAACAAGCACCAGAGAAGCTTGCATAGTTTTTGCCAAAGCACTGTCCGGTGGTGTAATGCTGGAACTTGCCATTGTTTTTATCATAGTTTTCTTGTTCTTGCATGGATGGAACAAAATACACATCAAAGCCTACGGACTGGTCGTTTGTCTTGACAGTATAATCAAAGGAGGTGGTATTTTTTTCAGTGCAGATCGGTATGAATTGGGAATATCCGGATTTTATCAGAGACTCATGGACATAGTCGTCTTGTGTGCTTTGAATAGAGTTGTACAGTGTGATGTTTGGATCAGGGCTTTTTTGTAATCCGCTCAAGTATTCTATTTGGTGTCGAATCACATCTGCGCCAAATCTTGCATAGTGAGGCTCCCACACATCATGGCAGTTTGTGTTGTCGTGCTGTACCAGGATGTAAGGTTTTTCGTGCACATAGCGCAGCTCATCCACATTAGCCTCTTTTGCTATTTCCAGCCTTGCCTTTGAGTCAAGCGGATTTTCTTTTCCGGTTCTTGTCCAGACGTTTGTTATTTCATATACAATGTTTGCCGGGTAGCTGCTCCATTCCGGCTGCAGGTGTACGTATACTGATTGTTTGTTTATTGCCTGCTGCTGCAAAACAAAGGCGCTCATAATGTAGTATGTGATTACCACTGTAATTACTGCCAAGACTATGATGTAGAATGACTTCATATGATCAGCTTAGATCATAGGGTTTTCAAAGTTTGCATTATTTTCAGCATCAGGTTAGGTCGGATTCAAGGCTTCGTCCAGTTTCATGATAGTATCTGTGTTCAATCTCCTTGAGTTTTTCTGATATATGGTACGAATTTGGTTTTGATTTGAGGGCTTTGTACTCTGCTATTAGCTTTCGAAGCTCCGAGCTTTTCATTGCAGCTGGTTTGATTTTTTTAGGTATATTTTGAGATGGAGTAGTTTGCTACCCACCTTTTTTGTGGTTTCTGATGAGGATTTGTATTTGTGATAGGAATCCTTGTAATTGAAATCATAGAATAATGCATCTGCTTCTTTTTGGATCAGCTCTGCATCATTGAGGTATTTTTTTGCAGCCCAAAACGCTGTCCAAGCCTTGTCAAGATCTGCCTGTGATGCCTTGTTGCCAGCAGTAGAGTTGTTTAACGATGCTTCTGCCTTTAGTATGTCTGATCTTGACGAAGAGATCTTCTGATCAGAGAGGGTTTGGTACTTTATCGATTTTACCTTCCAGTCAGTGGCAGACACCTTGGCTGCAATCTTGGATGCTTGTTTTGTTTTTGACTGCTGCCAAGACTCGTAGTTTTCAATCTGCGGGTACATGATGTCGTTTGGATCAGTGCTGTGTGACAGACCTATTGCATGCCCGAGCTCGTGCTTTGTTATTTCCAGCGCATATTCGGGCGAGACAAGGTTCCACTTTTTGTCTTTAAAGTATCCAAGCGTGATTGTGAGTTTTGGCTTGCCATACTCGTTTGATGTGTTTGTGGAGTAGTAGCCTAGCTTACCCGCATCATATTGGCTTGCCCACTCCACTACAAAGTTAGCTGGCTCAGCGCGGCTTACTGATTCGAATTTGAAGAGCCCAGAGGTCTTGTTTTCCCAGTAAGCCGTGGCTTTTGGTAGTACATCCCCGAAACTTTTTTGCCAGTGCGGCGGCATTTTTTGCACGTACATTTTGAGGGTTTCTGCTTCTGCAGTTGTTACTGACACCCCAAGAAAGGCCACAAGTAGAATGAAAAGGAGCACTTTCATGCTTGTGATCACACACTACAGAAAATAAAGATCGTTATGATCAGTTTTATCAAAACAATTGATCAAATCGATCATTGCATTGATCGATGTTACAGACAATATTTTTGGAAAAAAATTCATCAATGTATATCCTTAATAGCGCAAATAAAACTTGAAAGTATGGCAAAAAAAGCAGCGAAGAAGTCATCTTCAAAATCTAAAAAGAAATCAAAGTGACCTTAGAAAGGTCTAGCTTTTTTTTCCAATACAAATTACAAGTTTTGTCTACCTATTGTCATGATAGGTTTGTTTTGAAAAGCCAACGGAGATGGAATTTGGATCTTCTGCACGTATGAAAAATTCGCTGGGTTTGCAGGTTTTAGGCATTATCAGACCATATACCTTTACCGTGATAGAATCCATATCGGATTTCAAGTCTATTTCGGGCGAATAAAGCCTCTCCCTTCCTGCACAGATTTCAAGGCTGACAATGTGCAGTATTGAGAGCGTTCTGGATTTTGTGATTTTTGTTATCTTTACTGTTTTATCCTCGCTTGGTTTTTTTATTTCCTTTATGTCTTTTTTTATTTGGTGTTTGGTTTTTTGTTTATACTCATCGGTGCTTTTTTCTGCAAAAACCATTCCAACGAGTACCGTCATGACAAGAACCGCACTAAGAGCAAGCCCAAGCACTTTCAACACATATCACTAGTCAGAAATAGGATTTAAGATCTGCTGAGAGCTAGACTATTCCAGCAACCATGCTTTTGAAATCAGACTCGTACCAAATGGTTTTGTACTGCAAGTTTTTGCGTGGAAGCATGTTTATTGCAATGTGGGAAAAGGTTTGCCTCGGATTAATTGAGCCATGTGTGTGCAGTGTGTTTTTTGGTATGTAGACCACATCACCTGAGCCCAGTCTGGTTGTGCTTGCTTTCTTTATCTTGAAGATGGTTTTGCTTTTCCCAAATTTTTTAAAGAGATCAAGGCTGCCATTCCCTTTAGTTACAATTAGGATTTGGTTTCCGTTGTGAGTGTGGAGTTTTGTTTTGGCGCCTTTTTCAAAATAGACATGGTAGATGTTTTGTTCCTTTGATTGTATAGTGGATGAGATCTCCTTCATGTGGACACGGTTTGTGAACCAGTTCGGGTTGATCTTGCGCCTGTTTCCTGCAACATGAATGTTTGATTTTTTCATTTGGTTGGCTCAAGCTTCGATGTAATTTGTGGTTTTCTATGCAAACTGTTTAATTCTCTCTAATGCGTTTTGGATTTTTGCCAGATCTGATACTGCAAGATTTTTATCGCTTACAAGCTCGGAATAAAATTCCGCGGATTCTGTCTGTGACTTTTGGATGTCAGAGCGATAACAGCTCAGGGCTTTTTCAAAGACAGGAATGTCTGCTTCTAGGCTTTTTAGTGATTCAGTGTTTTGCAGGCCTTCTTTGATTTTGCTTATGGCTTGATCAATTTGCGGGCCGGTCTTCATTGCCTCGGATTGGATGAGTTGTGCAAACATTGGAGCACCTTGTAGTTCAGGCGAGCGTCCGATTGTTTTGAGCCTTTTTTTGTAGTGGTTTAGCGAGCGCAGTATCAGCTCATAGCCACCCTCCTCCTTTAGATAAATCCCGCCAATCCAGACTTTTTGAGACATTTTGTCTGGTTTTGCATAATTTGCATGGTTATTATTCGTAAGTCATAATTAGATAGCCGCGCTCACAACAATACAAGTAACTTTGATAACAATGATTCCTTATCGCAATATCAGCCGGACACAATGAATAGACACTTTTCTCTCCTTGCAATAATCCTACTGAGCGGTTCGTTATCAATTGACGTGGCTTTTTCTGAAATCTCCTCGCCAAAAGAACAGCTAAGAAATGGAGTTCTGCCTAACGAAATAATTTGCAAAGAAGGGCTCACACTAATGATCAGGATCACAAACGATTCACCAATATGCGTCAAACCGCACACTGCGGACAAACTAGTTCAAAATGACTTTGCGACCATGCCCAAGATTGACCAGCAAGAACAAAACGATCAAACCGTTGAGAGTACCGTCAAGCCTGCAGATGACATTCCTTTCTTGATCCAGAGAGATCTTGGTTGTGGCAATATTGCCAGCTCTGACCCAGACACACAAGTCATGATTGTCGAAAACAACCTAGACTGCATTCCGGTATTTTTTGAGGGATTGGAATCAGATCCGCAAAAACACCTATCGGCGTTCTACAAGCTCGTTTCTTCACCAATTACAACGGACCGGCTTTTTTCGTACATGTATGACGAGTTATACTATGACAGATTTGAGATGGACGAAGAAACAATCGATGACATGATCATCCAATTACCAGACGCTATTGAAAACTGCGAGGGATCCTTTAGATGTCCTGACTGGCAGACATTCATCGTTCCGTATTTGTCACGCACTGAAGAACATCTTGGACATGGTACTTCCTATGACTGTTCCAAGATAACAGGCCGTGATGAGCTCATCAAGGCACTGCATGATGCCGATTATTATTGCACGGAATCGGTCGCGCTTGCCATATCCCCGATTGCTGATGAGAGCATCATTCATGAATTGCTAAACATGATGGAGACTGATGAGAGTGAGAATGCGCGCCGTAATGCCGCAAGAATACTCATTCGATTTGCCGAGCACCTAGAGGACAAAACTCCACACATACTTGTTACAAAAACTTTGGAAAAAGACATCAAAGATTCCATCATCAGCGTCCTGAAAAAAGAAAACGCGTCCTATGTAATACCGGAGCTTACCGTTCTTATCGACGCCCATTTTAGGCCGTTTTTTGAAACGCAGCCGTATCTAGAGTCGATAAGCAAGGATCCCAAATTTGATGCAGTCGCCAGATGGCGCGCAATGAGCGCAATACGTCAAATGACATACGACAAAGAAAGCCTCACGGAAAGCGACGTAAAATTCGTTTTGGACTCGATGAGATCCGACGATCTCTGGGTGCGTGCAGAAGCTGCATTCATCTGCGAAATCCTAAGAGATGATCAAGTCGATCAGTCACAGAAGAATCGATTGGTTTCAGGACTCAAAGAAGCATATGACGTTGAAGATAAGCTGATACCAAAGTCGTTTATCACAAAGGCGCTTGACCGCCACAACAAAACCGGGCTGTATGGAAAACTGGAAGCTGATTTTGAAAAAAGCCGCTTGGACAAATCCGTCTCAAAAAACGGAATAACCATCAAGTCCAGCTTGCCGGTAAGCGAATTGGACGGATATTTGGAATTGATGAAAGTACAGAGGCAGGCGTTTTTTGAGATAATGGGCCCTCAGTTTGTGACGCCGGTAAAAGATGATCCCAACAGCTCCTTTACGCTCATACTTTTGGCAACACCTGACGAATACTTTGACTACATGAACGCTTTTGTCGGATATGGTGCAAGTGCGGGCGGCCTCTATCTTGAAAGCAAGGGCACGCTGTACACATTCCAGCGAACAACAAGCCAGAGCACCTATACCGTCGAAGACCTGATCAAGCACGAGTTCATGCACTACCTACAGGGCCGCTATGTTTATTCTGGAATGTGGAATGACCCAGATTACCATTCAGAGCCCAAGGGCTGGGCAGATGAGGGCCTCGCCGAATTTTTTGCCCAGTCTGTCATTGCAAGTGACTATGATCACAACATAGAGCGTCCGCAGAAATATTTGGGCGAGATATGCGGAAAAGACGAGCACCGTGATCTGGACTCGCTGTTGACGCAGCGCGAAGGCTATGACCAGTTTGGCCAGTGGGACTATGCCAATGCGTGGGCTTTTGCACATTACATCATGACAGAGCAAAAGGATGCCGCCAGAAATCTTTACAGCTCGTTTAGAGACGGAAGCTATCGATTGGATGATTTTGCGGCAATTAGCGGATCCTCGATAGATTCGCTAGAATCAAACTGGCACGACTCTATGGAAGATTGGTGCAAATCCAGATAGCTGGAAGTACGAACGGAAATCATATTTTAACTAGAAATAATTATTTGTTTAAAATGATCACACCAATAAATAATTTGATCGTCATGGTATGATTCTATTAAATGCGGTATAGCGTCAAGGCTAAAATCACCACGGTGATTGGAATCTTTCTTATTGTCTTTGTGTCATCCATGGTAGGACTCCCCTTTATGAAATCGGATTCGTCCATACAGAAAATCTCTGACGCGAACATCAAAAAACTGGAAGGCTCTGAAAAAAGAATACTCAATGTCATCACGCATGAAAAAGCAGAATTGTCGTCGAAAATAGGTGGGAAATTTAGTCTTCCATAAAACTAGCGAGTGATTTTATTGTCTCAATGATTCTACCACATGCCGCCGTCGCCGCCTTGATCAGGCTTCTTGGCAGGCACGTTCCCGTGCGCTTTTTTCATGTGTCTTTTTAGGCGCTCTGGGTCGTGCAGTTCCAGCCCACAGGTTTTGCATTTTGTTTCAATCGTGTCAGACTTTTTTTTGAACAAGCCCATTGTATGGTAAAAATTTGCAGATGTGTTATAAATTATACTGAAATGGACTGTTCCACAACTAGCCTTTCGAGATTGGAGCCTTTATTGTAGGGAGTTTACGTTATTGAGATAGACTTCCATTTGTAGCAGATCTGCATCTGCTGTGTTTGCACCATCAAGTGAGGATTTGTATTTGTGATATGATTCTTGGTAGCTGGAAGCGTAGAACAACGAATCCGCTTCTTGCTGGACTAGTTCTGCGTCACTGATGTGTTTTTTTGCAGCCCAAAACGCATTCCATGCTTTGTCAAGCTCCGCCTTTGATGCCATATTGGCTGCAGCGTAACTGTTTATGGTTTCTTCTGCTTTTTGAAGCTCTGATTTTAACTGATAGAGTTTTTGATCAGAGCGTTCTTGGTATTTTGTGGATTTTTCTTTCCAGTCAGTCGAGGTTGGAGCTGAAGCCTTTGTTTGTGGTTCCGTCTTTGATTTTAGCCAGGAATCATAGTCCTCTATTTGAGGGTACATGATGTCATTTGGGTTTGTGCTGTGCGGCAGGCCTATTGCGTGGCCAAGCTCGTGTTTTGTTATTTCCAGGACATATTCAGGTTGGATGAGAGTCCATTTGCCATCTTGGAAGAAGCCTAACGTGATTCCAACCTTTGGCTTGCCATAATAGTTTGATATGTCTTCAGAATAATAGCCCATTTTGCCAGGATCGTATTGGCTTGCCCACTCCACTACAAAGTCAGACTGTTCAGTATGCTGGACCATCTCAAATTTCAAGCCCGGCGTCTTGTTTTGCCAGAATTGTGTTGCCTGGTTTAGGATGTCGCCGAAATGCTTTTGCCAGTGCGGCGGCATTTTTTGCTCGTATATCTTGTAGGTTTCAGCGTGTGCGCTTGAAAGGGACAGCCCGATGAATGCCACAAGCATGGCCGTGACGACTAGGTTTTTCACAGCGGCATTGATTTACCGTAATACAAAAGCCGTGAGGACATTCCTTGAGCAAATTTGGTTCCAAATTGGCAAAAATTATGTAATTGTAGATTAGTTTAAGATGCATAGTAGTAATCCGCCATCATTGGATAAACCGCCCTCAAGAGAGATGATAAGAATCGGTTCAAGCGTACTGATAGTACAAAAACAAGACCAGCGTACAGGCAATTTGACTAAAGGAATAGTTAAGAGAATTCTCACGTCAACCAAGTTTCATCCCCATGGGATTAAAGTAGAACTAGACAATGGCAAGATAGGACGAGTTCAAAAAATGTCAAGTCTTGAGAACTCGTAATGAAAAACGCCGTATGTAAGAGATGCCTAAAAAAGTTTAATGAAAAAGACATCTATACTATCCAGCAATTCCAATACAGACAGTCTCCATCTTATGAGTGGACGAAAGAGTTTTTTGCGAATCAAGGAATTGGCGAGTGGGATTCATTTTGTGAGCAGTGCTTGCTTTACTACAAACAGATGTCAAATGATGAATATGAAAAATCTAAATCAAAAAAATAGTTTATTGCTTTTGAGTGATACCGATATTTCTCAGGATCTCGAAATGTATCGTATTGAGTCATTCTGTATTTTGTGGTGGTAAGTGATTCCATCATACCATTTAGGAATGAAACTGGTTTTCCGTAGGTATCGACTAGAATTAGGTTTCAATTGTTTTGATTTAGTAGCGATAACGCTTCAGTTGATATGTAGCCTTTACCTGAAAGTACGATTTTTTCATAGGGTAGATTCGTTATGAACCATTCTTCTTGCTCTCGTGTTTCGAAAATGGATTAAGACCATTTTTTAGAATTATCTTACTGTCTTTTATTGAAACTGAAAAGCCATACCCTTTGAGAAATTTTACGTTATAATGATTAGATTTGCCTTTTAATGTCAACTTCTTAGTGATTCTTGGATTTTTTGAGTGTCTGTGAACTGCCTAAATTTTATTATTTTACTATCTTTGATTTGATATATGTGTGAAAATGGCGCGTCAAACTTTTTTCCATGTTTTGACACCCCTTGATATCTGCCAATAACCACAACGTGGTCTTTAGAACCCAAATATGTTTCTGGAATGGCATGAAATTCAGCAAAGTTTCCCAGCATCCTTGGAAAGTAATCCTCAAAAACACCCTTTATGCCAAAGTATCTTCCACCACTTGGCATTCCAACCATTGTGATCCATTCTATTTTGTTATCACATATGGAAAGATAGGTTTGTTTATCCTTGTTTTTGAATGCAGTATAGAATTTTTTTATTAATTCGACGTTTGACAATATTTTGTTCAAATTTTAATGAATTAATTAACTAACTCCAACAAATCCTAACCCACGTAATGACCTAGACACTGATCAAATTTGTTCGTAAAATCACTGACTTT
>JBQTHG010000016.1:0-18346 GCA_052390175.1 Nitrososphaerota archaeon | reverse complement strand
CTTGGAATAGCAGCCGGAGTGAGCGGCGCGGACGTATCATCTAGCATCATAATTTTAGCGGCGCTGGTCGGGATGTTCACCGGCGCAAAGGCAATGGCGGTGCAGAACTATCTTGCAGTAAAGTCGCAACGCGAGCTGCTAAGGTCAGAAATCGCAAGGGAGGAATGGGAGATAGAAAACAAGCCAGACATTGAGCGGCAGGAAATAGAGGAGATTTACAAGGCAAAGGGATTTTCAGGAAAGGATCTCGACATGGTTGTAAGCAAGATAATATCGGACAAAAAAGTCTGGCTTGACACCATGCTCACAGAGGAGCTCAAGCTAAACATCGAGGTTGTCGGGAATCCGCTAAAGAGCGCATTTAGGATGTTCGGGGCGTTTTTGGTCGGGGGCATCTTGCCCATCATTCCGTTTTTCTTTGCACAGGGATACCTTCCGCTAGTGATAGCAGTAGGCATAAGCTTGAGCACGTCGTTTGCAGTCGGCGCGGTAAAATCAAAGCTGGCAAAAATAAGCATCATCAAGGGCGGACTCGAGATGGCAGGCCTCGGCACCGGAATAGCGCTGCTGGGATTTGGCATCGGCACTGAGCTTGGGAATCTCGGGATTATCGACGTCTAGACTTTGCAATGTTTGCAGCAACGGCACCTGCCCCGATTCCGTTGTCAATGTTCACCACTGAGAGTCCAAGCGAGCAGCTCTGCAGCATCGATGCAAGGGCAGCGACTCCTTTTTCGCCATAGCCGTACCCTACCGATGTCGGCAGGCCGACCACGGGAACGTCAACCAGAGATGACACCACGGATGCAAGCGCCCCCTCCATTCCGGCCGCAACTATAATGACATCAACGTCTTCCTGGATGAATTTCTTTATGACCGGAAACGTCCGGTGCATGCCTGCAATCCCGACGTCGTAGCTGCAAACGCAGGTGCAACTCATCGCCTCGCAGGTAAGCCTTGCTTCCTCTGCAACGCCAATATCCGACGTGCCGGCAGTGATGATTCCAATTTTTCCGCCGGAGCCCTTTAACTCTTTTTTGTATAGTAGTAAGGTGGCCGTGTTTTTGCCGCTTTTGATCTTGAACCTGTTCTTTTTTGCAAAGCCGACTATCTTGGAGTGGTACGGTTTTGGAATTCTTGAAATCAAAATCGAGTCGGACTTGGCAAGGACCTTTTGAATTATTTTTTTTATCTCGTCGAGCTGCTTTCTTTCGGCAAATACAACCTCGGGGATTCCCTTTCGGTATCTTCGTCCCATGTCGATTTGGGCAAAGCCCTCTATCTTTTCAATGGAGTGCAACGAAAGGAGCTTCTTTGCCTTTGAAACGCTGATCTTGCCGTTTTTTAGAGATTCCAGAACATCAAGCATTTCCATTGTCGTATGTGTGTTGTTTGGCTAAAAAAACTGATCAGATTCCGGCAAGGGCGCCCTTGACGCTTTGTACTCCCCTGTCAAACCATTCTTTTTCCTGCGGATCCAAGTCAAGCTCGATTATTTTTTCGACGCCGTTTCTGCCAATCACTACGGGGACGCCGATCGAGACATCGGAGTGGCCGTACTCGCCTCCAAGCGGCGTGGCCACCGGAATGACTTTTTTTCTGTCCTTGAGTATTGCCTCTACTATTGCAGAGATTGCGTTTCCGGGTGCGTGGACTGTAGCACCTTTGAGCTCGATTACCTTTGCCGCGACCTGCCTTGTGTCCTGGACCAGCTGGTCGAGCTTTTCTTTTGGCAAAATATTTGATAATGGAATTCCAGATACTGTTGAAAACCTTGGCAGGGGCAGCATGTTTTCGCCGTGCTCACCAATAACAAGGGCGCGAATCGAGTCGCGCGAATGTCCTGTGGATTCGTGGATGAACTGGACGAACCTTGAGAGATCAAGCATGTTGCCCATCCCGACTATCCTGCTCCTGTCAAATCCAGAGGTCTTGTATGTGATGTGCACCATCGGGTCAAGCGGGTTTGTGACCGGGACTATGATTGCATCCTTTGCGTTCTTTTTGATGTTATCAACGACATCCTTGACAATCCCCGCGTTGATTTTCAGCAGGTCCATTCTTGTCATGCCGGGCTTTCTCCCAGAGCCTGCAACCACCACGACGACATCGGAGCCTTTCATGTCGGAATAGTCATTGGAGCCCCTGATGTTAACGTCGATTCCCTGCTCTGATAGCATGTGGTTTAGGTCCATCGCCTCGCCCTGCGGCAGCCCCTTTACAACATCAAGCAAGAGAATCTCGCCGTCCAATTTTTTTAGAGCCGAGAAAAGAGCGGCATCCCCGCCGACCTTGCCTGATCCGATTATCGTGATCATGTTTTGTCACCTCTTAGCTGATTAATTAAATCTACTTGATGCAAAGTTCCGCTGGTTTACTGCACCGAGAATTTATATGCATTTTTGCCCTTGGCAGTTTCATGGTTTTAGTAATTGATCCGCAGATTGCCGGAATCTCCGGTGACATGTTGGTATCCTCACTTGTGCACCTGGGTGCAAAAAAATCAAAGATCATCGACGGCGTCATGGTGTCGCAGAATTATCTCCGCGGATCCTCGATCAAAAAAATCGACTTTAGAAAAGTGGACAAGCACGGAATCAACGCAACATCACTGTATCTAAAACTGGACGATCTCCACCATGAAAGAAAGGGAGTCGAAATCCAAAACTGCATTGCCAAGACGGCGCAAAAAATCGGGCTCTCGGAGAAGGCAATCGAGTTTGCAAAAAAAAGCATAGAGACCCTGATTTCTGCCGAATCGAAAATACACGGTGTGCCAAGAAACTCTGTTCACTTTCACGAGGCCGCAAGCATTGACACTGTGATAGATATCATCGGTACCGCAATAGCGCTGGACGACTTGGAATGTTTTGATGAGCAAATCCTCACGATGCCAGTCGCAGTGGGAAACGGAACCGTCACATTCTCGCATGGCACGGTATCAAACCCGGCAGGCGCGATACTTGGGATATTTGAAAAATCAGGCATACTAATCCGGGGAAGCAAGGCAAACGGCGAGCTTACCACACCAACCGGGGCAAGCATGCTGGTGAACCTTGCAGACAGGTGCGTGGATTTCTACCCGATGATGGACATACAGGGAGTTGGATACGGGGCGGGACAGAAAAACTTTGAAGGGTTCTCAAACGTACTAAAAATGGTCCGCGGCAAAACGACTGCCGCTCTAGAATCCGACTCTGTCAGCATTCTTGAGACAAACGTGGATGATGTATCCGGCGAGGTCTTGGCGCACGTTGTCGACAAAATAATGGCAAGCGGGGCAAAGGACATCCATGTGATTCCGACCATCACAAAAAAGGGGAGGCCGAGCCACATGATATCAATCATATGCGATTCCAATTCCATAAACAAAATCCTGGATGTTTTGATTTCGGAAACCGGAACGCTTGGGGTGCGGATACGATCGTCGGATCGGTTGATAGTGCCAAGGAAAATTCTTAAAATCAAAGTCAGAATAAACAACAAGAACTTTGCAGTACGATGCAAGGTCTCCGGAAAAAAACAGTTCAAGGTAGAGTACGACGACATAAAGTCAGTCGCAGAAAGGCTTTCACTCACGTTCCGGCAGACCGAAGAATTAATCAAAGCCCAGGTGGCAAGGCAGCTAAAATGACAAAGCTAGATCAGCTAAAGGGCTGGTTTTCCGACAAGAAGGGAGTGATCATCGCACTGTCTGGCGGCGTGGACAGCGCGCTTGTGGCGTACTGCGCGCACTCGACCCTTGGGGATTCGGCACTTGCGATTACTGCCGACTACAAGACGCTTGCGCAAGAGGAGCTCGAGTCGGCAAAAAAAATCTGCCAGGAAATAGGGATGAGGCACCTCGTAATAGAATATGACGAGCTGCAAAACGAGGCTTTTGTAAAAAACGATCAGAACCGGTGCTTCCACTGCAGGACGGAGCTTTCTGATCACCTAAACGAGATAGCAAGAAAACAAAACATTGGGCTAATAGTGGACGGGACAAACCTTGACGACCTAGGGGATTTCCGCCCCGGGATTTTGGCTCTAAAAAGCAACGGGATACGCAGCCCACTAGTCGAAGTGGGCCTGACAAAACAAGAGGTGCGCGATGCCGCAAGGGAATCAAATCTATCTATGTTTGACAGGCCGTCAAACGCGTGCCTTGCGTCGCGCATCCCGTGGGGCCAGCGCGTAACTGCGGAGAGGCTTGCAAGAATCGAGGTGGGTGAAACCTTTGTCAAGCAAATCTCCGGCGCAAGGCAGGTGCGTGTGCGCGACATCAACGGGGCCGCAAGAATCGAGGTCGGCGCAGACGAGCTGGGGCTTTTGGAAGAAACAAAAATCGAGGAGCTTGTAACAAAGCTGAAATCAATCGGGTTTGACTCTGTGACAATAGACAAGGACGGATACAAGCAGGGAAAGCTAAACGTGATTGCAGATTGATTTATCTGGACAACGCTGCATCGACGCCAGTCTCTGATCAAGTTATTGAGGAGATGCTTCCGTACTTGAAGGACAATTACGGCAACCCGTCATCGATTCACAGGTTCGGCAGAATAGCTACAAGGGCAATAGACGCATCAAGAAAAAAAATCGCGGAGCTGATTGGCGCACAGCCAAACGAGATACTCTTCACATCCGGCGGAACCGAATCCAACAACACTGCGCTTTTTGGGGTGGTGGGAAAAAACAAGGGCCAGCTGATCACCTCATCAATTGAGCACGACGCGATACTGGAGCCGTGCAAGCGATTACAAGAACAAGGCCATGCCGTGGAATATCTCCAGGTGGATTCCTCCGGCACTGTAGACACTGAAAAACTGCGTTCCTCCATCACAAACAAAACCGCGCTTGTCAGCATCATGTATGCAAACAACGAGGTCGGCACTATACAGCCCGTAAAGGAAATCGCAGAAATCTGCAAAGAGTACAATGTATTGTTCCACACAGATGCGGTCCAGGCGGCAGGAAAAATCCCAATCAACGTAAAAGAGCTTGGAGTTGACCTGATGTCGATATCCTCGCACAAGATAAACGGCCCAAAGGGAATAGGGGCGCTCTACATAAGGGACGGGGTGAAAATCGATCCGCTCATGCTCGGCGGAGGGCAGGAAAACGGGATGCGCTCCGGAACTGAAAACGTCGCAAACATTGCGGGCTTTGGAAAGGCGTGCCAGCTTGCAAGGGAAAACATGCATGACAATATATCGCATCTCAAAAACCTGAGGGACTCGCTTGTCTCCAAGATATCAAAAGAGATCTCGCACGTCACGGTCAACGGGCACAGTGAGAGCCGCCTCCCAAACAACGCACACTTTACTTTTCTTGGAGTAAACGGCGAGGACCTGATAATAAAGCTGGACGAGAACGGGGTTGCGGCCTCCACGGGATCTGCGTGCTCCGTCAAAACGCAAAAGGCGTCGCACGTTCTTGCGGCGATGGGTTTTTCGCACGAGCAGGTAACCGGCTCGCTGAGACTCACCGTCGGGCTTGGAAACACGATGCAGGAAATTGATCAGACCGTGGAAATACTAAAGGCAGTGGTCTCCGAGCTGAGGCGGGTATCGCCGTTCAAGACAAAATACGGGTTTGCTAACTGAGCCGAATTTTTCTTGTCGCAACTATCACCGAAAAAATAGCTACAACCAAGACCACCAAAACAACGGGCCCAAACTCGGGTATAACAAATGTGCCGATTATCTCGATGTCAGAGTCTCCCTCCTGGAACTGTATTGTGACTATCCTGGAGCTTGGCCCAACAGACGATTCCTGGTACGGAACCTCGAGGCCGTCAATCAGAATTATGTATGTGTCATCCGTGCCGTCGGATTTTTTGGCGTCAATCCAGCTTCTTGCAAGATCCAGCGTAAGCGAGCCGTCCTTGTCGGCCTGGATTGTAACTATCACACCAAGTATGTCGGGGTCTACGAGTATGCTCTTTATCGTGCCGCCCTTTATCGTATATGGAACATCAAAGGTCCCCGAGCCGCCCGCATCAACCTCGAAGATCTCAGTGGTCGTGCCGGCAGTGGCCTTTGTCTGGAAATCAAAGCTCGCCTCGTAGATGCTGCCGCTCACGCCGTATGCGGCCTGGACCGTGTATGTCCCGTCGGTTTTAAAATAAGGGCCGTCGGCTATCAGGGTGTAGGTGTAGCTCCCGTCCTGCGAAACATCGACCTGAGCAATGTGCGCGCGGTTGCTGCCCTGAAAGACCTGGATGATAAGCGGCGTGTTCTCAAAGACGGCGTCAAATTTTCCGGATATCACAACTGCGTCCCCCTGCTCGTAAAACGAGTCCGCAAGGCACAGCTGCTTGCATTCCTGAGCGTATGCAAGAGAAGACACTGACAAAACAAGAACGGCAATCACAAAATATCTGTACACAACAAAGACGTGGAACAAATCGTATATTTCCTTTTCTAGGGAATGGTAATAAAAAATGAAAAAAGTAGAGACCTTAGTATCTTGGTAAGACGCTAAGTCGGGTTCTGGCAGAAACTGCAATTATTGATACAATTGCCACTGCTAGAATTATTGCTGCCATTGTGCCAAACTCTGGAACTGCGTAAGTACCTATGATTTCGATCTGTGTAGCTCCTTCTGCGAATGTGATGTCGAGTGTCCTTGTTGTATCATCGCTTTCTACCTCTTCGAAGTCAGCCTCTTCACCGTCCACTAGGACAATGAATTCACTGTCTCCATCATCTGACTGTGAATCAAGAATGTCTCTTGGAATCATCAGTGCGATAGAACCATCACTTACTGCATCGATCATAATAACAATCGAAGATGTTGCACTGCTAACCGTAGCTTTGTCTACTGTTGCACCGGATGCATCATAAGGAACACAATAGACATCGCCTCCGCCTTTGACGGCGATCTCGTCGTCGCTACATGATACTTCCTCTCCCATTTCTGTTCCGCCAATGAGCTCTACAGTGGCCTTGTTGTTGATTTCTTGTGGACCGTACTGGACTCTGATGGTGTAAACACCGTTTTGGTTAAAGAGAGCACCTGCGGTGCTAAATGATGTCTCGTATGTGTTGTCTTCTGAAACTTCGACTTGTCTGACAGTCACAAGGTTGTTTTGTGGACCGTACACTGTGACTGTGACTGGAGCGTCACCCCTCAGGTTTGCAACTGCGCCGCTTACCTGGATTTCAGATTCGTGATCATACACGTCTTGATCTGTCCAGACCGAAACCGGCACGTCGTTTTGTCGTGCCATGTTTGCTTTTTCGTACAAGTCGTCGCTGCCGCATCCTGGGCATGCCTCTTCGTCAAATGTTGATGCGTAAGTTGGTACTATAGCTAAAGTGCCTGCTGCAGCCATTATGGCAACTAATGCATATAGTCCATGACTATTCATCTTGATTTTCGGTAGAATACTGGCTATTTATGTATATTTAAAAAATGAAAAAAATTGACGATCTAGTACTTTGTAAGTACGAGTCGGCTCTTTGCAGAAACTGCAATTATTGATACAATTGCAACTGCTAGGATTATTGCTGCCATTGTGCCAAACTCTGGGATTACGAAGGTACCGATGATTTCGATCTCAGTTGCCCCGTCCTCAAACGGTATGGTCAAGGTGCGATCTGATGACGTTGTTGTCTCGTCAAAGTCTACCTCGGCTCCGTCCACTAGGACAAAGAAGCTGTCGTCGTCACCAGACTGTCCGTCTGGGCCCAGTTTTGCATCGATTAGTCCTCTTGGCAGGATTGCAGTCAGTTCTCCGTCGCCCGTGGTCTCTATCTCTATGATTAGGGACTTGTCAGGAATGCTTGGAGTGATGCTGATTACTTTGCCGCCTCTTATGGAGTAGTTAATCAAGAAGTCAGTGCCGCTTACCGCGATTGACTTGCCGGAACCGCCCGTGGTTCCTTCAGAGCCGCCAAACTCAAATGTGGTCTCCGCTGTTCTTGCCTCGGTGCCGTACAAAACCTTGATGGTGTATGTTCCGGCTGCCTTCCATAGTCCTCCGCCAGAAGTGACCTCGATTCCATAGGTGCTATCCTCTGAAACGTCAAGCTGCTGGACGGTAACCAAGTTTCCATTGGCTGCAATAATCTGCAAAGTCACTGGATAGCCAGAAAGCCTCTCTCTGACTGTTCCGGTTATGATGATGGTCTCACCGTCTTCATACGCCTCTTTGTCTGTAGCTACTGTTACTGCATCTACAAACTCTTGAGCGAAAACTGGTAAGCTTACACCCGTGGCCAGAATTGTAAGCAATGCTATTGCTGTGTATAGATTACGCATCTTGTCTATCCGTGCTATCAAATGCTATTTAAGCTTAAGAAAAAAATCATTGACTAAAAACAAAAAATAATGACCTTTTACGGGATCTTGATTAAATATATATAAACCCCAACTTGAGATTTTTCAGTTTGTTTGGCAATTTTCCATATTTAGCTAATGCTATCCAAGGCGGGCAGTGAAAATGGCGACAAAGAAAACCCACGTTCTTGTCCCTGATCACATCTATGTCCCAAAGCACGAGATAGTTACAAAAAAAGAGGCCGAAGAAGTTTTGAAAAAATACAACTGCAAGCCAACCGAGATGCCGCTGATATTTTCAAACGATCCCGCAATCATCGGACTTGGCGTAAAGCCCGGCGACATGATGAGAATAACAAGAAAGAGCCCGACTGCAGGGGAGAGCGTTTACTATCGATACGTGGTGGAAGTATAACATGCCGGACTCTTCAAACAAGCGCTGGCCAATCATCCAGGATCTTTTGAAAAGAGAGGGAATAGCAAGACAGCACCTGAACTCTTTTGACGAATTTCTGGAGCGCGGACTGCAGAGTATAATCGACGAGGTAGCTCACATCGAAATTGAAAACGCGGAATACCCATACAAGATACAGCTCGGAAAGGTAAAGCTGCAGCAGCCAAGGATGATGGAGCTCGACGGTTCCATAACGCACATCACACCCGCGGAGGCCCGACTGAGAAACGTTTCGTACTCTGCCCCGATAATGATGGAGTCAAGCGTAGTCGAGGACGGAAAAATTCTCGAGTCGAGATTTGTGCACATCGGTGACATACCGGTGATGGTAAGATCAAACGCGTGCATTTTGCACAACTTTTCAACGCAGAAGCTAATCGAGCACGGCGAGGACCCAAACGACCCCGGCGGATATTTCATAATCAACGGATCTGAGAGAGTCATTGTCGGCCTCGAAGATCTTTCATACAACAAGATAATTGTAGACAAGGAAAAAGTCGGAGGGAACGACGTCTACAAGGCCAAGGTGTACTCATCGATTGTAGGTTACCGCGCAAAGCTCGAACTGGTAATGAAAAACGACGGACTGATAGTAGCAAGAATTCCAGGATCACCTGTTGACATTCCGGTGGTGACGCTGATGCGGGCACTTGGACTTGAAGCTGACAGAGAGGTGGCAGCTGCAGTATCACTAGTCGAGACAATCCAAAATGAATTAGAGGCCTCATTTGAAAAGGCGGCCGACGTCACTACGACAAAGGATTCCATTGTGTACATCAGCAAGAGAATCGCACCTGGAATGCTCGAGGAGTTCCAGATAAAGAGAGCGGAGACGCTTTTGGACTGGGGGCTTTTGCCACACCTGGGCAAGCACCAGGAAAACAGGCGAGAAAAGGCGCAGTTCCTAGGCGAGGCCGCATGCAAACTAATCGAGTTAAAGCTTGGCTGGATTTCGCCAGACGACAAGGACCACTATGGAAACAAGGTCATAAAATTCGCAGGACAGATGCTCGCGGACCTGTTCAGGACAGCGTTTAGAAATCTGGTCCGCGACATGAAGTACCAGCTGGAAAGGTCCGGACAAAAACGCGGAATCAACGCAGTGGCAGCTGCAATCAGGCCCGGAATAGTTTCTGACAAGCTGAACAACGCAATCGCAACTGGAAACTGGGGCAGAGGCCGCGTCGGAGTAACACAGCTGCTCGATCGTACCAACTATCTTTCAACAATCAGCCATCTTAGGAGAATCCAGTCGCCGCTCTCAAGGACACAGCCGAACTTCGAGGCAAGGGATCTGCACCCGACGCACTTTGGAAGAATCTGCCCGAGCGAAACACCGGAGGGCTCCAACTGCGGACTGGTCAAAAACCTGGCACTCTCTGCAATCATTTCAGTAAACGTTTCACCAGAGGAGATAGTGGAAAAAATGTATGACCTTGGGACGGTGCACTTTACCGACGCAAAAGAGGATCTAAAGCGCGACGGAACGCGGGTCTTTGTCGACGGAAGACTGGTAGGATACTACAAGGACGGCGACAAGCTGGTGGAATCACTGCGAGATCTTAGAAGAAACTCAAAGATACACCCGCACGTCGGGATTTCATTTTTCAAGCCGGGAGTAGAGGGCGCAACAAAGCGACTATACGTAAACTGCAACGCAGGCCGGGTTCTGCGACCGCTTGTGATCATAAAGGACGGAAAACCATTGCTGACACAGGATCTCATAGAAAAGGTATCAAAGAAGCTAATGTCGTGGAACGACCTACTCAGAATGGGAATTATCGAGCTGAACGACGCAAACGAGGAGGAGAACTCTTACATTACCATAGACGACAAGGACGTAAGGAAATACACACACCTTGAGATATTCCCGTCGGCAATCCTTGGCGCGGGCGCATCCATCATACCATACCCAGAGCACAACCAGTCCCCAAGAAACACATACGAGTCCGCAATGGCAAAGCAAAGCCTTGGTTTCTCGACACCGATGATGAACACCAGCACCTATGTCAGGCAGCACTTTATGTGGTACCCGCAGACCCCGATAGTGACTACAAAGGCGATGAACCTGCTCGGGCTGGAGGACAGGCCTGCAGGACAGAACTGTGTTGTCGCAGTATTGCCGTTTGACGGATACAACATCGAGGACGCAATCGTACTGAGCAAGGCGGCAGTGGACAGGGGCCTTGGCAGGACTTTCTTTTACAGGATTTACGAGGCGGAGGCAAAGCAGTATCCGGGAGGAATGCGCGATAATTTCGAGATTCCAAACGCCGAGGACAACATCCGCGGATACAAGGGAGAAAAGGCATACCGATTGCTAGAGGAAGACGGCGTAATAGCTACAGAGTCCAACGCGACCGGCGGGGACATTTTGATTGGAAAGACCAGCCCGCCAAGGTTCATGGAAGAGTACAGGGAGTTTGAATCAAAGGGGCCGTACCGACGCGACACCTCGATAGGTGTCAGGCCGTCAGAGACAGGAGTGGTGGACACAGTAGCAATGACGCAGTCCAACGAGGGCGGAAAAATGTACAAGATCCGGGTAAGGGACATGAGAATTCCTGAAATCGGAGACAAGTTCGCGTCAAGGCACGGACAAAAGGGAGTAATTGGAATTTTGGCAAGATATGAGGATTTACCATACACCGCAGAGGGAGTCATCCCAGATGTATTGATCAACCCGCACGCATTCCCGTCACGTATGACAGTCGGAATGTTCATGGAGTCAATATCCGGCAAGGCAGCGGCGGTGCGCGGAAGCAAGTTTGACGGCTCTGCGTTTGTCGGCGAAAAGACAGAGGAGATCAAGGCGGCACTGGAGGACAGCGGCCTGAAATATTCTGGAAAGGAGACAATGTACGACGGAAGGACTGGCAAGCCATTCGCAGTAGAGGTATTCATCGGAGTTGTGTACTATCAAAAGCTTCACCACATGGTGGCAGACAAAATACACGCAAGGGCGCGCGGCCAGGTCCAGATGCTAACAAAGCAGCCAACGGAAGGCAGGGCGAGGGGCGGAGGACTGCGATTTGGTGAAATGGAACGGGACTGCCTCATTGCGTATGGCGCATCCATGATACTAAAGGACAGATTATTGGACGAGTCCGACAAGTCTGAAATATTTGTCTGCGAGCGTTGCGGGCTGGTTGCATACCATGATGTTAAACAAAGAAAATATGTCTGCCGAGTTTGCGGGGACAAGGCAAAGGTCTCATCTGTTTCAGTAGCATATGCGTTCAAGCTATTGCTCCAGGAAATGCAGAGCCTGAATGTGGCGCCAAGACTCATGATAAAGGAGAGGGTGTAATGTCGGTCCAGACGGTAAAGGCAATCGACGGAATACGATTCTCGGTGTGGTCTCCGACTGAAATAAGAAAATATTCAGTAGCTGAGATCACTGCGCCGGAAACATACGACGAGGACGGCATGGCAGTGCAGGGGGGCCTCATGGACGGCAGACTGGGAACACTCGAACCGGGACAAAAATGCCTCACATGCGGAAACACGGCCGCCAGATGCCCTGGACACTTTGGGCACATCGAGCTTGCAGAGCCGGTACTACATATCGCGTTTATCGATAACATTCACAAGCTAATCCTTGGTACGTGCAGGTCCTGCTCGAGGCTAAAGCTCCCACAAGAGGAGCTTGACTCGTACGGGCAGATTGTCAAAAAAGAGGCAGCGTACACCATAATCTCGCAAAAAAGAATCCCAGACGAAATAATGGACAAGGCAAAAAAGGCAAAGGAATGCCCGCACTGCGGCAAGCCACAGTACGACATGATTTTTACCAAGCCGACGATTTTCATCGAGAAAACCGAGATAGGAGAGCACAGACTACTCCCAATCACAATTCGCGAAAGGTTCACGCAGATCAAGGACGAGGATCTCAGACTTTTGGGATATGACCCAAACACTGCAAGACCGGAATGGTTCATACTGCAGGTGCTGCCGGTTCCGCCGGTAACTGTACGACCATCCATAATCCTGGAAACAGGAATAAGATCAGAGGACGACCTGACCCACAAGATGGTGGACATCATCCGCGTAAACCAGAGACTAAAGGAAAGCAAGGACGCAGGCACCCCACCACTGATCGTGCAGGACCTAGTCGACCTATTACAATATCACACCACGACATACTTTGACAACGAAGTGTCCGGGATTCCGCAGGCCCACCACAGATCCGGCAGGCCCCTCAAGACCCTCACCCAAAGACTAAAGGGAAAGGAAGGGAGATTCCGAGGATCACTGTCAGGAAAAAGAGTGGACTTTTCCAGCAGGACTGTCATCTCGCCTGACCCGAACCTTGACCTGTCCGAAGTAGGAGTGCCAGAGACGGTCGCAAAAAAGCTGACCATCCCTGAGATTGTCACTGAATGGAACATTGAAAGAATGAAGACCCTTGTCATAAACGGCCCAGACAAGTTCCCCGGCGTCAACTATATCGTAAGGCCTGATGGTGTAAAGATACGACTCGACTTTGTCGAGGATCGCACAACAATCGCGGAAAACATAGAGGTAGGATATCTAGTCGAGAGACACCTTGCCAACGGTGACATCGTTTTGTTCAACCGACAGCCATCACTCCACCAAATGTCGATCATGGCGCACTATGTGAAGGTGCTTCCAGGAAAGACATTCAGGCTGCACCCCTCTGTCTGTCCGCCATACAACGCAGACTTTGACGGGGACGAGATGAACCTGCACGTGCCTCAAAGCGAAGAAGCTAGGGCAGAGGCGATTCTACTAATGCGTGTACAGGACCAGCTGATATCACCAAGATACGGCGGGCCTATCATAGGTGGACTTAGAGACTTTATCACGGGATCATACCTCCTGACAAAGGACGATACCACTCTCGCTCCATCAGAATTTGCAAACTATGCGATGCTAGGTGGGTATGACGGGCCTCTACCGGAACCGGAATCAAAGGGAAAGGACGGGCCACTGTACACCGGCAAGCAGCTCTTCTCGCTTTTTCTGCCAAAGGACTTTAACTTTGTAATCACGTCAAAGTGGTCCAAGGGAACAAAGGGCACGCAAAAAGACGTCGTGATCAAAAACGGCCAGCTAATCAGCGGAGTAATAGACAAGGCATCAATAGGAGCAGAAGAGCCAGAAAGCGTCCTGCACAGAATAGCAAAGGACTATGGCAACGCAATAGCAAAGAACTTCCTCAACTCGGTACTTATTGTAGCAAAACAGTTCATCACCCACTACGGGTTTAGCTACGGATACGGGGATTTGGAACTCTCAGAAAAGGTAAGGACCGACATCAACACCGGAATCAGCGAGACATACGACGTGGTGTACGATCTGATATCGCAGGCAAAGAAGGGATCGCTAAAACTAACAAGGGGACTTTCCGCAGAGGAGGCACTCGAGGCATACATCGTAAACGAACTATCCAAGGCAAGGGACAAGGCAGGAAACACTGCAGACCAGCAGCTGGACAAAAACAACGCCGCAAGAATCATGGCGACAACCGGCGCAAGGGGATCATCGCTAAACATAGGCCAGATGGCAGGAGCACTAGGACAGCAGTCAATCCGTGGAAACAGACTCAACAAGGGATACAACAACCGCGCGCTGCCGCACTTTAAGGAAAATGACGACAACCCAGACGCACACGGATTTGTAAAGTCAAACTACAGGGACGGCCTCTCCACAATAGAGTTCTTCTTCCACGCAATGGGAGGACGAGAGGGACTAGTAGACACTGCAGTCAGGACCCAGCAGAGCGGATACATGCAGCGAAGGCTCATCAATGCATTAGAGCACATCAAGCTTGAATACGACAACACCGTACGAGATCCGCACGGCCACATCATCCAGTATTTGTATGGCGAGGACGGAATCGACGTCTCAAAGAGCGACCACGGCGAGGCATTCAACATCAACAGACTAGTAGAATCAGAGACAATCGTGGACTCGGGCAAAAAGGCCGCAAAAGAGGACGCAGATGATCTGCTCAAAAAATACACAAAGACATTCAACCCGAGACTAACAAAGCTAGTAGAGGACGGAATCACACATTCCAAGCTCAGCAAGGAAGGTGCAGACAAGGTCCTCAAAAAGGCACTTGACCTGTACAACAAGGCAAAGGCAGAGCCGGGGCAGGCAGTGGGTATTGTTACAGCGCAGTCAATAGGCGAGCCTGGAACGCAGATGACACTGAGAACATTCCACTTTGCAGGAATCAGGGAGCGAAACGTAACACTGGGTCTTCCAAGACTCATCGAGCTAGTCGATGCAAGAAAGAAGCCGGTCACCCCGACCATGGACATCTACCTTGAGGCAAAGTACCAAAAGTCAAGGGAGAAGGCAATCGAGGTCGCGCGAAACACCTTGCAGACAAAGGTCAGCGCGCTGTTGGCAAATGTCGATACCGACTATTCAACGCAGATAACACTTGAGCTCAGTCCAGGTGCGCTATCACAGAGGGGCTGCACTGCAGAGGAGGTCGAGGCGGCGCTGTCATCAAACAAAAAGTTCAAGCTGGAGTCAAGCGGCAACACCATCACGCTAACACTGGCGGAGGCATCGGACGCCCCGACGGTAATTGCAATTAGAAACAAGGTCCTAAACTCCATAGTAAAGGGAGTGCCGGACATCACAAGAGTAACAGTGGCGCAAAAAGACGACGAGTGGGTCATACAGACGACCGGCTCTAACCTTGCCAAGGTGCTTGAGATTGACGGCATCGACAAGAGAAACGTCAGGACAAACAACGTCTTTGAAATTGCCGCAACACTCGGAATAGAGGCTGCAAGAAACGCGCTGATAAACGAGCTAAACTCCACACTGGAAGATCAGGGTCTTGAAGTGGACTCTAGATACATCATGCTGGTAGCAGACATGATGTGCTCCCGAGGATACCTGCAGCAGATTGGACGTCATGGTATAGCCGGAACAAAGGACAGCGTACTTGCACGGGCCGCATTCGAAATCACCGTTCCTACAATCGCAGAGGCAGCTCTGACAGGAGAGGTTGAGCGACTCAAAGGGGTAACTGAAAACGTAATCGTCGGATGCAACATCCCGGTGGGATCCGGAACTGTAGACTTGTACATGCAAGTCTCCAAAAACTAACGACTTACCCTTAAATTCCGGCACAGCACGTAGTATTTCGTGGTAAAACCAAACCCAATACCATTAGTTAAATCCGTACCAATAGGAGATTTACCATTTTGCATACATGGTGTAATCTTTGCAAAAATTACATCGTTTTCTTTGAAATAAGTGTAACCTTTTTTCACTTCTGAGAGTTTCCTTTTTTCTTGTTTGTCTATTATGCCGTTTTCATCACTTACATGTCGCATTGGTACGAACGAAACTTCAGTATTACCGCGCATCTCATCAATTTCTGATTTAGGGGGATTGATTATGCAAACTTTAGACAAATCCTTAATCTCCCATCCTTTTGGAATTTGAATTTGACTCATTGCGGTATTTCTTTTCTAATCAATTCTTTAACTTCACGAAGCAAATCAAGTGTCTTTTCTTCATCTTTTAAAATATTTTCAATTAATTCATGCGGCGAAGTCCATTGTTTCATCTTTATCATTTGGATTTTTTATATCAAGATTGAAATCTTTGATTTCTTTAGCAGAAACTTTCCACGCATTTTTGTTTTTCTTTTTATTTTCAGCCCATTTTAGAACATTCTCAAAATCCTTGTACTCGATTGGTTTTGTTTTAGAGTAAGCTTTCAGTCCTTCTCTTTTTTTCATCTGATAGTACCAAATTTCTCTTGTTGGACCAGCGTTATCAAAAAACAAAATGTTTGTTGCAATTCCAGTGTATGGTGCAAACACGGATTCTGGCAATCGAATTATTGTATGTAAATTAAATTCCTTGAGTAGTTTTTCTTTTATCTTACCGGCAATGCCATTGGAAAATAACGGCCCATTCGGCAAAATAATTCCACATTTGCCGTTTTTCTTTAATGCTTCCATGATATAATACAGAAATGCCAATGCAGTATCTGCTGTCTGAAATCCTTCAGGAAGATTCTTTGCAATTAATGATTCCTCCTCTCCAGTTCTTTGGCGGCTTTAATTGCAAATTCTGTAGCCGTAATTGCCTTTAAGAGTAAGAAAAACACTGGGTTTCCTGTTAAAATACTGGCACCAAGTAGACTCATCTTTATGATTTCTGGTATATCTGCTTCAAACTCTGTTTTTTGGGCTTAGTAAAACTGATCATATCTTCCAAACGTGAATCTTCAGATCGACTCTTGACAAATCTGTTGCTAACGGTTACACCTTCTGATTCTATTGTTCCTCTAGGAATACCTGTACTAGGAGGTCTATTGTTCAGCATGGCCATGACCTTTCTACGCTGTCGTTCCGATGTCCATCTTCTTGAACGTGATATGTTGCATATGGGTGATTCATACTGATAAAATTTGTTAATTGATGCGTACTGAGATCTATTGACTCGCCGTATTCCCTTATTAACAATAAATTATCATAAGAGTCTCATGTCTAGAAAAAACTTTGTTCTAACTCCACCGTATCGGGAAATAATCCTTGAGGATGCAACTAAACAATTCCACAATGAAAAACTTCCACAAGAAGGTGTCCTTGCTGAATTGGTTACCATGAATACTGGAAACAGACATGTCTTTGTTTTTGATCAAGACAACGAGATCAAAGCATTTCTAATGTTTGAGGATTGTGAGACATATTTTCATGTAGAACTGTTGTTTGCTAATCGATTATCTGAGCCTCAAAGTGCTGGAACCAATCTAATCAAACTGCTAGCAGACTTGGGAAAGAAACTGAATTATGATCGTATTGAATTATGGTCATACGAGAAAAAGATTTCTTACTATCTGGGGCTTGGATATGTCGATACTGGAATTCCACAAGTGGTTGACAATGATAAAATGTTTAAAATGGTAAAATCACTGCACTAGAAGTTTCTTTTCATTTTGTTGGCTTGATGATTTATGAGGTGTCTTACTAGGAATTTTTTTACTTATTCTACCCTCAATTTTCTTTGCGTCTATTATTGGATCGTCTGGTAGATTCTTGAATTGTTCTATGTGTTCTTGAATTTCTTTATTCATGTACAATCTTGTTTCTAAAAACTCAGATAGGCTCATCTGTTTTGCAGAAGCAAGATAGGCTATTGCCTCGTCTAGTTCTCTGGCAAGTGTAATAGTACGCCTCTCTTTTGTCATACTTCTATCATACTCTAGTAATCATTTAAACATTTTGTATGGTTATAATGTTTATAAATAAGTTAAACTTATACTATATAAGTTGGCAAAATCACTACTTGAAACCCAAGATGGGCAGATAATGAAGCTAAGAGCACTAGGCTATTCTCAGGCAGAAATTGCAGAACAACTAGGAATTACACAATCTGCCATATCTCAAAGATTGACAAATATTCGAGAAAAGGCAAAAAACATGCAAAATGATGACAAGGCATTCTGGTATTTGTTGTTTGGAATTGGTGGTGCAATTCTTTTAGGAAAACTGTTAGAGGAACTGGGAAATTTAATCAAAATTGAATTTGATTAGAATACTGATTTGCTTGCCACCTATAAAACACACTAGGAGATACATAAGGAAATAATCGAGTTATAGAAAAACTCGTAATTCCACT
>JBQTHG010000015.1:0-20106 GCA_052390175.1 Nitrososphaerota archaeon | reverse complement strand
ATGATTGATATATGACGAATCCAAGTTTTCATACATGTCAATAAATGTCGGCGACACGGCCCCAGACTTTGAGCTGGTAGACACCGAACTGAAAATGCGAAAGCTGTCCGAGTTTAAAGGCAAAAAGGTAGTTTTGTCATTTTTTGTTGCAGCAAGCTCCCCTGTATGCACTAATGAGATGTGTACTTTTAGGGACCGCTGGAGCGATATTCAAAATCTTGGAGCTCAGGTGATTGGAATTTCAAACGACGGCCCGTTTGCAAACAAGGCGTTTGCAGAAAAATTCAACTTGAGCTTTCCAGTGCTTGGAGACTATAGAAGTAAAACCATTCGTGACTATGACATCCTGATGCCAGACCTTTTACACGTAAAAGGCTATGACGCTGCAAAGCGCTCTATCTTCATAGTAAACGAAAACGGAACCATCGTGTACAAATGGGTCTCAGACAATCCGCTAGTCGAGCCAAACTACCAAGAGATAATTGATTTCCTAAAGAAAGGAAACTAGATTTTTCTTTTATTCAATTTCTGCTAGAACATCGTTTTTTGCAACCGACGCCCCGCCTTTGATCCTAATTTTTTTGACGACTCCGTCCTTGTGGGACTTGACTGATACTTGCATCTTCATCGATTCCAAGACACACACCACATCACCTTTTTTGACGCTGTCTCCCTCGTTGACATTGATTGTGACGACCTTTCCTGGAATTTGGCTGTGAAGGTTAATCTGAGCATTTACGCTGTCGCCGCCGCCAGTGTTTTTGTATACGATTTCACTTAGCTTATGGTGCATGTTTACGACAAACGGTGTGCCATCCACTACCATCTTCATCTCTGCAGTTCCTGTCTCAAGATACTTGACTGTGTGATATTTTTGATCCAAGACAAACTCGACTTCCCTTGCAGTCATGTTTAGAACTTTGAGGCTGTGCTCTGTGTCGTTGATTTTTATGACATACTCGGATTTTCCAGTCTTTTGGAGGACTTGGCCGTTGAATGCACGCTCTATGTCTTGTAACTTGTATTCCATGATTATCGTCTATCCATGTGACTCTTCCACCTAGAATTGTGTCCTGCCGAAGACTGGACTTTGCTCCTAAAGTATTCAGAGTAAATCACTGCTGCTGCGACTGCAGCGTCTTGTTTTTCTGTGCGCTCTTTTTTGATGTCCTCAGTTAATTTCTCAATAATGCCATATCTTTTCAAAAAGTCTGTTGAAAGATCGCCTTTCTTGTATTCTTCTGTTTTCAGAATTGTTTTGTATAGAGGAATCGAGGTCTCAACGCCTTGAATGTAGAAATCATTTAGTGCGTTAAGCATTCGGAGTCTTGATTCTTCAAAGTTCTGTCCCCATGTAACCAGTTTTGCCATAAGAGAATCATAAAATGGTGAAACTGTACACCCAGGGTACAGGTAGGTATCACAACGAACTCCCGGCCCAGACGGTATTGTGACATCTGGTACATGCCCCGTGGATGGAGCAAAGTCCAAAAACGTGTCTTCTGCATTTATTCTGCATTCAATTGCATAACCATTCATTTTCAGATCTTTTTGTTTGAATGGAATTGGCTCCCCGTTTGCAATGTCGATTTGTAGCTTTACAAGGTCTAATCCAGAAACAAACTCCGTGATCGGGTGCTCTACTTGCAACCTAGCATTAATTTCAATGAAATAAAACTCTCCGTTATCCGCCCTAAGAAATTCCGCTGTTCCAAGATTGGTATAGTCTACTGCTTTGGCTGCACTGACAACTAGTTCTCCAATTCTGTCTCTTGTTTTTTGATCAACTACTGGCGAGGGGGTTTGTTCGATGAGCTTTTGGTTACGTCTTTGAATCGAGCATTCTCTTTCAAATATGTGAACTGTGTTATCATGCTTGTCTCGCGCCAGCTGGTATTCGATGTGGCGGATTTTCTCAAGAAATTTTTCAACAAGTATTGCGGATTTGCCAAATGCTGCTATTGATTCGCCTGTTACGGTTCCATATGCCTCACGCAACTCCTTGTCATTGTTTACTAGCCTGATTCCGCGTCCACCTCCACCATAAACTGATTTTAGTAAAACAGGGTATCCAATTTTGTTTGCAATGCCTAAAGCTTCTTCAGCATCGTTTACAAGATCCGGACTTCCAGGCACTGTGGGAACTTTGGCTTTTAGCATGGCAGCTTTGCAACGCATCTTATCGCCACAAAGATCCATGGATGCAGAAGACGGTCCAATGAAATTGATCTTGTTATCTTCGCACAGTTTTGCAAAGTCAGAGTTTTCAGAAAGGAACCCATATCCCGGATGGACCGCATCTGCACCAGACGCGAGAATAACTTCCATGATTTTTTCTTGATTTAGATAACTTTTTGCAGGCGCTGCCTCACCTATGTGGTAGGACTCTGTTGCTTGTTTTACATGGAGTGAGTTTACATCCTCATCAGAATACACTGCAACCGTCTTGATGCCAAGTGCCTTGCATGTTTTTATGACACGGAGTGCAATCTCTCCTCTGTTTGCGATGAGAACCTTGCCTATCATACCAGTCACAGGTTAATGTTTCCGTGTTTTCGTGGAAGTTGTTTGTCGCGCTTGTTTGCAAGCATTTCAAGTGCCTTGATTAGCATAGGTCTTGTCTGAGCGGGATCAATTACTGTATCGACAGAGCCGTTTGATGCAGCAACGTATGGGTTTGCAAACTTTTCGTTGAACTCTGCTGTAAGTTGCTTTTTGAGCTCGTCTGGGTTTTTGGCATTGTCAAGGTCTTTTTTGTTCATGATTTTGACTGCGGCCTCTGAGCCCAAGACTGCAATCTGAGCAGTTGGCCACGCATAGTTAATGTCGGTTCGAAGATTTTTGCTTCCCATTGCGATGTATGCACCACCATATGCCTTGCCAATTACGAGTGTTATTTTTGGAACCGTTGCCTCGCAGTAAGAATACAAAAGTTTGCTGCCATGTCTGATTATTCCGTTATGTTCTTGGTTTGTGCCAGGCATATACCCTGGAGTGTCAACCAGTGTGATAATTGGAATGTTAAAGCAGTCACAGTATCTGATGAATCGCGAAGCCTTGTTTGAAGAGTCGATATCAAGTGCACCTGCCAGATATAACGGCTGGTTTGCAACAATTCCCACGGTTCTTCCGTGCATTCTTGCAAATCCCACAACCACATTTGGTGCAAACAATTCATGGACTTCAAAGAATTGGCGATTGTCAACTATAGATAAAATGATTTCTTTCATGTCGTATGGCTGAAGCGAGTTTTCCGGAATTTTGTTTATGAGGTTATGATCTAGCCTGTTTGGATCGTCATCGTTTTCAACCATTGGTGGTTCTTCTGTGTTGTTTGATGGTATGTATGAGAGCAAGGTTTTGATCTTATCAAAGCAGTCATACTCGTTTTTTGCAACAAAGTGCGCAACGCCGCTTTTTGTTCCATGCGTCATTGCCCCGCCAAGATCCTCAAATGAGACTTCTTCGCCGAGAACTGTTTTTACTACTTCTGGACCTGTGACATACATGGTTCCTGCCTTTTCAACCATTATTACAAAGTCAGTCATTGCCGGAGAATATACCGCACCACCTGCAGACGGCCCTATACTTGCAGTGATTTGCGGGACCACTCCTGATGCCAGTTCGTTGTGATAGAAAATGTCGGCAAATCCATCAAGGCTTAGAATTCCCTCCTGGATTCTTGCTCCGCCAGAGTCAGCTATACCAATTATTGGGCATCCAGTGCGCACAGCATGATCCATCATCTTTGTAATTTTCTTTGCGCCCATTTGGCTTAGCGTTCCGCCTAAAACTGTAAAATCATACGCAAAGACAAAGACTTGTCTTCCGCTGATGGTTCCATAGCCCGTTATTACGCCATCAGTGTAGAACTTTTTCTTTTGCATGTCGTATTCATAATAATGATGTGTAACCATCGCATCAATCTCTGTAAAACTCGATTCGTCCAAGAGCAGATTGATTCTTTCTCTTGCAGTTAGCTTTCCTTTTTCATGCTGGGCTACAATTCTATCTTGCCCACCAGCGGTAAGGGCTGTCTTTTGTTTGTCCAAAAATTTTTCAATTTTGTCAGAATGCATATGGCCCCGTAACAAGTGACCACAGTGCAGGATATATTAATTTTAGAATTGTTCATTCTCTAAATCTTATCCTGTCCGCCTTTTGCAGTTCTAAAGACTGCGTTCCAATGTGCAAGTTCTCATACAGACAATGAGTCTTTAGGTCATTGTAGGAATTGGTTTTGGGTCATTTCCTATGTTTCTTCGTTTTTTGCTTCGGTTTGTGTCTTTTTGTCAGTCAATCTCATTATTGTCCACCAGTAAAATTCCAGGCTTGCCAACTAGTACGGTTTCATTAGAATTTTGCCAAATACATTTCCTTTGAGCATTTTTGTGTGGGCCTCTACTGCGTTTTCAAATGTGTAAATCGAGTCAACAATAGAGCGGATTTTTCCTCTTGACATCCAATGGAATGCATCTTCAAGCTCCGCCCTTGTTCCCTGAGTTGAGCCCAAGATGTTGGTTCCCTTGAAGAATATGTGTCTGAGATCGGTTTGAACATCGTATCCAGTTGTCGCCCCTGTGGTGACTAATGTCGAGCCGTATTTTAGCAAGGACAGCTCCTTGTTCCAGTGCGAGCCTCCAATGTGCTCATAAATCACATCAATGCCTGGCGCTTGGTTTTTCTTTTTTGCCAGCTCCTTGGATATTGCAAATACCTCTTTGTGCCAGTCATCTTTTCTGTGATCCACCGCATAGTCTGCTCCAAGGCCCAAGCACCGTTCAAGCTTGTCAGGACTCGCAGTAGTAATTACATCGCAGCCAAACATCTTTGCGATTTGGATTCCAAACGTTCCCATCCCAGAACCGCCCCCCATTACCAAAACAATCTGTCCTGGTTTGATTTTTGCACGGCCAACCAGCATATGCCATGCAGTCATCATTACCATTGATGCCGCGGCAGCTTCCTCATAGCTGACATTGTCCGGAATTTTTACAACATTTACTTCGGGCAGATGAGTCATCTCACAGTATCCACCCCACAGCGGCCCTGTCTGAAATCCCCAGACCTTGCGATTTCGACAATCATATTCTCTGCCAGCAGTGCAGGCCCTGCAAACACGGCACGAGATGTTTCCGTGTGATACTACCCTGTCTCCAACTTTGATGTTTACCACGTCTTGGCCGACAGCGACTACCTCTCCTGCAGCATCTGTTCCAGAAATGTGTGGCATTGGAATCTGTATTGGCTTTCCTCGCATTCCCCAGATGTCATCGTAATTGAGGCCTGCAAACTTTACTTTGAATACGACCTCATTTGACTTTGGCTTTGGATCTGGGACTTCTTTTAGCTTGAGAATTTTCCTAAAATCATCATTTGGTGCGTATTCTTCGTATACTAGCGCCTTCACAAGAGCCGATTTTTATCAGCACAATTTCAGCCTATTGTTTGAGGTTTAGCAATGGAAAGTTTTTTTGTACTGCCCTCTGATAGTCTGCAAACGAATCCTTTGATTCGCCACATTTTTTGCAGATGCAAAATTCTGATACCAGTTCCCTGTCACAATCGTCTGCAAATTCGCATTTTGGACAGCCTGCAGGCCCACCACAGATTATGCATTTCAGCTCCTTTATTTCTTGACTTGTGCATCTTTCATGCTTGACCCCAAGTCCCTTTGCCCAAAGCCCAATCTCATTTATCTCGATTTTCTCGTTGCATACGATGCATGTGCCAGGAAACTTCATGGGGATTTTGCGCCAGCTCATTTTAGCAGCTCAATTTCCTTTTGAATGATTTCCGTGTATTCTGGGCCCAGTTCCAGCTCAAGTTTTTTGTTTTTGATACAAAACAAAATGTACGGCAGATAAAATGTTGCAATTGTGCTTTGTGAAACATGAAATCTTTTTGCAAGCTGTGCAGACAGCGCCTTGATTGCCTTGCCGTCCCATCGCAGTCGGTTTAGAAGAGGCCACGACAAATTGTATTGGGAAAATTGTACTTGTGCGTTTTCCTCATAAAGCTTGAGCAGTATGTTGTCAAGATATCTAAGCAGTCTCCATTCCTGCGTCCTCATTATTTTTCCATACAGAACATCTGCTTCTGATATTACGTCTAGCATTTTTGCAAGGCTCGTAGCTGATACATTGCTTGTTACAATGCTGGAATAAAACGCGTTGATTTTTTCCCTCGGATCGATTCTCAAAGAATATAGCACGACTCGCGCCTCTTCTTCCGATTTTGCCTTAAAGAAAGCGTTGACTCCCGCCTCAACATCTAGATGCTCAAAAGATTTTTCTGTTGGCGGATCAAAGCCGCCAAGCTGTGCTTGTGCCATGTTGAGGAGTGATCTAATGTCGCCCCTGCATTCCACAATTATTTTGATTGTGGAGCCAGGTCCAATCTTTGCGCCTTCTTCTTGCAGAACCTTGTGCAAATAAAGGCCGAGCAGTCTTGGGGGAAGCGGCTTTAGGTATAATGGCTTTGTTGCTTTTTTGATATTTTTCATCTTGTCTGACTGGTCTGAATTTGCGGCCAAGATTATCGGAATGGTTGGCTCTTTGAGAATTTTCAAGAGCGCTTCGGTTCCTCCAAAGTCTGCACGCCCGTGAATCCCATCTACTTCGTCAATGAAGATCATTGGCCTACCAAGAAGGCTTGTGTTTCCCAAAAGCGGGCTCAGGATTTCTTCAATGTTTGCCTTGTTTCTGACATCGCTTGCATTGAGGCCGATTAGATCATAGTTGAATTCTTTTGCTGCAAGCTGCGCTATTGTTGTCTTACCTATCCCAGGTGGCCCGATAAGGAGTACCGGCTTTGCCCCCTTTTTCCATTTTACAAGCCAGTCTACAAATGACTTGCGGGCCTCCTCGTTTCCTACCATGTCTATAATTTTTTTTGGCCTATGTTTTTCAGACCACATCATTTCTTTCTCACCTTGGAAGCTTCGAGGAAAACTCTGACCACAGATTAACCTTGTCTAGCTGATTATACCAGTACTGGTTGTAGTGCTCAACTGTCAAGAACAAAAACTCTAGAAATTCCCTATGGGAAAACTCCTTTGGAAGCAGTTCCAGTGCAACTCGCGCATCGCTAAGATACAGTTCGCTTTTTTTCATTGTAAATTCAAATCCCTTTCTGACATCTCCTGTCAAAAGCGAGTAATAAAGTGGCCAAGAAGGTATTTTGACAAACTTGTTTTTTATGGCGTCTTCGATTTCGTTTCCACACCCAACAGATTCTGCCGCCCTTGCCATGCCCAGATAGAATATCTCACCGAGCGGGTTTTTGCCAAGCGCCATGTTTCTGCCTGCAGTCCCCATCACTGCGCGGTATTTTTTGTAGCACTGGTTCATCTGTTCTTCTGTGATTTTTGTCGGAGTTGTTTTGAGCTTGGTGTCTATGTATTGCCCAACTCTTGCATCCTTGAAGCCTTCCTCAAATTCTGCCAAGACATGTTCTCCCCCGCTTGCGATTTTTGCGCGAGCAAGCCTCAAAATGTAAGGATTCATGAGCTTGTAATCGTCCAAATACTCCAAGTCTTCATCCTTGTCCACTATCCTGTCCATAGGCTCGCTCAGATCAATTGCTATGATGTGTCCGTCAACCATGTCCTGGCGCATTTGTGCGCTTTTGTTTCCGGAATAGTCGGCTGCCGCGTCATAAAGGGCACAAAATACAGGCAACGTCATCTTTACAAAGTTAGAATTAAGAATTCTCAAAACCCTGTCCTTTAGCATATTGCGATCTTCAAGCTTTGACCTTATTGCAGGGATTTGTGAGTCTTCTAGAATTATTTCGCTAGAGCCAACTTCTTTGGCAAACTCTTTTTGCGTTTCTGATGGGGAGGGATCGGATTTTATTTCTCTGAGAAGATCGTCTGTGAACCTTTCCGCAAATTTTGGAAATTCTGATTCTGCCTCCTCTTTGTACTGGCTGAAAAGCTTGAAGCCCTTTGATTTGAACAGTCCTTGCTTTAGGATTTGTTTTCCAGCCTTTGTCGACATGAGTGCTTCTTTTGATACAACGGACTGGTCTTTGCTGCTCACAGTGGCAAACTCTTTTTCTTGTTATTTATCTCTTCAAGAATTCTTGACTTAAATTACGAAAATAATCAAGGACGTATAATGCAAGTAATCGACATACTCAAAGAAGCGTCACGGCAAGTATATGAGAACGTAAAAGATCTGGCAGGAACTATTGAGGCTGCAGAGGATCATGGCCGCGGCGCGGGTGGAGACATTTCTCGCAAAATCGACATTGTTGCGGAGAAAACAGTTTTGGATTATCTAAAAAAAGTCAATTTCGAGTGCATAGTTTTAGGAGAAGAATGCGGTAGGGTGGGGCTATCACAAAATCCAAAAGGATTTGTGGTAATGGATGCAATAGACGGCTCTGCAAATGCCGTGCGAGGTATTCCGTTTTTTTGTTGCTCTTTGGCATTTGCAACACAAAACAAGCTTAGCTCGATTACTGATGGCGTTGTGACTGATCTTTCAAATGGAGACATGTACTGGGCAACTAAAGGGAGTGGGGCATTTTTGAATGAGAAGAAAATCCAGGTTCACAAGCAAAAGCCAGTCTACAAAATAGTTGGGATAAACGTCTCTGGTGCAACGCCTGAGCTTGTAAAGAAAATACAGCCAATCTTTGAGAACTCTAACCACTCAAGGCATCTTGGCGCAAACGCGCTAGAGCTTGCGCTCTTTGCCCGCGGTTTAATTGACATCTATATCGACTTGAGGGATAAAATTCGAGTAACAGACATGGCTGCAGGATACATCATTGCCAAAGAAGCAGACGGAATCATTTTGGATCAGAACCTCAAACCACTTGACTCTGATCTTGAATACGAGACAAGGCTTTCATTCATTGCAGCCGCGAGCCAAGAAATCCTTTCTGAAATTAAAAATCAAATAAAATTATAAGCGCCCTTGGCGGGATTTGAACTCGCGTCTCAGCCGTGACAGGGCCGAATTCTAGACCGGGCTATACTACAAGGGCGGTAAGTGTTGATGATTGAACTTCCTTTTTTAAAGTTTCACAAATGGCAGCTTGTGAGTAAAAGACTAAATTATACACGAATGGCAGAATTCCGAGAGGGTTCGTAGCTCAGCCAGGTAGAGTACCGGACTTTTAATCCGGCTGTCCGGGGTCCGAATCCCCGCGAACCCGCCACTAAATTATTTCGTCAAGGCTTGTACTTTACGAGACAATCCTTCAATATCAGAAGAGATTCCAGCAGTCCTTTTCTTCATGTTTGCCCGATACTGTCGGATCTTTGCATTCCTGCTTGCAATCATCCGTTTTTGTTGGGAGGTGCCAGCAGAGCCCACAGATGACCTGTTTTTCAGCGAGGACTCGGCATTAATGGAGGAGATTATCTTGAGGAGTTTTTTGGCCTCAAATTCTTTTACTTCCTTGCCAATGTCTGATAGTGTAAGAGTGGAAAGAGGTTTTTTGGATTTATGTGCCGTATGAACTAAGTTTCCGACTATTTTGTGTGCAGTCCTAAATGGCAGTCCTTGCTTTACCAAGGACTCTGCGATGTCAAGCGCTGTAAGATATCCCGAATCGGCCGCTTGTTTTATTTTTTCCTTGTTTATCTTTAGCGTGGCAAACATTGAGTTAAGAATCACCAAGGCAGATATTGCTATTTTTGAGCTGGAAAAGACAGCAGGCTTAATTTCTTGCAGATCCCTGCCGTAACCAGACGCGAGCCCTTTGAGATTTGACAAAACTGCAACCAGGTTGCCAATCACACGTGCAGTCTTGCCACGGGTAAGCTCCAAGATGTCGGGGTTTTTCTTTTGAGGCATGACACTCGATGGAGAGGAAAACTGGTCTGAAAGCTCGACAAATGAAAACTCTGCAGTGGACCAAATAACCAAGTCCTCTGCTATTCGGCTGAGATTTGTCATCAAGATTGAAACAGTGCTGACAAATTCTGCTACAACGTCGCGGCTGCTCGTGGCATCAATGGAATTTTCTACAATTTGCTTAAAGCCGAGCATTTTTGCAGTACTGCTTCGATTTATTGGAAGGCTCGTCCCGCCCACCGGTCCTGCCCCAAGTGGGGAATGATTCACCCTCTCAAAGGTCCCATAAAGCCTCTCAAAATCCCTAAACAAAACATCTGCATGTGATAGCAAATAGTGTGAAAACGTTCCAATTTGTGCGTGTTGCAGGTGTGTATAGAGTGGCATCGTGGTACTTGTGTGTTTTTGCGAAAGCATGATCAGCGTTTCCACCAGATCCAAAATGCAGTCACAGATTACGTTGATGTCGTCACGAATTTTCATCCGAAGGTCTAGCGCTACCTGATCGTTTCGAGACCTTGCAGTGTGCATTTTTCCACCAACACTATGTCCGATTTTTTTTATTACTAGAGATTCGATTAGCTCATGGATGTCTTCGGCAGAAGAGTTTGTATGAAAACTTTGGTTTTTTAATTTCTCTAGTGCCTGCAAAATTTTTTTAACTTCGGTTTTGTTCAGAATTTTGTTTTCATAAAGCATAATCGCATGCGCCTGACTCCCGACGATATCATAAATGGCAATTTCAGAATCATCTGATATTGATGAAACATAATCAAGTGTGTGTTTGTCTAGGTTTTTGCCAAGACGGGATCGGTACATCAAACTAGAATTATAATGCTTTTATATATAGCATAAACGATTTGCTGTTTATGACTCAGGATTTGCAGGAATTGAGGAGAAAAATCTTTGATGAGCTATCCGGAATTGTAGATCCTGAAATAAACACGTCGATTACCGACCTTGAGCTTGTAGACAATGTCGACATTGAGGGCTCCGCAGTAAAAGTTGATTTGCATTTGACGAGCCCGTTTTGTCCTGCAGTCTTTGGTTTCAAAATTTGTCAGGACGTTCATGATCATCTCCTAAAGCTTGACGGCATCGACGATGTGAAGGTGAATGTATCAAATCACTTTATGGCAGAGGCAATCAACAACCAAGTAAATAACAGTCCTAATCCGAAAAAGCCAACCTAGAGTTATTTTCTAAATCCTAACAAATAGCCCCTTAGCAACTGTATTCCCATAGCCGGGTCTACTCCCTTTGGACAGACTTGGCTGCAAGAACCTGCAAAATGGCATCTCCAAATTCCGTGGGATTCGTCAATTATCTTGAGTCTTGTATTCTTGCCCTTGTCGCGATTGTCCGCGACATACCTGTATGCTTGCCCGAGCGCTTGCGGTCCCAAAAATGACGAGTCGGTTGCCATGGTAGGACATGCCGAGTTGCAAAGACCACACTTGATGCAGTTTGCAAACTGGATGTATTCCTCTAGCTGTTCTGGGCTTTGGATGAATTCTTTTGTGCTTGAAGAAGTGACTTCGGAATCTTCTCTAATCACAAAAGGCTGCATTTTTTTGTGATTTGCAAACATTCGCTCAAAATTCACAACCAAGTCCCTTACAATTGGAAAGTTGTTCATCGGCTCAACTGTGATAACGTCTGAGTTTAGCTCAGATATTTTTGTAAAGCACGCAAGTCTTGGCCTTCCGTTTATCTTCATTCCGCAAGAGCCACAAGAGGCCTGCCTGCATGAATAACGCACCGCAACGGAATGGTCAAGGTGTTTTTTGACATCCAAGATAGCATCTAAAACCGTGGTCCATCCCTCATATTGTATCTTAAAGTCCACAAATTGCGAATTCGAGTCGTGTTCCGGGTTGAATTTTGCTATTCTTAGTGTGATGGTTTTTGATGACGAAATGGACTCGCCAGAAGGTTTTTCCTCTGCGATTTGCGTGGCCTCACTCATCTAGGTCATCCCCATGCTTGCCATCAATATAGTTCTTGAACCATATGCAATCAGCACTGCCATCGCTGCAAGGCAGCCATACGTTACCGCCTTTTCATAGGATCTTCCCTGTTTTAGCTCCAAAAGTATGACACGCAGTCCGTTAAATCCGTGAACCGACAGCAGTATCAAGATCAGCTCAAGCAGTATGGCATATGGCACGAATTGGTAGTTGGCTATTACATTTTCATATTGCAGCGACTCGCTAAAGTCCATTGTAAGTCGAAACAAGATGTGTACCGCGACAAGCACCACTGCCCCAAGTGCAGTACCGTAGTGAACTTTCATGATTATGCTTTCGCGCATTTTATTCTCCAAACAGTACGGAAAGCCCGTACATCATTGCCAGTGCCGCAAGGCCTATTGATGCATAAATGCAAAGCTTGTGTCTCATGTTTTGGGATGCCGGAATGTATGGGTAGTCAGGCCTGGCTGGCTTTCCAACTCCAATGCCTCCATGTCCAAGCATTACGCGAATTCCGTTTGCGGTATGAAATACACACATTCCAATCACTATGGTCAGAAAGATGTGGCCTTCTGTTGTCTGGGTAAGCTCCAGCATTTTGTTCCATACCTCTTTTCCGCTTAGAATGGAGCTTGTCTCGTAAATGTGCCCAATCAGATACGCCAGGAGCCCAAGGCCGGTTATTCTCATAAGCCAATATGCAACACGTTCTATTCCATATCGGCCTGGGTTTGCCATCCCTTTGATTCCTTCGTTGTTTTCGTTTCGTTTCATCCTAGTACTTTCGCTCCACTGGTTGATACCTAGTTATGGTTACTGGGTGCTTTTTCATTATTGGTTCCTTTGGATCATAATAAGCGAGTGTGTGGTGTAAAAAGTTTGTATCATCCCTATGAGGATAATCGATTCTTGCGTGCGCACCGCGTGACTCTTTTCTGTTTATTGCTCCAAGCAGCACAGTCTCTGCAACTCGGAACATCGAGTCGAGCTCCATAACGTTGGTAAAGTTTGTGTTGAATTCTTTTGCCTTGTCATCCACGTGTTTCCAAGTGTTTGCTCTAAGCTCTCGAAGTTTCTTGAGTCCTTCGACGAGATCGGTCTCTGTTCTATACACGTACGCCTTGTCGTTCATCGTGTCGGTTAGCTCCTGTCTTACTTCGTATGGATTGTACTGGCCTTGGCCTCTAAAGATTTCATCGTAGATTCTTTTTTCCTCTAGTGTCACTAGGTGGTGCGGAAACTGGGATGGCATCTTTGCGTTTAGCGCGTGTTGTGCTGCAAGCTGTCCTGTGAGCTTTCCCCAGACAATGCATTCCGAAGTAGAGTTTGCCCCAAGTCGGTTAGCCCCATGTGTGCTGTTACACGCTGCCTCTCCCGCAGCCCAGACCCCTTTGAGCTCAGTCGCACCGTCGATGTTCGTGTGAATTCCGCCCATCATGTAATGACATACCGGTCTTATGTCAAGTGGTTCTTGAGCTGGATCTATCCCAGAAAACTTGATGCTGATTTCGCGGATCGCCCCGAGTTTCTCTCGAATTACTGCATCGCCCACGTGTCTGAGGTCTAGCTTCATGCAATCCACGCCTGTTTCGTGCTTGAAGCCGCGGCCCTCCATGATTTCACTCATTATGGAACGAGATACGATGTCGCGGGGTGCAAGCTCCATCTTGCTTGGGGCGTATTTTTTCATGAATCGCTCGCCGTCCTTGTTTAAGAGATATCCTCCCTCCCCTCTTGCTGCCTCTGTGATCAAAATGCCAGATGGTAAGATTCCGGTTGGATGAAACTGTACAAACTCCATGTCCTTTAAGGCAAGGCCTGCCCTGTACGCCATATCCAGTCCGTCTGGAGTAGATGAAAACGCATAAGTCGAAAAGCTGTAAATTCTTCCTGCCCCGCCAGTTGCAATTATCAGCGATTTTGCCTTTATTGCATAAAACGTTCCACTTGATAGCTCGATTGCCGTGACTCCCATGAATTGTTGGCCATCATGAATTATAGATGTGACAAACCACTCGTTGAGGAATGTAATGTTATCAAATTTTTGGCATGTGTCATAGAGGGTTTGCATCTCAAAAAAGCCGACCTTGTCTGATGCATATGTTGCACGTGGGTAGCTGTATCCACCAAAATGCCTTTGATCAATTCTTCCATCCTTTTTTCTGGACCACGGCATTCCCCAGTGTTCAAGCTGGTATACCTGCTTTGGCATTTCCTTGCATAATAATTCTGCAACATCTTGGTCTGCCAAAAAGTCGCTGCCTTTGACAGTATCATAAATGTGGGACTCGATGCTATCGCCGTCTTCCTCAAACAACACTGCAGCTGTGCCCCCCTCTGCAGAAACAGAGTGTGAACGCATTACTTGGACCTTTGATATCACTGCAACTTTGAGTGATGGGCTTGTTTTTGCGGCCTCTATTGCTGCCCGCAAACCTGCAAGGCCGGATCCGACTATAAGCAAATCATATTCTATAGAATCAACCATTTGCTATCATGGACTTCTAAAATCGGATAAATATGTGTTGAATAGATCTCAGGCTGCGCACAAGCCTTATATTTATCGCTAGTGATATCGCTAGTGATGGTAACTGAGTGGTTCCAGCGAGTCGGCAGCTCCATTCCGCGAGGATTTTCAAGGTATTACATCCTGGAATTGCTTGCAACAAAACCGCACACAGGTAAGGAGATCATCGATGCTGCAACTGAGCAAAGCGAAGGAAAGTGGAAACCATCACCAGGGCTCATTTATCCACTCCTTGGGAGATTACTAGACGAGGGCCTGATCGAAGAGACAAAGGACGGAAAGTATCAGATAACAAAAAAAGGCCGATCCACCGCAGACGACCTGGAGTCAATTAACAAGATAATAAAAAACCAACTAGAGGTATTAATAAAAGTCAAAAATGTTGGACGGTTCGTCGTAATGGATCTAATAGAAAGAATGAACATGATCGGCACGCTCCTTAGTTCAAACGTCTCAAAGATGACAAGAGATGAAGTGCAAAAATACCGCAAATTTCTCCAGTCCGAGCTTGATAAATTAGATAAACAAGAAGCAAGACAAGGAAAAGAAATCAAAATAGACTAAGTCTGTTACTGAAAATTAAAAAAAGAAAATGATTTGAAAATCGCCTTGTTTAGGCAACCAATCCCCAGCTTCGAAGTATTTCTGCATTGAATGGATAGACACATGCCGGTGCACCTGTTGTGCGAATGACTAGCTCTAATCCTTCTTTACATTCTACGTTTTCTGGGGCAACTCCGCTTTCAACTTGCTTTAATGGAGCAGGAACTGTGCTTTGGGGTGCTGGAACATAATCAATTATTTCGTCACCTGTTGCTGTTACAGCATCAAGAAAGACGTTTGTTCTTAAACTTCGCTCTGTATCCCACATTTGTACAATTAAGGCGGATGTGTCAAATGGTTTTACTACCTTAAAGGAGAATTCCACCATGGTGCGAAACGCATCGATTTGTGTTGTTTTTGCAGTGACGTCCTTTAAAAGACCATCAGAATCCATCACATCTACGGTTTGTTCTCCTGTAAAGTCTCGGTCAAGCGAGATGCTTGCCATGTCGTTTCGATTTTTGTCGTCTTGATAATTAGATATGGCAATAGAGACATGTGCTATTGAACCAATACCGCCGGCCTCATAAACCTCAAGTTTTACTTTTGCCGTGTTTCCTGTGTTGAATGTCATCGTTGGGATTGTTTGAATGTGTTCCTCTACAGTAAACACCCTGCCATTGATAATAAGTCCATTATCGACTATTCTTTGTCCATTATTTATTACGCCCAATGTTGGTGCTTCACAATTTATGTCACAGATTTCCGCATGCACGTTAGTTGTGAATATTGTAGATGAAGACAATATGCCTGCTACAATTAGTAATTGAAGTAATACCTTTGTCATTGGTTTGAAATCAAGACTGGACATAATTAAATCCTATGTAGAGTAAGGATCTCTACGTAGCTTGACGCTACAAATACGGATCGGTTGTAGAGCTATTCATAAATATCAAAGTCAGCCATCTTTTTTGTTGAAGACCCTAAAGAAGTTAATCAACGATCCTTCAAAACCTCTTGTAATTCCAGGTGTCTATGACGCAATTGGCGCAAAAATTGCGCAAAAGGTCGGATTTGAGGCAATGTTTCAGACAGGCTATGGGACATCGGCTACCTTGTTTGGAATGCCGGATTATGGGTTCGTTGGATCATCTGAAACCCTTGAAAACGCCAGACGTATTTGCAGGTCAGTTTCGGTTCCAGTAATAGTTGATTCCGATACAGGTTATGGAAACGCACTAAGTGTTTGGAAGCTTGTAAATGAGTTGCAAGCAGCTGGAGCTTCTGGCATCTTCTTAGAAGACCAAAGATGGCCAAAAAGATGCGGACACATGGCTGGAAAGGAGGTAATCGAAAAAGAGGAATATGCAGAAAAACTCCAGGCCGCAGTCGATGCAAAAAAGAACAAAGACTTCATCATAGTTGCACGAACCGATGCCAGGGCCACAAGAGGACTTGATGAGGCAATTGAGCGCGCCAAATATTACAGGAAGATAGGCGCAGACGCAGTTTTTGTAGAAGCCCCCAAATCCATTGACGAAATGAGAAAGATTGGCAAGTCGATTAATGCGCCACTTGTTGCAAACATGATCGAGGGTGGTGCGACTCCAATCAGATCAGCAAAAGAACTCCACAGAATGGGCTTTAAGATAATCCTATATCCACTCTCAGTCCTTTATGCCAATACCTACGCTTCACTCCAAATCCTAAAGGAGCTAAAAAAATCAGGCACTACTGCCAGACTTGGGAAAAACGTGGTAAGCTTTGATGAGTTCAATGAAATTGTAGAGCTATCTAAATTCAGGCAGCTTGAGCGTCGCTACAAAAGATGATAAAATAAAAAAGTTCAAGTAAAGAGCTATCTAAGTAGTCTTTCTCTTTACTTCGATCTCTATTGTGGATACGTTTCTTGTTTTTCCGTCTTGTGACTCTAGTTGTTCTGAACCTATCCTTATTTCACCAATGGAATATCCAGCATTTTCTGTTTTTCTTGAGATGATTTGTGCAACATCTACTGCACGTCCAATGCTGAGTCCTCTGGCTTTGATATGCACTGTAGGCAAGTTAGCCAATTGAATTAGCGTAGATGTAACATACGCCATCAAAGGTTTCTTACCAATGAAGATTACGTCTCTGTTTTCGGACATGTACTGACAACTATATATGGATAATTTAAATCTAAAACGAAAATTAACGATAAATTTCAAAAATTTCTTATTAACTAAAGTATAACTATTAGGTAAAAATGACCGAATTTGGGCAAATTAAAAAAATCATTGACTCGGGCTCAAAAGAACAAAAGATCAGGCTGTTTGAATCCTTGTCTGACTCTGACGATGCAGAAATAATTTCACTTATGGTTTTGGGGCTTGATGATGCAGATATAGAAGTTAGAGGCGAGGCATTCAGTTCACTTGTGCTAAATGAAAACGACATTTCAGATATTCTCATTGAAAACCTGAAGAACCAAAGCAAAAACGTTAGAGGATATTCTGTACTTGTTTTGGCAAACAGAAACGACAAAAAGGCAATCTCAGAAATCATCCAGTTGACACGTGATGAAAGCGCCATGGTCAGGTCTTGTGCAGTTGGAGCCCTTGGATACCTAAAAGCGAGCGAGGCGCATCTTGCCATACGAAAGTGTCTTGATGACCCCAACATTGAGGTCAAAAAAAGCGCCATCAAGTCAGCAATCGATGTTAGGGATGTAAGCCTTCTTGCAAAACTAGAAGAGTTTTCCAAAGAAAATGATCCTGAAATCAATAACCTCATAGTTCTCGCGAAAAACAATTTATAAAAAGTGGACCGGGAGGGATTTGAACCCTCGATCTCACCCATGCCAAGGGCGTATCCTACCAGTCTAGACGACCGGCCCACAGAATCAGAGTAAAAATCTGATCGTCTTTCAAGTTTTTGGATTGATTATTAACGTTTAGCTGAAAACAAGAAATTTTGTTATACATACATCATAAAATATTTATCCGTCGTTCGAGAGGCTTGTATGTGGTAGTAGAAAACAGCGCGACACTAACTTACATTCAATTATTAAAAGAAGACTTGGCAATTTTCAGACTAGTTCCAAACGATGGAATTGTTCCAGAATACAAGGCCGGCCAATTCATCACAATTGGAATGAATGTACCAAGCGAGGGTAAAGTGATCAGAAGAGCATATTCAATTGCGTCCCATCCAGAAAATAAAAAATTCGTTGAGCTTGTCATACGATGGGTCAGAAAACCACTTCCAGGTAGACTAACAACTCAGCTTTTCAATGCAAAGGAAGGGGACGAGCTGACATGGATCAAGCCAACCGGCGCAGCACTACTAATTAACGACAAATTACCAAGCGGTGAAAAAGACGAAAGGAGGATTGTGTGTCTTGGGGGAGGAACTGGTATTGCACCCTTTGTTAGTTTTGCTCAGCATTTACATGACATAGGCGATAAAAGAGAGATCATAGTATTACATGGCGCAAGCTATGTAGATGAGCTAAGCTACAAGGAACTGTTTACTAATTTAGAAATGGAGAGCATTGATAGCGGGCGTGACAAGTGGAATTTCAGATATCGTGCAGCTATTAGTCGACCGCAAGAATGGTTCAACAGATCATGGAGCGGGCAAGCAGGAAGAGTTGAAACATTCCTTAGATCAAAAGATGGAGAGCCATCACCATTAGAGCAACTAATCGGCGAAAAAGTCACGCCACAAAATACAATATTTTACATTTGTGGATGGCAAGGCACAATCGATGGGTGTACTGACTATCTTGGTGCCAAGGAGTTTGTGACTGAGCGAAACAAGCGACCTGACGGTAGCTTTGAAGTCAAATTCGAATCATACGGATAGTCAAAAGTAATATTGCATAGTTTTGTCTCAGTTTTGGGGACGTAGGTTAGCTTGGTATACTGCCAGCCTCGGGCGCTGGAGATCATGGGTTCAAGTCCCATCGTCCCCATTTTTTCAAGCATTGAAATAGGACAAGAATTTACTCAAGATGTTTGACCGTTGCAATTTATCTTGCACATCTAAACCCAGTTACAAATGCGCATGTGGAAATAATCAATGAACTGAAAAAAGAGGCCAAGGTAAAAGTCATGCCGGTAGTTTTTTTGAATAACGGAGTAGAGATAAACAGTCGAAGCTTCCCATTTGGTTTTGAGATAAGAAAAAAGATGGTTACCTCGGTTTTTGGAGATTCTGTAGAGGTTTCTTCAAACTATACATTTCATGCACCATTTTTCAAATATTTCCCCCCAATATTGTCCCCCTACTCTTGGAAACTACGAAGCAAGATCATACAAGGGATCAACGAGGAGTTCTACACATATACTGGCGACAAAACCGAAGGCCTCATGCTCAGGGCATATAGACTGAATCCAAAGATTGGCGTGCGAAAGGAGATTTCGGCCTCTTCTGTAAAAAACAAGATGTATGATTCGGCGCAGGGAAAACAGACTGACTGGAAGGATGATGTGCCAGCGGAGGTAGTAAAAATAATCGAAGAGAACTGGGACACAGTAAAGAGATATTCCAATGCTGAGGACATGACTACAAGAATTGCTGGAATGAAGTTTCCAAAAGCAGGACTTAAGACAAGATAGATTAATACCACATTTGCAGAAATTTTATGAAGCTCAACGTTTCAAGATTTGTTTGGTTTGATGGCAAGTTCATAACACTTGAGAAGGCCACAGTCCCAATTACAACACATGCAATTCATTATGGCACATCAATTTTTGAAGGACTGCGTGCATATTGGAATTCAAAAAATCTGAATATTTTCCGGCTGCAAGACCACATCAAGAGGTTTAGGCAGTCTGGCCGGTTTTACTCAATTTCCCTCAAGTATTCTGATGAGCAGATCGCAAACGCCATGATTAATTTATGCAAAAAAAACAACATGAAAAAATCATGCTATATTCGTCCGTTTTATTTTGTTGGGCAGTACGGGATAAACCTGCACGTAAATGAAACGGCGCCAACGCATGTGGCTGCCTTTATGTTTCCATTTGGAGATCTATTTGACAAAAACGGGATTACTGCAGGGATTTCTTCGTGGAGAAAGTTCAGCGATTCTACTACGCCTCCACTTGCAAAGATGGGTGGAAATTATCTAAATTCGATTTTGGCTACGCAGGAATGCAAGCGCAACGGCTACGATGAAGCAATCTTGCTTGACTTGCACGCAAATGTAAGCGAGGCTCCAGGCGAAAACATTTTCATGGTAAAAGGCAGTACACTGACAACA
>JBQTHG010000014.1:0-99537 GCA_052390175.1 Nitrososphaerota archaeon | reverse complement strand
TAATTTATCGCTCCGACTCGCACAAAGGCGAGCTAATTCACCTAAAAATCAACTAGTAATTAGAAACACCCATTATATTTTTACAACATAACTTTTTAATCCATAGATTGTAATAATAGTCATAGAACCCGGAGAGGGTGAGATTTGAACTCACGAACCGGAGGTTCATCCGATAAGGATTTTTCAGATCCTCGGCATATACCTAACTAGCCGACCTCTCCGTGTATCTTATGTCAAATTATCAAATAAAATCCAAGATTGATTTGGAGTCAACCAGCACATAACAAATTAGTGCATACACCTTTTTTAAAAAAATAATAACCGTGCCTCAATTAGGGTTTCTATGATCGAGGACAGATTAAAACAATTAAACATTACGCTCCCCCCACCCCCAAAACCAGCAGGCTCGTACATCCCAATTGTGATTTCAGGAAACCTAGCATTTGTCTCAGGACAAATTCCAATGCAAGATGGGAAGGTTGTATTTACTGGCAAAGTGCCAACCGAAAAATCAGTCGAGGATGCTCAAAAGGCGGCCAGGCTTTGTGCAATCAATATTTTGGCCCAGCTAAAAGCAAATCTTGGAAGCCTTGACAAAATTACCAAAATTGTTCGCGTCTCAGGCTTTGTAAATTCAACGCCAGATTTTGCAGAACACCCAAAAATCATCAATGCCGCATCTGATCTTTTCTTTGAGATCTTTGGGGAAAATGGAAAGCATTCTAGAATTGCAGTTGGGGTATCAAGTCTCCCACTAAACTCCACTGTAGAAATCGATGCAACAGTAGAGATTACTTTTGGTTGAGTCGCGAATTGAATTCTTTGACAAATGCAAGAATTTTGTCTTTTGGAATGACAGCCCCGCATGCCTTGTCGTGTCCACCGCCGGAACCACCAAACTCTTGTGCAAGTGAGTTCACTAGCCTGCCAAGATGTATCTTACATGATTTCGAACCCCTGATTGATACGGCGTAAATCCCATGATCGACTCGCTCCTTGTATGCAACGCCGACGTCTTTTCCAGAAAGCCCCAAGACAAAATTCACAGCGCCGCTCGCTCCGGCATCTAGGATTTCCATGTAGCCAAGGTTCTTCATTGTCTTGAGCGATTTTTTGACTTTGGCAATCATACCTGCGAGCTTTTCGACTTGGATTTGTGCAAATTCAAAAGAGTTTGGGATCTCGTGTGGATATTTTGATTCACTAAGAATCTCTACTAGATAAAGTAGATAATCTGGGTCTTTTTGGTGTCCAACTATGTTGTAAGTAAGAACGGTTGCAGAAATCAGTGCAAACTGCCTGTCGTAGATTTGCAAAAGATTAGCGCCTTTTGGCCTATCCTCCATATAATCAGTTATTGCTGCGCATGCAGCTATGAATGAAGCGTGATCCGAGAGCTTTGATTTGTATGCATCATGGACTTGGACTGTAGTACACTCGTTTACATCGTGTATCATTTTGACCTTGGCCTTTTGCAGTTTTTTGACAATCTCTGGATCAATGTCATGGTGATCGATATAGGTAACTGTAACTTTCTTTTTTCTGAGATCCGATAGAATCTCAACAAATCTTTCTTGGTTGTTTTTTGCCAGACCCACATCACATATTATGAGGGTTTTTAGGTTGTCATCTTTTGCTACGGTTTCTATTGCATGCATCATTCCAGGATAATCAACTAGTACGGTATCTCCGCCAAATGCCTGGCGCACTAGTGCGGCAGCACTTATTCCATCTGCGTCCTCCATGTGAGAAATGCAGATCAGTTTTGTTTTCTTTGATTTTACAGTTTTTGCTTTTTTTGTAGTCAACACTCGGACTCGCGGACGTCCTTATTTAAACCAAAAAGCAGTCTAGTCTTTTTTCGAGACGCTTGTTGCAACCATAATTTGTTTTCGGTCCTCATCAGAGAGGGTTGAATAAACATCGTAAAATGTCGTGCCACCCAGTTGTGTTTTTTTGTCAATTTCTGCCAGCTTCATCAGAGTTTGCGGTGATGCCCCAAGTATCAGGTCATCTACTTGTTTGATAAAGTCGCGTTCTGCGTGGCTCATAATTTTTAACGAGAAACGCGGCTATAGTGGCAAGCTTTGTCAGATTAGACCATTTGCTAAATTAGTGCAAAACTTTATAGTCGAATTTTAGTCAAAAATACCGAATTGGAGACAAAAAACATAGGACTTCGAGACATTGAGGTTGCTGACACAAAAATTTCAGATATTGATGGCGACCGCGGTAAACTGATTTACCGTGGCTATGACATTTTGGATTTGACAAAAAACTCCACCTTTGAAGAAACGGCATATTTGCTCCTAAATGATGACCTTCCAACCAAGGCCGAGCTTGAGGATTTCCGGCAGCGACTCATTATCGCACGCGACATGCCAAGACAAATGCAGTCAAACATGAGAAACTGGAAGAAAAACGCCGACCCGATGGTCATGATGCAGGCATTTGTTGTGGCGCTTTCAGGATACTACGATGATAAAGGAACCAGCGAGGAAGAGATCAACTATCAAAGCGCCATAAGTCTGATTTCCAAGACGCCTACAATTGTTGCAAGTTGGGAGCGAGTAAGAACTGGAAAAGACATCGTAGACCCAGACCCAAGACTAAGTCATGCTGCAAATTTCTTGAACATGCTTGTTGGAGAAAAACCAGACGCAGAAACTGAGAGGATTTTTGATATTTGTTTGATGTTGCATGCAGATCACACCTTTAATGCCTCAACATTTGCTGCAAGAGAGGTTGCATCTACTGGCGCGCACATGTATTCCGCCGTAAGTGCCGCAATTGGAGCACTTTCCGGCCCTCTTCACGGAGGTGCAAACCACGAGGTAATGAAGATGCTTTTGGAGATCAAGACAGCTGACAATGCAGAATCATGGGTCAAGGAAAAACTAGCTAATGGAGAAAAGATAATGGGGATGGGTCATGCTGTTTACAAAACTTATGATCCAAGAGCACAGGTACTAAAGGAGTTATCAAAAAGACTTGCCAAGAAGACAGGGCAACCATGGTTTGACATTACAGAACGCATAGAAGAAACTACAATACAAGAGATGAAAAAACAAAAGGGTATCGACATTTATCCAAACGTTGATCTTTACAGTGCATCACTGTATTACATGCTAAAAATCCCGCCTGATCTTAACACGCCGATTTTTGCAATATCACGTGTTGCTGGCTGGACGGCACATGTAATTGAAGAGAAATTTGCACGTGCTGCACCAAAACCAGTGTTATACAGGCCAAAGGCAACATATGTTGGAAAGTATTGTGGCCCACAAGGTTGCGAATACAAGCCAATAGATCTGAGACAGTAATCAATTAATCACTATCACAGCAAAAAGCATCATGGTCTGGATTAGATGGGATGATTACGGCAAAAAGCCAAAGTCAAAAAAACAAAAAAAGAAAAAACCAAAAATCGAGCCACCTGTTAAAGTAGTGCCTGGAAAACACAAAGTTGAATTTAAAAAAGCAAGCGAGCTAATAGACAGAGATTAGTTTCTAGTGTTCAGCCATTGTTTTGCTCGTGTCGATACATCGTGTTTGTACAGCACTTGGAAGACCATTTCGTAAAATGAGATTCCCTTTTTTTGTGCCTGTGCATCGAGCCACTTGATCCCCTCTGCGAGCTCAGGATCAGAGTCTGAGAACTGGACTAGTTCATCGACCATCCTTGTAAAGAATACGAAGGATTTTTGCATCATTGCTATGTTTTATGATTGATTATTCAGACCTGAATTCAAATTATATAGACAAATGAGGAGTTTTTGATTGACAATGGAACACAACTTGTATTCTGATGGAAATGCAAAAAAGATCTGCTGGACAATCAAAACTGATAGTAGTGCGGTGGATCAGTTTCGAGATCACGCAGATATTTTTTTGGATCAGGTTACAGACATACAATCAAAATACATTGCTCTACATGTCGGACTGTTTTGGTCAATTGGCGTATTCATAATAAAAAACGGAGACACTGTAAAGATCATGCTAGATTCTGAGGAGATGCTTTCTCATCTGTCAACTGGATCAAAATCACAAGATGGTTTGTCCGAGAGTAGAAAGGGATTCATAAATCAGCTTGCAGAGCAAAGAAATCTGAAATTAAAGTACGAGAAGATAATTCCGCAAAACAACATCTCGTCAAAGATGCTATGACTTTAAGATCAGACCAATGTCAAGTAGGTTTGTGTGTGTTGGACCAGTCATTACAAGGCCTCCATGCTTTTTGAAAAATGAGTTGGAGTCATTATTTTTCAGATAACGATCAATCTCGGTTTTTTTCACAGCGAAATAAGAGATCGCACCTGCGTGTTTTGTGTTTCCGTCGACTCCATCAGTACCAATGGACACAATGACGCATTCTGCTGCTCTTTTGAGAATTTGCAAGACAAGTTCCTGATTTCTTCCGCCTCTGCCAGCCCCTTTCACCTTTACAGTTGTTTCGCCGCCGAAAATCAGACAGGAGTTTGACTTTCCTGGAAAATTTCGTAAAACTTTTTTTGCCGCGAGTGATACATCGCCAGACAACGAATGCAGTGTTTTTGTTGCATAGCCAAGTTTTTTTGCTTTTTTTGCCATTGCACTAATGCAGTCTTTGTTTGATGCGATGACTATGTTTTGTATTTTCGGCGTTTTCGGAGTTTCTGGGATTTTGCCCAGTGCACCTAGTCCGAGATGCCCCATAATCTGTTTTGGAATGTGCGATGACAGATTATATTTACGGATGATTTTGAGGCAGTCTTGGAAGGTTGTTTTGTCATAATATGTGAGTCCAGACGCAATTGACGACAGATCATCGCCCAAGACATCAGACATTACATATGATACCGCCTGGCAGTTTAGATTTTCCAAGAGTTTTCCTCCTTTTACCAGTGAAAGGTGTTTTCGTAGTGCGTTGATTTCTTGAATTGACGCACCAGATTTTAGCAGGAGTTGTGTGAGTTGTTGTTTTTGTTTTAGCGTGATGCCATCAGGCAGGCAGACAAGAGGCGAGGTTCCCCCAGATACAAGAAAAATCACCAAGTCTTCTTTTTTGGTACTTTTTAGTAGATAGATTATGGATTTTGCAGCTACAATACTTGAATTATTTGGGATTGGGTGGGACGCACGGATTATTCTAAACTTCTTATTGGAAAAAACAGGCGTGTGTGTCTGAGGAATGACGACTATGCCGCCATCTGAATTTATTGTTGAATGGACAAACTTTGCCATCGCGTCTGCTGCTTTACCCACTGATACAATGTAGATTTTGCCAAATTTTGAGAGATTGATCTTTGGTACAAGCAACTGGTTTCGTTTTACAAATCTGACAAGAAATGATTCGGGTGTGGCTGCGCACAGTCCTGTTTCCAATATATCAAGTGCATCTTTTGTCTTTTCATTGTAAATTTGGTGCTTGTTTTTGATCAACGATACAACGTACGTTGTACTATTAATTTACGATTTCCCTCGCAAGAAAAATAGAAAAGTTATTTGCGCATATGCTGAATGTAAATTCAAGTTGCGCGGTGAAATTATAAAAAAGATCTGTTGGGCAAACACAAAAAGCTTTGAGAGATCAGACATTGTGATAGTCGGAATACCAAACGAGGCTGGCTCCCATGCAAGCAGAAGGGGGGCTTCAAAAGCGCCAGATGTAATACGAAAGATCTCAAATCAGAGAGATGTCTATTCCCACAAAAAAACCACATCTCTGGCACTCACAATAAGCGGCACTCCGAAGGCCAATGTTTATGATTTTGGGAATATTCGAAAAGGACAGATTTCGCAGGTTTTTAGTAAGATAACTAGCAACTCCAAGATTCCAATAGCAGTCGGCGGAGATCATTCAAACACCATCCAAATCATAAAAACGCTGGCAAAGAGATTTGGGCCAATTTCACTAGTATATTTTGATGCGCATCCGGATCTTGTTGCAAGCAGGGGAAGTTACTACGGCTCTACGGTTTTTGATTCCTTGCCACATATTGACATAAAATCAAGCGTGCTTGTTGGCATTCGCAGTCCAGAGCAAGAAGAAATCGACAACATCAGAAAACACAGTATACGTGTGATCACCCCCTTTGACATAATTGAGAAGGGAATAAAACAAACCACAAAAACGGTTCTGTCTACAATTAAGAAAAACACCTACATCTCATTTGACATGGATTGTCTTGATCCTGCATATGCGCCAGGTGTCTCAGTTCCAGTCCCGTTTGGCCTTGAAAGCCAAGATGTTATGTATTTGATTAAAAAAATCGCACAGAAAGGAATCGTTGGATTTGATATAATGGAAGTATCCCCAAAACACGATCTAAAAGATGCAACATCTCATCTTGCATCAAGGCTTATTGGAGAACTCGTCTCATCCTGTAAGATATAAGTAGGATATTTGAATAACCAAAATATGCACACAGTAAAAATCCCAAAGATTATTCATTTTGGTGAAAATGCACTTTCTGAAGCTGAATACCCAAAAAATGCCCTTGTAATAACAACTGCACCACCACCCATATCATCAAAGTGGCTTGGTAAGATGGGCATTAAAGACTACATGCTATATGACAAAGTAGAGCCAGAGCCATCAATTGAAACTGTGAACTCTGTCATCGCCGAATACAAATCAAAAAATCCATCTTGTGTCATAGGCCTTGGCGGCGGAAGTTCACTTGATGTTGCAAAATATTCTGCAGCCGAGATGAAGCTTGAAAAAATTCTGATTCCAACCACGTTTGGCACTGGGGCAGAAATGACAACATACTGTGTCTTAAAGTTCGACGGAAAAAAGAAGCTTTTGCGCGAAGACAGATTCTTGGCAGACAGAGCGATTGTTGATGCCTATTTCATGGATGGCACCCCTGAACAGATTGTAAAAAACTCGGTCTGTGATGCGTGTGCACAGGCAACTGAAGGATATGATAGCAAGCTTGGAAACGAATTCACCAGAACAATGTGCAAGCAAGCCTTTGAGGTTTTGTACGATGCAATAATGAACAACAAGCCGGAAAATTATCCATATGGCTCCATGATTTCTGGAATTGGTTTTGGCAATTGTTCAACCACACTTGGACATGCACTTTCGTATGTGTTTTCAAATGAAGGGGTTCCACATGGATACTCACTTTCATCATGTACTACAGTTGCACACAAATTCAACAAATCAATCTTTTATGAGCAATTCAAAGAAGTTATGGAAAAGCTAAAGTTCGACAAATTGCCACTCAAGGCACCATTCGATCAGGCAGCAGACGTAGTCATGACTGACAAAGGTCACCTGGACCCAAACCCACTTCCCGTTACAAAACAGGACGTCATCCAGTGTCTCAAAGACATTGTTGAAGGAAGACTCTAGTCTTTTTCTTTTACCTAATTTCGTACAGTTTTACTAGACTTAAATACCACAAGGATCAGATCACAAAAAAGATGCTAAAGTTTGGAATTCAAAACGGCCTAAATGTTGCCCGTGCAGGATTTTCAGAAGACCAAATACTAACTGCATGTTTACTTGCTGACAGAACCGGTTACGATTCCATTTGGTACATGGACCACTCTAATGTCCCACAATGGTCAAAGTCAACTGTCTTGGATCCTTGGGTCATGCTTTCTGCAATTGCCGCAACTACACAACGAGTTGAGCTCGGAACCTGTGTTACTGATGCAATTCGCAGACACCCATCAAACATTGCACTTGCATCAATCACACTTGATAGAATCTCAAAGGGTAGAGGCACGCTAGGCATAGGTGCAGGTGAGGCACAAAACCTAAAAGAATTCAACATTCCATTTGAAAATCCAGTAAGCAAGTGGGAAGAACAGCTTCAGGTAATCAAATTATTGTATGGATCATCTCCAGACCACAAAGTCAGCTTTAATGGTAAATACTATCAGCTATCAGATGCTTGCCTTCAGGCAAAACCAATTCGAAAACCATATCCTCCGATATACATGGCAGCTGGAGGACAACGCACACTCCAAATGACAGGCAAGTACGGAGACGGTTGGTTACCAATAGGATACACCCCAGAGCTGTTTGAAGATCACGCAAAAACAATCAAGCAGTCAATGAAAGAAAATGGAAGGAGTAAAGAGGAGCAGGAAAGTTTCCAGTATGCACTTGATATCGACGTGTATTTTTCAGAAGACGCTGAAGAATCATGGGCAAAAATGAAAGAGGCAGTCAAGGTCAGTCTTTTCAAGCCAGAGGTATTGCGAGTCCACGGAATAAAAGAAATTGCAGGATTTGATTTCAAAAAATACTTTACAGAGTATTCTATGTCAAATCAGGACTGGATTGTAAAGATGAGGGAGGGTGCCACAACAATCCCAGATTCTGTTGCACGATCATCAGTTGCAGTCGGAACACCAGAGGATGTGATCCCAGTCTTTGAGCGATTCATGGAGGCCGGGGTAAACCATTTTGTAATCAGGTTCTGGGGTTCAAACTATTTTGGCTCAATTGACAAGTTTGCGTCAAAAGTGATGCCATACCTGAAACAAAAACACAAGTAAATCCAGTCTGTTTTTCCGTTGTAACTCAAATGGTCACCATTGAAGAGGTCGAATCTTATGCAAGGGCAAAAAATGCAGACATTGCATTCTGCAAGGGCATCGCATTCAGATTAAAGTCAATAGGAATAAACGATGAGACGGTTTTGCACTCTGCCTTTTTGTGTCAAACCAATTCAAGTTTTGACGAGATTTTTGCAAGATTTGGGCGAGAAATAGCGACCTGTGTTGCCTCACTATCAAAGGACCGCATGCTGCCAAAACAACGCCGGGAAGAACAATACGTAAAACAGCTGCAAGACGCGCCATGGGAGTCAGTTCTGATTAAACTCTGCGAGATATCTGCAAACCTCAAACTCATCAAAGAGTTGGAATTATCAAAAACTAAAAGAGGTAAACTGCTCAAACAAAACATTCACTATCTTAATGTGCTAAAAAGCAAAGTTGCTGAGAACAGGCCCAAAACTCCAGGCATTGAGAAATTACTTGATGGGGTAAATGAAACATTAAATCATTTCAAGCAAAGACCGATCAACTTTTAAAAATCCTAAAACCAGTTTTTAGTCATTCATCAGAATTAGGTTTTGTCTGTGTATTGTTTTGTTCCACACCGTAATTGAGATTGAAGACATTGTTTAGATTTAGAAGATCAGAGCGTTGGGTTGCCGCATTGTCATAAAACGCCCTTCTCGCGTCTTGAGGAGAGCCACCACTATCCAGTACTGTTTGTAGTGCTGCCAGTCCTTCTTTTGTCTTTGTCTCGGTGAAATTAAATTGTGCCCAATAGATGTCTTGGACAGTTGCATCCATCTGTGAAACAAATGATGAAAATGCATTTCTTGGCCTAAAAGGATCAAACTGCTCAAACCAGACTCCAAGATCGTTTAGTAAATTTTGATCAGCGATTTGTCGTTGTTCTTCTAGGTATCTTTGATATTCATCAATTTCTTGCAGCCTTTTTTGTCGCTTTTCCTCTTGTTGTTTGTTTTGCTCTATGTTTTGCAAGATTTTAAACGCAATTGGATCATCTTTGATCTTGTCTGCAGTTAGAATTTTAAAATCAGAGTCCAACTTTTTATTTTCGTTTAAACTTGGCTTATTTTTTACAAAAAACGACGTGTTAGTGTATCCGGTAAGATAGCCATCTTTTTGGGCCTTTATGCTCACGTTGAGCTTTTCTTCCAATGAAAAATCCGGTATTGTATATACGAATGAGCCGTTCAAGCTGGACTTGACTATCACAGTCCCAAGCGTAGTCGTAATGTATACAGATACGTCTGCAACTGGCTCATGTTTTTCGTTTGTGATAAGGCCGGTTATTGATTGAGTTTCTCCCTGATCAAGTTTTACTGATATGAGGAGTTTTTCAGAAACTTGGGCGTCTGCAACACTAATTATACACCCAAAAGCAAAAAGCAGAACTAGAATGGCTTTCACTTTTCACGGTTTTGGTTTTGTACCTTAAATGAGAATATCGATTTTTTCCTATTTTGTTGTTTAAAATATGGAGCTTGATAGACATGGATAGATTTCTAAAAAAACAGATTCAGGCTACAGAACTAGTCTAATTCAAAAAGGCAGACTCGGAGCTTGAATATTGTTTGCAAGTCTATCTTAAATTTTGATAAAAACCAAGACAAACCATGAAGGGAGATGTATTGCTACAAAACATCCAAGTTAGAGGTTTTGTTCCTGCGACCGCTGGAAAAAACGTCATGGATGGGAAAAAAAAGATCCGGGATGCGGTCGAGACAAAGCTTGGAAAAAACATAAGCAACGTAAGAAAACGCTGCGCTGAAAAACCGCTTTCTGTGAACGTGACATTTTATCTACAAAAAGACTCGGCCCATGCAAAAAAAGACCTCGATAGCCTTTCAAATGTACTGCTTTCCGTGCTGTCAAAAGAAATGAGTGCAAAAAAAGAGGCAGGCCTTGGAATCATAGACGATGACTCTACCATATACCGATTTGTATTTGAAAAAGAGATCGTAGACTCTCCAGAAAAGGAAGGCCTTTCCTTTTCAATCTACGAATGGTCAGAATCCTAGCACACATTTTACACATGTCACACTTTTTATAACAAAAAACATTTTTCCACTTGTGCAACTTTTAGGACGACTGGAAATAAAATCAAAACAAAAAGTGATCGAGTTCCTAAATCAGGAGCATGTGGGAAGGGTATGCTCAATTGACAAAGACGGGTTTCCACAAATCATTCCAATGAACTTTGTCTTTCTAAACGATTCAATATACATGCACTCACATACAAGGGGTGAAAAAATCGACAACATCAGAAACAACGACAAGGTTGGCTTTGAGGTTGACAAAGAGCTGGAATTTTTGCCATCATATTTTACACATCCAACGGATGCATCTCAGGCAGACACACTATACATTAGTGTTGTAATCAAAGGAATTGGCACCATAATATCTGACAGAAACGAAAAAACAGTTGCATTAAATGGATTGATGGAAAAATACCAGCCCGAAGGCAAATATGAAAAGATACAACCGGAAATGGGAGTAGTAGACGAGGTTGCAATAATCAAAGTAACGCCAAAGATTATGCGTGGGAAATACAAAATTGGCCAACACCTAGAAAAAAATGTGAGGACAGATCTTGCAAAAAAAATCTTTGAGCGAAACACACCTACTGCGAAAGAAACGCTCAGAATCATGGGCTTTGAGATCTCTGGAAATAATCTGAAAGCAGTACAAGAACCCCTGTGGTAACTTAGCTAGACAGAGTTCCACCCATATCTAGTCGGTAAGGTGTTTCCTTTTTTATCAAATAAAACAATTGGTCTTGCAATACGACATTTTGCTTGTTGTTTTTGTCTACCAGAATCGATTCATCAAGCGTTGCTTTGATTTCAAATGAGGCTACATTTTCAGAAACAAAGGTCATAACTACATCCCTGCCGTGGATTGTAGCCGAGATGCTTTTGATTGAGACTGCTGAGCTATCAAGCAAAAGCCGTGCATCCACAATTTCAAAGCTTTGAAGGTTTGTTCCTAAGACAGGGCTAAGCTTGACAGTCAGTGCGGCATCTTTTGATATGCTAGTGGTGGCCAAACGTGCAGTTCCATGCAGCTCAAGGCTAAACTCTTTTTTTTCAAGCTCATCTAGTCGTGTCTCTTCACGATTTATCGCGGGTCGGATTGGTTCCTTGTGTTGTTTTGGAATCTGGATTTGTGCCTGTGTCGAGTCGGCTGAAGCCTCAGGCATCGGCGTATCTTCAATTACCTGTTGTTTTCCCATTTGAAATTCAACACTTGAAATTTCTTGTTTTGTGACTGGAAAGAACTTCTCGCCCAAATTGAAAACCCAGAATGATGCAGTCAGCACTACAATAATACAGGAAATCCCGATTAAATGCGAGTTAAATCCTTGCAACCAAAGCTGGATTTTGCAAGTGCACTTAAAAGAAGGTCGTATGAATTATCAGTATACAACGTAGAGGCACTTACCACTAGGTAACTGTGTAATAACAAAACCTCCATTCCTTTAAATTTCGATAAATACGATCTGGATCTGTTGCAACAGGTTCATGCATTTCAATTAGTATCAGAGTTTGCTCCAACAGGGGATCAGCCGCAGGCAATCTCAAAGCTTGTCCAAGGCGTGCAAAAAAACCAAGTGCAGACATTGCTTGGCGTAACAGGAAGCGGCAAGACATTCACAGTTGCAAACGTCATTGCTCGAACAGGTAAAAACACCCTAGTTATTTCGCACAACAAGACTTTGGCTGCACAGCTGTATTCGGAGCTAAAACAGTTTTTCCCAAAAAATAATGTCGGTTATTTTGTCAGCTATTATGACTATTACCAACCCGAAAGCTATATTCCGCAAACCGACACTTACATAGAAAAAGACACTGCAATCAACGAAAAAATAGAAAAGATGAGGCTTGAGGCAACGGCTATGCTTCTTTCTGGTGAGCCCACGATAATTGTAGCCACGGTTTCTTGCATCTATTCACTTGGCTCTCCAAAGGATTGGGATGAAATGGCAACTACAATAGCCATAGAAAATAACTACAGTAGAACAGAGATAATCAAAAAATTCATCAATGCCCGCTATGAGCGCAACGATGTGGAGCCTGCGCCAGGCACGTTCAGGGTAAAAGGCGATACAATCGACATCACTCCAGCATATTCTGAGGATATCGTTCGCATTTCGTTATTTGGCGACGAAGTAGAAAAAATTACAGTGCTTGATCATGTTTCACTAAAAGAAAAGCGAAATCTAAACTCGATCAAGATTTTCCCAGCAAAGCACTACCTAGTGGCCGACGATGCAAGGCAAAAGGCAATAAAATCAATCAGAGATGAGCTAAAGCAGCGACTCCCCCAACTAAACGAGCTTGAAAAACAAAGACTCGAGATGAGAACCAAGTTCGACTTGGAGATGATCGAGGAGCTTGGCTATTGCTCTGGAATTGAGAACTATTCCAGACACTTTGATGGCAGAAAGCCGGGCGAGAAGGCGTTTTGCCTCTTGGACTTTTTTGGTGACGACTATTTGCTTGTAATTGATGAATCCCATGTAACACTGCCACAGCTTCACGGAATGCATGGTGGTGATTACACTCGAAAAAAATCACTAATTGAGTACGGGTTCAGGCTGCCAAGTGCGTTTGATAACAGGCCACTGAAATTCGAAGAGTTTGAATCCTATATCAAAGACTGCATCTTTGTTTCTGCCACTCCCTCAAAATATGAAAAGGAAAAATCATCACATGTTGCAGAACAGCTTGTCAGACCCACGGGATTGCTGGACCCGCTAGTAGAGGTCAGGCCAACAAAAAATCAAATGGATGACCTCATATTGGAAATCAAAGAAAGGACAAAAAATAACCAGCGCGTTTTGGTCACAACACTGACAAAAAGAATGGCAGAAGATCTTGCAGAATACCTCTCAAAAAAAGAAATCAAGGTAAGATACCTGCACTCTGAAATTGAAGGCCTGCAGCGAACCGAGATGATAAGGCAGCTTAGGCTTGGCGACTTTGACGTATTAGTAGGCATAAACCTGCTCAGAGAAGGACTTGATATCCCAGAAGTCGCTTTGGTTGCCATACTTGATGCCGATAAAGAGGGCTTTTTGAGAAACTATACGAGTCTGATTCAGACCTTTGGCAGGGCTGCAAGAAACTCTGATGGCACGGTCTTGCTTTATGCAGATATCATGACAAAATCAATCAAAGAGGCAATCGAGGAAACAGTACGCAGAAGAAAAAAACAGTCAGAATACAACAAGACCCACAGCATCACCCCAAAAACGATCATAAAGTCAATACCAGAACAGGTAGCGTCACTTGACGATATCAAAAACAAGACAACGTATGATCTTCACAAAGAAACAATAGAGATAGAGGCGCAAATGAAAAGATATGCAGAAGAATTGGACTTTGAAAAGGCAATAGAATGCCGTGACAGACTAAGGCGAATTCAAATCGAGTTGGAAAAGAAAAATGCACGATAAATTAAAAATTCGCGGTGCGCGACAGCACAACCTGAAAAATCTGAATTTAGACATTCCAAAAAACAAACTAGTTGTGATTTCAGGCTTATCTGGATCTGGCAAGTCAACGCTGGCATTTGATACAATTTATGCAGAAGGCCAAAGACGATACGTAGAATCTCTTTCTGCGTATGCAAGACAGTTTTTGGAAATGATGGACAAACCAGATGTGGATTCCATTGAGGGGTTATCACCTGCCATATCAATCCAGCAAAAGACCACCTCAAAGAATCCCCGCTCAACTGTCGGCACGACGACAGAAATTTATGATTATCTAAGGCTGCTTTATGCAAGAATTGGCATTCCGCATTGCACAAAATGCGGCCGAAAGATTTCAAATCAATCCATCGAATCAATTTGCGAGTCGATTTTCAAGGATTTTGGTGAAAAGCAAGTCATGGTTTTGGCACCACTGATACAAAGAAAAAAAGGAACCTATGAGAAGCTTTTTGAACAGATAAAAAAAGACGGCTATTCACGCGCACGCGTAGATGGGCAGACAATACTAGTCGAGGATGAAACCCCGAAACTTGACAGACAAAAATGGCACAACATCGAGATAATAGTGGACAGGTTAAAGGCATCAAAGGCAGAAAAAAGTAGGCTTTTTGAGGCAATCCAGACGGCACTCAAGGCGGCAAATGGTTCTGTTCTGATTTCATCAGAAAAAGATGAAAAGATATTTTCGCAAAACAACGCATGCCCACACTGCGGCATAACAGTTGGCGAAATAGAGCCAAGAACATTTTCGTTCAACTCCCCATTTGGATCATGTAAAGCATGTAATGGCCTTGGCGTCAAAATGGAGTTTGATGAAGACCTAGTAATTCCAGACAAGACAAAATCAATCCTAGATGGCGCAATTGTTCCATGGAGTGGAAGGTTTTCATCGTTTAGAAAACAGGAGCTCAGAGCGGTGGGGAAAAAATTCGGCTTTGATCTAACAACTCAGATTAACAAGATCAAGCCAGAACATCTCAAAGTTATCTTGCATGGGACAGATCAGAGAATTCACTTTCAGTATGAATCGCAGACTAGTGACTCGTCCTGGCAGTACACGAATTCTTTTGAAGGCGTACTAAACAACTTGCATCGAGTCTTTATGGATACGGATTCTGAGTCAAAGCGCGAATGGCTCAAGCAGTTTATGCGAGACATCCCCTGTAATGTATGTAATGGGAAAAAGCTAAAACCAGAAGCACTCGCAGTCAAGGTAAACGGAGTTGGAATAAGTGAGGTCTGCGACCTCTCAGTTGATGAGTGCTACGAGTTTTTCAAAAACGTTAGCTTTACAGATACTGAAAAGTACATTGCAAAAGACATCCTAAAGGAAATAACAGAAAGGCTGGAATTTCTAAAAAACGTCGGCCTAAACTATCTTACGCTAAATAGGCAAAGCTCGACTCTTTCAGGCGGCGAATCGCAGAGAATCAGGCTTGCAACACAGATTGGCTCCAATCTGACCGGAGTTTTGTACGTGCTAGATGAGCCTACAATCGGGTTGCACCAACGAGATAATGCGAGGCTGATTAAGACACTTGTCAAGCTGCGTGACCTCGGGAACACCATAATAATAGTAGAGCACGACGAGGAGGTTATCAAAAATTCCGATTGGATAGTTGACTTGGGGCCAGGTGCTGGAGTTCATGGTGGAAGTGTTGTTTTTGAGGGAACTGTTTCACAAATCCTAAACAATCACAAATCAGTGACAGGTGACTATCTAAAAGACAAAAGCATCATCAAATTAACAGACAAGAACCGTAACCAAAAAGGCAAAATAATTATCAAGGGTGCTGCTGAAAATAACCTCAAAAACATCACAGTGGAGATTCCACTGGGATATCTGATCACAGTTACTGGTGTTTCGGGTTCTGGTAAATCTACACTTGTCAACGAAATATTGTTCAAGACTCTTGCAACTCATTTTTACAAGACAACCGAGAGGCCTGGAAAGCACAAATCAATTGAGGGTACTGAGAACATCGACAAGGTGATTGCAATAGACCAATCTCCGATAGGCAGAACCCCCCGCTCAAACCCTGCCACATACATTGGCGTCTTTACACCGATTCGTGAATTGTTTGCACATACAGAATCTGCAAAGGAGCGAGGATACACTCCTGGCCAATTTTCGTTCAATGTGGCAGATGGGAGGTGTTTTGCATGTGAGGGAGACGGCGTCAAGAAAATAGAGATGCAATTCCTATCAGACGTCTATGTCAGATGTGATGAATGTAAAGGCAAGCGTTACAACTCCGAGACGCTTGCAGTACTATACAAGGGAAAAAACATTTCCGATGTCTTGGGCATGACAGTTGAAGAGGCACTGGCGTTTTTTGAGAACATTCCAAAAATTAGACGAATTCTGCAGACAATATACGACGTAGGCCTTGGATACATCAAGCTAGGCCAGTCATCCACTACTTTGTCAGGAGGGGAAGCCCAGAGAGTAAAACTGGCATCGGAGCTCTCAAAGCGAGATACTGGAAAAACACTATACATCCTAGATGAGCCTACGACTGGACTCCATTTTGCAGACGTACAAAAACTTCTTGATGTTCTTAACAGATTGGCAAAATTGGGAAACACTGTCATCGTAATTGAGCACAACATGGATGTGATCAAAAATTCCGATTGGATAATAGACTTGGGGCCAGAAGGAGGAGATAATGGTGGCCAAGTGGTGGCCACAGGTACGCCGACACAGATTGCGACAAACCCGAAAAGCTACACAGGACACTATCTGAAGAAGATCTTGGCAAATTGACACTAGATATTAAAAAAATAACCATTCCTTCTCAGTCAGGCATTTATCTGATGAAAGATGGTTCTGGAAAAATAATCTACATCGGGAAGGCAAAAAACCTTAAAAATCGAGTTAGATCGTATTTTTTAAAAAATCAAAACTACAAAACTCAAAAACTTGTAGAAAAAATTTCAGACATCGAGTTTGTCTTAACGGACAATGAGGCGGAAGCGTTCTTGCTTGAATCAAACATGATAAAGCAATACAGGCCAATTTTCAATATAGAGCTCAAAGACCAGCAGCGCTATACCTATCTTAGAATAACGGATGAAAAATACCCTCGCCTCGTTGTGGCACGAAGAACCAGAATTGGAAAGTTTTTGGGTGGTGGAAAAATATATGGGCCTTTCACTTCTGGAAGCTCAAAGCTTTTGAGTATCGGTTCCTTGCGAAAGGCATTCAAGATAAGAATTTGCAAAAAGTTACCAAAAAAGGCATGCCTCGAATATGACATTGGAAACTGTGAGGCCCCCTGCGAGTTTAAAGAGGCACAAACGAGATATGAAAAACACATTTCAAATCTCGAATCCATCCTTAAAGGGAGAGACCTTCAAGAATTCACCAAAAGACTCGAATTGGAAATGAGGGATGCGTCAAGGCAGCTGCAGTTTGAGCGGGCACAGGAAATCAAGGACACCCTTCAAAGACTCGGCAGCCTAAAAACAAGACAAAAGATGGAAAACGTCTCTGGTGCCGATGAGGAATATTTTGGAATCAAGACAACTGCGCAGACTGCCCAAGTGATGACCTTCAAGAAAATAAACGGAGTGATAAGAGACAGCAACAAATTTTCGTTTGATCTTGTGGGTGATAATTCGTTTTCAAATTTTATCTTTCAATATTACACGACGAACAAAATACCTCCATTCATCATAGCAAACGAGACACCTCAAAATAACAAACTCCTTGAGCAAGTTCTTTCCAAAATTGCCGGTTTTAGCGTCAGAATTCTTGTTCCAGCATCTGGAAAAAGAAAAGAATTACTCGATCTAATCTTGAAAAACATCGAGATCATCGCCTCAAAAGGTGCAGAGCCTGGACTAATTGAACTAAAAGAGCAGCTAGATCTACCCCAGATTCCCAAAATAATAGAATGCTTTGACATCTCAAACCACGGGACATCTTTTGCAGTTGGTGCAATGTCAAGATTTGTCAATGGAAGTCCAGACAAATCAGGTTATAGGCGATTTAAGATAAGGACCGTTTCAGGCCAAGACGACTTTGCGATGATTAACGAGATAATAAAGCGCCGATATCTCCGAGTCGATAATGAGAAATCACAGATTCCAGACCTAATTCTGATTGATGGTGGCAAGGGCCAGCTTGGCGCAGCAGTATCCGCCCTACAAAGCCTTGCAATGAAAATTCCTTGTGCATCGCTTGCAAAACAAAATGAAGAGATCTTTGTGCCACACAAAAAGGAACCAATAGCAATACCAAGACAAAACCAGTCCTTGAAGATACTTCAATTTGCCCGCGACGAAGCACATAGGTTTGGAATCACATACAATCGAATGCTACGTATGCCAAAATCCAAATTTAGCTAAAAACTGTCCAGTTTAATTTTTAATAATTAAACAAATGATTACTTTTTTCATAATTCATCATATATACGTCAAATACGAACAAACCTCATGCAACTAGGCAAAACCACGGAAGTGATGAGATAGATGGTAACTGCCTACATTCTAATCAACTGCGAGCTTGGTGCAGAACAAAAAGTAATTGACCAGATAAAGCCGATCGATGGAATAAAAGAGGTGCGAGGGGTATTTGGTGCCTATGATATTTTGGCAAAAATAGAAACTTCTTCTGCTGAGCTGCTACGAGAGACAATCACCTGGAAAATTCGAAAAATAGACAGGATTCGCTCCACTTTGACGCTGATGGGAATTGAAGGACAAGAGTAATCATGTCTACTGCGTATTTTTTAATAAACGCCAGACTAAACCACGAATTAGACATTATTGAAAAGGCCAAACTGATCCTACGAAACGTAAAGGTCTCATCGTATGAGATCCAAGGAACCTTTGGGATCTACGACATCATAATTAAGCTGTCGGCAGCAAATGACGATACGCTACGTAAAATCGTCCTTGAGAAGCTTAGAAAAATTGAAAACATAGAGTCTGCAATAACAATGATGGTAAATGAGGAGCAAGAGTGATGCCTAGCGCATTCATCATAATACATTGCGAGCCCGCAGAGACATACCATGTAATTAGAAACCTCAAGTACATCCCAGAGGTAAAAACAGCGGACGACGTCTTTGGCTATTACGAGATAGTCTGTAAAGTGGAGGCAAATACGCAAAAAGACCTAGAAAAGATCATCACCTCAAAGATTCGCAAGGTAAAGTACATCATTAGCACGATGACTTTGAGCGTAATAGAAGGCCAGGGCTAAGCACACATAAATTCATTCAATTCTTTTCAATACGCCAAACATTTGTTCACTTTGAATGCGGATAGTTTTATTTCATTTCAGTACGCATGGATAGTTCTGGCAGTGTCAAGCATTTACAAGTCCATTTTTGAGGCAAGCCTAGATACAAGACTGGAGGAGCTCCTAGTAAACTTGCTCAGATACAATTCCTCTGCAAGTGTTCAAGAACCAATCAGAATCTTTTTGTACAATTACCAGATCATGTCGGACAACTTCTGGTCAATGTACAGAAAAGCAAAGTCGTATGAGGATGTATTGGAATGTTATTATCAATTTTCAAAAAATCAATGTACCGTAATTGAAACACTCTTAGAAACCTTGAGATTGAGTCTAAATCAAGATCACCTAAAAGAAGAGCTGCACGTTATGCTAAAGGACGCGTTTACGTTTTAGACAAAAAGATAACTTTAATCTAAAATTACAATAACCACTAGTTGAAGATGAGTCATGATTTAGATGACATTGCAAGACAGATGATCTCCGATCCCATCCAATTCAAGATTGCAATGGCAAGACATTTTTTGGACAAAATCCCAAAAAAAATACCAGAGTCATACCGGGACCACATGGCGCTCGAGGCCAACATTGACTCATTTTTGTTTTTTGCATCAAGTGTGATTGATGTGATAAAACGCGAAATAAATGAAAAATTCGAGCTGTTTGATAAAGACAATGTCTTTTACATTCATGGTTTAAGAAAACGACTTGCGGACTCTGGAAAACAAAAAATGATAAAAAAAATCATCGCAGATTATTTTACCACTCCAAGCAGAAAACAAGATGTAAGGTCATCACTGAATACAAAACAAAGTAGCCTATGGAGATTACAAATTTTGAGAAACAAAGTCACGCATGGCCACATCTTAAAGTCAAAGGTTAGAAAAACGTTCAAAATTACGTATACTGTTCGTCAATACAAACAGCGTAACGAATCATCGTTTGAATTTGAAGAAAGCGTACAAAATCCAAAAAAATACTTTGGGCAGATCTTTGAAGATTTAACTAGTTTTGTGAAAAAGACCCGCAGGATAATTTTACCAAAAACCAAGTCAGGTCGCCTCAATACTTGGCATTAGACAGAAAAGACGGCAATTATGTGCAATTAGCTTTATTTACCGTTTAAATTCCACAGGCAATATGACGTCCGCAGACAAATTCGGAATCGCTTTTTCAATAGGATTTACTGTCGCGCTGATTGTGTTTGCCATGTCGTTTTCGGCAACCAGCAGCACACCAGCAGCACCAACATACATTGAACCAACATCTATACCAGAAACTGAGACTCCAACCATGGAAGAAGAACCAGTGATGGAAGAAGAAACTGTAGAAGAAACCGTGGAAGAGGAAGAAATGGTAGTAGAAGAGGAACCAGTGATGGAAGAAGAAACTGTAGAAGAAACCGTGGAAGAGACTGAAGTTGAAATGTCAGCTGCAGTATCCGTTCCAAGTGGATCTTCAACACCTGGATGTGAGGAAACCGACGAATGCTTCCTTCCAAGCACAGTTACAGTTGGAGTTGGCGGTACAGTTACATGGACAAATGACGACACTGCAGCACACACTGTAACCAGTGGAAATCTCAGTACAGATCCTGATAACGTAGGAACTGTATTTGACAGCAGTATCTTCATGTCAGGAAAGACGTTCGAGTACACCTTTGATGAGGCAGGAGACTACGACTATTTCTGTGTGGTCCATCCGTGGATGACTGGAAAAGTAATTGTGGAATAAACCCACAACTTTTAATTTTTCTTTGCGCTTTTGAAGAATTTCATGTAACCTTTGCTATGTTTTGCTCCAGCTCACGCGCCAGATTTTCATAGTCATCGCGACTCTTGCCAAGACCTGAGAGCTTTTGTTTTTCTACTTCGTTTAGGCTCTTATTGACCTGCTCAGAATTTCCCTGCAATCTCATTTCTGCCATAACAAAGAGCCGATTATTTTCCTTCCAGAGGTGCTGTGTGACGTGTTCTACATATTCTTGAATGTCTGAAATCAATTTCTGATTGGAGCCAGCTTGAAGGTATTCTTTTGCAGAGTCAGCCATCCTTGCTGCAATCTTGCGCGTTGTTTCGTGCTCCATCAGCATTACCGCAATTGGCCCCATGTTGCGAGGCATGCCTGCCTGTTCAAGCGCAGGAAAAAATGACTCCTCCTCTTTTCCATGATGGCAGACATCGGTAAAGTTTTTTGAGAAATCAACAACCGGCATAAGAATGGATTCTGGGACTACTTTACCTGCTTTTAAAAGTTGCAAGGTAACCTCCATGGATTTGACCACTTTTTCTATCAGATCATGGTCTTTTTTTAGCGATTCAGTAGACATGATATGAAACGCAATTCAAATCTCATTTAAAGCTAGTTTTGTTTTTCAGATGAGGAAAGTTATTTCGTACCCCACAAAACATCCCATTTGTAGAGGTAATAATTTAGAACGCTTGAACAGATTCTGCCATAATTTTGAGCAAACTGATCTGCCTCATTTTGCGTTCCCTCAAAGACTGCCATTCCACCTGTCTCATTCCCAAATGGTCCAGACCAGATGAACTTGCCACTTTTTGTCCAATCCTCAATTAAACCAAGTACCCCAGGCACTATTTTTTCAAGATCTGAATTGTTTGTGTTTTCCTTTAGCTGGCTGACTAATACCCACAGCTCTTTTTTTGCTATTTCTTGTATGGTTTGTGACATGAGATGGATGTAGAGGCTGACGAAAATAAAACTAGTTAAGATTCCACGGCCTTATTTTACAAAAGTGGAACCATCATGATAGAATATCAATTTAAAACTAGAAAAACTCATCTAGCGAACTTTCATGCAGTGGTTGTGCATCAAATCCCATCTTGACAAGGTCGGCTGCAAATTCGTCTACAAAACCATGAACCGTATAGACTTTCTCTGCGCCGCTTTTTTTAACGAGTTCTACTAGTTCATTATAATCACAGTGGTCACTCAGTGGTATGGAGTAATCGTTTTTTCTTGCATATGGCATTGTGGATTTTGCCCATCCAGAAAAGCCAATTGTTATTGCGTCATATTTTGATTTCATTTGTTTGATGAATGGATTACTCTCTGACATCAAAGGACATACCATTGCCCATGGTTTTTTGTCAAGAAGACCCATAGATTCGGCTTTGGTATGACCAAGGCCTTCTTTGAGTTCAACTCCAAACCTTCTGTGGAGATCATTCATTTCTTTGACTGAATCGTGATAGTACAATGGTTCCCAGTGTCCGAAAAGATGTGATAGTGTTTGCGCCTTACCAAGCTGATATCCAAGTAACAGGACAGGCTTGCCTTTATGGTACATTTCTGAGATTATCTCATTTACCGTGTTTACAGTCTCACTTAGTTGTGGAAAGACAAACTCTGGCCTGCCAAAGGTGGATTCGGTTATGAGTATTTTGCATTTTGGCACGCTCGCCCCCTTGAGGAATCCTCTTTTTCTGCTGCATACGTCCCCTGTATAGAACACGTCGTCAAAAAGCACACCTCGAGCCCCGAGTATGTGGCCGCTGTCATATAATTGAAAATCATCCAAAAATTCCACGTGGTTTGTCAGATCCCGTCCTCTAAGGGTTGCTATTTCTTTTGTCTCCCGTGTTGCCAAAATTAGACCATTCTTGCTGGTTGGGAGGTGATCCGAGTGCGCGTGTGATACAAAGTTTATGCATTCAGGCATTGAGGATTTTGGATCCAAGTTAACGGTTTTACCATCAACGTGGCAAACAATGCCGTTTTTTGTCATACAGATTTTGGACAAGACAAGGCATGCAACATTTGCGTCCGATTTAAGTTTCAGGTTTGATCATATATTGACAAATCAAATAAGTAAATTCCAACAAAAAACAGTAGAGGGGGAAGAGTGCCCATGCCTCTCAAGCTAGAACTCGAAACGACACCATTGTGCCTCTGCAAGAGATGTTGCAAGTTGAAAACTTGACTGCTAGTCAAGAAGCATGACTGGACACTCGGTTTTTTCCCTTACATTTTTCGAATTAATACCATTATGCAGATAAATTATTTAATATCGATCTTAGGCTATGCAAAAATTTGTTTGAAATGAGGGTAATTGGTAAGAAATCCTTAATGTTTCTTCATTTCTAAGCAACAAATTTGGACATTTGTTTAGTAAGCAAAAACTATGCTGGCGGCAACAAAAGATTCGATCTTTGTTTTGGCTGAGCGTCCTCATCATGCTTGCTTCCAAGTCTGTTTCTTAGTAGATAGACTCCACCAAATGTTAAAGAGACTGAAATCACGTTCATAACAGTTATCGTCTCGCCAAGCAACAAGGCTGCAAATAACACCCCAATAACAGAATTTGTTGAAAACAGCAAGATCGTTCTGACTCCACCGATCATGCGCAGTGAAACCAAGAATAGCATTGTTGAAAACCCTGTTCCCCCGATTGCAAACAGGGCAATTGGTCCAAGATTTGCAAGCTGGATATCAAATGGGATGTGAAAGACCACCAAAACACCTACTGCAAATGCACCAGAGACAAATGATACCATCTGAGTGATCCTTTTCGAGTCGAGTTTTTCGCTCAGATACCTACAAAGCATTACATCTAGCGCATAGAAGGTTCCAGAAACAATTATCAGAAAATCCCCAATCATTAGATCCGATATTGCCATGCCGTGGGCGTAAAAATCGTATGCAAGAGGCAAAATCATCATACCAAGCAGTATCATCATGAACGGCCCAAACTCCTTTTTTTGCAGACTTTCTTTAAAGACTGCCATGGTGATTAGCAGTGAGAAAACGATTTCGCCGTTGCTGAAGATCGATGCATTAGCAGCAGTTGATTCCTTTAGGCCGAAAAAATATGTAATCAATGCAATTACCTCAGAGACCCCAATAATTACCAAAAGCATATGATTTCTTTTTCCAAGTGATACAATTGGCTGAGATTTCCTTGTAAGGGGCGTAAAGAATGCAGCATTTATGATGTAAATGCAGGCTGCGAGAGCAACTGGATGAATCTCAAATCCCGTCTGGTTATCAAGTAATGGTTTTGCCAAAACATGAACTAAGGCTGCAAGTGTTGCAGCGATCAAGATTAGAGTATACCCTAGTCGAAACGAGTTTTTACTAATGGAAATAAAGCCTAGCTTACCCCTTGCCATTTCCAACTATGGTAATGCTAAGTTCCTAATATCTTGATCCCAAAAAATGATTATCTAATTAGGCTACTTGGGAACAAACTGCGAGAACTGAGCTTGTGCCAATGTCCTCTTTTGCCAAATGAAGAGTTATTGTTATTTTATTTTTTACTATGTCGATTTTGATGTTGTCAAAAATCGATCTATATTTTGTGACCCTTTTGCCATCATGTGTTGAAATGTGTCCTGCAGGGATCAACAAACCGCCATCTATTAGCGAGTTTACCTTTCTATAGCCAGATGTTTGTGGAATGTTACAATTTTCAATTATTTGGGAAATTATCAAGGACTCGCCGTTTAACGTGCCAAGTATTTTCTTCTTATCATCATCTCCAAAGGATTCCAAGATGACCTTTGTTAATGCAGGATTTTCAATCAGAACCAAGTGTTCTCCATTTACAGATTTGAGCTCGCAGACACTCTTGAGGAATCTTTGCTCAAGCCCATCTGCACCAGCCCCGAAAAACTCGCGCAGAACTGCATCCAGTTTTTGAAATTTCTCAATTGACTGAGTTAATGAAATCCCATGCTTTTCAAATAGTCTTTCTTCAATTTTTTGTATTGTTCTATCGCCTAGGTTTTCCCTTATTATCATATCAAGAGACTTTGCCAAAAGCCTATCGAGGCCCGCCATATCACCATTAATTTCCATCGATACTATATTACTATTTCCACACTTGGACACAACAGTTTAATAGGATTTTGCCATTTCCAAGATTGGGATTGGCTCTTCTTATTTTTGATGATAACAATATCAAGAAGCTGCCCATAGGCCAAAGGCTTGAGCGTTGCAGGCAAATCATAGAAAATGAAAAGGATGAGTCACAGAGATGGGATGCAGTTTGGCTTGCTGGGGAAATTGCAGAGAATCGAAGCAAAGACGATCCAGTTTTTAATCAGGTTGCCGACCTGATGGAATGGATTTTAGAAAATGACGATAACAATGTCGTAAAACATGAGGCATGTTACCAGATTGCTGCTCGAAACATGCGTGAGAAGATTCCTGCACTGATAAAAGCTGCATTGGTTGACAAAAGCGGTCTGACAAAACATGAGGCATTAGAATCTCTTGGACTCATGAGAGCAATAGAAGCAATCGATCTGATCAAAGTCGCACTAGATGATCCCAGTGACGATGTAAGACAAACAGCTGCTTTTGTCATAAAGAGACTAAAGCGCATGGAATGTGCTGGGGAGTACAAACCATCTGATATCATCTAAGATAGTAACAGCAATAGTCATAGACGATGATGTAGACACAGTAGATGTCTTTTGTGATTACCTAGAAATCAAACACGTGGATGTTTTGGGAAGAGGACGCAATGGCAAGATGGCAGTTGACCTATACCAGAAGTACAAGCCAGACATTGTTTTTTTGGACCTTATGATGCCAGAGTATGATGGGTTTTATGCGTTAGAGAATATTCGTAAAATCAATTCAGAGTCCAAGATTGTAGTAATAACTGCCGATCTAAGAGTCGACAGTGAAATGAGACTAAATCAGCTAAAACCAACTGCGGTTCTCATCAAACCGTTCGAAATTGAAAAGATCACAAAACTACTAGAAAAATGCTAGATTTATTGCATAATTTGCACTATCTTTGTTAGTGCGTCTTCTATTCTCTTGAGTTCTGGCTTTATTTTATCATCTTGGGAGCGTTGTTTTATGATTTCAAGCGATGTTCCAATCACAAAAAGTGGATCCCGTAGACGTGTCATTTGTTCTTCCGTGTTTGTCAAGTTTGAGATACTTTTACAACCATAATATAAAAAAACTGCCTACCAAAATTGGAAATGGATAAAAATCCAGATTTACATAGCCTATAGAGTGGAAATCAATTGCTAAATGCCAAAATAGAAAAACGCAATTCTGCCATTAGTGGGCTTGGGTTATTTGCAAGGGAACCCATAAAGAAAGACGAGCGGATTTGGTCCCCAACTGCAGAGCTAATAGAAAAAATTCACATCAACGACTTGGCCACACTGTCGGAAGATGGCCGGATAGATTGGATAAAACACTCATACCAGATGGGGAACTTTCTTTACAAGGACATTGATGATACCAGACTCATGAATCACAGTTGTAAACCAAATACGGCAAATTCTTACGACGTTTTAGTCGCCGCGCGAGATATTGAAAAAGATGAAGAGATCACTTGGGACTATTTGCCATATATGAATCCCTATCTGGTTTTTGATTGTTTTTGTGGCAATCAAAACTGTGTTGGCGTGGTAAGAAAGGGGATCATGGTTCAGATAAAGGGCTGAAAACCCAAATCCTATCTTAGATCCTCTAGCTTGGTTCTTTTTTGTTTTTGAAATAAAGTCAGATGGTTGTAAACTCCAAAGGCGAGTAAAACATAGTTCCAAGAAAATAAGATTTCCATTGGGTTTCCAGTATAATAGGAATCTTCGTTTTGCCCAAACAGGAATGCGGTATCCGCTACAAAAACCGAAATCATTCCAAAACAGAACAAAGTCCACAGAAAGTTGACCTTACCTTTGAAAAAAAGCGCGACGCCCATCATTGCTGGAACGATTATCATTGCGTCAAATATTGGGTAAATTGTGGCTAGCATCCCATCAAAGAGGTCGTCGTTTGTGCCATTACCAAGCACAAAATACAAGCTTAGAGTCAAAATTGCAGCAGAGCCTAAGAGTGGGGCCGCGACCATTTTTTTAGTTATTGCGTTTTTGACTGGCTGAAAATATGAAACAAAGAACATTAAAAGAAACGGATAGCTAACAAGATAGAAAACGTCTGCTGCTGATGGAAATGGGTCAATTTTGAGGTATAGTTCCTGGACTATCCAAAGCATTTCACCAGTAAATGAGGCAATTGCATAACCTCCAAAGGAAAACCATGCAACACCATGATGCCCAGTAGTCCTAAATCTGACAAGGATCAACATCGATAAAACCAAAAGCGACCCTGCAATTGGCACGTATGAGAAATTTCCAACCAATATTGCCAAGTCCTTGCTTATAAAATTGGAAACTAGGTTAACTAATGCAACTCCAACAAGTGCGGCGATTAGGTATTTTTTTGTTAAAATGATATCGAGATTAGTTTGCATGTTACTCTAGTGCAGAAACAAATTTTTGGATCTGCTCTTGATGGGAGAATTCTTGAAGGTTAGCTTTGATAGAGTTCAGTATTGTCGTGTGTGTATTGCCATAGAGATCGGAGAGAATTCTTTTCAGGTATTCTGGATGATCATAACAGTCAGGAATGTAGCAATCATAGTCATCTTTGAGTGTTTTTACGATCTTTTGGAAAACTGGTTCCCCCATATCCAAAAGCGCCTTTTCTATTGCAAAAGCCACAAGTGCCTTTTTTATTTGAGTGTCAGCCACATCCATGACTATTAATCGAGTCCCAGTTATAAAATCGTGTATCTTTAGTAGTATTATTGATTGGTTGTAGGATCGTGCGGATATTGTTTGCAAGAAACAAACTAACTCAAATATCCATATGAGGTGCATAACGAATTAGATGCATCCAAGGCAGAATAGGGACAGTTCAAATGCTCAAGAAGACGCCATGCGTATTTTAAAGAATGCTCAAGAAGACGCTACAAGACTTTTGAAAAATGCCCAAGAGGATGCGGCCAGGCTTGTAAAGAATGCTCAAGACACGTATGAGTCAAATGAAGAACCTCCAAAACAAAACGAAACGACATTAAAAAAAGATAAAATGTCCACGATTGGAGAACTGTCTTCAAGACTTGCACATGACTTACAAAATCCGCTAACGATAATAAAAAATACATTAGAAATTCTCAAGCTGAAACAACCTGATGCAGACAAGAAAACTAAAGAAAACTATGAACGAATTGATCGCGCTGTCTCAAGAATGTCCCAATCAATACGAGATGTTCTAGATTATGTTAGAACATCTAGCCCGCTGATGGAAAAGACATCCATTCTAAGATTGCTTGAAACTGTGGTCGGAGACTTGCAAGTGCCACAAAGCATTAAGATAATTTTGCCAACAGACGATGTGTATATTTTTGGAGATGTAAAACAGTTTGAAATAGTCTTTTCAAACTTGATACTAAACTCCATTCAAGCAATCGGAGAAAACGGCAAGATAATGATTCAAGCCTCAGAAATTGATGATTCCATAGTAATCGATGTAATAGACAACGGTCGTGGAATTGAAAAAGATAATCTGCCCAAAATCTTTGAGCCGTTATTTACAACAAAACAGGATGGTACGGGTCTTGGCCTTGCAAGCTGCAAATCAATAATAGATACACATGGAGGCGCAATAGAATGCGCAAGTATTGTTGGCAAGGGAACCGTCTTTACAATAAAGATTCCAAAATTTAGCCCTTAATTTTCTAAAGCATAATATTCTTTGATTCTTTCAAAACAGGTACACTTGCTTAACTTGGGAATTCTCATTTCAGGGCGCGGAAGCAATATGGAGGCCATACTCAAAGCAATAAAAAGACAAAAGATTCCAATAAACCATGCAGTCGTAATATCAAACAGTCATGACGCCAAGGGCATCAAAATAGCGCAAAAACTTGGAGTCAAGACAGAGGTGATACAAAGCAAGGGCTTTGAGGGAAGTAGGTGGAAATATGATCAAAAAATAATCTCGATCCTCCAAAAACACGGTGTTACTGAGAAAAATGGGCTTGTCTGCCTAGCCGGGTTCATGAGAATACTAAGCCCAGAGTTTATCCGAAAATACAAGAACCGCATATTAAACATCCACCCTGCAATCCTACCCTCGTTTCCAGGACTACATGCACAAAGACAGGCACTGGATTATGGCGCAAAGTTTTCTGGCTGTACTGTGCATTTTGTTGATGATGGCATAGACACTGGGCCAATAATTCTACAAGCCATTGTCAAGGTCAAAGACGGTGACACCGAAGAAACCCTGTCAAAAAGAATTTTGGCAAAAGAGCACAACACATACCCTAAAGCAGTAAGGCTTTTTGCCGAGGGAAGGATAGTGATTTCCGGCAGAAATACTACGATCAAGAGTCAGGGCCGCTGAAAAAATACAGTACGATTAGCTCCTTTTTGTTTCCAAAGAATTTGTGTGGTACGTCTTTTTGAACATAGTATGCCATTCCTTCTGATACCGCATAATCTTTGTTGTTTATTGTTAGATATCCGTCACCTCTGATAACATAATACATCTCATCTGTATCGTGTGGAGTCTGAGTGTCATCTTGTCCTGGCGTTAAGACCAATACGCCCATGGCAATGTTTTCTCGATTTAGAAATGTGTGAAAATACCCCTTAGAGTTTTTTATTTCATCAATGTATTTTTTTACGTCAAATTCAATTTTCATAAAATCACTTGGTGGTTTTTTTCTTTTTAGCGATTTTTTTCTTTTGTATTTTTCTAATAACAAGTGAGAACAAAGCTCCTGCAGGTATTCCAATCAGCGTACCAAAGCTCACATATGGTGCCAAAAAGACGCTTCCAACCCAGACGCCGCCATCGGTAGTAAATTCCATAAATGTTCGCGGGCGTAAGAGAATCGAGACTGTCTTTGCGGTTGTTTGTTCCTGTCCAGAATCATCGGTGTATTTTACTAATACCTCAAATGGGAGGTTGTGCTCATATGTGATTTCTTCAGGATCTGTCACAATTTGGGCGTGAATTGACAATGGTGTGTGTTTTTCAATTGTAGAGTAGGAAAATAGCGTCTGACCGCGAATAGTAACATCACTAGGCGGATTTATTTGAACTAGAACATCACGCAGGGATATGTCGTTCGAGATTATTTCCACATCGAATGGGAATTCAGCATTAGGAAATATGGCAGATGGTGAAACCGTGTTGATCTGAACCTCCGGTAAGCCCTTTATCTCAATTGGTATTGCGATGTTTTTTTGTGATAACGGGGTTGGAGTTTCGTTGTTACTCAAAAGAATTTGTGAGTACACTGCATTCAGATAATGCGTTCCAAGCTGTGAGTTACCATAGGTAGCAAATTCAAGCGCGCCTCCAAAAGATCCACCTTTTGAGAGTCGTTCAACTTCAAGTGTCTGATTTTTCGCCTGAATAGACTCGTTTTGCGCAGTTATAACGAATTGTACGTCTTGTTTGTCCTCCCAACCATTATTTTGCACTAGAACGGAGATTGAAAAGTCCCTGCCAATTATGACAGAGTCAGGATGGATGATAGTAACATCGACGCCTCCTTCCATTGTTTGTTTAATTGTTGCAGCCTCTGCGCTTTGAATTGATATTACAAATAACACCGCTAAGGCAAAGATAGCAAGTATTTTTCCCATTTGGAAGATAGCCCCTCTATTGTAACACCGATTGGTTGTGTTTTTGTTTTAGCTCTTTTTGCTTGTCTGCGAGCATTTTAGATCTGTCGTGCTCTTTTGCAAGCTCATCAAAAAACTTGATTGAAAATCCATTTTTATCTATAGAATTAACATCGTTTTTCATCTAAATAATGATTACAAAGTCTTGAATTTAAATCGTTAATTTGTAGGACGTGCTTGCAGAATGGCAGTCAGATCAAGAATACCACCACTACGATTTATTTCCAAGACCACCGAGTCCCCCACATTTTTGTTATCTGCAAGATAAATTATGAGATCATCAATATCTCTTGTTTGGTACCCGTCTAATGCAATTATCACGTCGCCTCTCCTCAGCTCGCCATTAGCGTTGTATGAGGATTCTTGTAGTCCGGCCTTTTGCGCAGGTCCATCATTTACCAAAGTAGTGACAAGAACGCCCTTGTAGTTTTTTGGTAGACCAATTTGTTTTGCGATGTCCGGAGTAAGACTTGTTCCCGACACTCCAAGCCATGGGTGTTCGAAGACTCCTTTTTGGATCAGATCTGGAGCTAGCCTTTTTATCGTATTTGATGGGACTGCAAATCCAATTCCTGAGAATTCGCCCGTTGTTGATTGGATCGCAGTATTTATTCCAATTACGTGTCCTTGCAGATTCAGCATTGGTCCGCCCGAGTTTCCAGGATTAATTGCAGCATCAGTCTGGACGACATTTGGTATTGAGAACCCAGCGTCCCGGTTTGGCAAGAGCCTCCCCACTTGACTCACTATGCCAGTAGTCATTGTATTGCTTAGGCCAAACGGATTTCCTATTGCGATCACTTGTTGGCCAACTTCAAGTGTTGATGAGTCACCAAGTATCAGTGGAACTACGTGTTCTTCTGAAAAGTCATCTATTATTTGCAAGACTGCAATGTCATTGAAGGGATCTGTTCCAATCACTTTTGCAGAGTAAATGTTGCCATCCACAAATCTGACATCGACTTCTTTTGCTCCTGCAACCACATGGTTGTTTGTTATGATATGTCCTGCTTTGTCATAAACAAAACCGGAACCAAGCCGTGTTGACTGGCTTTCAAGAGGATTCCCATTTATGATAATATTCGGGTTTATGGTAGACACCTTACTTGTTATTTGTACAACTGAATTTTCCACGTTTTTGAATATCACAGTTAATGGACTTTTGGTGTTTTCATATTCTGTGGAAAGAATTGCTGGCTGGATTTCGTCTTGCGGTATTTGCTGAGCCAATATTTTGGAGACGGATGCAGTTTTTGGAATTTGATCGGAGAGGAGCGCATTTGTTTCAGAGTACAGACTGTCAAAGTTTGTTGCCAGTGCTGCAGCGAGAAGGACCAAAAGGACTCCAATCACAGAAAGTTGAATTTTTTCTCTATTCATTTTTGCACCAAGTACGTGGGTATTTTCTTTAGCACAAAATATTGCCTAAAACCTTTACGCAGAAATGATAAATGTTTTTGATAATTGAGGCAGAAAATTCATGATTACATTAAATTACAATTGCTTTGAAAGATGCATAATGACTGGAACTAAAATCGATGGAGCCCAAGTCGCCACAACGGTAAGAGAAAGAGTAAAAAAAGCAGCAGGAGAGCTAGCCAATCATGGAATAAAACCATGTCTTGCGACTGTTCTAGTTGGAGACAATTCCGCCTCTGCAACATATGTAAAAAACAAACAAAAGGCTTGTGCAGAGGTAGGCATACTTACTAAAGACCACACGTTGCCATCGGGCATCACACAGCCAGAGATGAACAAGCTGATCGATTCGTTGAATCTGGACGAATCGGTTCATGGAATTTTAGTTCAGCTGCCACTCCCAAAACAGCTTGATGAGTTTGAGACCATATCTAGAATATCACCCCTAAAAGATGTAGATGGTCTAACACCACACAATGTCGGATTATTAGCAATGAAAAAAGCAATTCTAAAGGCGTGCACACCATCTGGCATAATAGAGATGCTTGATCACTATCAAATCGACTTGGATGGAAAGAACGTAGTGGTAATTAACAGAAGTAATCTGGTTGGAAAGCCACTGTATCATCTTTTACTTGAACGAAACGCCACAGTGACCACGTGTCATTCAAAAACCAAAAACCTTGAAAAGATTTGCGTGGAAGCAGATATTGTAATCACAGGTGTTGGCGATCGAGCCAAGTTTGTTTTGACGCCAAACATGATAAAACAAGGAGCCGTAGTAATTGACGTAGCTACTATCAGACTTGATGGCAAGCTTGTTGGTGATTCGAATTTTGATGAAATAATACAAAAGGCATCGTATGCATCGCCAGTACCAGGAGGTGTAGGCCCCATGACAATAGCAATGCTTTTAAAAAATACCATAACCGCGGCTTCATTGAGTAATATTGGCAGAAAATAACGAAAAATCAAGTCTACGGAGACTTTTGCTTGGAAAACGCGATAACCTTTCTGCAGATTTCATAGAGATATCAAGCAAGAAAATTCAAAAAAACCTCAAAAAGATTGCGGCGTACAGGGAAGCCCAAACAATTGCTTGCTATTATGCAATTGGAAGTGAGATCAAAACGCATGGCATTCTACAAGAGATACTAAGTGAGGGAAAGAATCTCGCGTTGCCAAGAATAGAAGGAGATGACTTGGTTTTTTGCACTGTGAAAAAATTTGAGGATTTGGAAAAAGGAGAGTTTGGCATAATGGAGCCAAAGCAAAACTGCCCGATAACAGATGAATTTGACGCAATATTGGTTCCTGCAGTAGCCGTGACAAGGGCTGGTCACAGGCTCGGATATGGCAAAGGCTACTATGACAGGTTTTTGACAAACAAAAAGGTGACAAGCATAGCACTTGCATACTCTAAATCAATTCTAAAAAACATTCCAGTCTACAAAGGAGACATCCAGATACAGTGGGTTGTAACCGAAGATGAGGTAATTAGTACCTCAGATATTTGAGTCCTTTTTTTCCAATATCACTTCTGCAATACTTGCTTTCCCAGCTAATCTTCTCAACAGCAGAGTATGCATTTGATATTGCGTCTTGTAGTGAACTGCCAAGAGCAGTAACGCCCAGGACCCGCCCGCCATTTGTTAGAACCTTATTATTTTCTAGTTTTGTTCCTGCATGAAACACAAAAGTCTTGTCATCATTAGCATATTCAAGGCCAGATATTTCTTGATTTTTTTGATAATAATCTGGATAGCCATCTGAAGCTAAAACTACACACACAGCATTTTGTTTTTTCCAAGAAATTGGTGATAATATCCCTAGTGAACCATCTACAGATGCGGAGAGATATTCAAACAGATCAGACTCCATCCTCATCAAAATCGGCTGACATTCTGGGTCACCCATTCTTGCATTAAACTCTAAGACATACGGCTCGCCATCTTTTACCATCACCCCAGCATATAGAAATCCTTTGAAAATTATTCCGTCACTTTTCATAGATTGAATGGTTTTATTGATGATGTTTTTTTGGATTTTTTCAGCCATATTGTCGTCTATTATTCCAGTTGGAGAGTATGCCCCCATGCCGCCAGTGTTTGGACCTTTGTCATCATCGAAGATCCTTTTGTGATCTTGACTTGTAGCCATAGGAATTGCAGTGTTTCCATCCGAGATTGCAATGTACGAAGCCTCGATACCATCTATTCTTTTTTCTACAACTATGCTTTTTCCAGCATTTCCAAACGATTGTTTTACTAGAATGTCATCTATTGCGTCAAACGCATCTTGTTTTGTGTTGCAGACGACTACTCCCTTGCCTGCTGCAAGGCCATCAGCCTTTATCACCACAGAATAATCCAATGACTGGACGTATTCTTTTGCTTCTTTTGCATCATAAAAGATATCAAATGGTGCAGTCTTAATGCCATGTTTTTGCATGAACAACTTTGCCCAGATTTTGCTTGATTCTAGCTGGGCTGCCTCCTTTGTCGGTCCAAAGATTTTGAGATTTCTTTGATAGAACTTGTCTACAATGCCCATCGCAAGCGGCGTTTCTGGCCCAACTATGGTAAAACAGTCGTTCTCATCTGCAAAGTCTAAAAGCTTGTCAATTTCGTCTGCTTGAATCGGCACGTTGTTTTTTGTTCCACCGTTTCCTGGAGCATGAAAAACCTTGTCAACTTGGTGGGATTGAGATAGCTTCCACCCAAGTGCATGTTCTCGGCCACCTGAGCCAACCACTAGAACATTTACCAACATGTACAATCTTCCAGTCTTGTATATAATCCAAATTTAGACAGCGGAAAATCCAAATCGAATGTCAATCAGCTTTATAAAATCAGATCAGATACCACATTGATGTTGCAATTAGAAAAGGATTTTGATTCAAAAAAAATTGAAGGCCAGATACGCACCCATCTTACAAAAATCGATTTACAAAAAATCATCTGGGATTCCAAGGGTCAAAAAATTGTGTTTATTGAAGGTCCACCCACGATGAATGGCATACCGCATGTAGGGCACCTGCGAGGCCGTGTCATAAAGGATCTTTGGTATCGCTACATGACATTAAAGGGCCATAGAGTTGTCTTTAATGCCGGGTGGGATACGCAAGGCCTTCCAGTTGAGCTGCAAGCAGAAAAAGAGCTCGGCATAACAGGTGGCAAAAGCGAGATTCTCAAATCATTTGGCATTGAAAGGCTAGTCAGCGAATGCAAGCGTCTTGTTCAAAAATACAATGAAAAATGGGTCCAAGTCGACAGGCTTCTTGGCATGTCATTTGATCAAAAAAACGCGTACTGGACTTTCAAAGACGAGTTTATTGAAAGAGAGTGGCAGTTCCTAAAAAAAGCACATGAAACCGGAATTCTGACAGAGGGATATAGGGTGGTTGCCTATTGTCCAAGCTGCCAGACCTCGCTTAGCCATGCAGAGGTCAACCAAGGCTACGACATGGTTCAAGACCCTTCACTATACTACAAAGTCAGATTAGAATCAGAGAATGTGTACTTGATTGTTTGGACCACAATGCCATTTACCTTGGTAACTGATGCGATGGTCGGGCTAAACCCTGAAGAAAACTATCATCATGTCAAAGTAGGCGAAGAGACTTGGATTATTGGAGAAAAACGACTCGAAGAATTCATGAGTGAAGTCAAAATTGATGAGTACCACATACTCAAGACTGTAAAAGGCTCTGAGTTTGAAGGGAAAAAATACATCCATCCGCTCTTGGACAATATCCCAAAGCTAAAGGAGCTGACAAGTGAGAAAACAATGCATGTCGCAGTTGCAGAGTCATTTGTTGATGCAAACACCGGAAGTGGGATTGTACACCTTTCTCCTGCAAACGGTGAAGAAGATTATGAGATTGCAAAAAAACGAAATGTGCCGATTTTCAATCCAATTAATGATGAAGTAAAATTCACAGATGATGGAGGCAAATATTCCACAATGTTTGTTCGTGACGCAGACAGGCCTATTGTGGAGGATCTGAAATCCTCAGGCGCTCTAGTTAGAATTGGTAGAATTAAGCACAAGTATCCGCTTTGCTGGCGCTCGCACCATCCAATTGTCTGGCTAGCGCGAAGGGAGTTCTTTTACATGCTTGATAGACTAGAAGATAAGGCAATAGCGGCAGCAGAAAATGTTGAGTATTTTTTTGATCAGCCAAAAAACAGATTCTTGGGCATAATAAAAGAAAAGCACCCATGGTGTATTTCACGAGAAAGATTTTGGGGCTGCCCACTGCCCATTTGGAATTGCAAGGAATGTGGCCATATAGAACGCCTCTTTTCAAGAAAGGGGATAGTCAAGGCCGCCTCTGAGCTTCCAGATGGCCCAAACTTTGAGCTACACAGGCCATGGATTGACAAAATTATCATCAAGTGTAAAAAGTGCGACTCTCAAATGGAACGTGAAAAATTTGTTTTAGATACATGGCACAACAGTGGTTCTGCTCCATATTCTTCGCTAACTGATGAGGAATATAGATCAGGAATTCCTGCACCGTTTCTCACCGAGGGAATCGACCAGACAAGGGGCTGGGCATACACACTACTAATCGAAAATGTGATTTTGAACAACAAACCAGTCTCTCCGTTCAAAGCATTTTTGTTCCAAGGTCATGTTCTTGACAAAAATGGAAACAAGATGAGCAAGAGTCTTGGAAATGTAATGGATGCCGAAGACCTGCTCACAAAATATCCAGTTGACCTAATCAGATTTTACTTTATTTGGAAATCAAGCCCTATTGAACCATTAAATTTCAGCACGGATGAGCTCATGTCAAGACCATATCAAATTCTAAACACACTGTATCATATTCATTTGTACTTTAAACAAAACAGCGAGTATGACAAATTTGATTCTGTCAGAACAACAATTACATGGGCAAAGGAAAAAGGCCTTTTGCAGCCACCAGATATTTGGATCCTCTCAAAGCTTCAAAAATTGAAAATTGAAATGCAGCAAAACATTGACAAATGTAAATTTCATGAGGCCGCCCGCTCAATTGAAGACTATATCATAAACTTACTCAGCCAGGTATACATCCCAATAACAAAGGCAGAGTTGTGGGATGAAGATAACTCAAAGACAGATCGTAGATTGGCAATGTATGCAGTCCTACACGAGGTGTTAAAGACGCTAGATGTTCTGATTCATCCACTGTGCCCCTATACCAGTCAATATCTGTATTTGTGCACATTTAGAAACAATGAAATTTTATTACAGAGGTGGCCTGTATTCGAGTCCGAACTGGTTAATGATTCCATCGAAGAATCTTTTGATCTCATGAAAGAATCGGTCTCTGTTGCTGCTGCCGCAAGAATGAAGGCAAAATTGAAACGAAGGTGGCCTCTAACTGAGGCAATCATCTGTGTCAAAAAAACGCAAAAGGCCAAAATTGAAAAATTATCTGAGCTGCTCTTGGCGCAGCTAAATGTAGAGAGATTCAAAGTTGTCGAGATGGACAGTGACAAATCAGGCCTAGAAATTATATCTGAAATGCAAGGTCTCCATCTACCAATCAAACCAATAATTGAGCTTGAGCGAAAAAAAATAGGCCCGAAAGCAAAACAGCACGTGGGTGCTCTTCATACGAGCTTTTCTGCTACAAATCCAGAGGAAATCATAACCAATTTGCTAAAGGATGGAGCCCACACGTTTGATGTAGGACAAGCAAAGATCACTTTGGAAAAAGATGATTTTGTGATTAGTTTTGATGCAAAAGATGGTTATGCCTTTGCACAAAGAGACGACTTTGTGGTATTTATCTCAACTACAAGAAACCGTGAAATGATGGCGCGCGGTCTGATTAAGGACCTTGCACGAAGGCTGCAGACCCTAAGAAAGGAAAGAGGGTACAATCCAACTGACATTTTACAAACTGCATCAATTTTGGAGCTTGATTCTGAGTCTTTTGAAATGGTCAAAGAAAAATCAGCAGAGCTTGCGTTTTTGGTGAGAGTCAAGCAAGTTGACTTTGTTGGAATTGGAAAAAATTACAAAGATGATGACATAGATGGTCAAAAAATTCGAATCTCCGTAGAGTAACAAGCTAGCTTTTAGTAAATGGGGGCAGTTAAATATTAAAAAATGCATATCACTGCATGGTAAAACAGATCAGCTTAGATGCCTGGCAAATACAGCACCTAGAGGATCTATTAAAAAAGGCCGCAAACACAGTGGCAAAGACTGGAACCCCAATAGTTCTGTATCGACAAACACTAGAAGAAGAAGAGAACGCCTATGAGGAAGTTGTTTGCACAGTAACTGACAAACACATAATCGAACAGCTTGTAATCTCGGGTGGAGTTGTGCCCCCAACATTTCGACAGCAAATGGCTTACACACTAGAAGAATTTCCGCAAAGATTGATCAGAAAAAGTAAGGACCTATTTTTGCAAACAATTGAGATGCTTGAAGACCAGCTAGACTAGCAAACAGAATATAAAGACCGAGAAAAAAAATTCTGCATGCGCCTTTTGGAATATCAAGCAAAGGAATTGTTTTCACAGTTTGGAATCAAAACACCAAAAGGTCTTTCAGCAAAAAACATCGAGCAGGCAAGAAAGGACGCGAACGATCTAGGTTTTCCATTTGTAATAAAGGCCCAAGTTCCAGTTGGCGGCAGGGGAAAGGCAGGAGGCATACAAAAATGCCACAATCAAGACGAGTTTGAGCTAAAATACCCTCAAGTTTTGGGCATGTCAATCAAGGGTGAAAAAACAAGGGCCATTCTGCTTGAAAAAATGGCAGAATATGAAAAAGAGTTGTATCTATCGTTATTTTTGAATCGCTCAAAAAGATGCTACACAATTATCGCATCAGCCGAAGGTGGAGTAGAAATAGAATCCGTAAAAAGTCAGATAATCCGAGAAGTTGGCCTGGGCCGCGTAGAAACACACGTAGCTGAAGAAGTTGCAAAGCAAATGGGCCTTGATGGAAGGACGGTGACGGACTTTGTAGAGATGTTGCAAAAACTCTCCAAACTTACAATTGAAAAAGAGGCAGAGCTTGCAGAGATAAACCCTGTCGCACTGCTAAAGGACGGATCACTTGTTGCACTGGATGGCAAAGTCATCACAGATGACAATTCGAACTTTAGACACCCAGAAATGGAAAAATATCAAGAAAAGACAGAACTTGAAGAACGGGCGGAAAAAAGCGGCTTCACACTTGTGGAGCTTGACGGAAACATTGCAGTAGTCGGTAACGGTGCAGGCCTTGTCATGTCTACACTTGATATGCTTGCAGATAATGGCGGCAAGCCTGCATGCTTTTTGGATGTTGGTGGAGGCGCTACAACAGAATCAGTCTACGAGGCACTTACATTGATTAGCAAAATGAAAAAAGTAAAAGCTATCTTGGTGAATTTGTATGGCGGAATTGTTAAAACTACAACTGTCGCATCTGCGTTTATCAAGGCATATGATGACAAGCTAATTGATCTTCCAGTTTATGCAAGACTGATGGGTTCAGAATCTGAAAAATCAAAAGAAATGCTCAAAAACACAAAAACAAAAATGTTTGACTCTGTTGAAGATGCAATAAACGGTGTGGTGATGGAGGTAAGTAAACGTGGCTGATATTTATGAAATCTTGAGAGGTACAAAAGGAGTTTCTGATAGCTATCAGAAAGTTCCAGTAATTGTGCAGGGAATAACAGGAACATTTGGCTCACTGCATGCAAAACAGATGATGGATTATGGGACAAACATCGCGGCAGGTGTAACCCCGGGAAAAGGAGGACAAAAGTTTGAAGGCAAAGTACCAATTTTCAATACCGTAAAAGAGGCAGTTGATGCAACTGGATCAAAAATCTCAATAGTGTTTGTTCCAGCCAAGTTCTTTTTGGGTGCCGCAAAAGAGGCCTTGGAAGCTGGAATAAAGCTACTTGTGGCAATACCAGAACACGTTCCAATAAGAGACACGTTGGAATTACTAGAGACTACAAAGGAAAAAGATGCAATAATCATTGGCCCAAACACACCAGGCGTGATGATTCCAGGACTGATCAAGATTGGAATCATGCCGGCAAGCCCATTCAAGCCTGGAAACGTTGCAGTTTTATCAAAAAGCGGCACCTTGCTTTACGAGATTTCCAATACGCTAAGCAGTGCCGGATTTGGCCAGAGCATTACAATTGGAATTGGTGGAGATCCAGTAAATGGAACAAGACTCATTGATGCATTTGATGTAGTAAAAGACAGCCCCACACTAGAAGGTATTGTCATAGTCGGAGAGATTGGAGGAGATTCAGAAGAAATACTTGCACAACACATCATTGATACTAATTTCAAAAAACCAATTGTTGCATATATTGCAGGACGTCGTGCGCCAAAAGAAAAACGAATGGGGCACGCAGGAGCAATAGTGATGGGAACTTATGGTTCTGCAGAGTCCAAGATTTCAATGTTTAACAAGGCAAATATTCCCGTAGCCAAAAGACCAAACGAGATAGCAATGCTTCTGGCAGGCAAACTGGAATCCAAAGACTAAAAAGGACAAGAAAATAGGTTTTAAAAAGATGCCAATTACAGACCCAGAAAAGAAACGAATTGCACAGGCAGCTCGACTCCACATGAAAATCTGTTTGAATTGTGGCGGTAGAAACTCCATGGCAGCGTCAAGATGTAGAAAGTGTCATGGGGGCTTTTTGAGGTTAAAGAACAGAACGCTCGGTGCCAAAAAGTAGCTAGTATTTTACTTGACGCAGTATTGTATAAGGTGTTTTTTTAGACTCTACTGGAAGAATTAAACCGGTATTGCCTGAGAATATTTCAATTTTTTTCATTACCTCTGGGAATGCTTTGTCTTTTTCTAGAGTTTGTAAGTGATCTTCTGTCCACGTCCAGTCACTTTTTGGATTACAAGAGTATACAATCCAATGGTATTTGCAATTTATTTTGAGAATGTCAAATGGGTATGCCCTGCAATCAAAAGGCCTGTGTCGATATATTGAGCACTTGTTTTCGTTCCAGAAAACACAGACATCAGAGTTTGCTTTTTTATTTATCGCCTTTATTATGAAGCCGTTTACATTTCTGTCGTGCAAAAACTCGTCTCCTGCCTTGTTTATCGATTTAAGATCGGCCAGGTCTGATGAAAAAACAAGCGGGACTGCAGAATTTGTGCAGCATCCTTGAGTCTTGCAGCTCGCACATAGATTTGAAAAATCTGCCACGATTTGAATAGTGGTTTATTCTATTTAGTTCTTAATTTAGAGATTCTGCATGGTTGTTTCTTTTTGCTCTTAGAAACGAGAGCGTAAGTGCGATGCCAAGTATTCCAAGCACGACCACTAGTGATACTGAGGTAGGAATCTCTAATTTCTCCGAGACAATCATTTTTACACCAATAAACATCAAGATGGCAATAAGTCCAGGTTTGAGGTAGTAGAATTTCTCCAGCGTTCCTGCAAGAAGAAAGTACAGACTTCTCAGACCCAAAATTGCAAAGAGATTAGATGTGACTACTATGAAGGGGTCTGTCGTAATGGCCAAAACAGCTGGAATTGAGTCTAGTGCGAAAAGCAGATCAGTAAACTCGATCATTACCAGTGCTGCAATTAGCGGAGTTGCATAAAGAATCCCTTCCTTTCGTAAAAAGAACCTAGTGTCCTTTAGATCAAAGTCAACTGGAATGAATTTTCGTAGCGCCCTGATTGCAATATTTTTCTCAATTTCGATTTTCTTTTCCTTTCTTTGAATGAGCATACGCAATGCGGTAAAGATCAAAAAGCCCCCAAAGAGGTAGATCATCCAGTGAAAGTGTTCAAGAAGTGTTGCACCCACCAGGATTAGTGGTATCCTCATTGCAATTGCACCTAAAATCCCCATGGACAGAACACGGTGTTGGAACTTGTGCGGAATGTTTAGTGATGAAAAGATTAGCAAAAAGACAAACATGTTGTCTACACTAAGAGATTCCTCTAGTGCATAACCAGTAACAAACTCGGCCATCTTTTCTGGACCCATGTAAAAATAGATCATGCCTGCAAACACGCCTGCGAGTGAAATCCAGACTATTGTCCACCTAAGTGCAACTTTGAATGGTGGAGCTTCGTGTTCTTGGTCTTTTTTTTTCCTGAATTTTGAGAAAACACCGAGATCAATTGCCAGTGAAACCCCGACAAACAGTGAAAAAAGAACCCAAAGAAGAGTCATGTTGTCCATGTGCTAAATCAGACACATAGAATACACATAATATACATTGTTCAAATTTAGCTCATTGTGGATACATACGGATTAGTTTTATTGAAAATATAAGAACTATTTCAGATTTGGTTTTTGTTTGCTGACATTTCCTAGTTTCTGAATTATGAGCGAATGCCAGCCAGTTGAATAGCCTTCAAATCCTGGAGACTGTGCATGCCCAAGACAACAATCAATTCCCCCATAGTCAGAGAAAATATAGTTCCTTTTTTCAGAAAAGAGACTTGTCTTTTTGTCAAACTTGATTACATCTTTTAGCATTTTGTTATCAGAGTCTGCCAAGACCAATCCGTCATCGTCAACGATGCAGATTCTTGTACTATTTTTTTCCTCTTCGCCAATCGGAGTGTGATTGATTACTGTTTGCGAGAGGGATTCCCATTTGAAGATTCCTCCAAGCACACCAATTATGTTTCCTTTGCTGTTGCCATTTTCACGAACAGTGCAAGAATAAACTAATGCCAAATCATTGTTTACAAGAGGGGATCTGTGAACTGTTTGGAAACCAAATTCTCCTCCATTTTTTGTCCTCAATGCACTGGTAAACCACGCGGAGTCTGAAACGTTTGTGTTTGTTGAGGAAAATTTCTGTGGATTACCATTTGTTACGATATTCCCGCTAGTATCCACCAAAACAAGATCATTATACACAGTATAAGCCTGCAAAATCACATCCAATCGTTTTGAGGCAAAGTCATATGATTCTGGAGTTTTTTTGCTCAAGGCATCAACTAGGCTGCCATCAGTTGCCCACCATCTGACATCTGCTGTTCTTTCATACAGGTTTCTGTCAATCAGATCAATGTTGACAAGTGCCATGTTAGAAAGTCTGTTTCCTCTGAAATCCTTTGATTGTGATTTTATCAGGCTGCCCACTTGGAGTATTTCTTTTGTGTCATTTCTCATTCGCTCGGTAATTTTTGAGGTCTCCTCTGACAGCTCTGACATGTTTGATGCAACAATTCCAAAAGGCCTTCCATATGTGCCTGCACGTGCGGCCTCAATCGACGCATTTACAGAGAGAACATGTGTTTTGTGGTTAATGTTGTCTACTTTGTCTATTGCAGCATCCAGTTTTTCTGCAATAAGATCTGTAAATTCAACAACTTCTTCTAGCGAGAATTTTTTTTCTTGTTTTTGCTCGGTGGTTTGCACGAAATACATCTTAGAATGTTTCAATAGAATACTTTGTGTTACTTTTTTAAACAAACATGGCATTTTATAGCTAAACTTGCCTTTTGATGTTCAGGCAACAGGTAACCAAAGATAATGCTGCAATACCGCGTAGTCAGTAGAATTGATTCTTGTTATTTATGATCTAGACTCTACAAATTACACATATGCTGTTTTCTTGTGTAATTAGGTAGGCATTATCCTGACGTTCTTTTAGAAAATTATCAAAAATTGATTTGAACAGTATGTTTCCTGCGTAGCCCATCTTGTGATTTATTGTAAAATAGTGTTTTCCCGCTCTAAAGTAGTGGCTCATTTGTGCTGATGGAATTTTTGAGGTGATGCTTTGCAAAAGGCGGTCAATTTTCCTTGTGCTTTCAAGTTTCTCTAAACTGCCAATCAATGATGTCGCAATAGGAATTACTGCGTCTGTAATCTTTTTTTCCAAGATCTGTTTGATTTCACCCTCAGATTTGAACTTGGAAAACTCCAGTGTTTGAATTGTCAAGGCGTCTAAGTCCAGTCTTCCCAGATCTTCAAATTCTGATGATTTTTTGTCCAATTTAGACAACGAATTCTTCAAATTACATCTAGTCAATTTTTTGGCTGATGTATTAGATCGTGTGTGTATTTTACACACAGACAACAAAACCAGCGCAAACAGTAAGGCTGTATTTAAAAAGATTTCATCGATTTTGTAAAAAGCATCGATGTTTTAAAATGAGATTCAAACTCGTCTTCTTTTTTGTCAGGAGTTAGCCTTTTGTTTCCACGTCTAAAAGAATCATGATCTCGCACGCACACAAAATAGTCAAGCATCAAATGTCAATATAAAATTTTGAGGGTATAATCTTAAAACTAGCCACAAACAACAAACAAACCGAAAAAACTACAGCCAATATTTACAAAAACCAAAATGACTAAAATTCGTTGTTTAGTGAAAAATGTGTTTTGTAATTAAACTATTAATAAAATTAATTTGTAACAAAAACTTGTACAGTCATCACAAATCAAAATGCATAAATGAAAAATTTTGATAATTGTCTTAATGTTTATATTGACAGACAAATGGGCGACAGCTATTAGGTATGAAAAGAATAGAAGCGTATTTTCAGTTTGGTAAGCTAGAAACTATTGTAGAGGCAATAGAGATGGCAGGGGCTGAAGGAATCACCGTGCTTTATGCAAGGGGAAGAGGCAGTGCTGAGAGGCGGCTTATTGAATCTAGCAGAGGGACTGCGGTACGAAGGCCTCTTTTTAATATGATTGATGGCATAGTTACCATAGTAGATGATCATCTAGTAGAACCAATAATAGATGCCATCAAAAAACATGCCAATTCGGACTCCAAGGGGATTGTGGTTGTCTCTGAGGTCAGCCAAGTTGTGAAATTTTGAGTTGCAGATTAGGTGAGACACCTTAGATGAACCTTGGCACACACCATATCCAATTGATGAGATACTATGACGAAGTTCTCACCCAATCTGCTCGAAACTATATTTTTACTGGAGAGGAAAAGTGGGTATTGCGCTATAAAACAATAGAGCTACTCTCTGACAAGCTGTTCAAAGATGCAATAACACACGCTGATATTGACATCAAGCCATTTTTTGTCACAATGGATGAAACGAACACGGCGTTTGTAAAAATTGAACATATGGCAATCGATCTTGTAAGAGAAGGAAAAAAGAATGACGCAATAAAAATTCTTGAAAGTGACGAATACGCCAAAGAAAAGAAGACTCCTGCAGGCGGACTAGAGGAATTGGTTTCAATTATAGATAACAAGAGTATGGGCATACTCTCAAATGTCATGATCCCATCAGTTAAACAAATAATCGATCTTGAGCGAAAGATGGCAGTACTTGGTGACAATATCAGTAAGGAAAAACTCTTTGCAATTGGGGAGCTAGCAGCAAGATTAGCGCACGATATTCGTAATCCGCTTTCGATCATCAAAAATTCTATTGAGATGCTAATAGACAAAGATGAAAATATCGAGTCAAAGACGCTGGAAACCTACGAAAGAATCCAGAGAGCCATTGACAGAATATCATACCAAATCGACGATGTGTTGAATTTTGTAAAGCCAAGAATGATCACAGTAAGTAAAGCATCGCTCAATCAGATTATTGCTACTGTTATTGGTAGGCTCAAAATCCCAAACACAGTCAAGATAACTCTGCCGGAAAAAGACCTGTGGATTGTTGCTGACGTTGTGAATTTGGAGATAGTTTTTGTAAATTTGATAACAAATGCAATTCAGGCAATGAATGATTCAGGAGAGATAGAAATTCAATCTCATGAGGATGAAAACAACATAACCATTAAGGTTTCTGATAATGGTTCTGGAATATCAAAGGAGATCTTACCAAGAATTTTTGACCCATTGTTTACAACAAAACAGACTGGAACTGGGCTTGGCCTAGTAAGCTGCAAAACAATAATTGAACAACACGAAGGAACGATTAGCGTTGAAAGTGTGATAGGTATGAACACTACATTCACAATAACTTTACCTCGTAAAATAAGTGAAAATTTGTAAATTGAGAATGGACCGAATGGGATTTGAACCCATGACCATTGCGGGATGAAATCATCCATACGCAGTGTGAGTGCGTCATCCTAACCACTAGACAATCGGTCCAGTTTTTGTCAAATATACGCAGTATTTAGTCGTTAGAAATGTCATATAGCGGCAAATTTGACACAAATCAGATGTACAAGCAGACAAAATGGAATCTTGCGGAACTTGCAACTGACCATAACGGGCCAAAATTTGCAAAACAAGTTTCTGATCTGCAAAATAAAGTGAAAAGATTTGAAAGAGTAAAGACCTCACTTAGACCAGACATTTCCTCAAAGAACTTTCTCAAAATAATCAGAACAATCGAGGAAATATCGGAGGACGCAAGCAGAGTAGGCGGCTATGCCTCACTTTTGTATGCCGCAGACACGCAATCAGATGAGGCCACATCACTCCTCACAAGAATGACAAAGATCGGCTCAGAAATTGACAACAAAACATTGTTTTTTGATCTTTGGTGGAAACGCAAAATCGATGACAGAAACGCTGCAAGATTGATGCAAAGTTCAGACGGTCTAAGAGAGTACCTAAGGCATAAACGCGTCCTTGCAAAATACTCACTTACTGAACCAGAAGAGAAGATAATCAACACCCTTGATGTCACTGGTTCAACTGCGCTAGTCAAGCTGTACGACAAGATAACAAACGCATTTGAGTACACCATAACGATTAATGGAAAAACCAAAAAGCTTACGCGTGAGGGGCTCACTGTGCTTGTTCGAAGCCCGAATGCAAAAACTCGTAAGCAGGCATACAAAACCCTCCTCACAAAATACGACACCAGCAAGGGCGTACTTGGAGAAATCTATCAAAATCTTGTTCTAAATTGGAAAGACGAGGGAATAGAAATTAGAAAGTATTCTTCGCCAATATCAATTCGAAATATTGCAAATGACATCGATGATAAGACAACACGTACACTTCTTGACGTGTGTAAAAAGAACTCACACGTATTCCACGAGTTTTTTGCTTACAAAGCAAAGATGCTTGGCCTAAAGAAACTTCGACGATATGATCTGTATGCGCCTGGTTCAAAAAAGAGTAAAGAAAAAAACTATTCCTATCAGAATGCAGTAAAACTAGTCTTAGATTCGCTTTCAAAGTTTAGCCCCAAATTATCTGACTATGCAAACAAGGTTTTTGTGCAAAGCCACATAGACTCGCAGATAAGACCTGGCAAAAGAGACGGGGCATTTTGTAGTACCATAACTCCCAAGATCACACCGTATGTTCTTGTAAACTATGCTGGAAAATCCAAAGATGTCTTCACCTTGGCACATGAGCTTGGACATGCAATACACAGTCAGGCTGCATCGGAGCAATCCATCCTTGTCTCCGAAGCATCACTCCCTCTCGCAGAAACAGCATCCACATTTTCCGAGCTTTTATTGTATGATAACATCTCAGATCAGATGAGTGATGATGAAAAAGGCTCAATACTTTTTGAAAAAATTGACGATTTGTACGCTACAATAATGCGCCAGGCATTCTTTACAATTTTTGAGATAGACGCCCATAAACAAATTGCAGATGGGACAACAGTAGAACAAATATCAAAGACATATCTTACAAATCTCAAGACCCAATTTGCAAGATCAGTCGAATTATCAGAGGACTTTGCCATAGAGTGGAGCTGCATACCACATTTTTTCCACACCCCATTCTATTGTTATGCGTACTCGTTTGGAAACCTGCTCTCATTATCACTTTTTCAGCAATACAAACGGGAGGGAAGAAGTTTTGAGAAAACATACATCAAGATCTTGGCCGCGGGGGGTTCAAAAAAGCCAGAGGAACTGCTAAAAGAATATGGAGTCGACATCAGTTCTGCCAAATTCTGGCAGTATGGGTTTGACTACATAAAAACACAGGTAAAAGAGATTATTTCGTTAAATTAAATGGGGCTGGCAGCCTTACGCACAGGCTGCCAGTCATTTTTGTTCCCCGAACGGTTTGAATCGATGTCAGTGTTGTCAAATAATCTAACGAATTTAAACTTATTTTTTGGATTTGGGAAAACCGACGAATTTTGAGTAAAGTTAATACTAAAAACTAGTTTTGGACAAGCTGTGTACAAGTTTTTCTTTGTTTTTTTACTGATTTTTGGATTGATGTATTTCAGTGATGCATTTGCAGAACAACCCCGATTTGCAACCTATCACGAAATAGCCTCTGTCATCATAGATCAGAGAATATCAAATAATGTCACCGCCTCAGTTTCTCTCCAGACTACTAGCATCCAAGAGTTTCAAGTTCCTCCAGAACTAGATGCAAAGATCCGAAACAATACTGAAATTATTGCAGTAGCAATCACAAACGAGAATCAGTGTGTTCTTGGAGTACAAGAACAGATTTGTGTTCTAATAAACATCAAACGAGTTTCAGGAGAGGGTGGGATCGGCGAAGCACAGCAAAAGGCACGACAAATTGGAGAATCCCTGATTGGCGATATCAATTCCGCCTTTGACTTGGAAACAGAATTCCACTCCATCTTTGTTCATTATGACGACAAGTCGAACAGAGCACTAGGTACAACTGGTGAGATTTCCGGTGCTGGAACTGTCTCTGCAGTGTATACTGTACCAATGCAGAACACTGACTATATGTTCAACAAGATTTCAGGAGTTTTGATTCCAAGACAGATTAGAGAGTTTGGCGGATTTTATGATGTAGCAAGGGAACTTGCAAAAGACGACAGCGCAAGAATGACCTTTACGATTTTGCCAAAGAAGGAAGGATCCATCATGCAGCTAAAGGTTTCTCAGAAATATCCGAACATTGCAAAGGATTTGACGGATATCGATCCATTGCAATTCCTCAAAGTTGAAGAAATAAAAAAATCTGACTATTTTGCTGTGGGTTTTTTCCCACTCAATTCCCTCATACACGTAGTCATATTGCCGCTGGATAATGCGACAAAAGCACATCCAACTACAAATGTAATCGAGCCAACAATGAAGAACGGAGAAAGAATTCCGTCCGATTTATCAAAAAGTGGTTGGTTTTTTAATTCAGAGTCGGGAGACAAAATTGAGGCAATGTATCTTTTTGGAGAGGAGTTTTCTGCCAAACGTCATGATCTTACTTTCACATTGACTGGAGTTGGAGATCAAACAATACAGCGTGAAATAAAATTTGACGAGACATACATTTTGATTGGGATTGGCATAGCTGCAGCAGGAGCAGCTGCATATTATCTAAAAGGATTTAGAACAAAGAAAAGTCAGAGTTAGATTATTAGAACTGCCGCTGCAAAAACAGTAGTCCATCTTCCCTTTGTGTCACCAATGGCAGTCTGTGTTATATTCATCGATTTGTATATCTGGCCTGAAATTTTCCATTGTTGCCTTTTTTCATCCCAGCTTCTATCAATTTCGAATTTTATACCAAGTGATGATGCAAGCATTTGGGCTGCAATGTCTTCTGCATAATCACCTGCGTGTTTTTCGTTTTGGCCAAATGCCTCGTATTCTGAGAGATATCCGTACCGTTTTTTATCAGAAGGTTGTGCTATCCCAACTGATGCTGAAATGAGCCTGTGAGGCTCGTTTGTCTGATTTCTTGAATATATTGTAAAGAGCACTTGGCCCGGCTTTATCAGCTTGAGTCCTTCCGCTTTTGATACAAGTTTTGCCCCAGGAGGAAAAATACTTGAAATGAGAACTATGTTTGTTCCTGAAATTCCAGCATCTCTTAGTGCATACTCGAAACTTGTGAGCCTGTCCTCGTGTACACCTTTTCCTTTTGTTAAAAATAATTTTTTTGCAACTAAATCAAGCAATTTGTTTTTTTGAGGTTATTTTTTATTATTTATAGTTTTATTATTTCAGCTCGGACAGTGTCTGAGATATTTGTTGGCCGTGTTTTTGAACATCAAAGTTCCGGAAAATTTTCTGTATGACCCCGTTTTTGTCAATGATAAATGTTGAGCGCTTGGCAAGGCCTGCCATGTTTAGACCTGCATATGCCTTACAGGCTTGTTTTTTTGTATCGCTCAGATGTAGATATGGGATTTTATACTCTGAAACGAATTTGTGCTGATCATCTACAGTATCTACAGATATTGCAAAAACGGCCGAATCTGTCTTGAGTATTTCATCGTATGCCGATATTACGCTCCTTGCCATCTCAAATACCTTCTTTGATGGACACATGAAAAGATGGTTTTTTGGATAAAAACAAAGCGCTACGTTTTTGTGGTTTTTGTATGAGGAGAGTTTTACCATACTTCCGTCGCTTGCGGGCAGTTCAAAGTCTGATGCCAGATCTCCTTCATCCATACATCAAATAAACACAATTATTATTTAACCAGCGTGCCAAAAAACCGTGGAGATCTTTCCAGTCATACTATTCACTCTGAGTGATATTTTCAAGTCCGATGAATTCATCATAGGATATTATGTCTTTACGGTAGCGACATCACTTGTTTTAATCAAAGAGACAAAGAAGCGAGTTTTTGATCTTGCCAAAGGCATCAAATCTATTGTCTATGCACCAATTTCCTTTGGAATACTGATTGCATATGTTATCTTTGCCTACCCACATGTGGAAAAAATACCCATTTTGAATTGGAGCTGGCTTGGCTATAACATCGCGTTTGGGCCATTTGCCGATAAGGGGCTTTGGGGAGTGATTCCGTTCATACCACTTTTGATTTACATGTTTATCCACATCAACTATGTAGAGGAGTTTTACTTTAGAAAGTCAAAGAAGATGGTGTTGATATGGGCAGCTGCCCATATCGCGATGGGGATCAAGGTGCACATGGCGCTTTTACTGATTCCTATTGGGTTTTTGTTCAAATACATTTATGATAAAAAGGGAATTAACCACTCTTACGCAATGCATTTTGCAACAAACATACTTGTTGTAATTGTGTTACTTTTTACGCTTCTCGGGTGATTTTTCAGGCTTTGGTCCTTGTGTCAAAAGACGATAGCCAAAAAATCCACCAAGACAAAAGTTGATCACACTGAACAGAGTTAGAAAGTTCTGATGCAGTGCAAGCCCGACTGCCATCCCCAAAATTCCCGTTCCAAGAAACATTCCCATGATGATCTTTAGTTTTTTTGGTGGCAGATACTTCATTTAGTAACGTGATCGTCCAGCACTTTTTAAAGATTGGCAAGCGTTCATAACATTTTAAACGGTTCTGCTTTCTTGTAAAATTGTGCCAATATAGCTCAGCCTGGCAGAGCATCTGATTTGTAATCAGATGGTCAAGGGTTCAAATCCCTTTATTGGCTTTTTCACTAATTCGATTTATGAATGGTTTATTAGTAGTACAAAAACTGTCAAACTCATTAGGCTATAATGACGGAATAAGCAATGAGCTTTTCTCTGTCATTGCTTAGGTAAGTAAATTGACAACATTTGAAGAATTAGGAATAAAAAAATCGATAATCGATGGATTAAAAGAGATTGGATTTGAAGCGCCATTTCCAATCCAAGAGGCAACTATCCCTGTTTTGCTTTCTGGAAGAGATGTAATCGGCCAAGCTCATACAGGTACTGGTAAGACTGCAGCATACGCAATTTCAATGCTACAAAACATCGAGCCAAACAAAACAATTCAAGGATTGATTCTTGCGCCAACCAGAGAACTTGCAGTGCAAATAACAACAGAGTTCAAAAAGTTTGCAAAATACACAGGAATCAAAATAGTTGCCATTTATGGAGGTCAGGGAATCGGAGTGCAGCTTCAGGCACTAAGGCATGGGGTTGAGATCGTTGTAGCAACGCCAGGACGATTAATTGATCATCTAAAACAAGGCTCGATTGAGCTCAACGATGTCAAGTATGGTGTGCTTGATGAGGCAGACACAATGCTAGACATGGGGTTCATTGACGATATCAGATTCATCTTAGAGTTGACACCTGTAAACAAGATAATGTCACTCTATTCTGCCACGATGCCACCTGAAATTTTGCGACTTGCAGAAGACTATCTGAATAACCCAAAACAATTCTTGCTTGATGCCGACGACCTTTCAGGTGAGGGAATTGATCAATCGTATTTGGTTATCAAGGACAGAGAGAAAATGAGTTATCTTTCACAATTTATCAGAGAAAACAAAAAAGGACAAACAGTCGTATTTTGCTCCACTAAAAACAGAACTCGTGATGTTGCCAGGGCCGTACGCCAAGAGGGATTTAATGCAGTTGCAATCGAGGGAGACATGTCACAACACAGACGAGAGATTTCAATGTCACAGTTCAGGCGTGGACAGGCAGACATTTTGGTTGCAACAGACGTTGCGGCAAGAGGAATTGATGTTCCACAGGTAGCACTTGTTGTAAACTATGACGTTCCAAATCAGCAAATGGTATACTTTCATAGAATTGGAAGGACTGCGAGGGCAGGAGCAGAAGGTAAGGCAATCACATTGGTATCATATTCGTCAATTGGGGATTTCAATCTCATAAAACAACAAATCAAAGTAAACATGACAGATCTGAACGAAAAGCTTGGAATCAAAGTCGACATACCGGATCCGCTAAAAAGACAGGTAGGCCCACGTCGGGTATTCTCTCATGCAAGATCTGGATTTGGTAGAGGTCCAAGAGGGTATGGTAGAGACTCTGGAGGCAGGAGCTCTGGATTTGGTAGAGGTCCAAGAGGGTATGGTAGAGACTCTGGAGGCAGGAGCTCTGGATTTGGTAGAGACTCTGGAGGCAGGAGCTCTGGATTTGGTAGAGACTCTGGAGGCAGGAGCTCTGGATTTGGTAGAGACTCTGGACATAAGAGAGAATCAGGATATAACAGGAATTCCGAGCAGAGAAGTGCTCCAAGGCATCACACATCTGGCAGGCCCGCTCACCGAAGACGTTGGTAATCTTTTTAAAAAGTGACTGGAAGTAAGAATTAATGGAAATTGGTTTTGTTTTGCTAAATTGCGACTTGGGTGCAGAAGAATATCTGCTTGAAGAAATCAAGCAAATCCCAGAAGTAAATCAGGCATACCTAACATTTGGCGCATATGACATCATAATTGAAATCCATGCAAAGTCCCCAGAGGATTTTGACAAGACAGTCTCAAACAAAATTAGGCGATTATCAAGAGTGATGAGTACAATGACTCTAAAGGTTCTAAACACCAAAACAAAATAATGTCACTAGGTAAGCCAAGTTGGAAAAAATAGAATACTCTGGAATTGTGTGGGCAATAAACCACAATAACCCGGAACCACTTGTGAACCACTGTATAAAAAAACTGCAAGACTATGGGATCAAGAAAGAAGATATCAAGCTTACAGATGCGCCTGAAAATGTCCAAGTTGGCGAGATCGTAGTTGAGATATGGCCTTATCATCTTGACATTGCACGTGTTCGAACCATACGAAACGAGTCGTTTATCAGCGGTTCTGTAATGCAGATCGAATTAAAGGCAGACGAGCAAGGAAACTATATCGATTAGATTTTATAAAAAATTGGAATCAGAATTTCTTCTGATCAGTTAACTGTAACGGTGCCTTTCATCCATGGATGAACAATGCATATGTATTCGAAAGTTCCTGCAGTATCAAACTTTTGTTTGAATGATTTGCCTGCGTTGACAAGGCCAGTGTTAAAGGAATCATTTGTATCGGTTGCAGTGTGTGCAGCAGAATCTACGTTCTTCCAGATAACTGTTCCACCTGCTGAAATTTTGGCATTATTTGGAATATAGCACTGGTCACCACAATCTGTGTTTGATGCGGTTCCTTTTGCCATTTCCACAGTAACACTTGATGTTCCTGTTGTCGATGTCGAGTCCTTCTTTGCGGCTGCTTTCTCTTTAGCTGCATCTTTCTTGGCTGTAGCTTTTTCTTTAGCTGCGTCTTTTTTTGCGGCTGCTTTCTCTTTGATTGCATCCTTCTTTTCCTTCATTGCGTCTTTCTTTGGAGTTTCTGCAGCATACGCAGAATCCAGTACAGATGCGCCAATCATGCCTGCCAACAATGCAAATACTGCAATACTTGCAAGTAATTTGGTGTTCATTATTGATCATCGCCGTCTTTTCATATTATATTAAGATTGGGTAGAATCGCATCAACCCATTCCATTACGAACTGGAAAAGATTTATGGTGTGTCAGAAGTCGTCGAAAGAGGAATTACGAAGAATGTCAGCTCTTTGGTGGATGTGTTGAAGTTTTCCCCAGATGTGGTCACATTTAGCACGTAATTTCCAGTCCTAGCATTATCTTGAATTATTATGCTGTCTTCATAGTAACCAAATTTTTGCGTGGTTCCGTTTGAAACCTTTATGACATTACCAAGTGGATCCGTTATTTTTGCTGAAATTTGTACCCCTTCCAAATAACCAGAAACCTTGTAGAATTCGTAGTTGGTATTGAGTTGCGGATCAAATGTCCTTACGACAAACTTGTACTGACTCATCCATTCTACTCTATCATAGTGCTCGACAAGCAACAAAACATCTTGTTTATGTACAGATTCTGTTTGGGCTTGTGTGATTTTATCCTGCATTAGTGTTGCAAGCAGAATTATTTTTTGTGAAGTGTTTTCTTTGGTTGTTCGTGCCGTTATCTGATATATTGAACCGTCTTCGTTGGATGTAATCAATTTGCCCATTCCTTTTACTGTAAGATCATCGTTTGATACAGCGTTAATTCTAAATAATTTACCATTTCGCAAAAACGACAGATCTAGGTTTTTGATAGAATGGCTACCATCTCCTGACAAAATCTGACCGCTTTGAAGTATTACTTCTTGACCATTCATTATCTTTAGTGCCAGTTGAATTGTTGTATCATGTACTGTGTTTTGTGATATTTCGTAACCGGTTCCAACTAGAAGATAATCGGCGTTTTCAGAATAAGATTGTGGTAGAGCAATGATAAAAAAGACCCCAATGATAACAAAAAACACCCAAGTGGCACTCATATCAAGTTTTATTTTCATTTATGATTATTAACAGTTGAGTAGCATTTAGCTTTACGTTTTGTAGATTTTTTTGTATTTTTCAGCTGATTAATATCTAGCCTCAAAAACCATACTCTATAATTTGAAATCAAAGGCCAAAACCACATACATTGCAGTCATTTCAGGCATACTAGTAGTAGCATTGGCAATATTTTTTACATATTCTGCAGATCAGGCAAAGATTCGCGGGTTTAATTTTGGAAACAATTTACAGATAATTCAAGATGAATTAAAGCAAATCCAGACAGAATTTTATTCAAAAAAGGCCATGCTTGATGAAAATGCTGTTTCAAAAGAAGAGTTTCTGGCCTTCTCTCAGACACACATTCAAAGAATGCAAGAAGTACTAACAAAATATGAAAACCTATTACCGCCAGACTCGTTTGCAGATTCAGTTGAGCTTTTCAAAACATCTACGCAAAAACAGATTGAAAGTGACAAGCTCCTAATAGAGTGGATCAGGACAAACGACACCTCAAACAAAGTGCGCTCCGACCTGCTCTTGCAAGAATCATTTGAGAATGAAATGGCTGCCCTAGCATCATACACCAAGGCAAAAAATCTTGCAGGTCAAGGCTAGAGAAGGCCTTTTTGTGAAAGCAGGTCCAAAGTAGGAGTCATTATCTCCAAGAGCGAATTTTTGTCCAGTGGTGTGTGCTCTGAGAACTTGATCGGAAATGTCAAGCTTAGCATGTCAGGGTCTGTGTGAGAGGGATTAATTGCGTGATGCATCTGATTTTGCAGCAAAAACTCTTTCCATGCATCAATTCTCGTGTTTGCCTCTGCAAGCCTACTTGATAGATACAAAACATCCATGTCTTCTTTTGAGCCAAATACTCCAAATTTTACCATTGGCACGGTTAACAATCCACCTGGAATCTTGTCGTGATTTTTGTGCATTTGTTCGATTGTTTCGTTGATCTTTTCCTCAGGAAATATCTCACCATAGTCAGGTACAAAATATCCAGCTATGTTACGATCTTTATCAAAAATTCTAAAAAAATCGTCGTCCCGCTCAAGCTTCCACATGTAACGCTAAATCTTTCACCAATCATTATAAATCATAGAACCACAGCTAAAACAAAATGGCAGTAACAAAGCACACGAGGGATTTTCTTGACAGCCTGATTGAATACTATATCAATGAAGCACCATCTTATCGTCAGATTGCCGAGTCGTATTCGCCTGAGATAAGCTCAGTTGAAGATGCGGCATTTGGGATAATTGCAGGATGTGTGTATTCTGCCTTTTTGAGGGCGTATGAGAATGAAAATAAAAACGTGGAGCTTGACGATATTCAAGAATTCAATAAAATTCTCAAAGGAAAGGCCGCTCTCATAAAAAAAGCAGTGATGAACGCATAGTTTTGACTAGAATGAAATAAATTCATACGAAAAAAGATACCAACAGTGCCAGAAATCACACGGTATAGAATACAGCAAACAGTCGACAACGGACAAATAGTTCAACTATTGCTAGCAGAAGACGTCCAAACAGAGCCCATGTCACAAAAACAGCTCATTATGGATTCGGTTGCAAAAAAGCTAGACCCCGAGCTGAAAGAGCAGGTGCAACCGCTTTTGGAAGCAATCTTGCAGGCTCAGCCTACAATCAAAATAAAGAGCTATGAGCAGACTACCATATCCATCACCATGCCCAAATTAAGATATGAGCGAATGGGAAGGCCTCAGGTAGGAGAGGTCCTTGAGATCAACATTTCAAAAAAGTAGTTTTTCTATTTCTGGAATAGTTTGCAGCTGCAAAGAACATGAAAAATTTTTGCAGATAAACACGGTAGTTTTGTCGGATGTAAACTCTTTTCCCGCAAAAAACGGATATTTTGACAGGGCGTTTAGACTCTCCTCACTTGGCACTACAACTAGAATCGCCTCTGGGAGAAACTTTTTTGTTGTAAAATCATAAATTTCCTTGTTTACTGGATTAATCAGTGTGATTTCAGTCGGTCCTTGCAAGTATAGATAGATTGTGTTTAACAGATGCCCAAAACCAAACGGGTTTTCTGCGGCAGCAATTGCAAACGATCCCATTACCCTTGTAGCAATTTCTAAAAATCTTTTTTCTTGTGTAAGATGGTAAAGTTTCAGCAAACAGTTTGCCGCAACCGAGTTCCCAGAAGGCATTGAGAGATCATAGTTGTTTTTTGGTCGTATTATCAGCTGCTCGTGGTCGTCTGCAGTAAAGTAAAAACTGCTGTTTTTTTCATCCCAGAAATGTTTAACCACATGATTTGCAAGCTTTGTTGCAAGATCAAGATGTTTTGGATTTGAGCTGAGCTCAAAGACATCAATTAGCGCATTGATAAGATAGGTATAGTCCTCAAGATAGGCTTGCAGTTTTGCCTTGCCATTTTTGTAGGTACGTAAAAGTTGCGTCCCAGAAATTAGGTTTTTTTCTATAAATGAGATGCATTTTTCTGCTACGTCTAGGTACGATTTTTCATCTGTCACTCTGTACCCCCTTGCGAATGCAGAGATCATCAGGGCATTCCACGATGTCAAAACCTTGTCATCTAGCCCTGGACGAGCCCTCATGCTCCTGACATAGAGTAGCTTTTTTGTTCCCCCTACTATTATTTGCCTGACTTTGTCCTCAGTTATTCCAAAATGAAATGCGACACTCGAAGTGCTGACGTTGTTATTCAAAATTGTGTGCCCTTCAAAGTTTCCCCCGTCCGTGACATCGTTGTATAGACAAAAAACCTCCGCATCGTCTCCCAGCACATCTCTGATTTCCTTTTTCTTCCACACATAGTATTTCCCCTCCTCTCCTTCCGAGTCGGCATCTAGCGCTGAATAAAATCCGCCTTCCGGCGATGTCATTTCAGATATGACGAAATCGAGTGTTTTTTTGATGATATCTAGATAAAATGGATCTTTTGTTATCTGATATGCTTCTGCATACACGGTTGGAAGTAATGCGTTGTCGTACAGCATTTTTTCAAAGTGCGGCACAAGCCATCTTGCATCAGTAGAATACCGATGGAAGCCCCCACCTATCTGATCAAAGATGCCGCCTTTTCCCATTTTGTTTAGTGTCTTGAGGACAAACTCGGAAAACTTTGTAATCTTTGATATTTTGGAGTATCGCAGTAAAAATGAAAGGTTTGCAGCATTTGGAAACTTTGGGGCACTTCCAAACCCACCAAATGTATTATCAGCTATTTGTATAAGACCTACTGCCGCTTCATCAAGTATTGATTTTTCAAGATTTGCTGGTGTTGTGATTAGTTCTGCCTTTTGCAAATTTGCCATAAAGTTTTCTGCTGCCTTTTTTACATCCTGTGGCTTTTCCTTCCATGCTTGGGCAAGCTGTCGCAAAATGCTTCCAAAGCCCGGCCTGCCATAACTATCAAGTATTGGAAAGTATGTTCCGACGTAGAAGGGTTTTTGATCAGGCGTCAAAAACACACTAAGCGGCCATCCACCTTGTCCTGTCACCATCTGACAGACCTTTTGGTAAATGTCGTCCAAATCTGGCCTTTCCTCTCTGTCAACTTTGATGCTAACAAAATTTTCATTCATGATTTTTGCAATCTCATCGTTTTCAAAAGACTCATGCTCCATCACGTGACACCAGTGGCATGAGCTGTACCCGACACTCAGAAAGATTGGCTTGTTCTCGTCCCTTGCTTTTTTTAGTGCGGTTTCATTCCACGAGTACCAATCCACTGGATTGTGGGCATGTTGCAAAAGATATGGGCTTGTTTCATGAATCAGGTGATTTTCTGCCACAAACATTTTGTAAAATCAGGGTATTTGTGTTTTGATTTATAGTCGTCTTTTTTCTTCAAGATCATAAATTGCGGCATTAATTTGTGCAAGTAGTCTCATTTTGGATTTTTGTGCCTTTTTGTTGTGGCTGTAATCTTTTTTTTCTATTAAAAGCAACAGATCTTTGAGATCAGTTAGACCAAATACCTTTATCCCCTTCTTTGAAACAATTTCCAGTAATTCTATCCTTCTACGATCGTCGTCTGTTGATTCCATAAAATTGGTTAGTATTGTATGGTTTAATTTTTTGTGCAAAACAGAAATACCCTCATGCCATTTTGGTAGATAATGACGCAAATGCGTGCCATGTTGCTTGAGAAGCTTGCCCTCATTGAGACAAAACCACTCAAGCTAACCCAGATGGAAAAGCATGAAATCAAAAACCCAAATGAAATCCTCATAAAGATTCATGCATGTGGAGTTTGCCGCTCCCAACTGCATGGAATAGAGGGAGATTGGCAAAAATATGGAATCCCACCTGCATTGCCCACCATTCCAGGTCATGAAATAGTGGGCGAGATAGTCCAAGTTGGCAGAAATGTGCACAAGTTCAAGCCAGGACAGAGAGCGGGTATTTCTCCTTTGTATGGCTCATGTATGGATTGTGAGTATTGCAAGATGGGAAATGAGCACCTATGTGATTCTGCTGAGATCACTGGCGAGTCACTTCTTGGAGGCTATGCAGAATACATCACAGTTACAGAAGACTTTGCGACTCTAGTTCCAGACAGCATGAGTTCAGAATATGCGGCGCCCTTGTTTTGTGCGGGCATTACAGCATACAAAGCAATAGTTGCATCCGAGCCTGCAAAGGGAAAGAAAGTTGGCGTTTTTGGCGTCGGTGGTGTCGGACATTTGGCAGTAGAGTTTGCCAAGATCAACAGTTGCAGAGTCATTGGCATTGCGAGAAACAAAAATCACCTGGATGTTGCAAGAAATGTTGGGGCAGACAATGTCATCACATACACAAATAATCAAAGCGAGTTTTTGTCAACACTAAAAAAAGAAGAGGGACTTTTGGACTCGGCAATAGTTTTTGCACCATCGGAATCAGTTGTGGATACTGCCATCAATTCTGTAAAAAAAGGTGGAATCATAGTTCTCGGAGTTTTGGTAAATATACCAAACTTTGATGTTTTTGCAGAAAAGACAATCCGCGGTACAGTCATTGGCTCAAGAAAAGACATGGCCGATGTGGTCAGAATTGCAAAACAAAACGACATCAAAATCATATACAAGACTTTTCCGCTAGAACAAGCAAATGAAGTCCTAGCTGATCTCAAGCACTCTAAAATAGATGCTAGAGCAGTTCTTACTCCTTAAATAAAAGAAATTTTCTCGTCAAGATATTGAACTGTAAGCGATGCCACCATATTTCCCAGGCACATGTATCGTCAAAAAGCAGTAGTTCTTTGATGAAGCTTGGTAAATGCACCATTCCAGATTGCACCTGCAATCAATATGTAGAGTTTGAACAACTAGACGAAGAGCTACTCTGATTTTAGGTTCATATAGCAATCAGTCAAGGATCCTTTTGAATGAAAGAACACCGTTCGTCAGATGATCTGAAAAAAGAGCTCGACATCTTACTCTCAAAGCTTAACGCCCTTGAGATAATAGCGTCAGACGAATTCCAAAAAGGAACAGTTCAAGTAATCAGAAGGCTAGTCGAGGGACAGATTCATTCGATAAACGAGTTTGACCATCTCAAAAAAGCGCTTGACCTCATCACCTTGCAGCTGTTTGAAGTAAAAAACAAGCAAAACTCATGATTTGATTACTGTGTCAGAGAGGCCGCATTCCGTGCATTTCATCAAAACACTTTTTCCCAAGTCTTGCGTTTTTTCCATTTTCCCACCACAGCAAGGACAGTTCATGTTATGTATCATTTCAGATGTTATTTGAGTGGTTCTGCATTGCAGTGAGGCTTGTATCTGTCTATGATTTTTGCAAGTAATCGTTTTCGCTCCTCTGGCTTTGAGCCCCACATTGGATAAATTGACAGGTATAGATTTTTCTCGGAACCTGCGTTTTGTATCCAGCACTTAAACTTGGGATTTTTGATGAAAAAATCAGTCTCCTGTGTTTTTTCTGATTCCCCTGCGTAGATTATCTCAAAGGTGTCTTTGAAACGCCTTAACAGCAAATACATTACCTCGTCCATAGGCGGACCCCATTCGGAAAGACTTACTGGTCCTAAAAACTCATACTGGAGGATCTGAATCGTCACTGCAAAAATATCTCCTTATTTTCTTATTATGTTTGATCATGTGATCAACAATGCTCAGATTCAAAACAATAGGCATGACTGTATCACAGTTTATTCATAACTCTTTTATTGTAAAATTGGTAAAAAATATTAGATGTCGAAGATTACTCAAAAACAAAAGACGTCAAATACAGATGATTTTTCAAAGGAAGAATCAGAGGTTCTTGGAAAATACAAAGCTGGCAAACTGCGATTCAAGAAATTCAAAAATGCCAAAGACGCAATCGACGATCTTCATTCCTGATCTAGGCTGACATTTTTTGTGGAATTATGCTAGGACCAATCAATTCAAACGTGGGTACAAGAACCTTAGTTCACCATACAACAAAAAGTCGATGATACCATAAAAGTACTGAATTCCGACAGTCCGCGAAAATTGGGCGTCCACAAAACCAGTCAATACAACTGCATACATGCATATGAGTTAGGACGAAAATATAGAATTCTTTACGATGCGAATGATAACGAAAATGCGATATTTTTTCTAAATGTCGGACTACATACCATCTATTGATTTATGATCGGTGAAAGTCAAATACCGTCGTGCTCGATATTCGATCTATGGAGTCAGGGATTTTCTCAAAATATGGCTTTTTTGTTAATCAAATTAAAAAAATAAGCATTTAAAGACATAAATTTCTCTCAGAAACTAGATACGTCATGGTAGAGCCGCATAATCATAGAACCGTTGGTTATTCCATGATACTTGTATCCGCATCGCTTGTGGTAATTGCGTTGCTTTATCTCGCCATAGGTGACGACGTGCTTTATTCCGACCGCGTAGGAAAGCAAAAACAGTTTGAATACAAGCAATTCCTAGAAGAAGCAAAGCAAAACCTAGAGCAGGCAGGAGAACAACAAGGGAAAAACCTCTCACTTGACCTAAATGAAGATATGAAAATGCAGAATCCCTAAAGCCTAACGATAACCGTTGTTATAGTCTTCCCAAAAATTGAGATTTGAGGTAAACTTGTTCATTTTGTATAAGGCCCCTCCAATTATCCCTGCATGATAAAAGGCATACAGTAACACCTGTGATGTTGAAGGCTGAGTGTGTGAAAGGCTTAGCGCAATCATCGAGAAAAAGATGAACGTGCCAACAAACGTGGCAATGCTGTTTGCAATGCCTGCAAGACCGATTATTCTTTTTGTCGCCATGGCCATAAGGGAGATGCTCGATATTATCAGAAAGGTCAGGCCACCATTTTGCGAGGTAAACTGTGTCATCCATTCTGCCAGCCCCACCTCAAGTACCGAGTTTTGTGGCAGGTGAATTCCCCCATTTAGTGCGAAGCTGACTGAGCTAAACAGTCCCCCTATGATGAAAAAATACAACAATGTCTTGATTATTCCACGCTTGATCGGGCTGCGTGTTTCTGCAGGATTGACCGCACGTTCCGTAATTTTTAGGCCGAAAATAAAGCCAATAAGGATGGTTGGAAAATACATGATCTCAATTAGGTATGGTATGTCTTCTGTCAGCTTGTGAATCTGCGGTGCAAAGACCAGAAACAAGAGTATTGCAAGTACTGCCGCGCTTCCAAAAAGCACCACATTCACATAAGAAAAGCTGCGTGGCTCATACACATCCGCATTCCAATTGTACATTTCTTGAAATGTTCAAAAACAGATTAAAGAAAATAACGGAAAATCATTTGGTCAATTAATCAATTTTCACTATATTGGCATATTCAGAGGGCATCAATGGCACAACTAGAAATTTTGCTTAATAAGCTGTATTTTTTATTTTTTGATGAGATTTCAAGACAAGGCTGCAATTGGGTTGCTTTGTCATGTGTTGCTGGCCAGTTGTTTTGTCATGACTGCACATGGTCAAATCTTTGACTATCTACCAAAGGAGCAACAACCCACATGGTATTTTGGGGAAGGCCTCAACGTAGGAGACGAGTTTACGTACAATATCTGCGACTCTATTCTAAGAATTCCAGAATCACCTAACCATTGCTACACTATCACGATGAAATTTCTCACACTTCTCCCAAGCCCAGAAGGAAAAACATGGATTGTCTCTGCACATGTGGACCACAAAACGAGAACGCTTGACATGATTTTTCATGTTTCTGCAAATTCTTTCAAAATAAAGACGGATGGTACAAGTATTCCCTATGCAGATTCCATAGAAAGAACTCTTGGATGGATGTGGAGTTTTTCTAATGAAAACAGGCCACAGATTTTGAGCGTAGGAAAATCATGGGGGGTTGTCACTGTAGATATGAACTCAGCTACTGAAATCACAGTAAACCAAATCGATTCATTGGAGTTTGGAGGACAAATGAAACGAACGTATTTGCTAGGGTATACTCTCATCGAGGACAGTTATTTGCATATAATGGACGATTTTCCTTTTCCACTCAAGGCAGTAATATACAAGCCGGTTTTTTCCTCCAAGGATGTTTCTCCAGAATTTACTTTTCAGCTTATTAATTACCAAAATTATGACAAGCTCAACATTTGTTATGCAATAGAGTCACCAGATGCTCCAACAAATGAGTTAGCTGATCTAATACCTGAAAATCATTTTGATGACGAACTGCACCCAGGATTTGGTGGTTTGCGAATAGAGCCTGATGAGGCCATGTATGCACAAAACCCGAACAATACAGACGTAGAGGTATTCACTCTAAACGATCTTCCAAAGTCAACTAATCTCAATTCCACCACACTACAATTCTTAAAAGATGCATACGGTGATGACTATAAACAAAAACTACAACAATCACTATACAATTTTACCAAGTTTGTAGAAATAATTGCGCGGGCATCAAACATTGTTACGGAAAATCAGACAGGCGGGACAAATTCATTGCCATAAACCATGCCTACGTTCCTAGATTTCTGAAATAATCCATTGCCTGCCTTCCAAACTTGTGAGATAACCACCCAGATATTGCCACAAATGCGGCAGTCATGACTAGATTCCAATCATAGGATTCGTTATTGGGAGTGGTTTTGATGGCTTCGATCAAAGTTGAGGCATGGCCGCCCCATAGGTTCCAGGATTCGACTTTCATGTCATGGTTTGGAAGAATTGTAGTAGTGCATCCATTTGTACAGTCTTTGGTATAGTTAATTCCGTTGATGGTGATACGAATAATTTCACCAAATTTTTCATCAGGGAGAATTTTTACAATCCCCAACTCAGATGTTGCGTTAAGACGGTTGTCCGCATCGATGTTCACGGTATGCGTGAATGGAGAAAGAAAGTTCACAATTCTTTTTATCGTCCTTGTTTTTTCTCCCACGGTTATTGTAATTTCGTATGGTGACGGCGCCCCATATCCCGTGTTTAACTCCAAATCCAGCACATCTGATGCAAGAAGGCCATAGAATTCAGGAAACCACGTTGATGTGAGCTTGGATTTTAGATTCACATAACCTGTTCCATTTTGTTCGTTTGTTCGGTCGTGCATGTCATCAACAACAATGTCTGCAAACCCATCATGCTTTGTGTCATGGAATATTTTTTTGCAAACATAGTCATGTGTGTATTGTGCACCTTTTGTAACATCTGGAACCATTTTTACAGAGACTGTCAAATTAGTTCTTGAGCCGTCTGAGCCATACGTCAAAATTTTAACCGGATTGCCGAACTTGAGATCTGGATATCTATATTCGTAATGAATCAGGTCTTTGACCATGAATCCAGCAAAGTTTGAGGATTGTAACGTGTTATCAATTGTAGCGTTAACGTATCTTTTGCCTAGCATCGTGTGTAATATTGGATAGTTGAATGCGATTTTCCCGAATCCTTTTTTGACAAACATTGCGGTGCTTGTTTTGCCTCGCTCAAAGGAGTTCGATTCCATATTGATGCCAGAACATTGTGGTTCGGCTAGACTCACGGGCTGACTTGCCTCACTCCATGAAAGGGTTTCGTTTAGCGGCTTTTTTACAATTGGGTTAAAGGCATGCCCAGAATAACGATACGCGTTAATTTTACTTCGTCTTTTTTCGTGCACTTCCTGGGAATCGTCTTGGCCACCACCCTCAGATCCCAGATAATAAAGTGCAATGGCAGGCCTATTGCCCCAACTAAACGCATGTCCATCCTTTAGGACAAGATATGGGTATTTTGAATAGACAGGATCATACTTTGCCACAAGAATCTCAGTCTTGTTTTCTTCTTTGTGGATGAATCTGCCCAGATTAAACAGTTCTATTTTGTAAGAGACCTGGTGCGACCGGATTTCGTCTGGCCTTGTTGCATTCATTAGTGTCATACCACTCCCGTACTCGTAGTTTCGCGACCAATTCTCAAAGCCTTGATGCACGATAGTTTGTGTGCAAAGTTTTAATTCACATTGAAACTCTTTTTCTAACTTCAAGTCATATTGTTTGGTAACTACAACAGAAATGGTTCCCATCCTGTCCTGTTTCCATTTGTATGCGGGATTGTGGACTAGGTTTACTGCATCCCACAAGTAATAGGTCATATCCATGTTCCCAGAGACAAACCCGTCCTTGTCTTTGAGAAATTCTTGGGTTATCATTACGCCAGCTTTTGGTTTCAGTACGCTTGGGGAGTAATTCCCAGTAGCCACAATTGCAGTCCAGCCACAAATTACTTTGGAATTTTTTGGATAGATGCAAAAATATCTCTCCGCTGATACGGTTAGTTGGATGAAGTGTCCAGAAGCATTTTCGTCTGTGCTGATTTCTCCAGATGACGAAACCGCCCCTGTTCTTGGAGCGGATTTTTGTGTTTTGATTTTTAATAAATCACACTTACCTGTGCCGCCACTGATGAGGCTTGATTCTACTGGGCAGACTTTGAAGTTTCTACAGCCTTTGCCTCCTTCCCAGCCGTAAGAAAATGAATATTCGAATCCATCTCCAGGATAGTATGTATTGTCAGGATTTATTCTTGGCATTCCATTTGTAAATGATTTTGAGATCGTGGTTTTGACCCAGATTTGACAATGTGCAAAATACGAGTTTTTTGTCTTTATCTCTTTTCCGCCTGCTAGCGTGTAATAATTATAAACAACATTTGGGTCATTTGTTGACACCATCTGGTTGATGATCTGTATTGGAATCTCGTCATTTTGTTTTTTTGAATGATTTGCAAAAGAACCATGATAAGTTGGATCAAAGAATGGAAAAACAACACCTGAAATCAATACGATTGCAAATACCAATGCGTATTTTCTCACAATTTGAAATATTACAAAATTAAAAAGGCCAAACTGCTATCAAATTTTTATGTTGATTAGATTTCCCGTAGTAGTTATTAGTTGAATGGACTTTCCAACCATGTTTGCTTCTAAAACAAGAATGGTCTTTTTTGGAATGGTGTTGTTTGTAAACAATGCCCCATGATCATTCTTTATAACGAATTCCGATTCGTTCCCGTCAACTAAGACCTTTTGAATTGTAATCTCTTTGAGACCATAATTGATCATCTCCAGCACTATTTTGTTTGGCTGCGTCTTTTGGCTGATAACACTAACAAGTTCTTGTATCTGTGTGTTTTTTTCATGTAATGCCTCCGTGATGGTTTTTTCATTTTCAAGCGTTTGTTTTGATGATATACTTACTGCCAAAAATGACGCCGTAGCAATGACTGTAAACATCAACATTGCAGCAACGACTTCGCTTGTTGCACGTCTTTTTTTCACAAAATAAATGAAAAAGTGTGTTTTAAGGAGGAATGAAAAAAGTGAAAAATCAGATGTGCCAGACAGATTATCCCCCAGTGGCCGTCTGCAGGTCAGTCCAGTTGTATGTCGAACCATCTGTGGCTGAAACCCTCGCGTTGAGCGGATATTTCTTGTTCAAGACAACGCTTGCATCAAAAACTTGGCTTACGCCAAAGGTTTGCCCGGGATCGAGTTTTGGAATTGCGACTGAGTGAAATACGTTGTCATTGTCGTAAAAACCCACATTGCCATAAGATATTGTTGTGGTTCCAGTGTTTTTCAAATTTATTGTAAAAAACGTCTTGTTTGTGACCTGTATGTCGACAAGATTTGTCTTGATGATGTCAATTCTTGTCGATTTTGAGACAATGTCGTTTTGTTTGAACATTGCAGTCCCAGCAGAGATTCCGCCAGTCACTGCAACTCCAATCAAGAGCAGAGTTGCAATCGCAGGAGAGATGCCACGTCTCACATGATCAAATGGGCAGATTTGTTTTAAGGATCTTTTATGACGCTGCATAATCCAATCAGACACTTGATTTCTTCGATCATACTGCAAAAGGAATAAGTACCTCACATTAAGCATCAAGCACAAATGAGTAATTGGGACCTCATGATGCCAGGAATGGGTCTTACTGCCATAGGTTTGACAGGGGTAACCATTGCATATGCTGGAATCGCGCACACGTTTGTTGATGGCATGCATGCGCTTACTGGACTTACAATGTTTATTGGACTCATATTTTTGGCAGCTGGAATTTTAGAGGGTGGTGTTTCAACAAGCAACAAGGCAAAGGCCACGACTTTGGTAGTTTTGGGAATTTCGTTTTCATTTGGCCTCGCAGCACTCAACTTTAATTCGATTTCAACAATCCCAACATTTGCAGGGGTTTTGCTCATCATTGCAGTTCCTGCAATAGTTATGGCCTATGTAGCAATGAAGATGCCACAATATTCAAAGCCAATATCAATTATTTTCATAATAGCTGTTGGGGCAGCGATTGCGGCATATGTCGGATTTGGACTTTATGGCCCGTCACAGTATCTTGTGCCACCACCAATAGAAGTAGAGGAAGAGGCCCCGATTTCTACTGCGCCTGTATTTGCAATTTCTATTCTAAAAGGCTCTGCAACTCAAGGAAACCCAGACTATGATCCTGACGTAGCGCAGGTGCCGCTTGGCAACATAATAGAATGGACCAACAATGACGATGTGGCACATACCGTGACCAGCTCAGCTGATGCAGGTACAGCATTTAATTCTGATATGATGTTGGCAGGTGCCACATTCAAGCTAGACACATCGCAGCTACAGCCAGGAACATACGACTACATGTGCATAGTACACCCATGGATGACTGCATCCTTTGTGTTATCTGAGGGAGAATCCACCACAAAGCTTGCAACAATTACGATTTCAATTCTCATGGACTCACAGATTCAAGGAAACCCTGACTATGATCCTGACGTAGCGCAGGTTCCATTAGGTTATGCCATTACATGGGTAAATGATGACATTGCACAGCACACAGTTACAAGCTCCGCAGACGCCGGAGATACGTTTAACTCCGGCCTCATGTCTGCTGGTGCAACATATCAGATAATTTCATCGGATCTAGGTCCTGGCAAATACGATTACATGTGCATAGTACACCCATGGATGACTGCATCGTTTGAAATAATCGAAGAATCCGGAGAAAGACTCGCAGAGGGTGCAACCGCAACTGATCCTAATTCACTTCCAACAGAAGAAGTTCCAGAACATTCAGGTATGGACGAAGCAGTAGAATCAGAGACGCCCATCGTTGAAGAACCCATTGAAGAAGCCATAGAAGAACCACCGATGGAAGAGACACCTGTTGAGGCAGAGTCTGCCGAGCAGCCAATCTCACCAGAAGAAAACACAATATCAATTCCAGTTGGCTCATCAACGCCTGGATGTGAGACGACAAACGAATGCTTCAATCCAAGCTCGGTTACCATACCGGTCGGAACCACCATCACATGGACAAATGATGATACCGCTGCCCACACAGTTACAAGTGGTGAAGATGCAACTCATGACGGGGTCTTTGATAGCAACCTCTTCATGGCAGGAAAAACATTTTCCCACCAGTTTGATTCTGCAGGAGAATATCCATATTATTGCCTCGTGCACCCATGGATGACAGGAACAATCATTGTAGAATAAGCTTGGAAAAGACACTAGTCATCACAAAGAATCAGAAACAAATTCTCGTAGAACATGCAAAAAAACACGCTCCAAATGAATCCTGTGCACTTTTGTTTGGAAAGGAAGATCCCCACACATGCACAGTCAAAGATGTCTTTCTAACCGACAATGCAGAAAACTCTCCAATCAACTTTACAATTTCAAATGAGGCGCTGCTAAAAGGATACAAAGAGGCTGAAAACAAGAATCTTGATGTTGTTGGGATCTTTCACTCCCATCCAGATTCTAGGTCGGTTCCATCTACAACTGACAAAAGATTCATGGAGATAAATCCAGTAGTATGGGTCATTTTTTCAAACAAATTTGACACTATCGAGGCCTATATTTTAGAATCAGAGATCAAGCCAGTTTCAATTAAAATAGCATGAATCCATTTGTAAAAGATTACTGTTTTTGGGGTAATTTTAGTTCCAGTGTCGTGTTATCTGTTTTTGGAATTGCTACTTTCTTGAATTAAATATCCCTTTTTTTTATAACACCATATGGAAATACATGTCTACGACACTTATGTCGAAGCCAAGGATGGCCACACGATGCACTTTGATGTTATCACATCCATCAAAGATCATGGAAAAGCAATCGAGTATGCCAAACAATGGCTGGAATCCATTGGTGAAGGAACAGCACAGGTAACTACAGAAGAGTGTCAATTTTGCCACTCACAAGGTGCTCCAAAACCAGTAGAGGACGCAATCAAGAGTAACGGCTTTTTCATCCAAAAGATGGAAGGCTGCCCATAAACTCTTTTTTACTTTTTTATTATTTCATGACCAATAGGGTATTTTCAAATATGGCATCGATGATAAAATCATCAGTGATAAAAAAACCAACTTATCATAAACTAACAGTCGATGGGGACAAGAAGACCCAGTGGATTTGTGGATGTTTTGAGACAATTGATGGTTATTTCTGGTTCTGTGATGAACATAAAGAAACCCTGAAGAAAACCATAGAGGCTCAAATTGACGAGCTTGACATGACAAGGGTCTTGAAATGAACCTAAAACATACTTGAGATTCGGCCAGATCCTCAAATTTTTAGGTTTTGTGCTTGCTGATCTTTTTAGAATTAACCGTTTTTAGCCCTTCATTTATTATGACGCCAAGAACAGACGAATAGCTCCATCCTTCGTTGGTTGTCGAGATAAGGCTTACTTGGAGACTACGTATTTTTTTATCCAGATTCTCATCGAGTGTAAAAGTGATACGTTTTTTTGACAAAATGATTTCAGTGTTTGTCTTTAACTGAAATTATTTAAAATATCAACTTTGCTGGATCGAAGCTGGACAGATAATTTAAAATTGACAATACAGAGCCAAATGTCAGAAATGCCAAAGAATCCCATGAACAAACCAGAACAACGTCATGATCATCATATACCGCCAGGGTGTTTTGTTCTAAATATTCAAACACCTCTTTTTCTTTTAACCACATGTGAGCAAGTGAATTGAGCGATAATCCCTACAAAGCAATGGTAGCAATTTCTGTCGAAGTCGTTTTGATGAGGAATGGCGGTCCGCAGTATCAGTTAGTCCTAGCACGCTTGGAACGCGACCACGAATGTAAAATTTTTGACTGTTTTGAGCACCCTGAATACCTCAAGTCCACACTCCAGGATGTCTATGGGAAAGACTACCAAAGCATAGTAGAGAAAATTGAGTTAGAGTTGGGCGAGAGTTCAGCTGAAAAAGAAATAACAGATTTTTTGAACATACTAAAGCAATAAACGGCTAGATTTTTAAAATAAGGGCCTTTGAGATAGTGCATGAAAGGTCTGCTCCAAAATACAGATTATGTGAGCCCGTTCCTTTTTGAGATCAGTGATTTTGTTGGTAGACGGTGGAATTTCCGCCTTCTATGGGAACTACGAAGTCACAAAGTAATGAGGTATAACGAGCTCTTAGAGTCATTGAAAGGAATTTCTCCCTCGACTCTAGCTAGTGTTCTAAAGAGCTTGCAAAAAGAAGCATTGGTGAAGCGAGTTGCTCATGGAAAGGTCCCTCCTTACAGGGTAGAATACAGCATAACGAAAAAAGGGCTTGAGCTAATAATTGCGAGCTCCTATCTAGTGAAATGGATGATAAAGAAAAGAAAGCACGTTTGATTATTAAATTACAATACCAGAATTGCTACAAAGGCACTGACAAAGACGATTGCGACTGTGTTTAGCAGTTTTATCACAGTGTTTAGCGCAGGTCCTGCAGTGTCCTTGTATGGGTCTCCAATTATATCTCCAACTACTGCAACTTTGTGTTCTTCGCTCCCCTTTCTGCCCTGCATTTCAACAAGCTTCTTGGCATTGTCCCATGCGCCGCCAGTATTTGCTAGATGGAATGCCAAGAATATTCCAGTCACCACTGCGCCCATTAATAGTCCTGCCACTGCTGGAGGACCTAACAGAATTCCAAGTACAATTGGAGCTGCGATTGCCATGCTTGCAGACTTCCATAATTCTTTGAGTGACGCCACCGTTGCAATGTCCACACATTTTGCATAGTCTGGCTTTGATTTGCCTGTTAGAATTTCTGGATCGGCCTTGAACTGTCGTCTTACCTCATCTACCATTTTTGATGCTGCCCGCGAAACTCCGCTGATTAGCTGTCCAGTAATGATAAACGGAATCAGCCCTCCTACGAGCAATCCCACTATGATTGCAGGATTTGTAAGGGTGTAATCTGAGAGTTTGGCAAAGTTTTCTGGAGACAAGTGTGAAAATGAAGTGCTTGCGTGTTCTGCCAAGAATTCTTTGGCCTCGTATTGGAATGCCTGAATCATGGCCAGTGCAGCAAGGGCTGCACTCGCAATAGCAAATCCCTTTGTTACTGCCTTTGTGGTGTTCCCTACCGCATCGATTTGATCTGTTACTTTGCGGTTTTCCTCACCCATTCCTGTCATCTCTACGATTCCACCTGCATTGTCCGCAATTGGCCCAAAGGCATCAATTGAGAGTACAATTCCTGCAAGACTCAGCATTGCCATTGCAGTAAGCGATGTGCCAAAGATCCCATAGAGTAATGCTTGCGATGGATCAGGCGCGGCCGAAGCTGAAATTGAAAATGAGATAATTATTGCCGCAACAAGTGCAATCATAAACGGTCCAGTAGACTGCATTCCTTTGATTATGCCCATCAATGTCAGCGAGGCGTATCCCCACTTGGCGGCATCGCTTATTTCTCTGACCGGCTTGTACTTGTAATTGGTATAGTAATCAGTGATTCTCTGAATTACTGGAACCAATATTACGCCGACAACTGTACTCCCAAAGAGTGCGTATGATAAACGGTCTTGTCCAATAAACAAGTATGTGAATGCAAAGTTTAGTGCAATTGCGATTGCCGCAGAAATATAAAACGAGCGATTGAGTGGCTTCATGACATCTGAGACATTCTTTGAGCCAATCGTTGCAGTGCCTATAATTGATGCGATTAGGCCTGACGCACCAATTAAAATTGGATAAATTAGAATTTTTGGCGCGCCGATTAGTGCACCAATTAGAATCGATGCCAATATCGTAACAACATATGATTCGTAAACATCAGAACCCATTCCTGCAGCATCGCCTACGTTATCACCCACGTTGTCTGCGATGGTAGCTGGGTTTCTTGGGTCGTCTTCTGGTATGTTTGCTTCAACCTTTCCTACCAAGTCCGCACCCATGTCGGCTGCCTTTGTGAATATTCCGCCTCCAATTCTGATAAAAAGCGCGATGAGGCTTGCCCCAATTCCGACACCTGCAATCGTTATTGGGTCTGGAAATACCATAAACAACAACGCCAAGACTAAAAGCGCCATTGCGGGCACTGCAAGGCCCACTGTCGCACCGCCTCTAAAGGCCAATGCAAATGTCTTGCCAATCCCGCTTCCTGTTGCGTTTGCCGCCCTGACTGCTGCCTTTACTGTGATCTTAAGTGAGATTATTCCTGCGACAGCAGACAGTGCTGCACCAACTGCAAATGCGACGCCGTTTGAAAAACCAATGAAATAGCCAATAACCATAGATAATCCGATTGCGATTGGAATGATGATTTTCATCTCACGTCTTAGAAATGCTGCCGCCCCAATTCTGACGGCATTTGAGATGTCCATCATTTCCTTTGTTCCGGCATTTTGTTTGCCGACCCAAGCGGCATATCCGGCAGCAACGGCAAAAGATGCAATAGCTGCACCTATTGGAATTATTTGTTGCAGCTCCATTTTACAACTGCATGCCTATTTGTGGGAAATATAAATGATTGAGGCAGAGATCAGCGTTTTCTTTTTTGGTATGGGGTAAAGGTTTTGCCCCTTAGTACTTGCCTCACAAGCTTGTTAAACCGTCTTCCATGGCTCAGATATTGGAATCTGAGATGTACAAGCTCGTGTGCGATGGTATCATCGAGTGCCTTTTCGTCTGGAATTTTTTTGACGTTGATAAAAACCAGGTTGTGTTGCATGTATGATACCCCGTAATACTTGTACGCAGTTGTTCTTCTTCCAGCGGTGATCTCCTTTGGCATCTCAAGTACCTCTTTTGATGTGATGAGCACTTTTGGTTCTGAAATCGAGAGCCTCCCAGAGTAGATTCCGACTTTTTCCAAAATACTTAGCCGTAGGTCAGGATCAAGATTCATCCAATATGATGATCTGAAATTCTTGTATATGCTACAGTGTCAATTGTTGTGCAAAAATTTGTTGAAAATTGATGAATTTTTCAGAATTCGGAATAAGCTGAATTGGTTTTATGCGTTAAAATATTAAAACTCGTCAGGGTCGGCTAGTCCAGAATGCCGTGTGTCTGAAAAACACAATCTCCCCAGATGCGTAGGTTCGAATCCCACCCCTGATGGGCATATGTCATTATGACTTCTTGTTATTATCTTTTAAAGACAGATTAGATCGATTCACTTTGATGTATGATATCATTAATTATAATGAGCAACTACCAATGATGTAAAGATGAGAGCGTTGTTCCAGCTTAGCACGAGAAAATACGAAGAAGAGATTGGGCTGGTCAAAAAAGCATTGGTGGAGCTCGAAAACACGTGCAATGTGAAAAACGGATACGAGATGGGCAAACCCTTTGCAAGAGCAGGGTGGACTTTTTTCAATGTTGAGATCAGTCCAGAGATGACATCGGTGATCGAAAAATCAGGCATGATGGAAGGAGCACTTGGATACAGAATAGGCGAGCAATTGAAGAACTTTTTGGGGCATTTTCTTGAATCGCATGGAAGCGATGTAAGAATAAAAAAACTAGACTAGTAATTTAGAATACGAGAGAAGGGTCAGAGTTTAGTGTGTAATCATGTATCATACAGCCACCGTCTCATCATACCCCTATACCATTAGTTTCAAAATGGCTTTTGCTTTATTTCTAATTTCTTCTGTCACCATTACCACTACTAGCCCTTCGTTTGGCTGTCCATACAAGACCACAGCGTTTTGCGGGGCATAGATGCAGGCCGGAATGACAAGCAGGTCTTCTTCTCCATTCACAAGTATTTGAACTGGCGGCTTTAAGCTGATTGCACTCCTTATCGTATCAATGCTTTCCGTGGTGATTTCACTGGCAGGATTGTTACAAAAGAATTTTTTTGCAGTACTCTTTGGAGGCGTTCGTTTTACTCTTTTTTCAAGGCCGTCGACAATTTGTAATGATGGTTGGAGATTAAAGTTCAGCATTTTCTCGCTAGTTGCATCTCCCACCGTGATTATGTACGAGCCTGCTGAAAGAAAGCGCAGAAGGTTTGCCCGCGTTACGTCTTTTTCTTTTAATAGTACGCCTATTGGGCTTTTTAGTGCCTGTCGTAATTTTTCTGGTAGCTTCAAAGTTATGCCTGCGATGTAGATTGGGTTTCTTCTTTTAGTTTTGCGGCCAAGATGCTACATTGTGCAGCTACGTTTTTTGCTGCCACACGTATTGCTTCCGCGCTTGGCGATTTTGGGTCAGTAATTATGACTGGTTTGCCTTTATCAGAGCCTTCCATTATTCCAGAGTTAAGTGGGATTTCTCCAACGAATGGGATGTTGTAAGTCTCGCTGATTCTTTTCGCCCCTCCTTCTCCAAATATGTAATGCTTGTCGCTACATTTTGGACAGGTAAAATAACTCATGTTTTCAATTACGCCGATTAGTGGGACGTTTAGCTTGTTGAACATGCCAATTGCCTTTACTGCGACGTTGCTTGCGACGTCTTGCGGGGTTGTTACAACCAAGATTCCAGTTATTGGGATTGTTTGCGCCAAAGTCAGCGGTATGTCACCAGTTCCAGGTGGCAGGTCCACAATGAGATAATCTAAATTTGACCAGTTGGTGTCGACTAGAAATTGTTTTAGTATTCCAGAGATGATTGGCCCACGATAAATTGCTGCCTGTGCTTCCTGTTCTGCAAAAAACCCGAATGAAACGACCTTTATCCCATGAGACTCGGCAGGCTGCAGTTTATTGTTGTCAACTTCCATGAACGCCTTTTGCATGCCAAGCATTAGTGGAATGCTTGGACCGTAAATGTCCGCATCGAGTAACCCGACTTTGGCTCCAGACTGTGCCAACGCCAATGCGAGATTCAGCGAGACTGTGGACTTGCCAACGCCGCCCTTGCCACTTGCCACACCAATGATGTTTTTGACAGTGGCCATCGCCTCGCTAGCATCCAGTGCGCGGCCCTCCATTACTTTTGCAGTAACACTCATGTCAAAATTTTTAATTTCTCCTATCTCCCCTACTGCGCGTCTAACATCTTGTTCTATTTGCTCATTGAATGGGCACGCCGGTGTCGTAAGCTCTAGCGTGAATTTGAGATTTCCATCGTTTAGTTCCAAGTTCTTTATCATGCCCATAGAGACAATGTCTTTTTTGAGGTCAGGGTCAATTACCGTTGCAAGCTTTTCAAGAACTTGATCTACGCCAACCATGCAAAAAAAACTTCATTTAGATTATTTAAAGATAAGTCATTTTTCAAAACGGCGAAATTTCAAAGTTGTTTAGGTATGCCTAACCAAAAATTCTTTTTGGCGTGAGATTTTGATTATCATAATAATTCGCCTTAAATCTAGAGTTTTTTTATTAACCAATGTTAAACACACAAGAGCTTGATGTGCAGGATCGTTCCAAATACATCAACATCGTAGTAGGAGCAATCATAGGTGCAACAATAATGTTTCTGGCGCAAGATGTAATTGAATGGTTTATGGGAGTTGATTTTGAAAATCCATCAGCGACAAGCAGTGACATTCCAGCAAGCATAGTGACACTACTCGGAAGAATACTACCATTCGCAAAATGGATAGGCGGAGTTTTAGTAGTTTTTGCGATAATTATCGGGGTTGGAAAACTGGAATTAACAGGCAAGCAAGTCTTTGTGAGACCATCCAAAGCCAACCAAAAAGCGACTGCATGTTGATGCTCGCTTCCAAGTTCTTTTTTTCTCAACTTTACACCGCACTGCCTTTTGTAGCGACGATTGTTTTGTATTTTTATTTTCAACCAGCAATCCATTTTTCTCTGTCCGTTCTGTTTTTTTCTTGTTTTGTGTTAGGCTTTTTTTGTGATGCAAAACTCACTATAAAAAACTCACAATACATAGCAAATCATGAAACCAACGTCTTATTTCCAGCACTATATGCCAGATTTGGGCCAAGAGCAGGCGGTACAATTCAATTTTTATTTGAATTGGCAATAGCGTTCCTTTTACCACTTTTTTTTATTGAAAAATTAGATATTGTTGCCAGCTCTGTTATCGCAGCCACACTTGGGGCATCGCATTTTTTCGCTTTTTATGCAAACAAAAAATTTGTTATGAATATTTGAGTTCACAGTGGATAATAAGTGGTGGTTTGAAATCACCGTTTTTTATCCACCACATGTGTGGTCAAAACAAAAGAAATTTCTTTTTTAAAGGGTAGGAAATGGTTGGTTCGTTCCTTTTATGCAGAATTTCCATAGATTTCGTGATCATAACGAATCGCCGTGGCGTTTTTGATGCCGGAATCATAATACTTGGTGCAATTATTGTCATAATTGCCATAATTTCTGCGACTCTTGCATGGAGTGACATACTGCAGGTCACATATGTTGAACTCGTTACAAAAATACCCAAATTCGATTATGTTGTTCAAAGCGCAACCGAGTCTGGAAATAAAAATTTTGAGGTGTATGCGATCTTACGGCTCATTTCATTTTTGCTAATTGTGTTTGTGCTGATGTTTGCAGGCATGTCAATAATGTTTGAAAAAATCAACCTCATGCCTCCTGAAACAGGATTTGCAATTATTTCAAAGAGCATTTACTTTGTGTTCTTTTTCTTTTTCTTTCCGCCTTTGTGGGATATTTCAGCAGTCACGGTTGAGCAAATGTCGGTTTGGATTTTGAATCCGGAAGATCCGACAAAGCCAACCAAAAATGTCGAAATCCTTCTAAAAAAGCTTGGTAGTATTGAATGTGCAGATCCCAGTGATCCTGCAGGAAGTTGTCAATTCACATTTGATAAGATCATAGCTGGCATAACTGATCCTTTCGGCACTTTGAAAAATATTTTCCAGACCGCATTTTTGGGAATATTTAAGGCAATAGCGTTTTTGGCTTTCATGTTTACGTCCTTTTTGGTTGGAACCATCAGGCAGGTCCTTACCGCAATCGTGATTATCGGACTTCCAATAATTCTCATACTTTCTTTGATACCGTTCTTCAAACGAATTACAGACAGATTCGTTGATGCACTGCTTGGCCTTTTGATTGCCCCCATATTCTCATCACTCGTAATAGTTGCTGGGGTGGCTTATCTTGGCACACTGAACAGCCCAGATCCCATAATGGAGTGGTTTGCAGCGCTTGCGATTATGGCACTTGCATCTCTTGTTCCTACAATGATCGTACCCATGATGGGCTCCATAATTGGGGTTGTGCATGGAATGGCAACGTCAGCAATAAGCACTGGCGCGATGGTAACTGGTATGGCCGGAGCTGGAGCCACGCATGGACTTGTCTCAACATTGCAGGGTATCAATAAACAAGAAGGATCCATCGGAGCATCAAACGCAGATCTTAGAAAAACAATGATGCTAGGACCAAATCTCACCTCCATAGTAAGCGGTGCCACTAGTGGAATGTCACAGAACCGCGATGGAGCAAAAACAGATCACAGAACAACATCCATCGGAAATGCAATGTCTGGACTTGGAAGCGCAGGACAGAGATCGTCTTCAAACATCAATGGTGTTGGTTCCATTCCAGATGCAATTCTTGATTCAGCAGGTATTGAACATAAAACATTTGATGTGTCAAGGGCATCACTAAGATCTGAAATTAGTATTGATAGAAATCATCTTACAGGTAGCAACATGAGCCAAATTCAAGATGGGGTTAAAGATGCGAAGACGTTTACTCCGCCTGCAACACTTTTCGGATCTGTGGAGGCCAAGGCTGCTCCCAATTTAATCGACGAAGCGCTACGAAATACATTTGACAGTAAGATTTCCACACTCGATGGAGGAAACAAGGAAAAAATCGAAAGTGATGTGAATCGTGATGAGAACAAACCAAGCAATACACATAGATCGTTCTTTGATATCTTCAAGAAGATTACAAGATCAGAAGATAGAAGCTAAACTGTTAATGTGATTAGATGTCGTAGATTTTTGCTTGTGATAATTTATGCAGGTAATTACCCCGATACGTTGAATTTGGCTTTCAGAGACTCAATCTCAGAGAGAGAATGTGCGTATTCTTGGTTTGCCATAGTGTAGGCATTTACAGTCTGCTTACTAGAGTTGATCTTGAGCACATAACCTAGCCTTTGACCGTCTGGTGTGTCCCATACCAGTTTGAATTTATCTTTTTTTGGTGCGTGGTGACTTCTCAGCCACTCAAATGATACATCCAAGACTGGGCCGTATTTCTGGGATTCAAAAAATACCCCAAACGAGGTAATGTAGAATATCCCCCTCCCATGATTACTATTCTTTACCTCAAATGCCTTTACGATTTTTTCATTATGTTCCAGCGGTATCATTTTCACCAGACTGTGTAAAGTCAATTCTTTGCTCAGAATCTTTTGCAAACCTAGCCGCTTCAATTTCCCAGCTATTTACATCATCAGTGATTGTAGAAAGTAAAAACCACACTCCACCCTTGTTTTGAGGCAACTTTATGGCAGGAAATCCAAACTTGAAGATTACTTTTTCTCCCAAAATTACTATTCCGTCGTCTTTTGATTCGATTCGATATTCTATTTGGTGAGGCCTAGATTGCAAGTCCCACCATGATTTGAAAAACTTGTTGTGTGTAACATAGATGTTTTTTGTTTTATCAAACCAACAATCGTTCCAAATGTGACAATCTGAAACCTCGTTTGGTATTTTTGCAAATCTTTTCTTTGTTTCTACAATCGGGTTTTGAATCGTAATGTTTTGTGTATTTGTTTCAGAGTTCAAGCCAATCTTTTTTTGTAGATGAGCATAATCTTCTTTGACTTGGCCATATTTTGTGCAAAGCAGTTCTGGGTGATCACTTTGAACAATAAATTCAAATACGTTTTGGTTTTCAATCCATGCTATTCTTATGGAATGCTTGTTAATCGGTAGACAGCTCAAGACATCATCATGTGACAAGTTCAAGACTGTTCCCATTTTGGTATTTTCAACATCAAGCCCAAAATTTGTAATGGTGAAAATACAGCCTCCAAATTTGGATCTTGCAGAAAATGTTGCGATGATTTTTTCTCCCGCCAAGAGCGATTTCACACGCTAAAATGAAGCCATTGTTTTTAACCCATTAAAGACTAACCCGTAGATTATTCTGTTCTCAAAAATTGTGCATGCGCATAATAGGTATCAAAAGTTTTGCTGTAGATCACCACTATGTCGTAGACTTCGGCATCGATTCCACTGATGTTGTAGTTTTGCTCGCCCTGTGTTGCTTTGAGTCTTCCCAAATCAATTCCAGTTGCAATGGAGGCATCCTTTGTCAGATACACATGTTGATCAATTCCACTTGTGATGGAAAAATCCTCCAACCTCAAAAAAGTGGTGCCCCCGGAGCCATAAATGGCTGCAGTCCCCTGGGCCGCGAACCCCTTGATTCCTGCAATTGGTGTGAGCTTAAGCATTCTGAGCTCATCTGAATTTGAGATTTCTTTGATCTTGTCTTTACTTTCGGCTATGAAACTTGGGTGATTCGTTGCTTCCTGAAGTAATAGTTGTCTGGTGCTTGATGGAGATTGTTGTATCAGATAGTATCTTTCTTCTTCATCTAGTGCAATTAGTTGTGCGTATGAAAGTCCTGGCTGGAGATCACCTAGCGCAGATGTTAATTTGTCTTGTTGAATTGGCTGCACATATGTTGCTGCTACAACGTAATACATCCCAATAAGAAAAGTTCCAATGATTACAGATACTGCCACAGTTCTCAGCATCATATCACCGTAGTTTTAGAGATTAGCTTTTTTGATTCGTGTTGAGTGGCAATTGCAAAAAACACCCCCATAACAATTCCAAATACAGCGTGCAGCTCAACTGAGCCAATTATGATCATATTCATGTTTGATAACAGCCCATCTGCTTCGATGAGGGTGGCGTTGTTTGATTGAATTAGTGGAATCATCAGAATCATACTAATGGGTATAAAAAAGACAAAAAACACCACAATCCCAGTCACAATTCCCACGATTGCACCTTTTTTGAGCGAGAAAATATCTAGCCTTTTGTGCACACCAGAGCCCAAGCCAAAAACCGTGCCTATTAGAGACGCTGTGAGCATGTGGGATAGCATGCCAATCAACGTGGCCTCAAGACCAGTCATTCCAGTAGCCAGCCCCACGACCTTGTAAAACGTTCCTTGGGCCGCACCAAGACCTAAATCAATTACAAATATGCTAACAAAGATAGCAAATCCGCCAACAAGCCCAGCTACGCAACCAATCTTAGCCCTCTTTGAAAAAGAGAGAGGAGAGTCAGTGCTCATGTAGATGGCCAGTGTTCACTCTCTAATTCTTTCCAGGATTCTTTTTTTTCCTTTTTTGTTTTTTCTTTCAAGTGGTATTCCTCATATAGCATAATTGAGCTAAACAGCCCCATTATAGATCCAAATAATACATGTAGTACGAGTGCTCCCCACAGAATTTTGTCATGTGTCTGCACTAGGATCTTTGCAATTTGCGCGTCCTCCTCAGACATCACATCTAACCCAGATGCTTGAGATGTGATCATTGGGAACATTACATACAATGTAATTGGCATGAAAAATATTGCATATACTTCAATTCCAGTTACTGCCCCACCGATGATTCCTTTTGGGACACTAGATATGTGTAAGATATGATGCAGCCTTGAGCAGATGCAAAAAATCGCACCAATCAATGCAGCAGTAAGCATGTGTGCAAAAAATCCAAACGTTATGGCAGAAAGGCCGTCCAGTCCAACTAACTTTCCAACTTGCTCATAAAAGGTGCCAAATGGTACACCGATCTCACTATCTATCCAGAAAAATGAGCTGAAAAGCGCAAAGCCGCCCACTAGTCCCGCAATACAACCAGTCTTGGCCTTTTGATATACTTCTGCTCTACTAATCATACCACATCACCGAAAGGACTTTGGATATGGTGCAGAATAATGCGCTTTCCAACTAAATTGTTATGTGTCAAACAAATATAACATACATTATCAAAACAGTTAAAATCTGTTTAATTTAAAATTCCTATAACGATAATATGTTCAAAAATTTAGCTTAATATCAAAAATATTAAACAATTGTAAGCAAAACAAAATTAGGATAGCAGTGCAAGTAGTGCGATGGAACTGTAGTTCCCTGCCCATCGATCCAGTACGAGCGCATCGATGTTTTCTTACTTGATACTATCCTGACTTTAACGTCTCGTGCGAATCAATAAAGCTGATCACACAGGCCTTGAACATTTGTGAAAATATAAAATCAAAAATGAACATGTGTTGAGTTTATTTATAAACTCGTATTCTTTATCTTTGAAAAACAAGTCTCATTTATTTTTAAACAAATTCTTAAAACCAAATTTAAAAAAACTTTGCTTCTTTTCTGATTGCTTGCCAATATCATTTAGATATTCATATGTGATCTGTTTTCCATATCCCACCATGTTCGATGTTTTCAGATCACGAAGCTTGAACCATTTTCCGTTTTCGAGTTTCAGCACTGCATCGTCTGAGAGCGCAAAGCCAGAGCCCTCATCGTGAAACACTATTACGCCACCCTCTTTTAGCTCAAGCTCGCAGTTATAGTTTACAGTGCTTCCAAAAATTGCAATGCTTTTTGCTTTTATCTTGACGTTGTTGATCAAGTTATTCACGACTACTGTATCTGCGTCAAAGAATACTGTTTCTCGTGCAGTACCTGCAACGATTTTGCCTTTTGGCGCATGCAACTCCGTATAATGTTCCTTTGTTACATAAATTCCGACTCGGCCCTGTGGGTCCTGCAGTATTTCTTTTACTCCAATAACATTGCCAACTATAATGTCGCCATTTTGTGCTGTGATTTTTGCGCCATGCTCAACGGTGAAGTTGTTTTGAAGTGGATCAAGCATTGTAAAATTTCCATTTGATATCGTGATGCGTGTTTTTGTTCCATTATCTTTTGCAAAATAAGGGCTAGTTATGCTACCTGCCATAAGCATGGGGCCATCATAGACAAAGTTACCTGCCCAGAATTTGCCTTTTACGAAGAGTTCACCTGTTTGTTTTCGCTCAAACTCTACTTCGCCAAGCTCCTTTGAGCCAAAAAGTTTCGAGCCGGTAGTGTTATTTCTTTGCAAAAGAGAGGCCCATTCTTGCGCCACATTCATTTCCCTTGCAATGTCTCCTGAGAGAAGCAGGTTGCGCCTTTTTCTTTCCTCGTCAGAATCACCAGTGTAGACGCGCAATTTTTTGAGTCGCTCATCATCCGTATCTGGGTAGACTTTGCCTACCTTGAGATCCTCGTATGCCTGGATTATTTTTTTCATCCTTTCTTCGTCTCCGCCCCTATCAGAGTGATGATCCAAGGCGCGTTTACGAAACGCATCTCGAATTTCTTTGTCCGTTGCACCGTGTTTTATGCCCAGTATGTCATAGTTGTTTTCCACCAAATTCCTAATCGCATTTTTATTGGATCCCTTGGATTATGTATTTTTTCCACACAACGGCAAATCGGCAAGTCTCAAAAACCATTCAGTTATGAGTAGATATGAAAACCTGGCTTCCTACCATATGATCTCAAAGTTGATCGCATCTTCGATCCCATAATGATCCAAAAAATCCGAAGTCTATTGTCTATTTCTTAATACAAAATTTTAGACAATGTTCTCATATGAGTCAATACAAACCAAGCCCTGCAAACGAAGCATTTTGTATCAAGTGCATAGCATCAGTTGTCAAAGTGCTCAATCAAGAGCAAAACGAATCCTAGGTAAGATTCAAGCCAAAAAATTTGGAAAAACACGGTCAAATTACTGAGACAACGTAGAACATCTTAGGTTATGAATTTCATTTATGCTAATTTTTAATTTCATAAAAAAGATCAATAGTTAATGGCATATCATATGATGAGAGATGTCACCATTGCTGGCCTGACCCCTACACATCATTTTAGATATCTGAATTTGATATTGCCATAAAAAAATTATGGTTTGGCCAAAGTTTTAAAATTTTGATAATGCCAACTCATCATCATTTATGACTAGCTTTGCATAGGGGTTGTGGAAAACATTCTGATCTCTTCTTGGGACGGCGTGATCTGTGCATAGAGCCTATAGTCTTTTGTGATCATCAGACACTGTCCTTTTGATAGCGATTTGATAAGATCTGATTCTTCATCAGAAAGTGACATTGCAGATTTGATTTTGTCTGCTGCCTGTTCTGTGTTTTGTAAAAATATTTTTGTTCCAGCATTATCTGCGATTGCCCGCCCAAAATCATTTTCGATCACATCTTCAGGTCGCTGCGTAATGAACATGAAAATTACGTTAAATTTTCTGCCAACGCGCGCAATCATGTTGAGAAATTTGCCGGAGGTGTTTTTCATAAACAGCATCCAGCCCTCATCAATTACTATTATCTTTGGAATTCTTGGCTCGATTATGTTGATTTTTTTCCAGACCTTGCCAAGTGCTAGCAAAAGCAGCAAAAAGATCCTGTCTTGCCCATCAGTTCCCTTCAACGAGATTATTGTCCTATCTGAAATCTTTGGTTCGCCTTCTAGAACCGATGATATCTGACCATGCACCAAATCACTTAGGTATTCTTTTGCCTTTTCATTGACGTGGTTATGGAATTCTTTGACATTTTTGCAGCCCACTGCTTTTGCTCGAAACTCAGTTCGAATTACCTCGTCTGCATTCTTTAGGTCCGCTATAATGTCTGCAGCGTCGGTTGGATCAAAAAGCTTGAATGGATCGAGCCCGAGGTTTTCTTGTTCTGTAACCTTCACTACATCCAAACCAAGAAAGTCCCCTACCTTTTCATACTCTCCGTTTGGATCTATTACAAAGATTTTCGCATCAGGAAATTTATCAGATAATCTTTTGAGGAGTGTTTTTGCAGTCATGGATTTTCCCGCACCAGATGCCGCGAGTAAAAGAATGTTATAGTTTTCGCGTAGCGTGTAATCATATATGATCGGAGCCCCGGTGCTGATGTTTATCCCAAGGACTATGCCATTAGGAACTTCGATCATGTCTGCGCTGACAAATGGATAGAATGTGCCGCATGACACAAGATCAAAATAAAGCGTTTTCCCAATTCCATCAAGCAACATCTGTCTTTGTAGGGCAGCAGTAGGATCAAATGAGACCATCATTGTCCTCATTGCAGTTTTAAAGTCCTTGTCTTTGAATTTTAGACCGACTAGACCATCCGCCTTGATCATTGTGATTATTGATATTGAAAATAATTTTGTCTGCTGTTTTGTCAAGGCATCCAAGACTGCAAGCCCTTTTTCCGTTCTATACCTCAAGTCATGTGATTTTGTTGCACCTGATGACACCAAGCTTAGGTATCTTTGTATTTGTGAGACTGCCTTGTGGCTTTCAATTGGCTTTATCCAAACCGAGACCATGTCTGCCTTGCCAAGCAGTGAATGCACCCATGCCGCAGAAAGAGCGGCTGGAATTTTATACAGAGTATAGCATTTGGCAAGAGCAGAGTCTTTCATTATCAGATGGTTTAGATGCTCTGATTTTATCTCCCATTGTGGCTCTTTTGCAACCATTGCGTATTCGAGCCCAATTTGGTCGAGAGTTTGCTCCAATGGCTCATTTGATACTACAAAAGTCCTCGGAATAGGCAGTAGTTTTTTTTCGTTTCCAATCTCCAGCACCAGACTATCTTTTTGCGTGATTATTCTGATTGGTTTTTGGATTGCAACAAGCAGCCGATAAAACTTGGTTAATGCCACGAGTTTTTTATCATCAGGAAGTGTGTTAAAATTAGTAGGTTTGATTTCATATGTGAATTTTGCATGTTTTGTTTTTTCTGGAATTGCAAGTCGTGTTAGATTCACACCATACAAAGTCAGGTGTCTTTTAAGGAACCCAAACCTTAGGTTGGTGATGATTCAAAATGACAGTAAAACGAATGAGGTAAAACTCACAACAACCCTAATTTCATAGGGTAATGCGGTCATGGAAATACAAGACCAGACAATGTATGTGTTATTGTCAGTCGTTATCGCAATAATTACTGGCCTTGTACTAGTAATAATTTACCTCCATAAGAAAAACCAACACAAAGACAATGCGCTGAGTATGAAGCAGTCCAGCGCACATCGGATGGGTGTCAATCAAACAAAGGGAGATCTTTATCAGATCTTGGGTACTTTTTCAATACTTGCTGACTATGATCAGCTCGGATTCATTTCTACGGTTTCAAAACAAATGTCAGTTGACATGATAGGAATAAAGAATGATGGAATAGACTTTATCGAGTTCAAGAAAAAAGGTGCAGAACTAAAACCAAATGAGAATAAAATTAGGAAACTGGTTGAGGCAAAGCAAGTCCATTACCAGGTAAAAGACATCGAGTTGCCTGAAGGACTCAAAGTAGAAGACAGGGAAACCACAGCTCAGAAAAGATCGCAAGTCAAACAACAGGTTTATAAAGTATAGTACGGTACCATACGGTATGGTCGATGAATTAAGATTAGATAGCCTTGACGGCGTAGGTCCTGTAACTACAAAAAAACTAACAGACGCAGGAATACACAACATAATGGATCTCATTATTAGGGGTCCAGTCGATGTAGCAGACGTAACTGGCATGGATAAAGAGACGGCAGAAAAAATCGTGACCAAAGCACGGCAAGTGCTAGTTGAGCAAGGTCTCATTACAAAGGACTTTGTTACTGCAACTGAAATTTACAAAAGAAGGCAAGACATTGGCAAGATCTCAACTGCAACCCAATGCCTAGATCAGCTACTTGATGGAGGAGTTGAAACGCAGGCGTTAACAGAAGTTTATGGTGAGTTCGGGTCTGGTAAGACACAGTTCTGCCACACTCTTTGCGTAATGGTCCAAAAACCAAAAGAAGAAGGCGGCCTTGGTGGAGGAGTTTTATACATTGACACAGAAAACACCTTTAGGCCTGAGAGAATCGTCTCAATGGCAAAGGCAAAGGGAATGGATCCAGAAAAAATCCTCGATAACATCATTGTGGCTCGAGCATACAATAGCGCTCACCAGACATTAATTTTGGAAGAGGCAGGCCCGATAATTCAAGAACACAACGTAAAGCTAATTGTTGCAGACTCGGCAGTTGGATTGTTCAGATCCGAATATCTCGGACGAGGAACTCTGTCGGAAAGACAACAACGACTAAACAGATTCGTGCATCTTTTGGTAAGAACTGCAGAAACATACAACTGTGCAGCAGTTGCCACAAACCAGGTCATGGCATCCCCAGACATATTCTTTGGTGATCCAACAAGACCGATTGGTGGAAATGTCGTTGCACATACTAGCACATACAGAATTTACTTTAAGAAATCTGGAAAAAAGAGAATTGCAAGAATGGTAGACAGTCCTCACCACCCAGAAGAAGAGGTAATCTTTACGGTTACAGAAGCAGGAGTCGCAGATCCTGACGATGACACCAAAAAGAAGAAAAAATCTGAAGAAGACGAGTAAGTCTTAAAATAAGGGGTTTTAACCCTCCTTTTTATGACTACTAAAAAGCCATCTGGCCACTCTCATGGTTTTAGACACAAGTCAAGATCAACTCTTACAAAAGACGCTCCACGCGGAGTATCGTTTTTGCTAAGAGAGTATAGTGTCGGAGGACAGGCATTAGTAATCATCGATCCAAGACAGCACAAGTCAATTCCACACAGAAGATACCATGGAAAGGTAGGAACCATTCTTTCCGTGGGACGAAGGACAGTTACAATGAACGTAAAGCTGGGCAACAAGACGAAAACCTTAATCGCTAGATTGGACCATATCAAACCATTCGGTGTAAAGTAAATGGAACAAGTAAAGAAAAGCCAGCCAATATCGCTGGCCGAAGTAAAAGAGATTTTGGAAAAAGAAGATGCTGAAAAAATGGATCAGATTCAGCGCTGGACTTATGATTATGTAACCAAGTTTGCCAAGCTAGACGCAAAAGCTGCAAAGAAAATGAGACAAGAACTAAGAAAAGAATGTGGCCTAACAGAAGAAGAGGCAGTGGAAATCATAAACATAATGCCAACCTCGCTAGCAGAGCTGAGGGCATTTACATTCGGATGGAAAAAACTAATCCTTGCTGAAACGCTAGAAAAAATTCTAAACATACTCAAGGGGAACTAATTAGATAAGTGATTTTCTTGGAAAGGAGCTCCAGTCCACCACGTAAGTATGAAGAGTATGCATATGTCCTAGACTATGTCACTCGTGGAAAGTCAACTACTGTTCGAGGACGCGAAGGAATCATAATCACTGCGATTGGTGAGGACAGGCTCACACTGCTCGAGGTGCTAGGTATGCCAAATACAACATTTGAGATTGGCGAGCGAATCTACATTGGAAAGGAGGGACGTACCAAGATACTGTCTGTTCTTGGCAAGCTGGATCACAATGTCATTTCTGCGGCTGCACAAAGTGAGCTACGAAATGTGGTAAACACAATAGTGAAAAACAATGAGAAGCGATTCATCGATTACATCAATAACGCACAACCACTCACACCAAGGATTCACGCGCTAGAACTAATCCCGGGAATTGGAAAAACCTACATGAAGTCCATACTGGAAGAGCGGGAAAAACAAAGGTTTGCTGACTTTAATGATCTGCAAAACCGTGTAGGCCTAAAAGAACCACTAAAACAAATCACCGAGAGGATAATGGACGAGATTACTGGTGAAGTGAAGGTAACACTCTTTGTCAAAAGATGAAAAGGCAGAGGCTCGGACAACACTTTCTTTTATCACAAAACATTGCAAAGGTCATAGCTGAATCTGCCCAAATTACAAAAAATGATACGGTTCTTGAAATAGGCACCGGTAAGGGTATCCTGCTTCCACATCTGTGCGAGCGTGCAAAGTCGGTTGTCTCAATCGAGGCAGACGAGGATCTTTATTCTAGCGCCGTCTTGAAGTTTTCACAGATTTCAAACCTTGAACTGATGTTTGGGGATGGTTTTACCGACATTGATTTTACAGTATTTGTGTCAAATCTGCCATATTCTGAGAGCAAAAGGGCAATAGAATGGCTCGCACAAAAGAAATTCTCGCGTGCAGTAATCATGGTGCAAAAGGAATTTGCAGAAAAACTAGCATCTATGAGCAAAAAAGAGATGCGCGCAATTTCGGTGATTGCTAATCATGCCTTTGAAATAGAAAAAATAATGTCTGTGAACAAGAACAACTTTGAGCCATCACCAAAAGTCGATTCCGTGGTGCTGCGCCTCAAGCAAAAAAGAATAGTTTCTGCCGAGACAATCAAATCGGTAGAAAAAATGTTCTCATACAGGCGCAAAACAATAGGAAACATTGCAAAGAACTTTGGTAAAACCATCCAATCAGATAAAAGACTGGAGGAGCTAAGCGGGGATGAGATAATCAAGATTGCAAAACAAATCATCTGAAACGTACACTCCATCAGAGGATACGTTTTTTTTGGCAGAACACATTGCAAATGAAAAAGGCCAAGCTGCGCTTGAGATAGGCACTGGATCTGGCTATTTGGCAAAAATTTTAGAGAAAAACTTTGCACTTGTCATCTCAACAGACATTGACTTTGGCTCACTCAAAAGCCAAGAAAATAAAACTAAAAACAACATTTGCTGTGATGGTGCAGCTGCGCTTGGTGCAAAATTTGATCTCATTGTCTGCAACTTGCCATATTTGCCATCAGATCAGATAATTGACAAGACAGTTGATGGCGGGACTGAAGGACTACAAGTTCCGCTCAGAATAATCAAGTCGGCCAGCACTTGCATAAAGTCTGGAGGCAAGATGCTATTTCTTACATCATCACTTGCTAATTATCAAAAACTAATGGAAGAGATAGAAACACTCAAGTTTTCAGTCAAAATATTGGCAAAAAAGAAATTGTTTTTTGAAGAATTATTAATTATTGAAGCAGTAAAGTCACTTTCTTAGCTTACCTTTTGCTATATCTGCAATTGCTTCAGACATTTTGGATGTGCTTGCGTTACCGCCAATATCATATGTGACATATTTTCCTTCATTAATCACCTGTTCTGTTGCAGTAAAAATTGCACTTCTTATTTGAGGTTCGCCGAGATATTCTACCATCCATGCTCCAGACAATATGGCTGCTGTTGGATTTACTTTGCTCATGCCTTTGTATTTTGGTGCACTTCCATGTGCAGGCTCAAACATTGCATACGAGTCCCCCATATTTGCAGAATATACGTTTCCTATCGAGCCAATGTTTCCAGATGCACATTCTGATATAATATCCATAAACAGATTCGTGCTTAACAGCACTGAATTGTTAAATCTTTCAGGATTCTTGACCAGCTGCTGTGTCATGTTGTCAATGTAATATTCCTCAACATCTATTCCAGGACTGTCTTTTGCTGCCTTTTCGACTTCGCTCCAAAATATCCCATCTGTTTCCTTGAGTATATTGCGTTTTGTGATGGCAAAGATTTTTTTTATATTGCGTTCCTTTGCCCATGAAAATGCAGATTTTACTATTCTCTGGCAGCCTTTACGCGTAGTCTTTCTTATTGCTATAGCCGCATCATCAGAGATCCTAAATTCAATTCCGGCATAGAGCCCTTCTGTTGCTTCCCTAAAGCATACAAAGTCAAGTTTTTTGTTTGGTGATAACCTGTCGTACGTCTTTATAGGTCGTATGTTACTATACAGTTCAAATTTCTGGCGAATGGTAACTGCAACGCTTCTTGGTGCATTTGGTCTTGGTATTGTGGTTGTCGGTCCCTTGTAGCAAGCATCACTTTCCTCAAGTAGTTTCATTGTGGGATCTGGAATGTAGGTAGCGCCGCCATTTTTTTCCCATTGTTCAGAGCCTGCTTCACACAAAATAAGTTCAGTCTGCGTGTTACAGGATTTCAAGACATGAAGCATTGCATCAACGAGCTCAGGTCCAGTACCGTCTCCTTTTATGATTGCAGCCTGTTTTACCAAAACAGTCAGTCTGTAGATCTAGGATATTTAACTCTAGCGAGGAAATCTTTGTTTTTTTGAATTGTGATATTGTGTATTGATGCAATCAAAAAGCCAATCCTTAAACTATGATTCACAATTGAATATCTATACAATGATAATTGTCCAGTTATCTGACATTCATGTCGGCTCGCAATTTAGAGAGGACGTATTTGAAAAGGTAATCAAGGAGGTAAACGCGCTCAGGCCTGACGCAATCATAGTTACTGGTGACCTTACAAACGAGGGACTCTCAAAAGAATATGAGAAATGCAAGAAACTACTCATGCGGCTAGAGACCAAGAAAATCATCACAATATCAGGAAACCATGATTACAGGAACACTGGATATCTGTTATTCAAAAAACACTTTCCATTTGAGACAGTAAATGAGCTTAGTAATGATGTGATTGTAGTCACACTTGGAACCGCAAGGCCTGACAGGGATGAAGGTGAGGTAGGATACCGCCAGAACCTTTGGCTTGAGCGAACCATGAAAAAATACGAACACAAGATCAAAATTTTGGCAATGCATCACCACCTAGTTGGAATTCCAGATACAGGATCTGCAAGAGTAGAAGTCATTGATGCTGGAGATGTCTTGCGAACAATACTTGCCACAAAGGTGAACATGGTTTTGTGCGGCCACAAGCACAGGCCTTGGATTTGGAATTTTAAGGATCTTTCAATTGTAAATGCAGGGACTGCATCTTCTGAGCGAGTGCGCGGATTGTTTGAGAACACCTACAATATCATTACAATCAAAAACAGAAAGATCTCAGTTGATCTAAAAATCGTCGGTGGCAAGAGAATTCCACTTGATAGCATTGTGAAAAACTACACACGGTCTGGCGAAGAATGACTTTATTTACAGAATCAGATTTAGCACCCTTGAGCGGGGGTCGCCTAGCCTGGTAGGGCGTGGGATTGCTAATCCCATGTCCGCAAGGACCCGTGGGTTCAAATCCCATCCCCCGCGCCTCTAATCCTTAAATTTAATAGACCACTCCCAAATTTACTGTACAATGGGACGCAGAAAAACTCAGAAAATCATCCGAACCGCCCCAAAGAACGTCACTACCGGTTTGTGCCCAAAATGTCAGACGGTCGGCCGCATCTTTCTCCTAGGTCAAGTTGGTGCAGAACACGCAAAATGTGCTTCGTGCAACCAAGAGTTTGACCTGTAGCAAACACAATTCACCCATAAATTTTTAAGCTCTTTTTCCAATCCTAGATTATTATGAGTTCAAATGAAGGCGAGACGATTTACGAACGCGTAGCCAAGCTAGAAGACGAGGTGGCCTCACTAAGAAACGAAGTCGACGTCCTCAAAAAAGCATTACGTAACAAGCTGGCAAGGCATGAAATCGGGCAAATCAAAAAAGGCCGAGACATTTCGTCAATTATTGATTAAGCTTTTCTCGGATATTTTTTATCATCTCCAAGATAAAATCCACGTCTTGGGCTTCTGGTGCAATCACAAGATAGCGGTTCAGGTATTCCAGTGCTTCTTTGGGGTTTAGGAGTCTGTCTAAAAGAATTCCCTTGTCACGTATTTCATCAACAGCGTCTGACTCGAATGCAAGGATCATGTTAGTGCACTGTAATGCCTTTCCATATGCATACGACTGCGCGTACGAGTTTTTCAGATTTCGTATTATTCTGATCAGTGCTTTGTCTTCAGGTAGTTCATCTAGGAACTCTGGCGAAAACTCGATCTCCTCGTCAAAGTTCTGATATAACAGCTCCTCAAGATCCTCCACCCCCAGGAGCCTTCCACCCCCAAAGGGATCCAGCACCATCTCCTCGCCATACTTTACTACAACATGGCTTGGAAAACCGCAGATTCTCAAGTCCAGTCCTATCTGTCTTGCTACCTCCACATAGATTATCGACAGGGTGATTGGAATTCCACTTTTTTTGTCAAGAACTTGGTTTAGAAAATTATTCTTTGGGTCGTAATAGTCATCTGTATCGCCACTAAACCCGAGTCTTGTAAACATGTGCTCATTGAGCATTGATATCAGATATGTCGGATTTTTCACATCTGAAAGCAAAATCTTGAGGGATTTTGCAATCTCATTTATCTTGTCAATGTATTCTTGTATGTCCAAGTCAGGATATTCCAGTAATTGGGCAAGCTTGAGACATTTTTCCACCAGATTATACTTTGGATCAGATGAAAACGAAACCCATTCTGCAATAAACGGATCAAAGCTTTGGCTCATGATTCAGGAAATTCTCTTTAGATATAGTTGAGGGTCTTTTAGTTCGCGCGTAGTTGGTGGATTTTTTATCAAAAACTCAAAGGCCCGCTTTCCAATTTTTTCATATACCATACCTGCCAGATCTTTGCCCATGTGTCTTCTTACCTGGTATGACGAAAGATCCGTGCCCATAAAGGTGGCAAGATACTGCGCAAAATCAGAGTCGTCTTCAAGTATTTTTTGAACACAAAAGCCTGCCATTCCCTCCATTGTTGAAAAAGCCGCGTGGTGTTTTTGGATTGGTCCGAGCCACCTCTGGTATATGTTAAGTAGCTGTGGTACCATCTGGGCAATTGTCGGGTCCACCTCGACTTTGGTAAATGTCATTACGTCTGGGCCCAAGACATTTACGACAAAATTGTCTGGGTTTAGTGTGAAAAACAGGTTTGCTCTTTTTGCCACCGGAAATTCGTCAGGAACTGCTGGAAGCTGTAGGTAATCCGATAATTTAGTTGCAGTGGCATCATCTAGGCCCAGAATTATTTTTGCAAGCTCCTCATTGAGCATATTTACCTCCACTACTGCCTTTTTGTTTTCTTCGTAGAGATTTGTTTGGACAGAGTGCACCATCTCTTCAAGTATTGTCATTTTTAGCGCACCGACATATCCAGACTTGACTATATCATAATGTGTCTGGTATGGTTGTCCCTGCTTGTACAGAATTATCTGTGGATAGTTTGTCAAAACAAAATTGTTGATAAATATCGTAGAATCCAGATAGTCGCCATACGTTGTCGAGATCTTGGAGATGTATGATTTTGCATATGTTGAATAGACTAGGAATTTTGCCGCATCTTCCTTGATTAGGCTTGCAATTGCCTGCCTATCTTGTTTTGCGAGTGCTGCAAAAAGATTGTCTACAAAACCCCTTGCTCCTTCTACTGCAAAGACCTTTCTGCCTTTGACCTTTTTTAGATCCTCCAGCCCCGGAAATTCGATTTTAACATCTGGAGAAACTCCAAGCCCGGTAAATTCAGCCACCTTTTCCTTGAGTGTTTGACTGACCTGTTCTGAAATTTGTGCAGGAGTCTCAAACCTAATGGTAAAGTCCTTGTCTTCGTCAATTCTCGTAGATAGATTTGCGATGTCTTTTTCCTCGTTTAGCTCAACTGAAATCTGGTCAAGCAGTGCATCTGCAAATTCTTCGTGCTCTGTCATTTACTAGATTTTGCCTTTTTTGTACCAATTTAACAGTAACTGGGGAATTTGCAGAAAATAAGTATTAATGCGATTTGGTTTTGAACAAAAGCTAATTGCACGAATTTAGCTTGGATCATCTTAGGTGTGTGAGATGCCACTCCAAGCTTGAAGTTGAGATTTTCAGAGAAGATGGCCAGATAGACGAAGGCTTTCTCTTTTGCACAAAATGCAAACTTACCTTTCCAATAATTGGCAAGATTCCAATCCTCTGGGATGATTTTGTCAGATATCTATCAAACAGGCCAAGGCTAGGTGGAGAGTTGTTCTTCAAGGCAAGGACACAACAGATGAAATCGTTTGTCAAAAAGTCACTTGGCAAGATTATAAAAAATCCAGACGATCTATCCATAATCGAAAAACGCTGGTCAAGTATTTACCAGCTAAACAAAAAATCAAGGTTTTACTCTAGAATCAAGAATCTGCTAAAAGAAACTGCAAACCACAAAATTGTCCTAGAGCATGGCTGCTCGATTGGTCACATGACGCAGCATCTGGCAAAGACAAGCACAGTTGCATTTGGAATAGACAAATCATACCATGCGATATCGATTGCAAAGAAAACACCGCTGCAAAACCTGGACTATATCGTTGCAGACTCGCTTGAACAGCCATTTGGAAAGACAAAGTTTGATTTGGTAGTCGGACTGAACATCTTTGAGATAATAGAGCCAAAACCATTGCTAAAATTGCTTGCAGGGCAGGTACGAAAAAACGGATTTCTGGCCATTTCAGATCCGTATGACTTTGAGCGTGGGGCAAAGTCTGTCAAAGAGCCACTCACCGAAGACTCGATTAGAGATGAAATTTTGAAACATGGCTTTACAATATCAAGACAGACAAAAAAGCCAAGCTTTGTTTTGTGGAATCTTTTGCTACACAGTAGAGCAAGTCTACGTTACAAAGTGGATTTGATAATGGCAAGAAAACAATAATTGCTTGTCAGATTAGTCTTTTGTAAACTGTTTTGAATTCCTCTGCTAACGAATAGGCAAGATTCTGTAAGTGGGTTACTTCGATCATGCTTGACTTTCCATGGGCTATTTGCCTAAACAACGTCATGCATTGATGGATTTTGTTGTGAGTGTCTTCATTGGCGTCGTTTGGCCCTTCCACTATAGTCATCACTTCTTTAAAACACTGGGTAAAGTCAAGACAAAACTTCAGTATGATGGGTTCCCAGTTAGTCGAATTGATTGGAATACCCATTCCCTTTGCCAGTTCCCTGAATTCATTTTTTCTATCTACTAACAACATTTCAAGGGACTCTTTTGCTTTCACCGCTTCAAAACCTTCAAGGTTCTCAAGTATGCCCATGAATTTTTGAAACTGTTCGCTAGTATTAAAGACATTTGTGAATATCAAATGGGCCTTTCAAAAAACATGTGTGACGCGAAAAATACTTCGAGTTTCAGTGTTAGTCACCAGATTGAATGGGTGCATAATTACGTTTGTGTATTTGTAATTAAATTTCTTAAATAAATGTTAAATTATTTATTGAAATTACTAATAGAATTACATTTTTTTAATACATCACTATATATGTGTCAATACGCATACAGAGGCATGATAATTACCTGTTTTTACGAGCTAGAAAAAAATCCAGCAACAGATTATGTTGCTGCTCAGACACATATCAGAGTGATTAACACATGACGACTGCATATGTTTTGATAAATTGCGAGCTTGGTTCACAAGATTCGGTGTTTTCACAGCTAAAGTCCATAAACAAGGCAGGAGAGACCCGTGGAGTGTTTGGCGCATATGACATCATAACAAAAATTGAGGCAGCTTCTGTTGAAACAGTAAAAGACATAATCGCAACAAAAATTCGAGGAATTGATAGGATTCGTTCTACTTTGACCCTAATGGGGACTGAGAAGGAAAAACAGCCCTAACCATACTAGGTATCTAAAATCATGATTATGCAAACTTTGAACATTAATGAAAATTGTAAACGATGTAGTGGGTTCATGCTGACTGATGGATCTACAGGTGAGCGATTTTGTCAGAAGTGTGGCAATGTAGTAGTTGAGCGCATCGATGATGCACGTCCTGAACGGCGTTCATTTGTAGAAGATCAAAACGATAGGAGTAGAACCGGTTCACCAAATTCTCTTGCAATACATGACAAAGGACTTGCAACAGCAATAGGCAGTGAAAGTAAGGACGCATCAGGCAAATCCCTTTCTGTATCAATGAAACATGACATGAGACGACTTCGAATCTGGGACGGCAGAAGTCAAACACATAAAAGCATGGATAAAAATCTAAAGGCGGCATTTATGGAGCTAGCCAAACTAAAGGATAAACTCACACTATCTGATTCAATAATTGAAAAGACTGCCCACATTTATCGAAAGGCCGTTGGAAAAGGTCTTGTTAAGGGAAGATCCATACCAGGCGTTCTTGGCGCGGCTACATATGCAGCATGCAGAGATGCTGGAACCCCAAGAACACTAAATGACGTTGCAGACGCACTCAACATAAAAAGAAAGGATATCTCAAAGAGCTATCGAATGTTAGTTAACAAACTAGACATGAAGATGCCAGTCGTTGATTCCATAAGTTGCGTATCTAGAATTGCAAGCAAGATTGGACTAGATGAAAAAACAAAGCGGTATGCACTCGAGGTCTTGAGAGACGCAAGCAGCATGGAAATAACTGCAGGAAAGGGGCCGATGGGCCTGGCGGCCGCAGCATTATACATTGCATGTCTGAAATACGATGCTGGGATAGCACAAAGAGAAATTTCAGTTGCATCTGGCGTAACAGAAGTAACAATACGAAACAGGTACAAAGGATTATGCGAATCACTAGAACTAACCGTTCGATAATATCTAGACTAGACCCTCAAGAAAATAATTAGAAATTTACTCGTCTTCCTCATCAAAGTCAGATTCTTCAGTAACTTTGTTATCAACAGCTGGGTCTAAAGTCAAGTCTATTCCAATTGCTGCAAAAGTGTCACAAGGTGCATCAAGTCCCTCTGCTGGGAAAATAGTCCAAAAGAAATAGTCACCAGCATGGCCAGTAAAGAAGACAGTTCCCTTCCAGCCGTCTTGGCCATCAAGTGTCTTTATGCCAGTCTTGTGTTTGAAGGAGCCTTTGTTGTTGTCTGGGTTTTTTTGGATTACGTCGTCGCCACTTGAAGGAAACGGTGTTGCAACCGTGCCGTCAGGTAGATCAACTAGATCAATGCGATGGTTTGGGTCAGTACTCTTTTTTGATAGGAACCACTTGTTCCATACATCAAATCCATCTGTGAGCCATACCCTGTTAAAGAAAAACGGTTCAGGGGTGGTAAAGCCTAGTTTGAGTGCAGCGGTGTCGTGTGTTGAGCCGTGAACGCAGTTATCAACAATGTTGTAGGTCACCTTGATTGGGTTTTTGGGGTTTTTTGGTTTTTTTATTAGAATATCAAAATCCACCGTACCGTTAGAATCCAAGTCCAGAGACTCCCTTGTGATGGTTGCCTTTTTTTGCGCCTTGGAATATTTTTTGTGCATCATCTTTGGCTTTTCTTTGTCATTGTCTGCAAACACTGCTGGGCTGATTGAACCAGTAAGAAGTATTGTTGTAAGCATTATTACTAAAAACCAAGATGTCGTTTTCATCAATTTTATGATCTGCATACTCTACTTAAATCTGATCGAATTTGAAAAATACTCCATAAATGAGCTAATTACATTTGAAGGCACGGACTTGAATTAAAAAATGATGCAAAACATGTATGTTGGGGGTGGGGTATATGCAAAAAGTGCGAAACCGCAACATTTTGTTAATAAAGAAACCATGTTGCTTAGTATTTGTCATAGACTTTACTTCTATGCCCAACTTCAACTATGAATATCGTTATTTTTTGCTCTTCCAAACTAATTATTACTCGATAGACACCAGCTCGGAGCTTTCTCAAATTGGAGCCTTGTAGTTTGTCGGTAAATGCAAATGGATTGTCAATAATATCTTCAAGTTTTGTAACTATTCTGCGAGCAGCAGTCTTGTCTGATCTGAAAATCTTTTCTAGTTGTTTTTGGGCAGTTGGTGACCAAACAATATTCCAAGACATCTAAAGAATCATTTCAGGCCAAGTCTTTTCTTTACTTCTTCATGTGATACAACTTTACCAGCTTTGATTTCGGCTAATGATTTTTCTATGTTCTTTATGGTGCGTTTGCTTAGAATGCCCTCATCATCTTTTGCCACGTTTAGTAATCGATTTACCACATCATCATAAGATTCCTTTGGAAATGATTTCATTTTTTCTAAGCGTGCCTTGGTCTTGTTCTCTAATTGTATGCTAGTCACCATAGTGCACTATAGTCATCTATAGAATTTAAGTTGATCGTGGGGGGTTTTGAGGCTAAAAATATGTAGTGCCGGGGTGGGTTGTGGCTAAAAAGTGCGAAACCGCAACATTTCGTTCATAACTGATAAGATAACCAAGTAAAATCTAGAGATATCTCTTGTATTCTCTGATGTATCGCTTTACAAACCATTGAAGAAATATCCTCTCTTCATTCTTTATGTGGGATCTTTCAAGCGCATTGTAGTAGCTATTTCTTCCCTCGTACGGGATGTCTAGCATTGGGTACTTTTTTCTATTGAGTATAAAGTTTATGATCAACCTCGATATTCTTCCGTTCCCATCGCCAAAAGGGTGTATCGTCACAAATTTCAGATGAGCTATTGCTGCAAGCTCAACTGGGTGTATCTTGTTTTTGTTCTTGTTGTACCATTGAAAGAATTCTGTCAGCATCGGATAGACCTCAACAGGCGATGGTGGTATGAATTTGCTTCCCCTGATAGCAACCTGATATTTTCTGATCTTTCCAGCCATTTCTGCTTTGGTCTTACTGAAGAGCTTCCAATGCCAATCTATTACTACCTGTAACGATAAATCCGCCTTTGATTTCAGAATCTCAAAGAATAGATCCTTGTGGGCCTCGGCCTCCTGTACATCCCTCATTGGTTTGTTATTTGGCGTTATGCCTCTTTCCAGAAGATCTGCTGTTTCTTTACGTGTGAGTGTGGATCCTTCAATTCTCTGAGTGTCGTAGGTGAAATTGATGGCAAATGTCTCAATCTCCTTTTCCTTGACAGATTTTGGCATCAGTCTCTGGTTTTTCGAGAAATTCTGCTTGATCTTCTCAATGTCAACGAACCATTTTTCGTGATAAATTTCATCCAAGAACTTTTTTTTCATTTTTTCAATGTTGGAAGGGATTTTGCTGCCTAGGTAGAGTTCCTTTTTTTGTACGTGATTTCCACTTCTCATACTGTGCTCCAGATAATAGTAGGTTTTGCCTTTGAGCGTCTTTTTTCTGACTCGCACCATAGAAATGGTTACCCCTACATATTTATAAAATTATAATTTTTATGAAAAATGTAGTGGTATGACTTTTTGAAGAGTGTAAAACCATTGTCATGCCGGGG
>JBQTHG010000013.1:0-2365 GCA_052390175.1 Nitrososphaerota archaeon | reverse complement strand
TCCCGAATTTGCCAGCAATCACTTTTTGTATGTGTATTACACATAAGCCGAAAACGATGTACTCTGGAACAAAGTTCTTCGCATCACAGAATCAGATAACAAAAATAAGGATGCCATCACAATTATTGACAAAATTCCAGCCTCGGAATTCTATAATGGAGGTGTCATCAAGTTCGGCCATGACAAAAAACTCTACGTGGCATCCGGGCTGTCATCAGAATTTTCGCACAAATCGCAAGACATGTCATCACTTGAAGGATAAATTCTTCGATTAAATGACGACGGTACGATGCCTCAAGACAACCCATTCCAAAACTCGCCCGTGTTTTCCCTTGGCCACAGAGATACCCAGGGGATGGCGTGGGACAAAAACGCAAATCTCTTTGTGACAGAATTCGGACCGACAAAAAACGATGAGATCAATCTAATCAAGGCAGGCCATAACTATGGCTGGCCGGAACAAGAATGTGCAGGTGACAAATTTACCAGTCCAATAATGTGCTATGACCCAAGCCTCGAGCCTGGAGGAATTGTGTTTTATAGTGGTGACAAGCTAGAATACAAGGACAGCTTGATTATGGCTACTCTGCGTGGTGCTAACCTCTACAAACTGGATATGGGCGAAGACGGCGTCCTCTCACAAAAAAGCATGCTGAGCGGAGTAGGAAGAGTCAGGGATGTAAGCGAGGGCCCTGATGGTTATCTTTATGTTATTACATCAAACACCGATGGAAAGGGATTTCCAGACAAGACCGACGACAAGCTGATAAGAATTTTGAATTAAATTGAAAGACTCTTCCATTTCAGGATTTTTTGAAAAAAGCAGAAAGGAACGACTGGACATACTGGCAAAATTTGCAAATCTCACAGAAGTGGAAAGAAAAATCTTGGATGCATCAGGTGGCATAGGCTTTGATCAGGCAGACAAGATGGTTGAAAATGCAGTTGGAACGTTTTCATTTCCGCTCGGGATCGCTACAAATTTTCTCATAAACAAAAAGGAGTACTTGGTTCCAATGGCAATTGAGGAGCCCTCTGTCATTGCCGCTGCATCAAAGGCAGCTAAAATAGCGCGAGTTCATGGCGGCTTTACCATGCAAAACGATGAATCATACAGCATAGGACAAATCCAGGTAGTCAAAGTAGATGCAAAGGCAGCTGCACCAAAGATTTTGCAGGCCTCAAAAGAAATACTGGATCTGGCAAACTCAAAGAGCGCAACACTTGCAAAAATTGGCAAGGGGGCAAAAAAAGTGTCATGCAAGGAGATAACCACGGATGCTGGCCCAATGTTGATTGTCGAGCTCTTAATCGATGTGGGAGATGCGATGGGCGCCAACGTGACAAACACAATGTGTGAGGGGGTGGCGCCGCTAATTGAAAAAATCGCTGGAGGGAAAACACTCTTGCGAATTCTCTCAAACTATTCCACTAGACGAATTGTCAGGGGAACGGCAGTCTTTGACAAGAAAGAGGTTGGAGGAAGCGACATCGTTGATAAAATTGTCTTGGCATATCAGTTTGCAGCAAACGACGTGTATAGGGCAGTTACCCATAACAAAGGAATCATGAATGGAATAGTTGCAGTTGCCAACGCGACAGGCCAAGACAATCGTGCAATAGAGGCAGCCGCTCACGCATATGCTGCAAAAACTGGGAGATACGACTCCATCACAGAATGGAGCAAAGACAATGACGGAAACCTTGTGGGAAAAATCGAGCTTCCCATGTCTGTAGGAATAGTTGGCGGGATCATCAACGTTCACCCAATGGCAAAAATCTGTACAAAAATACTTGGAGTCGAGTCTGCAAGCGAACTTGCATGCGTGATTGCAGCAACCGGTTTGGCACAAAACTTTAGCGCGTTGCGCGCCTTGGTCTCAGAAGGCATCCAAAAAGGACACATGAGGCTACACGCAAGAAAGCAAGCACATCTCTAAACGCCAAAAATAACTAGAATGACATTATTCTAAGAGGGAATATGGTTGCATCATTTGTAAACTTCTTTTCTATGTTCAAACCTCAGTAAATACAAAACCGTTCCTTGATGTGAGTAGATGAGTCTGTAGGGTTTTACGTAAATTGTTCTCTCACCTTTCAGATCGTATCTTAATGGTTTGCCAAGTTCTGGACATTCAACTATATTGCGTATTTGTTTTTGCAGTTTCTCTTTTATTTTATTGTCTTTGATTTTTGTAACTTCTTTTTTAAATTTGTCAGACCATACTACCTGTGAGATCACCATTTAGCAAATTCCGCAAAGAACTTTGTCACGCCAGCTTTACCCCCTTTACCAGTTTCTATTTCCTTCCAAGCATCATTAATTGATTTAAGGGTCTCAATATCATCTTCAGTAAGCTGTCGG
>JBQTHG010000012.1:0-21132 GCA_052390175.1 Nitrososphaerota archaeon | reverse complement strand
TTTACCCTCTGCGCACTAGTCCATTTTGCTTTTGTGCCTATTACTTCTTCGATGACTGCTTTAACCTGGAGAAAGTCCATTATCTGCTTATAACCAATTACAAAAAACACCGAATAAAGAATCATTTTCTTATCGTCTTTGTCCATCCGCACTGCCATTGCAGAAAGCAAATACTGCATTAATATGAACAGTCCAAGTGTGAAGGCCACGAATTGATAGTTGCCAATTATTAGCTGATACGCGGCAAATCCCCAGAGCATCATGCTAGCAATTGGAATTACAATCATGTGACTTGCCCTTATTGGGTATGACAGCCTGTGCAGGTAACCAAACCTTGGATTTAGTAAGATATCAGAATGCCTCCGAAGTACTTGCAGATTTCCTCTGTACCATCTCTTTCTTTGCTTGTAAAAATCGCGTAATGTTTGTGGTGCTTGTGTGTATGCTGTTGCAGAATTACTACCACTCACCACCATTCCAGAGCGAAGTACTTTCATTGTTGCATCAAAGTCTTCTACCAAGGTGTCTTTATGATATGTTCCTGCCTCTTCTAGCTTCTTTTTTCTGAATGCTCCTAGTGCCCCCGGAACTATTGTTATTGCACCAAAATAATCCAGCCCCCTCCTCATAATTTGGATTCCTGAAAGATATTCAAGCGCCTGACACCATGTAAGCCAGTTCATCTTGTTGCGAATCTTGACATTTCCTGCAATTGCTGCCACATTTTCTTCAGCCATGCCTTTTGCGATGTGTATTAGTGAAGAATGCCCGATTATTGTGTCTGCGTCAACTATTGTAACTATTTCCCCTGTGGCATAAAGCAACCCTTGGTTTAGTGCAGATGCCTTTCCACCGTTTTCCTTGTGAATGACTTTGATTCTGTCATTGTACTGCATTGCAATTTTCAATGTTTGGTCTTTGCTCCCATCGTCGATTATTATTATCTCCTTGTCTGGGTAATCAGTTGAAAGAAGCGATTCTATTGTGGTCCGTATTACTTTTTCTTCGTTGTATGCAGGAACAAGCACGCTGATTCGCGGATAATTTTTTGGTTCAGGTAGTTGTGATTCTCGTGTCACGCTCCTTATCGCAAGTGGGACAAAAAGCATTGTCTGCCAAAACGACAGTGTAAGTGACCAGACAAACATTGCTTGCGTGATTGTCATAAATGCAGTCAACCCATCTAACGCCATTATCGTGCCAAATGCAAATGGCATTATCAAAATTGTGATTGAATAAAAAGAGGCGCCTTTTGTTTTGTATTGGTATTGTGTTTGTGGTGGGTGTTTTGACAGGATGTGATAAAATGTCATTATCGCAGCTATGCTAATTGCAATCATGCTAAGAGTCGAAAAAATACTATATGCATTATATATCAAAACAGAGAAAATCGCAACTGCCAGAGCAACCAAGACGGGATCGGGTTTTGCCTTTTTTGTTTTCTTTTCAATTTGGTTTAGTTTTATTGGGAGTTCATATTCTGACGGTTTGACTGATTCTGCCACTTGTTTTTGGGTTTCTAGCTTCTCGTTTTTTGCGAGTTTTACAGATGCTGGCATAAGTGAGATCTGTTTGGATTTCATCGTAGGCGTTATTTTTTCTTGTTTTGTTGGCACGTAGATCTGCCCAGATATGACAGTGGTCTTGAAGACTTTTTGAGGTGTTTGTTCGCGGTCGTCTGTGGGCGTAACTGTTTTTTGTAAAAATGGATTTGGTGTAGTTTCTTTGGTTAATTCAAGACAGCTTGCATGAAGCCATTTGTTTTGATACCGTATGACTTTTTGATCAAGCCTTAACTCTTCATTACAATTTGCACATTTTACAAGTGAATTATTTACCAATTCCTCTATTTTATGCCGTACGTCATCATAATTGTTGTGTGCTTGTCACAATAATTATGTAGAATAATCAAAGTTTGTTCAGATCGTACCTAGACGGTATCGCGTTTTGTCTTGTTTGCAAGTAATTCCAGCGCGGTGGCAATTTTTCCCGTGTCGTCCTTGATGCCTAGTTTTTGTAGCTCATACTTTATCATCGTCACCGGATCAACGTCTTGGGTTTTTTGTTTTTGGGTGATGAATGGCAGCTCGTTTTTTAGTTGTTCTATTTGCTGTTTTTTGATTTGCAATTCATTTCTTGTTTTTTCAATTACAGATTGCTCATGGTCTAGCCGTTCTTTCATTTGGTTGTGTTCTGATTCAAGCGCGCCAATCAAAGATTTGGTATCATTTTCTGTGATATATTTAGGGTTGACTTTTTCCAGATCAACTCTGCTTTTAGTTGTATCCTGAAAACAGCTCAGCTCTTCAGCAAATTGCTTTTCCTTGTCTAGCATTTTTTTGAGATCGTTCATTCTCTCCTTTAGCAAAACATTGACAAATTTCTGATATTGGTTTGTGTTATTGATTTGATCTTTGACTTCTTCGGCTTTTTCCTGCACTATCTCTTGTTTTGTTGAGGCTTGCTGGTTTTTTGCAAAGAAGATTGATCTTTGAGACACGTCCAGTGGATCCTGAATGTCAATTTTCGGGCCAGCTTCTGTGATGTGTGACCATTCATCCTCTGCGGAAACGTTCTGGTTAAGTCGTTTTTTAGCCGCCTCGTCTTCCTTTGATATTCTGCCGATGTGCTTTACCAACATTTGGACAATGATACAAAACGATATGATATCTTTGTTGATTGAAACAAACGAACAGTTTTCGAATTCTTTATAATTATTTAATAAGGCTGAGCAAGTTTTTCCAGTGTTGTTTTGTGACTGCATTAACAATGCCTAGTTAAGCGCCAGGTAAGGGATTCGAACCCCTGAGTGCGAATGCACAACCGCTCCCCTGTCGAAGATCTCGAGGCGGTCGCCGTACCGCTTGGCTAACCTGGCACCATTTTTGAAATTCGTTCACCCCTATATAGTGAATCAGGTGGCAGTAAATACAAAAACAGGCAAATTGGTATCATACCAATGGGCTTAGACCTAAAGGGCCTCATAACCAAAGAAAAAACCAAGCTGGAATCATTTTCGTCCAAAGTAGTCGCAGTTGACGCATACAATACAATTTACCAATTTTTATCCATAATCAGGGGCCCAGATGGAACCCCACTTTCCGATACTAATGGAAGGGTGACTAGCCACCTAAGCGGACTCTTTTATCGAAACATCAACTTTCTTTCATTGGGGATAAAGCCAGTCTATGTGTTTGATGGTAAGCCGCCATCTCTAAAGTCGGCAGAAATCCAGCGAAGAAAGCAGATAAAAAAAGACGCAACCATCAAGTACGAAAAAGCAGTAGTCGAGGGAAATGTGGAAGACATGCGAAAGTACGCCCAGCAGACAACTGCCATGCAGGACGGGATGGTAGACGACGCAAAGCGCCTTCTCGATATGTTTGGAATCCCACATATCGATGCACCGTCCGAGGGCGAGGCAACTGCAGCCCACATGACACAGACGGGACTTGCGTATGCGTCTGCAAGCCAAGACTACGACTCGATTCTTTTTGGGGCAAAAAGACTGGTCAGGAATTTTACAAATTCAGGCAGACGCAAGATTCCAAACCGCAATACATACATCGAGATAGAGCCAGAAATAATCGAGTCCCACAAGGTTCTTGCAGAGCTTGGCATAACAAAAGAACAGCTAGTAGATCTTGGCATATTGATTGGGACTGACTTTAATCCAGACGGTTTTGAGAGAATCGGGCCAAAAACCGCACTCAAACTCATAAAAGAATCCGGCAGACTGGAAGACATACCACAAATTCAGGACAAATTGTCCCAGATTGACTATGACCAGATAAGAAAGATCTTTTTGGAGCCAAAAGTGGCCGAGGTCTCTGAACTAAAGTTTGGTACGGTGAACCATTCAGAAATAATCAGGTATCTTTCTGAGGAGAGAAGCTTTTCACGCGATCGAATAGAATCGTCACTTAGCAGGCTACAAAAGGCCACGGAGAAACGAAGCCAGACCCTAGAACAATGGTTTTCATAGCAATTATGCGTAAAATTTTTTAAAGACAAGAAAAAAACGCAACTAACGTGAAATCTCAACTCGCAACAATAGCAGTCATCACAGTATTGTTTGCCTCAGTTACCATAGCAAACGATGCATTTGCACAAAAACCAGAAAAAAACGACATCAAATCAATCATGGAAACATACAGGAAGGCAATCTTAAAGGCCCAATCCGACTTTACGACTGCGATCAAAAAGGCAAACGCCGACGCGAAGGACGCTGTATCAAAGGGCCTCCCAATAGACAAAATTAATGCAGATTCGAAGGCCACAATCCAAAAGGCTCGAGTTGACCTAAAGGCGGCAGTGGACAAGGCCAAATCTGACACAAAATCGAGCCTTGCTCAAATAAAGGCCTCAATAGGCACAAAATAAGACCGAGTCGACCTATTCTTGAGGCTGTTTTTTTGATGGACATGTGAGGCATCTTGGCCCTCGTATAGTTTTGCCACAATGCCCACACTTAGAAATTGAGTCATGCCTTCCAGCATTTGTTGCCTTGTAGTATGCAAATAAGACTGCAAATAAAATGCATCCCATGATCAAAATCGGGGTTGTGTCTCCAGAGTTATTGCTTATGTTATACTGGACATCGTAAATTGACTGGGCTTTGCTAGTAATAGCAAATGCGTTGAAAGGATTGAAGACAAAGCAGGCGGCCAACATCACCAGATTTGTTTTCGTAAAATTCCAAACTCCAAGTATTTTGTCCCTCACAAGTCATATCTACACAAATTAACTTTAACGTCTTGTTTGTCTAAAATGGACAGCATTGTTATTTTCCGATCTGCTGTTTTATCTCATCAAATGCTAACTGGATCTCACTTACTGCTGCACCGTCCTCAAGTGTGCTGACGTCACCTATCTTTTCGTTGCTTGCAATTGCCTTTAACAGTCTCCGCATTATCTTTCCGCTTCGAGTCTTTGGCAGTTTTGATACAAAGTAGAGTTGTTGTGGGGTTGCAATTGCTCCAATGTCTTTTCTTACTGTGTCAGTTATCTCTTTTTGCAGATCTGTTGATGTCAGCACACCTTCTTTTGGAACCAAAAACGCAATTATTACCTCGCCCTTGACTTCGTCCGCAATCCCGCACACTGCAGCTTCGGAAATGGATTTGTGTGAAACAAGACTGCTCTCAAGCTCTGCTGTGCCGATTCTGTGCCCTGCCACCTTGAGCACATCATCAGCTCTTCCAAGAAGCCAAAAATATCCATCCGAGTCCCGAATAGCATAGTCGCCAGTATAGTAAGCGTTTTCATATCGTGACCAGTAGACCGATTTGTATTTTTCATCATCGCCCCAAAGTGTCAAAAGCATCCCAGGCCACGGCTTTCTTATTATCAGAAAGCCCTTTGTCCCAGATGTCACCTCGGCGCCTTTTTCGTCAACTATTCCGATATCAACGCCAGGAATTGGAAAAGCCCCCGAACCTGGCTTCAGTGGAATGGTTTCTAGTCCTGGTAGAGGGCTTAGCATTATTCCCCCCGTTTCTGTCTGCCACCACGTATCAATGATTGGGCATCGGTTTTTGCCGATGACGCCATAGTACCACCGCCACACTTCTGGATTGATTGGCTCTCCAACTGTTCCCAAAAGCCTCAAACTGGATAGATCATGCGAGTTTGGAATCGAGTCTCCAAATTTCATAAACATTCGGAGTGCTGTTGGAGTCGTGTACAAAATTGTAACTTTGTATCTTTGAATTATACTCCAGATTCTTGCAGGTGTTGGATGGTCTGGCGCTCCTTCATACATCACCTGAGTTGCACCGCGCATTAGAGGGCCGTATGCCACATAGCTGTGGCCTGTCACCCACCCAATGTCAGCTGTACAAAAATACACGTCAGAATCCTTGATGTCAAACGCCCATCGAAAAGTGGCGTCAATGTGCGTCAGGTATCCACCGGTATCATGGAGCACTCCTTTTGGCTTTCCTGTCGTGCCTGACGTGTAAAGAATGTAAAGTGGATGAGTGCTATCCAATGGTTCTGCATCACAAATGCTGGATGAACCCTTTATGAGATCGTTCCACAAAAGATCTCTCTTGCCAAAATTGATTTTGTGTCCTGTTCTCCTTAGGACAATCACGTGTTCAACAAAATCCAGATCTTCTACTGCAGAATCGACTGTTTCTTTTAGCTTGACGGTGTTTCCACGCCTATAGCCCCCATCTGCTGTGATTATGATTTTTGATTTTGAATCAAGAACCCTGTCTTTGATAGATGTTGCAGAAAACCCTGAAAAAATTACGGTGTGTATTGCGCCAATTCTTGCACAGGAAAGAATCGACACTATTAGCTCAGGCATCATTGGAAGGTAAATCGTTACGCGATCTCCTTTTTTTACACCAAGTGATTTTAGTGCATTTGAAATCTTTTGAACCTGCTCGAAAAGCTCGCCATATGTCACAGTACGCCTTTCCTCATTTTCCCCCTCCCAGAATATCGCAGTCTTATCTTTTTGGTTTTGGTGGACGTCCAAGGCATTGTACGATGCGTTTATTTTCCCTCCGACAAACCAGCGCGCAAATGGTGCATTCCATTCCAGTACCGTGTCCCATTGCCTAAACCAGTGCAGTTTTTGTGCCTGTTTTTCCCAAAATTTCACATAATCGGCGCTTGCTTCAAAGCGAGTCTTTGTGTCGTTGTTTCCAAGACCGATATCATAACTTTGTTGGTTCACGGGTATGGTTTTTTCTAGTGTTTCTAAATCTTAAATTTTTACACTGGCAAATTTTTAATAAAAAAGAGATTATGGGCCTTCTCTATGTGGCTTCCATGCTTTCATGCCATTCTGATCTGCTGCTTTCAGTCTTTACAAAACCATGGTTTGGTGGAGGAACTGCCGTATGCATTGTCTCTTCCTCATTCTGTTCGGCCGGGTGAGTACATGCAGTTGGTTGGACCTGTTGCGGTGCGGCATGGTTTGCATCAGATGGCGCTGAAGCTTTTTCTTCGTGAGAAGGCGCAAGTGTTGGAGTCTCGACTTGTTGCCCAGAGGGACTGGTCACAAGGTAAGATACTGCAGACTGCTGAATCTGTTCTTTTTGGTTGACATTAGACTGAACGCCATCCAGCGCCAGATCAGCGACTCTTCTTTGAATGTTTGTGATCTCTGCTTTTTCGTGGTCAATGTGTTCGATTATTTCACCGGTATGTGTCTTTATCAGATCATATTTTGCATCAGAGATTTCATTGCTTTTGAACTGAACCTTTGCGTCAAACAGCAACGTTTTTACTGTTTTTAGCTGGGCATTCAGCGCTTCTAGCCGTGCAGCTAGAGCTGCAGTGATTTCCTTTTCTGATTCTTCCAGTGTCGACAACTTTGACTTGTATTTCTCGTGGATGATTTCGGCGTCGTCCTTCATTTCGTCGTTTTCTGAAACGATGTCAATGAGTGCCTTGAGTCGTCTGAGTGTGAGTCCTTTCTCTCTTAGGAATCGTTGTGAGTCGAGTCTCCATTTTGGTATGTAGATTACGACCTCGCCCTGAACAACTAGTTGTTCAAATGGGATTTGCTTTAGTCCGTCAAGACCGCAATCAATACCCACAGTCTGTATGGAGCCGTCGATGTCAGTTATTGTACCGATAACTCTGCCCATTTGGGTGCCATACATGTCTTTGACTTGCTTGCCGATAATCTCTACTTCGTCCTTGTTCATTGGTAAAGATTTAGCGTTTTATATAACCGGCAAATTGTTAACAAGCTTTCTAGTTTTGGTAAGAACAATTTAACAAAGTCTGATTTCGCAATTTTAAAATTCCAACCATAAATGACTATATTCATGATAGACAAGGACGGCCTTGATCAGATACTGCATTTTGTCTCAAAGCGCTGGATGGAGATAAGCCAAGACCCAAACAACAAGGCACTCAAAAGCCTACCATCAGAGTTTTGGATGAATTCAGTTGGAGGAAAGGCTGGAAACGGACACTGGGTCACAATGCTCCTATACACAGAAAACGAGGCCGATGCAAACGCGCTAAAAGAGGTTCTTTTGCGATGGCAGGCAAAAGGCAACACGCCAAAGACAGATCTGGTTCAGATAAAGCGAAAATAGTTATTTAGAATCGCAAGGCTTGAATTCTGTTGAGCGAGTTTACCGCCTCTGAGAGAGAGACGTTATCAAGGCATTTTTCAAATTCTGATGACTCTGTGTTTGCAATAATCACTCCCAGGCAGGTAGACCGTGGAGCACTGATGTCAAGATATTCCAGAACTGACAAGAGCATGCGACGTATTTTCCTAGATGAGTTTTTGTCAAATGAAAACCGTGGTGAGGAATTTTACAACAAGGTTTTGATCGAGTACGGTGATGACTCTGTCGCAGAATTAGGGATTGCTCAAATTGCAATCGAGGGAATTTCGAACATTGCGGTCAAAAAAATCGAGGATCGCAGAATAGGACTGTCATATTTAGAAAAATCCTCACGATATGTCACATGGGACAAAAAGGTAAACGGAGAATACAAGTTTTTGCGCGAGCCGACAATAATGCAAACAAAATTCGCAGACCCATATCTACAGTGTTGCAACTTTGACTTTGAAGTTTATTCAAAAAACATAGAGCCCATGCTGAAATACGTTCGAGAAAAAGAGCCAATTGAAAAGCTAAAATTTCGAGAGTCGGAATCCGGAAAAGATGTTCCGTTTTCAAAACTAAAAAATGAGCAGGAAGTCAAGTCTGCTAACTTCATCTACAATGCCACGACCAAGGCAAAGGCGCTAGACATACTACGCGGCTTGCTTCCAGCCTCGACTCTGACCAACGTAGGCGTGTCTGGGAATGGCCGCTCTTTTGAGTACCTTTTGACCATTTTATTCAGCTCAGATCTCGAAGAGGAAAGAATCCTCGCAGGCAAAATCAAGCACGAATTAGACACTACAATCAAGTCATTTGTCAGGCGTTCTACTGACAAGTACGGCCTTGCCATGCAGGAATACATCAAGTCCTTGCAAAAAATGTCGCAAAACCTGACAAAAAAACACTCAACCCCATCAAAGCACAAAGGACCACTGGTCAGACTGGCGGATTATGAATCAGAAGCTAAAGCCCAGGACAAGATAATTGCTGCGATTTTGTATGAATCGCAAACCATCCCATATCACGAGGTATTATCAGCAATTAAAAAGCTAAGCAAAAAAACAAAATCACAAATCATCAGGGATTTTGCAAGGCAAAGGAAAAACAGGAGACACAGACCCCCACGCGCATTTGAGATGACGCAGTACACCTTTGATGTGATCGGGAACTTTGGCATGTTTCGCGACCTGCACAGACACCGCGTCTTGACATTGGAAAGACAACTGCTCACAACAGATCATGGATTTTCCATTCCAAAAGAGATAATCGAGATTGGAATCGACAAGGAATACAAAGACTGCATGAATCAGTCAAAGCAGGTCTTTGACTCCATGAGGACAAAATATCCGCAACAGTCCCAATACGTTGTCAACTTTGCATACAATTATCCGTTTTTTATGAACATGAACTTGCGCGAGGCCTGCCACCTAATTGAGCTTAGAACCGTACCGCAAGGCCATATCGACTACAGACAGGTAGCACAAAAAATGTTTTTGGCAATAAAAAAGGCTCACCCCAACTTATCAGAGATTATCAAATTTGTAGATCTCAAATCATACGAGCTTGAGAGATTCGAGTCTGAAAAAAGAATAGAGGAAAAACGAAAGAAATCTGAATAATATTCTAATACATCTTTGACTAAATACCAGCAATGGGCAAAATCACAAAAACCGATGCCGAATGGAAGCAAGCCCTCAGCAGCGATGAATATGAGGTCTGCCGAAACAAGTCAACAGAGCCCCCGTTTACTGGCAAGTACACACACTGCAAAGACGATGGAACCTATTGTTGCACGTGCTGTGGCAACGAATTGTTCAGATCTAGCGCAAAGTTTGACTCCGGCACTGGCTGGCCGAGCTTTTTTGAACCAGCCCATGAAAAAAGCCTCAAGTACGAAACAGACGCCAGCTACGGAATGTCCAGAACCGAGGTAATGTGCGCAAATTGTGATGCACATCTAGGTCATGTGTTTGATGATGGCCCTGCCCCCACCAATAGCCGATTTTGCATCAACTCGGTTTCATTGAAGCTAAACAAGGGTCAGTCATAAACATCATTAATAAATCAGGATTTAGCCAAGTCTTCTGGGAATGATCGTTTCACTAGATTGGGGTAGAATGATTTGCGCATAATTGTTTGCGGGTTTGGTACAGTTGCGCAGAGCTTTGCAAAGCTACTCGTATCGAGATCGGATGACCTGTACGCAAAGTATGGAATGATGCCAAGGATTGTGGGTGTCTTTGACACAAAAGGCGGTGTAACAGAATCAGCAGGCCTTGATCTGAACAGACTAGTTGAAATTAAAAAAAAATATGGCACGGTTAGAAATTACGACAAAACAAAAAGAAAACTCAATGGACTAGATATAATCAACAACGTACCAGCAGACGTGTTGATTGAGACCACTGCGAGCAACTACAAGGATGCGGAGCCTGGAATGTCCCACATCATTGCTGCAATGAAAAAAGGAATGCATGTGATATCTGTAAACAAGGGACCGCTTGCCCTGGCATTTCCCTCACTGATGGAGCTTGCAGTATACAACCATGTACTGCTCAAGTTTTCCGGAACTGTTGGAGGCGGAACGCCAATTTTGGATTATGCAAAAAACAGCCTGAGGGGCGAGCAGATAGTATCTTTTGCTGGGATACTAAACGGCACAACAAACTACATTCTAACAAACATGGCTCGCGGAATGAGTTTTGCTGCCGCACTAAAGGACGCCAAATCGAAGGGATATGTAGAAGCGGACGAATCGCTTGACTTGGACGGATATGACGCGGCTGCAAAGCTAGTGATTTTAGCAAACTGGATTATGGGCATGAAGGTCACAATGCCGGACATACAAAGAACTGGGATTCGCAAGGTCACAAGTGACGACGTAAAGAAAGCTGCCAAGAAAAAATCCGCAATAAAGCTGATTGCTTCCTGCAACAAAGAACTGATTGTCAGTCCAAGAGAGTTATCAGTAGATGATCCGCTTTGTGTGAACGGGACGCTCAATGCCATTTCATTTACCTCAGAGCATTCCGGCACACAGACAATCATCGGAAGGGGGGCAGGCGGCACGGAAACAGCAAGCGCGATTCTAAGGGATCTCTTGGACATTCGCAAGGAAATACTGCGAGATTGAAATCAAACCTAATCTCAAAGTCTGAAACCGCGGATGTTCTAAAAGAGATAGGTCTGCAATGGAAAATAGAAATTCCTAAAATAAAAAACCTCAAGATTTATGTGCTTGAAGAGAATGCCGAGATGATATCTGGAGACTGCCTTACCGTACTAAAAATAGGACAGTCGTATTTGCCGTTTTTAGCAGATGTAGAGACACTAAAAAAATTCCCAAGTGTGACAGTCGATATGGGGGCTGTCAAGTTCATGTGCAATGGGGCAAACGTCATGAGGCCTGGAATTCGAAGTTTCACGGAATTTGAAAAAGGACAGCTCGTCTGCGTTGTTGAGGAATCTCAAAAAAAATTCCTTGCTGTGGGAAAAGCACTTGTTTCAAGTAAGGAACTAGAAACAATGAGCAAGGGAATGGCAATAGAAAACCTCCACTATATTTCCGACAAGTACTGGGAAATCAAAAAGTCAATAAAAGACTAGAGTTTTTCTGTAAATTCTTTTGTGCCGTCTTTGGTTATTACCAAGACGTCGATTCCGTCACCTGAAAAAGAGTCTCGCATTGTTGCAGCCTTTACAGATTTTACTGCCAAGTCTACTGCCTCTTTTTCTTTCATTCCGGCCTTGAACTGTTGGTCCAATATGCCAAGTGCCATTTCAGCCCCAGTTCCCACTGCTGCATACTCGTCTGGCAGAACAGAGCCTAGCGGGTCAAGTGTGTATATTGCTGGTTTGTCCACTATGCCACCGACTATTATCTGAGTCAGAAAAGGGAAAAATCTTCGCTCATACATCAAATTTGATATCATTTTGGCTACAGAGTTTGGAGGGACGTCTCGTTTTAGCTCCATTTTACGGATTTTTGTTAGCGCCTTTATCTGTAATACAAGGATCTGCATGTCTGCAACCAGACCAGCGATTGTAGCACCCACCTTGTCAGTTAGCGGAAATGTCTTTTTCGTGTTTTTGCTGACAAGAAAGTTCCCATATGCGATTCTTTTTTCGCTCGCAAAGACCACACCAGTATCAAAGGTGATCCCCACGGCTGTCGCACCAGGCATGTACATTGACATATTTTCATCTGCCTTCGATGTACATTAAAGTCTTTTCCGGCGCAATCAGGCGTGGCTAGCTTGAAAATTTGGACATGATCAAACACATGCACTTTGTTGTTTTTTTGAGCAGATCTATTCTTGCAAATTCATTTGGAGAGTGGATCCTCGCAAACATGTAAGTAGAGCCAATTGAAATGCACGGCGCCTTCAACACGTCCACAAACGAGTGCATCGGGCCTGTTCCTGCATTTGAAACGTTGACTATATAGCTACCAAAAGATTCTTGCGCCGCTGCCTTTACTTTGGAGACAAACGGGTTGTTTGGGCTTGTTCTCGCAGCTGCCTCGCCATGGTACATTTTGATTTTGATATCGGAGAATCCTTTTTGCCTCAGATGGTTCTTTAGCCTTGCAAACTGTTTTTTTGGATCCATTCTAGGTACAAGCCTAAAATCAATTTTTACCAGCGCCGACGCTGGAAGGACTGTTTTTGCACCCTGCATCGTGTAACCCGATACAAGACCTGCGATGTTGCATGTCGGGTCTCCTGCGAGTGCCTTTTTGACATCGAGTCCTTTTTTCTTGTTTACAAACTCGTTGATTTTGTATTCTGCCTTGAACCCTTTTTCGTCAAACGGCTCCTTGCTTAGCAGTTTTAGGTCAGAGCCAGCAAATGGTGTGACCTCCTTGTACCAGTCTTTGATGAGGATTCGTCCGGAATCATCTCTTAGCGTCTTTAGCGCATCAACTAGCCGCCATGCAGGGTTTTTGATTATCACTGCCAGGCTAGAGTGTGCATCTCGGACGGATTCCTTTACCGAAAGCTCCACGTAAAGAAGCCCTTTCATGCCAAGGCCGATTACTGGTCGATTTTTAGAGTCAACATAACCAAATTCCCAGATTACCGCATCACAAGCAAATTTTTTTCTGAATTTTTTCAAGTAGCGCCCAATGTTTGCGCTTCCAGTCTCCTCTTCTCCCTCTATTACAAACTTGATGTTGCACGGCACATCTCCTGTCTGCTTTAGGAATGCCTCCACTGCCTTAATCCTAGTTATCAGCTCGCCCTTGTCGTCTGCAGACCCTCGCCCAAAGACCTTGTTGCCTTTTACCTTTCCGCTAAATGGATCATCATCCCACAGATCAACTGGCTCGACGGGCTGAACGTCATAATGATTGTAAAAAAGCAAAGTTTTGTTTGGGTTTGTCTTTGACTTTATCTCCCCATAAACAATTGGCGCCACACCTTTTAGTCGCAAGATTTGCGACGGTATCCCAGATTTTTTTAAGATTCGACTAACAAGTGCTGCACATTGCTCTATTCCCTGGTTTTTTGCAGAGACACTTGGCTGCCTTATCAGAACTTGAAGGTCTGATACTAAGCCTCCCATGTTTCCATCCACGTGTCTGAGAATTTTTTTCATCGGATCACTTTGTCAAACGGCTTCATCACATATGGAATTGCATCAATCAGATCAGTCGCTACCATGTGCAGTCCGTTCTTTTTTTGAACCAGTCTTCCTGCCATGCCGTTGATGTAAGAGGCCGCAATTGCAGATTCCAGTGGATTTCTGTTCCTTGCTAAAATTCCAGCAACAAGTCCTGAAAGAACATCTCCGGTTCCCCCCACTGTCATAGCTGCAAGATTTTTTGGATTCACGAAGGTTTGCTTTCCGTCGGATATCACATCTGTACTTCCCTTTAGGAGAATTGTAACCGAGTGCTCTTTTGCAAATTTAGATACCAACAAAGCCCTTTCCTTTATTGACGATTGGGGCATCACTCCAAACATTCTTTTGAACTCGCCTGCATGTGGCGTCAGTACAATGTTTTTTTCCGGCAAAAACGGCAGGATATAGCTCACAAGCGCACTTGCGTCAAGTGACAGCCTGACATCCTGTGAAGACAATGATTTTACAATGTTTTTTAGTGCCTCTTCGTCGCTTATTGCAAGCCCCATTCCAACTGTTGCAGAGTCCAGATCTGCTGGGACTTGACCTAGAAGCTTGTTTGATGCGCCCCTTGTCAGTTTCGAGTCGACCATTGGTATGACTATCAGGTTTGGGGATATCGCCCTGACAGATGACACAATTATTTTTGGAACACACGTATAGACAAGATCTACACCGGATCTCAGGGCAGAAAGCGAGGCAAGTACTGGTGCGCCATGATACATGTAGCTGCCCCCAACCACCATGACTTTGCCGTTGTCGCCTTTTCGCGAGTCGGGTTTTCTTGGCGGGATGATCTTTTTGATTAATGTTGGTTGTATTTTTTGTGCCACTGTTGTAGGATAATTTGCGTGCGGATAAATTTTCTTCTATTTAGACGGGGCGTCGCTTTGCCCTTCTGCCTCTTTGATCATTTCTCGTATCGTCTCAAGAACCTCTTTTGACTTTGTCTCCACCTGTTGGGCAAGCCAATCCCGTTCTAACGTGAGTTGTTCTTCGGAATGGCGAAGCTTTAGCAGTGCCTCTTGTAGTTGTTTGTTTAGCTCATCTGAGCGGGCCTTTTCCTCTACAAGCTGCTTGTTTGCCTTTTCGAGCTGTGCTACTTTGTCGTCCAGTTCCGTGTTGAGTTTTTGTAGCATCGATTCCTTCCATTTAGCTTCTTGCTCGTGCTTTTCAAAATCACGTACTTTGTCGTTTAACAAAGACGAAAGGTCTTCAAGCAACTTTTCTCGCTGGATTGTTTTTAGCTTGCGAATATCTTCTGCCACACCAAACTTTTGCAAGTCATCTTTTGTGATGTGGCTTTCTGGGCTTAACGTACCAAAACTGTCAAGACTTTTTCGCGCCTTGTTCAGATTCGATACAGTGAATTTCTCGGATTTCTTAGTGTGCGTTAGCAAATTGCATCTAGTCTGATGCACACATAAAAGGACTATTAGATTGTGTTTGTGCGCAATAAGCAAACAGCGCAAATTACAGCCGTTGCCTAGAGTTTATCCTTTCTATCAAAAAACGCCTTTCTCGCAAACGCCACATATGTTGTGTGTCCTATTCCATAGAAGGAGTGCCTTGTTTTTCCCTCCCTTGCCTCGATTGTTCTCAGGATATGCTCGCTGCACTCTATGTCGGTAAACTCGTTTTCAACGAGTGAGGTGGTCAGCTTTTCAAGCTGCTTCATGGTAGGGCATAGTGCGATAAACGCGCCGCTGCCTTTTAGCATCTTGCGCACCTGTGGCACGACTGTCCACGGATCACCCAAGTCAACCACTGTAAGATCAGCTTCCTCTATTGGCATTTTCTTGGCAGTTTTGAGATCCAGCTCATGCATTGTGACATACTTGAGCATGCCTGCCTTTGTGATGTTTTTCTTGGCAATCTCCATGAATTGTGGTGCCACATCAAATGTGTATACGTGCCCGCGCGGCTTGACAATGCTGGCCAAAAACGTTGTAAGCGCACCACTTCCGGTGCCTATCTCCACTACTGTTTGGCCGCTCTGCACTCCTGCCCTTGCGGCAATATATCCCAGGTCTTTTGGATATACAATCTGGGTGCCGTGCTGGCTTTTCATCACAAAGTCATGAATCGTCGGTTCTAGAAGATACACGTACTTGTCTTTGTTTGAGCGTATTCTAGTGCCAAACTCCTTGCCGATTGCGTCCTTGTGTTTTATTACACCTACATGGGTATGCAGCATCTGATCCTTTGAAATTTTGTTGAGCCATTTTTTTGAATCATTATAAAAAAACAAAACATACGAATTATTCTTTATCTTTGCCATAATTTTGGCACTGGATGCATCGATAAGAACCTATCCTAGAAGGTTTTTGCCTTTTGGATTTTTCTTAATGCGTCAAGATAGTCGCGTATTTGGGCATGGGTTGGATTCAGATCCCTCAAGTTCTGAATGTTAACATTTAGTTTTGCAAGGTCGTCATAGATTGTCTTGTCTTCTATGGTGTCAACTAGGTCTTGTAGTCCAAACGGTTTTTGTAGCAGCTCAACAATTTGTTTTAGGTTTTTGATAGAGTCGACGAGCGTCTCCTGCACATAGGCAGACGCAAATATTATTCTCTGAGACGGATTGAGTGTCAGGATTTCTTTTGCCGCGTCAAGCCCATTCATCTTTGGCATCGAGTAATCAAGCACCACCACATCGAAGGGAGCTTCCGGGTTTGATGCGTATTCCCTCGAGTAGATATCCACACAAGACTCTCCATCGTTTGCAGTAGATACCACATGCTTCATGTCCTCAAGTACTGCCCTATACTGATAAAGCAGATCCGGCTCATCGTCTGCCAGTAGTATTTTCACAATCTATTGTTATTTAGACCACAAATATAGCATTTATCACAATTATTGTGATATCAGGACTGCTCCTTTGTACACCTTGTGGACTGTCTCTATAACAGTGTCTATTTCGTATGGCTTGTAGATTACTGCCGATGCGTTGAATGCCTTTAGTTTTTTCTCCGTGTCATATGTAAGATCGGCCGTTACCATTATCACTTTAGCAGCAGGATTGATTTTCTTGATGTTTTCAAGGCCATAGAATCCATCGTATTCTGGCATCATCACGTCAAGAAGCACAATGTCTGGCCTTAGAGCATCATACAGTTCCACCGCGGTTTTTCCGTTGTATCCACGGCCTACAACGTTGATGTCTTTTATCTCCAGATATTCACAAAACACCTCGACTGTATCCACATCATCATCAATTACGATTGCCTTAACCATGGTTGTCACCTTTTTTCCTCAACGCATCCCAACAGTTTTGGTGGTACCATTTTGTATCATAGAGTACGGTTCCTTCTGAGATCTCTACGGAACCATTACACAGGTTACACTGTAGTTTAGACATACAAAACTGGTTCATACGGTATCAAAAATTTTCCTCATTATTCCATATTATCCCCTAGTTTGTTTAAAGCAAACAAACTTGGGGTCACATTCTTGATGGAGACTCGATGCCGATTAGCGAGAGTGCCTTCTCAAGGCACGACCTAAAAGAATGCACAAGGCACAATCTTGCGCCAAGTAACTTGGCGTCTTGCGTGTCCAAGACTCGTACATGTTCATAAAACGCGTTAAACGATACCGCCAGTGAATAACAATACTTTGCAATTACCTTTGGTGAAAGATTGTTTACTGCATCCTGTACGCTCAAGTCAAACTTGCCTATCAGTTTGGCTAGGCTTGCTTCATGCGTGCTAGTGAGCAAGTCATACGATGCGTCAAAGTCAGGAGTTGTGTTTGATTTTTCGATAATTCGCGTTGCCCTTGCGTACGCATACTGGATGTAAGACGCAGTATCACCCTCAAGGCTTAGCGATTTTGCAGTATCAAATGTGATTATTTTATCCAGATCCTGCTTTACCATTTCGTATCTAAGAGTTGCTACAGCCACCCTTTTTGCAATGTCTGATGATGTGTCGTCTGGCAACTCTGGGTTTCGCTTTTTTGTTTCCTGCAGTGTTTTCTGTTCGAGATCATCTAGAATCGAATCTGCATTTACATACAGTCCCTTTCTGCCAGACATTTGTGCGCTCTTTCCTTTTGTGTCCATCCCAAGTTGCTTTGCTGTCTCTTGACTTAGTGTTATTGACTCGTAGCTTAGATGCAGGTATGATTTTTTATCAGAGGCAAATCTTGAGATCAGCTTTGTTATTATGTTTTGCAGCCTTGCCTGCCGCGAGTCAATCACAGTTATTACCTTGTCCGCTGCAAAATTTTGCCGCGGCTCGTCAGTCTCTTCAAGTGTTGTCTGCCAGAGAAGTTTGTTGTTTTCCTGTACTGTGTATTTCTTGTAGTGAAATGGATCTTCCAGTAGTCCGAGCTTCCATGCGGCATATGGAATGTCTTTTGCGATGTATGTCGCAGTGCCGTTGCTGCGCACAAGAACCTTGTCTTCCTCACCATCGGATGGTATTACCCAGCAGTCCTTGTTTTTCCCTTCTTTTTCATGTCGGATTAGGTTCATTTCCTTTAGCCTCTCAAACACAAGAGGCCACAGCCGCGAGCGCACGATTTCAGATTCAAAATTCAGGCAGTCATAATACGCTCCAAGTCTCCAGCAAGTCTTGAGCTGTCCTGCCAGAACTTGGGCAGTTATGTGCCTGGCAAACTTTGCCATCTCAGAGCTTCCATCCTCCAAGTCCTTTAGAACATTGTTTCTTGTTTCCTCCAGCTTGGAATCAGTTGCATATTTTTCCGTGGTTTTGACATACACCACATCGCCACAGTAATGATCAAATTTTTGCCCGTTTGGGGGAGTTTCAGAGAACCCAAGATGCCTAAATCCTACTAAGATGTCGGCAACCTGAAGCCCCGAGTCGTCCACATAATTGAGCACCTTGACATCATGGTTTGTCTTTGAGAGAATCCTTGCAATCGAGTCCCCAATCACCACGTTTCTCACATGTCCTATATGAAGCGCCTTGTTTGGATTTACACTGGTGTGCTCTACTACCACCTGGGAGTTTTTTCCAATGTCTATTGTTCCATAATCATCTTTTTGCGACGCCGTAATTATTATGCGGCAAAGTGCGCCCATATTTGCATAAAAATTCAGATATCCTGATTGGTGTGCGTCAGCCTTTGAGACAAGCCCCCCAAGAAACCTTTGATATTTTTCTGCAATCAGTTTTGCAATGTCGTATGGTTTTTTCTTTAGAGTTTTTGCTGCAATGAATGCAATATTACACGTTACATCGCCAAATCCTTCCTTTGCTGGCTCTAGTGCAAACCCAGATTCTTCAATTCCCTCATCTTTTAGGATGGTTGAAAGGTTTTTGCTAATCTCATCAAGCAGTATTCTAAAGCTCATCGTTACAACTCCGAAAGAATTGGGGCTATCTTGTCCAAGGCTTCAAGAACGCCATCTCCGGCATGCGCTGAAACGACCATTGTTGCCATGGATTTTACCGAGTCTGAGGCGTTTCCAACTGCAACGCTGAACTTGGCCATCTCAAAAAGCGGTACGTCAGTTTCGCTATCACCAATCGATATGACGTCTTCGGATTGGATGCCAAGTCTTTCCATTATTTGTTTGAATCCGGTCGCCTTGTTAATTCCGGCAGAGTTGATGTGAATTGCATACTGGCTATCAGATAGGACCACATCCAGGTTTTTCTCACGTGTTACTTTTTTTGCGTCATTGACATCAAATGTTCTTTCGAGGACGACTTCGGTCATTCGTGGAAACACCGGTTTTTCTTTCACGTTACTTAGTTTTGAGCGTATCAGTTGCAATGCTTCAACGCATTTTACCTTGTCACCAAGCAACACATGCTCGTTTGCACCATGCGTGATGCACCCTCCGTTTTCTCCCACGGCGATGGTGTTCAAACCCCCATAAACAGACAGCAAATACCCCTCAATCGAGGATCTACCAGAAACCAAGATGACGTTGTGCCCAAGCTTTCGCATGTGTCGTAGGGAACTCAGCGCCCCGAGGTGAATTCTACCTCCACCGTTTTCAGTTATTGTCCCGTCGATGTCGACTGCGAAGGTCTTGCGCCTCACCAAGTTACTGCCATGCACCCAGATAAAAATCAAATAAGATTTTATTTAGAAAATTAAGCTGTTCAATCAATGGGGATACCTGAAAAAATAAAGGCCATTCAAGACGAAATACACAAGACTCAGCTAAACAAAGCAACTGAGCACCACGTAGGACTGCTAAAAGCAAAAATTGCCAAGCTAAAAAGAGAGCAAGAAAAAAATCAAACAAAAAAAAGTGGAATAAGCACGGATGGTTTTGATGTAAAAAGAACTGGTGATGCCACAGTAGTATTCATTGGCCTGCCGAGTGTTGGAAAATCAACTCTGCTAAACAAGCTTACAGGCTCTAGGTCAGCAGTTGCAGCATATCAGTTCACAACCTTGACGGTAGTGCCAGGGATGCTCGACTACAGAGGGGCAAGGATTCAGATTCTTGATTTGCCTGGAATCATAGAAGGTGCATCAAAGGGGAAGGGACTTGGCAAAAGAATTCTTGCTGTTGCTCGAAGCGCAGACCTGGTCATACTAATGCTAGATGTGTTTCAGCCATACCACGAGAATGTGCTAAGAACCGAGCTTGGCAACATTGGGATAAGACTTGACCAAAAGCCACCAAACATAGTCATAGAAAAAGCATCCATTGGCGGAATCTCGATTGCCCAGCAAAAAAAATTGGTCTCGCTTTCAGAAAAGCTTCTAAAAGAAATACTGAACATTTATGGCATGACAAGCGCTAGAGTCGTGATAAGAGAGGACATCACAGCCGAGCAGCTAGTGGATCATCTTACAGGCGACAAGAAATATGCGGAATCCATAACAGTTCTTAATAAAATCGACCTAGTGGAGCCAAGATTTGTAAAGGAGGTTCAGGCGAAGCTAAAATCCGAGGTCATTCCTGTATCTGCAGATTCTGGACTCAATATTGAACTGGTAAAAGAAAAAATCTATGAAAAACTCGACTTTATTCGAATTTACATGCGTCCGAAGGGAGAGGAGACAGACTTCAAAGAACCATTGATCATAAGAAGAAATTCCACAATTGAAGACGTTTGCAACAAACTACACAGAAGCATGAAAAAAGAATTTCGTTATGGCCTAGTTTGGGGGAAAAGTGTAAAGTTTGGAGGCCAACGAGTAGGCATTCAACATATGCTGGTAGATGAGGATGTCCTGACAATAATCAAGGCGCGATAAAAAGAAATTCTAGCACTACCTGATCAAAACATGGATCATGAAACTGAAAACAGATGGTGCAAGTTTTGCATGATGAAGACGACACAGGAGATCGTTTTTCTTCCTCAAGGCGCAACATACAAGCGCAGAAGACAGTACAAATGCACAGTTTGCAGTCACACAAGTTGGTTACAGGGAAAAAGGCCATCTGCTGAAAGTGTTTATTGAAAATTTT
>JBQTHG010000011.1:0-15322 GCA_052390175.1 Nitrososphaerota archaeon | reverse complement strand
TGTCAGAACAAAACAACGAAGACGAATCAGAAAATCCACAAACCCCAGAACTTGAAATTGGCAGTGAGGATAATCCAAACCAAAACGACAAACTGATGGAACTAGAGCAAAGCCTTACCTCTTGTGAAGACAAGCTAAAGCGTTCAATTGCTGATTTTATGAATCTGGAACGAAAAACAAAAAACGACATAGAAAAAGGCGTAAATGAACAGCTAGACAAATTCCTGTTAAAATTTCTGACAGCTTACGATGATCTGGTTAGGGCAAAAGAGATCCTCAAAAAAGAAGATCAAAACGTGCAGGGCCTTGACTCTATTATAAAAAACATCGATTCTCTCTTATCAGAATACGGCATAACTCCAATTAACGCACTGGGGGAGATATTTGATCCAAACTTGCACGAGGCAATATCAATAATACAAGATGACAGCTTGGATGATAACACAGTTACCAAGGAAATAAGGAAAGGATATATTTCTCATAAAAGGACGCTTAGACCGACGCTAGTCGAAATATCGAAAAAATTACAAACAAAATAAACTAATGGTGAAAACATGGCAAAAATAATCGGAATTGATTTGGGAACAAGTAACTCTGCTGCAGCAGTAGTCATGGGTGGCAAGCCTGTGCTCATTCCTGCAGCCGAGGGCACCTCGATTGGAGGCAAGGCATTTCCTTCCGTTGTCGCTTTCACAAAGGACGGTCAACTCTTAGTAGGCGAGCCTGCGCGAAGACAAGCAGTTACCAATCCAGACAGCACGATCATTGCTGCCAAAAGGAAGATGGGCACTGATCATGTCTTCAAAGTTCAAGGCAAAGACTACAAACCACAGCAGATTTCTGCCTTCATCTTACAGAAAATCAAGAAAGACTCAGAGGCGTTCTTGGGAGAAAAAATAGAAAAAGCGGTCATCACGGTTCCCGCTTATTTTGATGACAACCAAAGACAGGCAACAAAGGACGCCGGCACAATTGCAGGACTGGATGTTGTAAGAATAATCAACGAGCCAACCGCAGCATCACTTGCCTTTGGCCTGGACAAGGCAGGACAAGACATGAAAATTCTTGTCTTTGACTTTGGGGGAGGAACACTTGATGTCACAATTATGGAGATGGGTGGAGGCGTCTTTGAGGTGTTAAGCACATCAGGCGATACTCAGCTTGGTGGTACAGACATGGACAAGGTCCTAATAGATTACGTAGTAAATGAATTTCGCAAGACGACTGGCATTGATCTTACTGGTGACAGTACGGCGATGACAAGAATTCGAGAGGCATCAGAAAAAGCAAAGATAGAACTTTCAACAGTTATGGAAACTGACATCAATCTTCCTTTCATATCATACGATGCAACAGCCGGCCCAAAAAATCTTGAAATCAAGCTAACCAGAGCAAAGTTCGAGGATCTTATCAAACCAATAGTGGAAAAATGTCGTGCATCAGTGGATAATGCGTTGCGTGACGCCAAACTTGGCGGCTCTGATATTTCAAAAATAGTGCTTGTTGGTGGCCCCACAAGAATCCCACTGGTGAAAAAATTTGTGGGTGACATAATAGGGAAAAACCCAGAGTCTGGCGTAGACCCAATGGAGGCAGTCGCAATGGGTGCAGCGATCCAGGCAGGAATAATTGCAGGAGACGTAACAAGCGACATCGTACTACTTGATGTCACGCCGCTCACTTTGGGAGTTGAAACGTTGGGCGGCCTGCGCGAGCCACTAATTGAGCGAAACACCACGATTCCAACCTCAAAAACTAAAATCTTTACAACCGCAGCGGACAATCAAACCGCAGTAACAATCCACGTTGTACAGGGAGAAAGGCCAATGGCAGCAGACAACGTTTCACTTGGAAGCTTCAATCTGACTGGACTTCCGCCGGCACCTAGAGGAATCCCACAAATCGAAGTAAAGTTTGACATCGATGCAAACGGCATCATAAATGTCACTGCAAAAGATCTTGGCACCCAAAAGGAGGCAAAAATAACAATCCAAGCCGGCTCCAAACTATCAAAAGACGAAATTGACAAATTAAAACAAGACGCAGAAAAGTTTGCTGATGAGGATAAAAAGAAAAAAGAGTCAGTGGATCTGCGAAACGAGGCAGAAAGCTTTGTCTATACAACTGAAAAGCTGATAACACAAGATCTAAAGGACAAACTGACCCAAGAACAAGGAATCAAGATATCAGAGGCAGTAAAGGAGGTAAAAGAAGTGCTGGACAAAGAACCAGAACAAATCCGTCCAAAGCTTGATGCGCTAAAAACTCTGGTAAACCAAGTAACAACTGAGCTCTACAAGAACGCTGCCCCACCACCAAACCAAGAACAACAATCCGGCCCTTCAGAGCAAAACACTCAGAACACAGGCACAAGCTAACAATTTATGCAGAACTCTTATTAAAATAAGAAATGTCAGCAAAACGAGATTATTATGAGGTACTGGGTGTCTCAAAATCCGACTCGGCCGAAACCGTAAAATCCCAATATAGAAAGCTGGCACTAAAATTCCATCCTGACAGAAACAAATCCCCCGAGGCAGGAGAACACTTTAAGGAAATCTCCGAGGCGTACGCAGTACTATCAGATTCAGAAAAGCGAAAACTCTACGACCAATATGGACACGCCGGTGTTGAAGGAAGATACTCAACTGAGGACATATTCCAAGGGGCAAGAGGAAACTTTGACGATGTATTTTCTAATTTTGGGTTTGGCGGTTTTGACTCCATTTTTGAATCATTGTTTGGAAGAGGAGGAGGGTTTGGCGGCTTTACAAGACAAAAAGGCCAAGATCTACTATACGAGACCAGCATAACACTTGAAGATGTTTTTAGCGGAAAGAGACTTGAAATCGATGTAAGAAAAAACATTGACTGTGATACCTGTAAAGGATCAGGCTGTGCACCCGGTACCACCACAGAAACATGTCCAAGCTGTAGGGGACAAGGCCAAGTACGAATGACTCGAAACATGGGATTCTCAACCTTTGTTACGGTGCAACCGTGCACCAAATGTCATGGTCAAGGAAAATTCATATCAAAACCATGTTCTAGCTGCAAAGGTACAGGTAAGACCAGAGGAACAAAACATCTCTCATTTGACATTCCGCCTGGAATTGACAACGGCGATTATGCCATAAGTGGAGAAGGCGAATCAGTCCAGCACGGAATAAACGGTGATCTAATCGTACGAATTCGCATTAAACCACATCCACTATTCAAGCGAGATGGTGCAGACGTCTTTTATGACGCAAAGATCTCAATTGTCGATGCTTGCATAGGAAAAACAATCGAGGTTCCAACTCTTGAAAAAGCAGAAAAACTCAAAGTAGAAGAGGGTACGCAGCCAAACGCAATCGTAAAACTGAAAGGAAAAGGACTGCCACACGCCAATTCACGTGGGCGTGGAGACCAATACGTAAGACTGGTAGTCGAAATTCCGACCAAGTTAAGCAAGCAGCAAAAGGAGCTTTTGCAAAAACTAGGCCAAACCATGGACTAGTTCAATTATTTGGTAATTTTTCGTATGGACAATTCATGCCCATTCCTATAATGCATAGTGTGGCTTGATTTTATCAGCTCTGCAATTTTGGCATCAGAAAAATACTTGACGTTGTACCGACCGAGTGTCTTTTTACAATTATTGCAGTAGATCTCCTTAAACTCCAACTATCACGTTAAAAATGAATGATATTTTTCTCTTTCCTGCTTGCCCTTGACTAATAAAGAACTTATTTTGGCACCAAAAACTCTTGTTTGCGGGAGTCGCCAAGCCCGGTCAACGGCGTAAGGTTCAGATCCTTATCTCCTAGGAGTTCGTGGGTTCAAATCCCACCTCCCGCATAAATCATAAAACAAAACTGGAATTATGAACAACTTTAAACCTTAGTTGGTTCTAATATTCCCTAATGGGAAAAATCGTTAAAGTCGGTGGCCGAGGTACCTCGCGCAGAGAAGTTAATTCTGAAGATGAAAACTGGTCTGGTGAAAAATTTAAGGAATACCAGAAGAAAACAAAGGAAAAAGCAAGCAATGAGTATGTATCAACTGGACGCGGCACTGGCAAAAGAAAACTTGGCGATACTCCAGAAACCACCAGGCCTTCAACAAAAGGTCGTTACGTTTCAATGGGTAGAGGAACAGGAAGACGAAAATTAGATTAATCTAATTTTCTAGAGTTTTTATTTTTCTGCTATTTTTGCAATCCGTAATTCCAGAAGTTTGCTTAGTTTTTCTCCGGAAACCTTGCCACGAAGCGATTTCATCGCAAGGCCCATCAAAAGGCTAGCTGAGCGAGTCCCTTGTTCTTGGATTGTCTGGAGGTTGTTTTTTATCAACCCATCAAGGAATTGCTCTAATTCTTTATCCCCAAATGTGGCAGAACGCACAAATTCGTCTGGAGACTTGATCTTCTTTGACATGATGTTCTCAAAAATCATCTCAACTGATTCTTTTGTTATCCTGTCCTCTGCTAAAAGCTCAAAGACCCTTGTAATGTGTTCCTGTTTTAGCAGTGCCGAATCCAGTCCCTGTCTCTGAAGATTTGTAATTGTAGAACATAACGCAGAAGCCACAAAGTTGGGATTGGCCTCCTTATTTGCACAAACTGACTCAAATAAATCCAAATATTCTGAATCAAAAATCTGCTCTGCTAGCTGTGCATTGAGGCCATATTTTTTCTGAAGCTCCAAAATCGTGTCATCCCATGACTTGGGGATGTTGTTTTTCGCAAGTGTCATCTCCTCATTCGTGATTAAAATCGGCGGTATGTCGGTCTCTGGATACATTCTGGATGAACCGGGTCTTGGTCTCAGAAAAACCGTCTCGCCAGACGGTGTAGCGGCACGAGTCTCTGCAGGAGTGCCTTTTTTTGCATCCCTTATTCTATTTATTACCGCGTCAAGTGCAAATTCGATTTTGTCTTTTGGTCCAGCTATTATCAAAAACCCATCATTATTTTGTAGCTTTAGGAACTTTTGCAGCTGTTCAACGTCATCCTTCTCAATACCATAGTTTGGCAGCTCATCTGAATGAAAGATTCCGCCAATTCCAAAAAATCTTACCTGCTGTCCAAGCTCTTTTCCAAGACGTATTTCCTCGTACGGCTCATACCCGAACATCCCAGCAAAACCTCTAACACTCAGTGCCATAATTATCGAACCGTCCTTTAGTGATTTTTGGATTATTTTTGATTTGCAATTTGCAAAAAATGACGTCGCATCAACACTGTTTTTTTTGGATAAATCATCTAGCTCTATTTTTTCTAGTTTTTCTGCAATTAGTTGCAAGCCGTGCTGGCGTTTTGCCTCATACAAAATCACCTTTTCTAGCTGGTCCAGCTGCTGTACACCTTTTACTTCCACAATGCCGCCGCCAGTAACTGAAACGTTTACGTCCTGTCTGATAGAGCCAATCCCACGCGTAACTCGTCGAGTAACTCGTAGCAGTCTTCCGAGGCTAAGCGCAATTTTTTTTATCTCTGTGGGGGAGCCACTTACTGGCTCTAACGCTATCTCAACAAGTGGTGTTCCAAGGCGATCTAGGGCGTATTCTCTAGCATCTTCTGTGTCTTTGAGAAGCTTTGCAGCATCCTCCTCAAGACAAATTGTCTGAACCCCTATCTTTTTGCCATCTATTTGTAGATAGCCTCCCTGTGCCACCAACATGGTTCGCTGAAAGCCGGAGGTATTGGAGCCATCGATGACAATTTTTCTCATCACATAGCCCTCATTGAAAATGTTAGAATGTAATGCAGATGCGATGATTAATGCAGTTAGTTTTGCATCCCGGTCCAATCCATGTGGCGGCTCATCGTCAAATTCCACAAGGCAGCTGCTTTGTGGGTTTGCGTTATAGTGAATGACTTTTGATTTTGAGGACTCGAAGAGAGCAGCCGGATCATATTTTCCGAATTCGCTTTTTGCCAGTCTTAACTTTCGTGAAAACCGTAGTGGAAAATCATCCGATTCGACAGATTGGCACCCGCAAAATAATTTCTTATTTGTGGCAAGCTGCTGGTGTATTTCCAAGCCTACCTTTAGTCCAATTTCATCTATCTGGGGTTCTGCCACGACAATTCTAGCCTTTAGTTGCTTTAAATTTATTCGGTAAATTCCGATGCGATGTTTTTGAGCATTATCTCTTCAATGTTCTTGCTGCTTCCCAATGCCCACATTGCCTTTACCAACGCAGTCTCTGAAATCATGTTTGATAGGGGTATGATTCCAAGATGCAACAGATCACGCCCGCTTTCATAAACTGCCATGTTAACTTGGCCGTCAAGACACTGCGATGTCATGCCGATAAAGACTTGCATTTCTTTTGCTTTTTTGATCACATCGTACATGGTTTTTCCTATATGGCCAAGACCCGTTCCTTCAAAAATTATTGCCTTGTAGCCATGACTTAACAAATCCTCAACCAGTTTTGGGTCGTAGCCAGGATGGTATTTGACTAGTGCAGCCTTTATGTCTATTTTTATTTTCGGCGTGTATTCCTTTTGTTTAAAATACGAGCCCTTGAAGTTTTGAATTACCTTATCCTGTGTTATCACAAACGCAGGCTCTGCACCAACAGTCTCAAACGCATTTCTTTTGCTTGTGTGGTTTTTTCTAACTCGCGTACCAAGGTGACATGCAACGGCATCGTCGCTTTCAGAGTTGTGCATTGCAACAAAAACCCCATTGGTGTTGCATTTTACAATGAATTTTGCGGCAGAAATGAGATTTACCGCCGCATCTGATGACGGCCTGTCTGACGAACGCTGGGATCCCACAAGCACAACTGGCTTTGGAAATCCTGAAAGCGAAAAGGAAAGAAACGCTGCAGTGTATTGCATGGTGTCTGTACCATGCGCAACTAATATTCCAGCATAGTCAGATTTTGCCAAGGAATCAAGTCTTTGAGCAATTTTTATCCAGTGATCTGGTGTGAGATTCTCTGAATATTCGGAAAATAAAACCTCGGCATCGATGTTTGCTATCTCTGCAAGTTCTGGTACTGATGCATTTAGGTCCTGAGCGGACAGCGCAGGAGTAACACTACCGGTTCTATAATCTATTCTACTTGCTATGGTCCCACCTGTAGAGAGGAGTAAAATTTTTGGCAAGGCTTGGTTGTACTTGATTGTCTGGGGTTGTTCTTGGTTTGTTTGGGCAGCTGAAACATACTCTGCTTTTTTTATCTGGCTTAGCTCAAGTCCAATGTTGTAACCGTTTTTGAGTTTGATGACTATGTGCTTGTCATCAATGTGTTCATATCTTGGCATTATCGTGCCGGTCTGATCAGAATCGGTTGTTATCTTTATTGTATCGCCAACTTTGAACTTGTTATGCTTGAGAAACTCAAGGGCTTGACCATGATATCCCCTATATTCAGACATTTATGAAAAACTAGTTTTTGTTATTATTTTAATTATCGGTAATAGGGCACAGCTATCTTTTGGCCTATCTTTAGGTCTTTTTGGGTCTTTACCTTCTTGACTGCTTCCTCAAAGTGTCTCATTGTTACTTTGGCATTGTTTGTGGCTTTTTCAAGATCCTCCTTTGTTGGGTGCTTGTCAAGACATTCATGAATTACTATGGAAACTGCGGTGTTTGCAATTGCTGCAACATCTGCTCCACTCATTCCATCTGTGATTTCGGCAATTTTATCCAAATTGACAAAGTCGAGATCATTTTTGTCAGCAACAATTGGGATTGCCTTTGCGGTGATCTCCAAGATCTGTCTTCGACTGTCCTTTTCTGGCATTGGAATCTGAACAATTTTATCAAATCTGCCTGGTCTGAGAAGTGCAGGATCTATCATATCTGCTCTGTTTGTTGCGGCAAGGACAATTACGCCATGAAGGTTTTCCATTCCATCAAGTTCTGTCAAGAGCTGACTAACCACACGTTCGGTTACTGCTGTTTCTGCACCAGCCCCTCTAATTGGGGCAATCGAGTCCACCTCATCAAAGAAAATAACACATGGTGATGCCTGCCTTGCTCGCCTAAAGATCTCCCTTATTCCTCTTTCAGATTCTCCAACCCACTTTGATAGGAGTTCTGGGCCCCTTACAGAAACAAAATTTGCCTCACTTTCAGTTGCGACTGCTTTAGCTAACAAGGTTTTTCCAACACCACTTGGCCCGTGGAGTAAAATTCCGCGTGGCATCTTGTGACCTAGCTTGTCATAGAGTGCTGGATACTTCATTGGCCATTCCACTGCTTCTTGGAGCTGTTGTTTTACTTCCTTTAGGCCACCAATATCATCCCATTTTACGTCGGGATTTTCAATGAAGACCTCACGCATACCAGACGGTGTGATCTCGATTAGCGCCTTTTGAAAGTCCTCGTTGTTTACTATGAGCTTGTCAAGTGTCTCAGGAGGCAGCTTTTCGTCCTCCATGTTTAATTCAGGTAATAATCGTCTCAGACATTTCATTGCTGCTTCTTTGCACAAGTATTCCAAATCCGCACCGACATAGCCGTGGCTGACTGCTGCAATTTTATCCACATTCACATAATTGGCATCATTCTCCTCGGTTACTAGCGGCATGTTTCGTGTGTGAATGTTGAGTATGTCTTTTCGTCCCTTTTTGTCAGGAACCTTGATTTCAATTTCTCTGTCAAATCGACCAGGTCTTCTCAATGCGGGATCAATTGCATTAGGCCTGTTTGTTGCTGCAATAACAATTACCTTTCCTCTGGCTTCCAATCCGTCCATAAGAGAGAGCATCTGCGAAACAACTCTGCGTTCTACCTCTCCTGTTACCTCTTCTCTTTTTGGTGCAATGGAATCGATCTCATCAACGAAAATTATGGATGGTGATTTTTCTCTGGCCTCTTTGAAGATTTCTCTTAGTCTAGCCTCGCTTTCACCATAAAACTTGGACATTATCTCAGGACCTGAAATGCTGATAAAGTGAGCATTGCTTTCATTTGCTACTGCCTTTGCAAGCAGAGTCTTACCAGTACCTGGAGGTCCATATAACAAGACGCCCTTTGGAGCCTCCACTCCCAACTTTTCAAAAATCTCGGGGTGTCTTAGCGGAAGCTCGATCATCTCTCTGACTTTCTTGATTTCATCCGTTAGGCCACCAATGTCTTCGTATGTAACCTGTGGAACTCCTCTTAGTGTTTCGCCTTTTTCTGCAATGTGGAAAACTGTTTTTTGTGTAACAAGAACTGCATCAGCTGCAGGTGTCACACCAATTACCTGAAATGTTAATCGTCCGCCGAAATACGGAACCATAACGTTGTCACCTTTGATCAATGGAACACTTTCAAGTGCGTCTGCCAGATAACGCTCGTCTATTGGGGGAATGGCCTCGAGTGGTGCTACAACTACTTTTTCTGCTGCGACTGCCTTGATCTTTCTCACAGTGATGGTATCGCCTATTGCAATGCCGGCATTATTTCTCCCAAGGCCATCAATTCTGATGATACCCTTTCCTTCATCAGACGGGTATAACGGTAGACACTTTGCAACGGTTCTGCGCTTGCCTTTAATCTCTATGACATCACCAGTTGATGCGTTTAGAGTGTCCATAGAATCATAATCAATTCGAGCTACTCCGCGACCAACATCCCTCGTATATGCCTCAAGTACCTTAAGGGAGAGAGCGTTTTGACTCATACACTACCTTCTCAGCGTATTTTTTATATCTTTGTCAGTTTTGATCCATACAAAACGCTCTACTACTGTGAAATTACTCGAGACTTGAAAACAAAGCTTAAAATCTTAATGACTAGCCATCACCAAAAATGGGTAAGCGACCATTAGTTAGACGACGTGGCCGAGGAGGCATGCAATTTAGGGCAGCCTTTACTGGCAAGATAGCACCAGCTAAATACCCATATTTCGATCTGGCCGAGGATCATGCAGGCCAGGTAATTGATCTAGTGCATGAAAGGGGCCGAGACGCACCACTTGCAAGGGTCAGATTTGAAAACGGTTCTGTTTCTCTGGTTCCGGCCGTTTTGGGGACTAGGATCGGCTCTACAATCAAGTTTGGTCTTAATGCAGACATATCTAACGGAAATGTCATCAGCATTCAAAATATTCCAGATGGAACAATCGTATGCAATGTCGAAAAACATTTTGGCGACGGGGGGAGCATTGCAAAATCAGCAGGAGGTTCTGCCACCGTATTTTCACACAGCGTTGATGGCGTTACAATCAAACTTCCTTCAGGCAGTTTTACAACACTTAATCCAAAAAACCGAGCGATGGTGGGCGTTCTGGCAGGCGGTGGAACATCTGATCGACCATTCCTTAATGCGGGAAACAAATGGCGGAGATACCGATCAAAGGGACAGAAATACCCAATAGTTAGGGGAGTAGCCCAAGCAGCATATGTTCACCCGCATGGAGGAGGAAGACACCAGCACATGGGCGGAAGCGGAACCGTTTCAAGAAATGCACCACCTGGAGCCAAAGTTGGAAGTATCGCAGCAAGAAAGACCGGAAGATCCAGAGTAAAAGAAAGAGCATAATTCTTCATACCCTAAAATTGATTAATCCCAAAACAAAACTGCTTTCTAAATGGCAAAACAGCGCGTTCATCTGTTCATAAAAGGCAAGGTACAAGGCGTCTTTTTTCGCCAAGCAATGAAGGTGACTGCAAAAAAGAACCACGTCTCAGGATGGGTTAAAAATCTAAAGGATGGGCGCGTTGAAGCAATAGTAGAAGGCGAGGATCTCAACGTAAGCCGCGTGGTGGAGTGGTGTCACGCAGGTCCTGCAAATGCGCGTGTTGAAGACATTGAAATAAGAAACGAAAAACTCAAAGAAGAATTTACAAAGTTTGAAGTATTGTACTAACGAATCGTATTGTATGCATCAAGCATAGAGTTTTTTATCTCATCTAAGGGTTGGTCGTGTTTTACTGAAATCGTCTTGAATGGTTCCTTTCTGCTTCGCTGAATTTTTACAATTATTATGTCTCCTTCTGGTTCCAGATCAGCAAACCATCGAAACGAGAGTGATTTTCCAAAAACTATTCTGTGAGCGCGAACATCCTCTATTACATTAGCTCCAAGCGAGAGACAATACTGCCTCAGAGAATCAAAGGTGGAAGACACTGGCATCGGAATCTGTTTTTTGAAATCCTCATAGGTTCTTTTTGGTCCTAGGAATAATCCATCCACGAACGTTTTCTAGTTTTACGACTAATATGTTTTTGAAAAAGTGGTAGTAGACCTGCCGGTTCCAGTCCAGACAGGTAGCCCCATCTCAAGATGCACAAGATCCGCCACGTTGACGAAGTAGCGTGGGTACTTTGCCTTAGGATTGCTCCCTCCCGGACCTCATCCATTTCGGCAATTCGAGCTTGAGAGTTATCCCTTCGGACAATCTCAGACCTGCATCCACCCGCTTCGGCGTGATTTCATTTCAGTACACCAAGCGGGAATTATCCATCTGGAGATTTATCCAGCAGTTACTGACCTCTGCATATAGCCGGTTTCAGAATAGGGCACGGCTAGCGCCCCGATCCTACCTACTACCAAATACCATTAGAACGCAATGTTATATTTGCATTAAGGTTTGTCTTTTAGATTCACGATCATCTTGCACACAGAACATACCTTGCCGGTGCACTCGGCTCCGCAATTAGAACACTCTGTCTTTTCCTTGTAGTCTGTCTCCTTCATAATCTGTGAAATCTTGAGAACCGATCTGTACATGCTGTTTTTTATCCCGCTTCGGCTGTTTTCCAATCTGTTCAAAAATTCTCGAATCTCAGTTCGTATGCCTTCATTCATGTGTGGACATGGCTCTGTCTGGAAAGGCAAATTGTTTGTAAACGCATAAAATACAATCTCGGACTCGTAAATTTCACAAAACGGCTTTATCTTGCGCAAAGAGTTTCTCGAGGTATCAGGATCCATCCAGCCTATCTTATTTGTGTCCCCAGAAAGCGTATTTATGATAAATGTCTGCAGAGTATCATCCAGGTTGTGACCTGTTGCAATGACATTTGCACCTATTTCTTTTGTGGCATGATCCATCGCCCTTCTTCGGAACGTTCCACAAATCGAACATGAAGACAACTTTTCCTCCTCTCTTAACATCAGGGACTCGTCCAGTGTTAGATCAAACAGCTCCTTGTAGCTGTAGACACTGTGGCTGACTCCAAGCTCTGAACAAAAGTTTTTGACAATTTCCAAGGCCTCATCGCGATATTCTTCGATTCCCTCGTCAATTGTAATTGCATGAATCTTGAAATTGTGATTTGTTGACATTTTTGATAATACGTGCAACAAAGCAAGTGAGTCCTTTCCACCAGAAACCGCAACGCAGACAAGCTCGTCATTTTGTATCATGTTGTATTTTGAAATGGTTTTTGCTGCCTTGCGCAAAATCGAGTTTGAAAAACATTCAGAGCAAAGATTTTCCCCAGAATATTTTCTAGAATAAACTGCGGTGTTTTGACATCTGTCGCACTTCATATGAGATTGGTCTTCCAAGGCCAAATTTAACGATAATTGCAAAAAATATGCCTAGATTGTAAACCAGCCTGATTTTATGTACGATAATGCAATGTTTAGACCAAAAAGAGCAAACGTAAACCCGTAGATCGCCCACATTGTCCTATTTACCATCACATCTGAGAATTTTTTGTCAATTATGCTGTGAATGAACTTCCCGCCATCCAGTACAGGAAGCGGAAGCATGTTGATTATTCCAATAAAGAATGAAATCATCCAAAGCCACAACAGGAACATCGACAGCTCAACACTCTTCCACTCGATAAAATCGTAAATTGGCTTGTAGGTTCCAGTGTTGTCGCGAATTATCCCAATTAGACCTTTTGTTGGATCATCTGGGGATGGCATGATTTCAATTTTAGACTGTAGCTGTTCACCGTTTCTTAGCAGAGTTACTGTCGCAGTGTCCCCAGGCGCAAGCTTTACCTTTGCAAAGTCTATTGGCGTGATTATCTTAACATCATTAATTGACGTGATGATGTCATTTGGTTGTAGTCCTGCTTTTTCCGCACCGCTTCCAGGCATTATGGAAATAACTGTGACGCCTTGTGGAATTTCATAAAACACACTTCGTATTGGCTCTGGAACTATGATCGCAAAAAACGGGTTCGTCAGCAAAACAGCGCCCAAGGCCAATGCAAAAATAACATTGGATGTAGCGCCGGCACCTATTACTCTAAGCTTTGAGATCTTTTTTGCCTTGTTGAATTCCTCATCATCTGGCTCTACAAAGCCGGCAAACATTGCAATGAATATGGCAAAACCACCAGTCTTGATCTTGATTTTTTCTAGAGTCGCGACTATACCATGCGCACCCTCGTGTATCACAAGTACAATTGGTATTGAAAGAAGAAAATACAGAATTGCCGATGCAGAAGTGAGCGTTACTCCAGGTATGAGGACTGTGAGCTCTGAAAACTCTGCGGGTTTATCAAAGAATTTTGTTACATTGTCGATTAAAAACCAAAACCCAAAGCCCATCATGATGAAACCGGCAACAACGCTAACGTCTGCAAATATCCTTATTCCCCTTCTCGTCCTACCTAATACTCTGGTCAGTGCTGCTTGGACTTGGGCGTTTTTGTAGGTGAGGCTGTATGGTTTAATCTGAAAGCCGTGCTTTTCTAATTTGAGCGCCTTGGCAGTCACAAGCATTACCACCCAAGCAATCAGAACGTAAATTATGGCATTTTGCGACAAAAAATCAAAGTTCAAACTAATTGCTACTTTTTTTAATGACGCACATTTATCAGTTGCTATGCAAGCAGTAGTGATTGTATCCACATATCCAGACAGAAAATCAATTTCAAAAATTGCCAACAAGCTAGTAAAAAACAAGATTGCGGCATGTGTGAACATAACAAAAATCTCCTCGATTTATTCCTGGCAGGGAAAAATTGAAAACGCGGACGAGTTTCTGGCAGTCTTTAAGACAACTCTAAAAAACAAACAGAAACTAAAAGCTCAGATAAAAAACACACATCCATACAAGGTTCCAGAGATAGCAGAGCTCAGCGTACGTGATATCAATAAGCCATATCTGCAGTGGCTCGTCGATTCTACAAGCTAGGATTCAACTGGAAATCTAAGAAGCGAGACCATTCCGCCAAGGCCTGAAACCTGCAGGCCAATGTCTGTAGTGGAATCAAGCGCATATACTTTGACCCCCTTTGCCTCAACTTCGTTCAAAAATTCTATTATTTCATCTTCATCATGGGTCTGGATGATTTTTTCAGAAAAAACAAGTGACTCTATTGCTCCAAACTGGTTTGCGTTCTTTGTTTCCTCAAACCCCATTGTGAATTTTTTGCTCTTGTGATTTGCCTTGATCATTATTTCCTCTAGAATAGAGGCGACCTTTGCAAGTTTACTTTGGCCAAGTATCTGCTGCATTGACCTTGATTTGATAAAGGTGTAGATTCCGTCCTCACCACCAGAATCAATTCCATCAATTACCTCTATTTTGTGCTTTTTTGCAATCGGATCTTTTTGCAGGAAATTGCCAAACTGCCTTTTTGTCTCGCCTGGGCCAAAAACTATGATCAAATCATTTTCCTTTAGTATGGTTTCTAGTGCCTTGCTGGCATTCTCAAAAAACGCCTGTATGTTGAAATTTGTCTTGTATTGTTTGCCACTAGAACCAGAGTACAGATTTTGCATTAGCTGAAGGTGCGTACCTTTTAGCTTCCCAATGCCACAGTCTCCCTTGTCTATGGCAATCAGAACAAAGCCAAAACTCTCGTCTCTGTTTTTGATTAGTCTCAGCTCAAATGGCTGCCATTTTTTTTTCACAACATTAAACGAGTCGTTAATTCTTACCAAAAGAGAATGATGGACACCTTTTGAGACAGCCTCATTAGTTGACTCAATTATTGTTCCATGGACTCTCAGCTTGTCAAATACCGAATCCAGTGCTATTTTTTCAACCTCAAGTGATATTCGAATTTTTATGCGCTCACCCCTGTCTGGCCTGGAAAAATCCTTGTCTTGCTTGATTACGCGTGTAGTATCAGATATGATCTTGTCTTCTTTTTTTATTATTCTTCGAAGAACGAGCAAGTCATCTGGTTCTTCAACTATAAACGAAATCGATGACTCGTCGATAATTTTTGTAATCATTAAGAATCGTTATCGCTTGGCAAAATAACTAAACTGTGTTGGTGTTTTCTAGATTCTTTTTCTTTAGATAGCTATCAACCCATTCTGGAGTTATTACGCCGCCTTCTGCCAAATTCACAAGTGAGTTTGGTGATGACTCTCATGTCACCTTGCCAACCCTTCTTCTTAATTGTATACACTTTAGAGTTGTATTGACACTTTTAGAATTGTAAATTATTACAAGCACATCTCGA
>JBQTHG010000010.1:0-32507 GCA_052390175.1 Nitrososphaerota archaeon | reverse complement strand
AAAACAAATGACTGATTCTAAAACAACTCTTACGGCAAAGTTCATCTCGCAAATCGAGGCATTCGGAATCCGCCCGTCCAAAACCCACAGAAACCTCGCGCCTGACAAGCTGAGCGAGGCGGCACTGCAGAGAAACGAGGGGATGCTAACCAGCACTGGCTCGCTTGCAGTAAAAACCGGCAAGTACACGGGCAGGTCCCCAGACGACCGCTATATTGTAGATGATGACGAGACCCACGACAACGTAGACTGGGGCAAAGTCAACCACCCGTTCCCGATTGACAGGTTTGACAAGATTTTTGAAAAGATGAAAAAGTTCGTGGAGGGAAAGGAGGTCTTTGTCTTTGACGGGTTTGTCGGCGCCAACAAGGAAAACCGCATGGCAATACGCGTCGTAAACGACCATGCATGGCAAAGCCTCTTTGCAAGACAGCTATTCGTCAGGCCGTCCGCTGCAGAGCTTGAGGAACACGAGCCGGAATTTACAGTATTGTGCATAAACGGTTTTGAGGCAATACCCGAAGTGGACGGAACCGCATCAAACGTATTCATACTAATCAACCTGACAAAAAAACTCGTCCTCATCGGGGGGACAAGCTATGCGGGCGAAATAAAAAAGTCAATGTTCTCGGTAATGAACTATCTCTTGCCAAAAAGGGGAATCTTTCCGATGCACTGCTCTGCAAACATCGGAAAGGACGGCGACACCGCGTTGTTCTTTGGCCTATCAGGAACAGGCAAGACGAGTCTCTCCGCTGATCCAAACAGGATGCTCATCGGTGATGACGAGCACGGGTGGTCACAGGGCGGCGTCTTTAACTTTGAAGGAGGGTGCTATGCAAAATGCATCAACCTCAACCAGGAATCCGAGCCGCAAATCTGGAACGCAATCAAGTCGGGCGCGGTGCTGGAAAATGTTGTAATCGACAAGCAAACACTCATGCCAAACTTTGATGACGGCTCCCTTACAGAAAACACAAGGGCCGCATATCCCCTGGAATACATACCAACAGCGGTGTTTCCAAGCGTAGGCGGAAATCCAAAAGTGATAGTTTTTCTGACAGCAGATGCACTTGGAGTGCTGCCGCCGCTCTCAAAGCTCACAAAAGAGGGAGCTATGTATCATTTCATGTCTGGATATACAAGCAAGCTTGCAGGCACCGAAAGAGGGATAAAAGAGCCAAAGGCCGCATTTTCAGAATGCTTTGGGGCGCCGTTCATGCCAAGGCCGGCAAGCTTGTACGCAAAACTCTTGGGCGAAAAAATCCGGGGCCACAACACAATAGTGTATCTGATCAACACCGGCTGGTCAGGGGGACCGTACGGCCTTGGAAAGAGAATCAGCATAAAGCACAGCAGGGCGATGGTGACTGCGGCACTTACCGGTGCACTTGATATAGTGAAATACAGACACGACGACCTGTTCAACCTTGATGTTCCAACCGAATGTCCAGGAGTTCCATCAGAGGTGCTTGATCCAAAGACAACCTGGCAAGACAGGGACGCATACGACCTTTCTGCAAAAAAACTCGCTCAGATGTTTGTGGACAATTTCAAAAAGTTCAAGGACGTATCGCAGGAAATAGCAAACGCCGGCCCAAAGCCATAATCATCTTCTAATTACCAGGCCGACTAGAGCTACGATGACAATTATTCCAATTATTATTGCGAGCTGCTGGCTTGGCAGTCCGAGATCAAGCTCTGCTTGTTTTGGGTGTGGGGATTCGACCAGTACAGTATTGTAGAAGTTAATTGTCTCGCCATCGGATCTGAGCTCGGCCTGAACCCAGTACGTGCCAGATTCTTTGATAAAGACCGGCTCGCTTTTTGCCGGCGTCAGCGAGACGCTATCGACGAGCCTTGCATCAGTATTGTACACTGAAATCTTTGCATATGTCCACTCTTTTTGTGAGTCTACGGAAAAGTCAAGCCGCCCGTCCTCCTCCTTTACGTTAATCGAGCCATCCGAGATTCTCAGCAAAACCGGTATGTGGTATGTGACCTTTCCATCGGTTACCACGATTGTTCCCTCGTGCTGGCCTGTGGCATGATCAAGTATGGTTGCCTTTACGCTAAGGACCGTGCCGTCAACTGTGTGATCAAACGAGGCTATTTTTTGATCAAACTTGGCATCGATTCGGATGTCCGGCGTTTTGGCATCAACTGTCTTTAGCTCAAAGCTTGCGGTCTGGGTTTTGGTAAACGGCGAGAGATCAAAGATTGCATATGGCGGCAAAATGATCAGGTTCGCATCAAAAGCCTTTGTTATGTTCAGTCTCCCAACCCCGCTGATGTCCTGGGTAAAGGGCATCCCATATGTGTCGAAGATTGGGTCTGCAGTGGTGGTAAGTATGGCTGCGATTTCCTGCGGCGCAAATGCGGGGTTTTTCTGCAATAGTATGGCAGCAGCGCCGGATACATGTGGGGCCGCAAAACTAGTGCCGCTGGTAAGGTTGTATATCCCGGAAACAGACGTGGTGTTGACAAAAACTCCGGGCGCAACAAGGTCCGGCTTTATGTAAAATGGTGACACGGGGCCGCGCGAGCTAAAAAAGGAAACAAAGTCCGGATGGTAAAACGTGTTGATGGCCCCAACTGTGCGGTTTTCCAGCATCGCCTTTAGTACGAGGCCGTCTTCCTTTGACATGGATACTGCGGGAATTCTTGGCTTGTAGTCCGGGCCCTCTATTTTGTTGCTCAGCTCGCCAAGAAAAATTCCGGGCTCGTTGTTGAAAACAATTATCGCTCTGGCTCCGGCGTTTGCAGAGTTTTTTTCTTTCTCGGAAAAATAAATCAGTTCATCCTTTTTGTCGCTGCCCCTCTCGATTAGCAAAATCTTGTCACTTGCGTCGATGCCTTTTAGATCATCTGATCTGCCGTACTTGCCAAACACAATCTCAGCTATGATTGGCTCTGCGCGCGGCGACGTGCCGACCATTGGGAGAACCTCGATTCGTTTGCCGTCTATTTCGAGCGTGGCAACCAGGCTCGCAGTGAGGTTGTTGTATGTGGCACCGACAGTTATCGCGTGCGGGTCTTTGCCTGGACTCCCTATTGTTTTTGGATCAGGGCCGCTGTTGCCAGCAGCTGCCACCACGACAATGCCTTTTTCCACGGCGTCGTTTATGGCGTCCTCGATTTTGTCGTTGGTCCGATTCACGCCAAGACTGATGTTGATGATATCCACGTCATCTTGCACTGCGCGCTGGATTGCCTTTACTATCAAGTCCGAGGAAACGGACTCGCCGGTGTCGGAAACGCGGTATGCCAGGATTTTTGCCTGCGGCGCAATTCCGGTGATCTTTCCGTTTGCAGCGATTATTCCGGCAACCTCGGTTCCATGGCCGTTTGTGTCAAGCGGTGAGTCGTCGTTTTCGATAAAATCAAAACCGCCAACCACCTTCCCGTCTTGCCCAAACCCAAAAAGATCCGGATGATTGTAGTCAACGCCGGTATCGATGACTGCTATTTTGATGCCGCTGCCGTTGTATCCCAAACTGTGAGGGTACTGCACGCCGACGTACTTTCCGCTCTTGTCAAGAAGGGCCTCCAAGTCCTGCTCGTCCTGTATTTTTTGTGTAGTCAGAAAAATACCGGCAACAATTACAATAAAGCAGAAAATTAATTTTTGATGCAACTTCATCTGGGTATTTCGCAATGCAATTTATCTCTACATTTTGCGTGTCAAACTGATCTTGCTCGGAATCGCCGCTCGCAAGTGTTAAATTAAGAAAACGAATCAGGGTTCACATGGGAAAATACACACTTCCTGAAGTACCATATGCTTACACTGCGCTAGAACCGCACATTGACGCAAAAACGATGGAAATCCATCACTCAAAACATCACCAGGCGTACACAAACGGGCTAAACGATGCATGGGACAAGCTTCCAGCCGATCTTCAAGGCAAAGACCTGCTTGACGTCCTTGCAAGCATAAGCCAAGTGCCGGATGCAGTACGTGGAGCGATCAATTTCCACGGCGGCGGATACGATAACCACAGGCTATTTTGGAATAACATGAAACCAAATGGCGGAGGCCAGCCAGGTGGTGCAGTAGCTGACGCAATCAACAAGACATTTGGTGACTTCAACGCATTCAAAGAACAGTTCTCAGCAAAAACCACCGCAATCCAAGGAAGCGGCTGGGGTTGGCTAGTCTTCAATCCAAAATCAAATGGTGTTGAATACAAATCAATGCCTAACCAGACAAGCCCAAGAACAGAGGGACTCGTTCCGCTGCTTGGACTGGATGTTTGGGAGCACGCATACTATCTCAAGTACCAAAACAAAAGAGTAGACTATGTAGGTGCATGGTGGAACGTTGTAAACTGGGACGAAGTAGACAAGCGCTACTCCAAGTCTAAATAATTTTATCTTCTTTTTTTGTTCAGATTTCCATCCAGATGTTGTGGATCTTGGATTTTGTTCCAACTGCAAACGCGATTCCTTCCCATGGAGTGGAAAATTTGTTGTAAAACCTGTGTGGGATTTTTGGTGGAATGAAGATCATGGTCTCAGGCAAAACCGTCCTTGTGTTCTTTCCAACCGTGACAAGACATTTCCCGCTAAGAGAGTAAACAATGACATACTCGTTTTCATGCGTGTGCAGCTGGTGCACCTGGCCTGATTCGATTCTTGCCTTTAGGCCGACAATCCTGTCCCCCCTGATTTTTTCATTCAGCATTAATTTGATCCTGAGCTTGTCTGTAGAATGCTCTTTTTTGTACGGATATGCCCAGCCAGATTTTGCCCTGAGAAATTTTCCAGATTTCTTTGATGCCATTTTCCAAGCTCGTTTAGCCATGAATGCATTTATAGCCATCTCAAACGCTTTTTTGTAAATGAGCGAAGAGCAAGCCCAGCAGTTTCTGTATCAGATGCAGATGCTTGAAACATTTGCAGCAAACCTGGATCAAAAAGAGGCGGCAATCGTGGGTTACCTGCGAGAGGCAGTGGGATCAATAGAATCCATCAGGGGAATAATGCAAAACCCGCAAGCAGACTCGCTTGTCCCAATCGGAATTGGGACGTATGTTAAGGCAAACGTGTCTGGCGATTCCAAAGTTTTGCTAGATGTCGGCGCGGGAATTGCCGTAGAAAAAGATCACAACTCTGCCATAAATCATCTCGAGACAAGGATAAAGGAGCTTCAGGTTGCGCTAAATGAGACGTCCGCACAAAAACACGAAACAATGATGCGGCTCGAGCACCTAAAACAGGAAATGAACAATATCCTGCAGCCGGCAAAACCTTCGCAGAAATAAGTGGTTTTAATGTTTGATAAATTACGAAGCGCTTTTTCAAGTGTAGCTAAGAACCTAAGCGAAAAGGAGCTAAAGGAAAGCGACATAGACGATGTTTTGTTTCAGCTAGAGATAGCTCTGATGGAGTCGGATGTTGCCACAGAAGTGATCGATTCCATCAAGTCTGATCTAAAAACCAAGCTCATTGGGACCTCGGTTGACAAAAAGGAAATCGAGGAGTTTGTCAAAAATTCGCTGATCCAGATCATCTCAAGCTTGTTTGACGCTGCTGGAACCACTGACATACTTGGAAAAATTAACTCGAAAAAAAGCTCCAATGAGCCATGTGTGATATTGTTTGTCGGGATTAACGGCACCGGAAAGACCACCACCCTTGCCAAGATTGCCCACCTGATAAAAGAAAACAAGTTTTCAGTCGTAATCGCGGCGGCCGACACATTCAGGGCCGGGGCAATAGAGCAGCTCACAGAGCACGCGAACCGATTGAACATCAAGATAATCGCGCAAAACTACGGCGCAGACCCTGCTGCGGTTGCAAGGGACGCGTCACTTTATGCAAAATCGCACAAAGTCGACTGCGTGCTAATCGACACTGCAGGAAGGATGCAGACAAGCAAAAACCTGATGGAGCAAATCGAGAAAATAACCAAGGTCGTCAAGCCTGACTTGAAGATTTTCGTAGGTGATTCCCTTGCAGGAAACGACACTGTGAACCAGGCGCGAGAGTTTTTCCAGCACGTAACATTTGACGGGGCGATACTGACAAAAAGTGATGCCGACGCAAGGGGCGGGGCGGCACTGTCCGTAGTCAAAATAACATCAAAACCGGTGATCTACGTTGGCGTGGGGCAGGAGTATTCTGACCTCAAGCCGTTTGACAAGAACGTGTTTCTTGAAACAGTCTTTGGCAAAAGCGCTCCGACCACACCGCCACAACTAAATCCAAAACCAACACAAGAAATCAAACCAGAGACCACAATAGAACCAAAACCAGAAATCAAATCAGAGCCAAAACCAGAACCAGTGCAGGAAACCAAACCAGAGCTCAAACCAGAAATAAAACCACAGGCCAAACCAGCTCAAAAACAAGAAACCAAACCAAAACCAGAAAAGAAAAGCTCCGATCCCTTTGATGGAATAGATGACGACGACATATCGCTTTACGCAGCTTTGTACGACGTACCTCCACCAGAAAACGATGACGATGCATTTGCGCTAGGAAATAAAATCAGGAACTGGATCAAAGACGGCCGTCCAAAACCCGGCCAGCAACCAAAAGAAGAAAACAAAGAACCCGAGCCTCACGATGACAAAGTTAAAGAGGACAAGGAAGAAAAACCAAAGAAAGGACGTTTTGGATGGCTGAAAAAATGATCAAAACTAAAGATGTCTTGACACTTGGGGAGCTTGATAAAAAAGAAATCCTGCACGTGCTGGATCTCGCACTCAAGCTAAAAAAAGATCTAAAAAAAGGAATTTCAAAACCACTGCTAAAAAATAAAGTCTTGGCGATGGTTTTCCAAAAGCCCTCGACGCGCACGCGTGTCAGCTTTGAGACAGGAATGTTCCAGCTTGGAGGCTATGCAGTAAACATGTCATCACAGGACCTCCAGTTGTCAAGGGGTGAGACAATTGAGGACACTGCAAGGACACTGTCGCTGTATGCAGACGTCCTGATGGCCCGAGTTTACGAGCATTCTGCCATCGAAACGCTGGCAAAAAACTCTAGCATTCCAGTAATCAACGGCCTATCAAACTCGTTTCACCCATGCCAGATTCTTGCGGACTTGATGACAATCAAGGAAAAGAAAGGGCGCCTTGACGGACTGAAGCTCACATGGGTTGGAGACGGCAATAACGTCTGCAACTCTATGCTCTACGGGTGCGCCAAAGTTGGAATCTCGATGTCGATTGCAACCCCAAGCGAGTTTGCGCCAAACGCAAAGGTTGTAAAAGAATGCAAAAAACTAGTGGACATCGAGCTGACACAGGATCCGCAAAAAGCTGTCAAGGGCTCCGACGTAATCGCAACGGACACCTTTGTGTCGATTCACGACGATCCAATGCGACTCAAAAAATTCCTTCCAAAATATCAGGTAAACTCGTCGCTCATGGCAAAAGCCAAGAAAAACTCTATTTTCATGCACTGCCTGCCGGCAAAAAGGGGCCAAGAGGTGACTGCATCTGTAATTGACGGGCCGCAGTCCGTTGTCTGGGATGAGGCAGAAAACCGACTCCATTCTCAAAAAGCACTGCTCGCGTCGATGAACGTCTAAGGTTTATAAGACATCTGAAAAGTTTCATCAATATCACAATGGCTTATTCGACCATACTGCGACGATTACGTGAAGAAAAGACCAACTACAAAAAGCGCAAGCTAATGCTAATGAGCAGACAGGACTTTGTCACTGTTCAAATTTCAAATGAAAATACCCTAGTTCAAATCCATAAACCGGAACTTGTCGGAGACAAGGTAGTTGCCTCTGCACATTCCAGATTTCTCCTAGGCAAGGGCTGGAAGGGATCAAGAAAAAACGTACCTGCAGCTTACCTGACTGGATATCTTGCAGCAAAAAAGGCCCTTTCCAAGGGAACAAAGGAGGTAATCTTGTACAGCGGTACGAGAAAATACACTCAAAGAATGGCCGCAGCTCTAAAGGGAGCAATCGACGCAGGCCTCCAAATCCCAGCTGACCAGGAAACGCTTCCAAGCCAGGACAGAATAAGCGGCGAGCACCTCAAAGTAAAAAACGATGTAGCAAAAATAAAATCCACAATTGATGTGGAGGTCAAGTAGAAATGAGCGAAGCATCCCAGAGACCGCGGGGAGACAGGAGACCACCCAGAAGGGAGGAAGCGCCGTGGGTTCCAAGAACAGAGCTCGGCAAAAAAGTTGACGCAGGCCTGGTCACCACAATGGATGAGATTTACTCCAACGGACTGAGAATTCAAGAAGCAGGAATCATAAAAAAATTATTGCCGGATCTGAAAAGCGAGGTAATCGATGTCGGAATGGTCCAGACCATGACGCCAAACGGACAGCGAACAAAGTTCAAGGCAATGGTGGCAGCTGGAAATGGAAACGGCTGGCTCGGCATAGGCCAAGGAAAATCAAAACAAATGAGAGTTGCAATCGAAAAGGCAACGACTAATGCTTATCTTAACGTCAGCCCAGTCAAGCTAGGATGCGGAAGCTGGGAGTGCAGATGCGACCAAGCCCATTCCGTACCATTCAAGGTCCGCGGAAAAGGCGGAAGCGTCGTAGTCGAGATAGTCCCAGCACCAAGGGGACTTGGACTCGTGGCCGGTGGCAAGATCAGAAATCTCCTCAAGCTCGCAGGACTAAAGGACGCATGGACAACAGCAAAGGGCTCCACAGCTACGATGAACTCTACTTCAAAAGCAGTACTCGAATGCCTCAGGCAAACATTTAGTCAAGGTTGATTGAAATGGTAAAAGCATATCTTGTTGTGAGAATGAGTGGGCAGATCAACGTTCCACACTGGGCAAAAACCACGCTTACACTACTCAAGCTTGACAAAAAATTCCGCGCAACAATCATCCCGGCAAAGGACAACACGCACGGCATGCTAAATAAGGTAAAACACTACGTATCCTGGCAGGAAACAAACCTGGACATCACAAAAGAACTCTTGGACAAAAAGGGAAGAAAGGCCGGATACAAGAAAATCACAAGCGACGATCTGACGAAGCTTGGTTTTAAAACAATTGACGATCTCGCAACATCTGTCAGCGAGGGCAAAGTTTCTATGAATAAAATCGATCCAATCAAACCTTGGTTTGCACTGGCTCCCCCAAGACAAGGCTTCCGACGAAGCACAAGGAAGACCTATGGTGAGGGTGGAATACTTGGACAAAACAAAGACCTAGTCGAGCTTGTCAGGAGAATGATTTAGTTGGCAACACGACTTCGAAAGACAAGAAAATTCAGGGGTTCAAGAACGCACGGCTGGGGACAAATTGGACAGCACAGAGCAAGCGGCCACAAGGGAGGCCTAGGCAAGTCAGGAATGCACAAGCACCTGTACAGCTCGCTACTCAAATTCGATCCTGATCACTTTGGTCATGATTCTACTCATACACCTCACCCAATCATAACGAAAAAGTGGGCCAGCATAAGAGATCTGGACGACATTTTTGCCAAACACGGCAAGCAAGAAGGAGGAAGAAGAGCACTGGATCTTGACGCACTCGGCTACGACAAACTTCTCGGTGGCGGGCAGACAAAGAATGCCTACTCTATCAAAATCGGAAGATACACCGAAGCTGCAGAAGACAAGATCAAAAAAGCGGGTGGAGAGGTGTTGGCTGCTGACTGAAGGCACAGCAACTGGATTCGTTAAAAAAATTGTTGAAAAGGCAGAGCCGTACCTAGTCCAGGTTCCAAAGCCAAAAAAGAAGCTCTCACTTCAAACCAGGCTGATTTGGTGCGGAATAGCGCTGCTGATTTACCAAGTGATGGGCCAGACGCCGCTCTTTGGTGCATCTGCACCAGAGTTCGACTTTTTACAGTTTGCCAGGGTAATCTTTGCATCCCAGCAAGGCACGCTAGTCGAGCTGGGAATTGGGCCAATAGTCACCGCAGGACTATTGATGCAGCTGCTAAAGGGATCCGAGATTCTCAAGTTCGACTTTAAGAAGCCAGAGGAACGAGGAGTCTTCCAGACTGCAACAAAACTTGTCACCTATATCGTAATAATTGTAGAATCAGTAGTGTACGCCGTAGCTGTATACGGACCAGGCATCACAAATCCTAATGTATTATATGTGATAATCGGCCAGCTTATTGCGGCCTCGATAATAATCATGTTCCTAGACGAGCTCATCCAGAAGGGCTGGGGCCTTGGCAGCGGAATCAGTCTTTTCATCATGGCAGGAGTTGCCCAGCAAATTTTGTGGAGCCTCTTTAGCCCGCTACCGGCAGGGGACGGGGGGATGATAGGGATATTCCCATTCATGGCCCAATTTTTCACAACCCCATCGGCAATGCCGGGAAACATTTTGGAAATAATCTTTAGGACAAACCAGCTCCCTAGTCTGTTTGGCCTTGGCATTACTGCAGGAATACTTTTGATCCTAGTGTATACCCAGGCAATCAAAATCGAGATCCCAATAGTGTCTACAAAGTACAGAGGGTTCTCCGCAACATATCCAATCAAACTAATGTACGTCTCAAACATACCGGTAATCTTGGCATCGGCACTTACTGCAAACGCAATCTTTATGGGCCAAATGCTGTGGGCAAACATAAACCCGCGAAACAACAACGCATTGTTCAATGTACTGGCGCAGTTTGATCCGACTAGCCCCTCCACTCCGATAGGCGGAATCGTCTACTATATCACGCCCCCAAGGGGCCTCGAGCTTGCCGCAGCTGATCCGCTCAGGGCAGTGGGATATGTGATCTTTATGATAGCTATTGTAGTCGTATTTGGAAGGCTCTGGGTGGAGCTTGGAGGCCTTTCTCCAAAAAGCGCTGCAAAAAACCTCCTGGATGCAGACGTGCAGATTCCGGGCTTTAGAAAGTCAAACCAGCCAGTAGAGGCACTACTTGCCAAATACATTCCGTCCGTAACAATAATTGGCTCTGCCATACTTGGGGCGCTTGCAGGAATCTCGGATGTTCTTGGGGTGTTTGGTAGCGGCATTGGAATACTGCTCATGGTGGACATTTTGATAAACTACTATCAACAGCTAATTCGAGAACAAGTCGAAGTTGTCATGCCACGTCTGGGTGCGTTGCTTGGGCGAAAGTAAAAAAGTCATCATAGTCGGCATTGCGGGAGTTGGCAAAACTACACTAGTTTCCAAAATAGTCGAGATACTAAACAGCAAGAAAAAAAGCGTCAGTGTGCACAGCTTTGGAACCGTGATGCTGGAGGAGGCAAAAAAGATTGGCATCCAGACAAGGGACGAACTAAGAAAGCTGCCGGTGAAAAAACAAAGGGATCTGCAGAAAATGGCCGCAAAAAAAATCTCTAGCTTTGATCAGGATGTCGTAATCATTGATACACACGCATTCATCTCAACAAAGGAAGGGTTCTATCCGGGCCTTCCGCACCATGTTCTAGAAGAGCTCCAGCCGGCAAACCTCATTACTGTTTCAGCAAGGCCGGAAGAAATCTACAACCGAAGGATGAAGGACACGACACGAGACCGGGACATCATATCTATTGACAATATCAAAAAAGAGCTCTCAGTACAGGAGGCGATGGTCTCAAGCTGCGCCGTGCTGATTGGCTCGCCAATGAAGTCAATCCTGAACTCTGAAGGAAAGGTTGAAGAGGCCGCCGATGAGGTAATAAACGCAATAGGTCTTTGATATGGAACCAATCGTAATCTTACATTTTTTGGAATCGATATTTCTGCAGGGCGACCTCTTTGGAATAAGCCAGGGGCCGCTTGGAAGCGCAGACCCTGTAGTGAAGGGAATGGTCCCGGCAATGTTTGGGATTTTGGGCTTTGCACTCCTCCTCAACTTATTCAACTCCGGGGTCCGCAAAAAGCTAGTTGATCAGGAAAAACTCCAGAGAATCATGAAGGAGACACGCGCGTGGCAGAAAGAACGAATGGCCGCATTCCGGGCAAAGGACACAGAAAAGCAGGCGGAGCTCAACAAAAAATCGGCATACATGTCAAGACTGAACCAGGAAATGATGCAAATGAACATGAGGCCAATGATGATTACATTTGTCCCGCTGATTCTCATTTTCTATTTTGTCCTCCCCCCACTGTTTCCATATATTGTGGCAATATCCCCAATCTCACTAAATGTGATCCCCGGCGACTTTTTCCAGCTTACATGTGTAGCTGAAAAAGTAGATGGCAAAGTATGCCACAATGTAAACGACGTTTACTTTTGGGCCTGGTATTTCTTGGGATCGATTGCATTTAGCGGAATAATAATGAAGCTCACCAAGACATCGATGGATATAACTTAGGTTTGCCAAAGTCAATAATCATTTCAGGTCCTCCAGCTATTGGCAAAACTACAATCTCGCAAGGCCTAGCAAAAGAATTCGGCCTAAAAAGCCTCAGCGGCGGAGATGTGTTAAAGGAACTGGCAGAGGAGCTTGGATTCAAAACACGCGGGGCTGACTGGTGGGACACAAAAGAGGGAATGGCATTCCTAAACCAAAGAAAGGACAACTATGAGTTTGACAAAAAAGTAGACGAAAAGCTAAAGGAGATTTTTCTAAAGGGGAGCGTAGTCATTACAAGCTACACGCTTCCGTGGCTTGTAAAGGGAGGAATTAAGATCTGGCTTGGGGGCTCGCGCGAGAACAGCGCAAAAAGGATGCAGACTAGGGACAACACATCACTCCAGGACTCCATCGACATTGTCAAAAAAAGATATGATGAGAACAAGGCTTTGTACAAAAAGCTTTACGGCTTTGAGTTTGGCGATGACCTGTCGGTGTTTGATGTTGTGATTAACACGGACGGCCTTGATGCAAAAAGCGTCCTTGATGCAGCCATACAAAAGGTGAGGGGCCTGATTTGAGCCTGCCGCACCTTGCAAATCTTGTTGTAATTGACGAGGACATAACAAACGACCAGTATGGCGTATACTATGACAAGAGATCAATCAAGGACCTGCTAAACTACGGCCTGATTCTTTTGGACAAGCCGCCAGGACCCACAAGCCATGAGGCAGTGGCGTGGGCAAAAAGAATCTTGGAGCTCCCAAAAATCGGACACAGCGGGACGCTTGACCCACAGGTCTCAGGTGTCCTGCCGCTGGGCCTAGGCGAAGCTACAAAGGCACTTGGGGTCTTGTTGCTTGGGCCAAAGGAATACTATGGCCTTGGCAGACTGCACTCCCTCCCAAGCAAAGAAAAACTTGACACAGTTCTGAACATGTTCAAGGGAGAGATATTTCAAAAACCGCCGCAACGATCTGCAGTCTTGCGCCAAACCAGGACAAGAACAATTTACGAGCTAGATGTCGTGGAGCAAAAAGAACGACTCTTGTTGCTCAGAATACTCTGCGAGGCCGGAACGTACATCCGTAAGCTGTATTACGATATCGGCGAGATACTGGGGCCTGGCGCTACAATGATTGAGCTCCGCCGCTCCAGAGTCCACCAGTTCGATGAAAACAAAATGAAGCTTGTCACACTGCACGAGCTTGCAGACGCTTATGCGCACTGGAAGGAAACAAGCGATGCCTCCAAGCTATACAAACTGATAATGCCAATCGAGCACGCGCTAAGCGAGATAAAGTCAGTCGTGATTCGGGACTCGGCAGTCGATGCCCTGTGCCACGGGGCACAGCTCGCAATCCCGGGAGTTCTCCAAATTTCCCCCGGTATATCCAAGGGAGACCTGGTAGGAATATACACGCAAAAAGGAGAGATCGTCGCACTTGCAGAGGCACTCATGTCAGAACAAGAAATCAAGGACGCAACAAGGGGATACGCGTTTCAAACAAACAGAATAATCATGGCGCCAAACACATATCCGAAAAGCTGGCGCTCAAGGACCATTCCACAATGATTCCAAAAGGCCTTGCCATCGCGGTCCTCACAGGGGTAGCAGCATCTGCCACTATCGGCGTGTATCTTCAAAGCCTGAGCTCGCAGGGAATCGAGTTTGTGCAGGGCCCGTCGGTTTCCATACACGTTGACAAAAACGACTACAAGATAGGCGAGAACATCCTGATCCAGATAATCAACTCGGGAACATCGGAGCTTACCTTTTCAGACGACATGCCAAGCCTGCAAATAAGGGCACTTGATGGGACGGTCTTTTTTTCCACATCCTTTGATGGCCTAAAGCTGGCGCCAAAACAAAAACACGCATTTGAGTGGAACCAGCAAAAAAACGACAGCTCCAAAATCATCGAGGGCCGCTACGTCATAGACTCGTTTGCCTACGAGCAAAACGACCAAAAAATAAGTGACAGCATCACACTAAATCTCCTCAAGTGAGCCGTAGGAAAATTTAAAACAAGTTCAACGAAACCACAGTTGAGTTTGGCAAAGAAAATCAAGGTGGGGCTAGTCGGCATAGGAAACTGTTTTTCAGGCCTTATCCAGGGAATTGAATACTACAAGAAAAACCCAAAGCAGCAAGTAATTGGAATAATGCACGAAAAGATCGGGGCATACTCGATTCATGATTTAGATTTTGTAGCGGGATTTGACGTTGGCGCAAACAAGATAGGCACGTCGATCAACGAGGCAATCTACGCATACCCAAACATGGTCAACTGGGTCCCAAAGAAAACAATGCCAAAGACAAAGGCACTAGTCTATGAAAGCCCAGCACTTGACGGCGTAGGGATATGGGTGGAAAACCGCGTCAAGCCAGTGAAGAGCAAAAGATCAACCGAGCAAATAACAAAGGAAATAAAAAAGACAATAGAAAAAACCGGAGCCGAAGTAATTGTATCGTATCTTCCAGTCGGCTCTGAAAAGGCAACCCAGTACTGGGCGCAGACCTGTCTTGATAATGATATTGCATTTGTAAACTGCATCCCGTCGTTTATCGCATCAAACGGCAAGTGGGGCCAAAAGTTTGCGGCAAAAAAACTCCCGGTGATTGGGGATGACATCAAGGGCCAAGTCGGCGCCACAATAGTGCACCGAACACTGGCCAGGCTCTGCGATGATCGCGGAACAAAGATTGAAAAAACTTACCAGATAAACGTTGGCGGAAACACGGACTTTTTGAACATGAAAGAGCAGGAGAGGCTCGTCAGCAAGAGAATCTCAAAAACAGAAAGCGTCCAGAGCCAGCTCACTCAAAGACTGGCAGATGATCAGATCTACGTCGGCCCGTCCGACTTTATTCCGTTTTTAGGCAACACAAAACTGATGTTCATGAGAATAGAGGGAAGGCAGTGGGCAAACATCCCGTACAACATGGAAGTGCGACTCGAAGTGGACGACAAGGCGAACTCTGCTGGAATTGTAATTGACGCAGTAAGGCTTGCAAAGCTTGCACTGGAGAGGAAGCTCGGGGGCCCAGTAATTCCGGCATGCGCGTATTTGATGAAGCACCCGCCAAAACAAATGAGTGATCCGCAAGCCAAGACAGAGCTTGAAAAATTCATCAAAAACTAGGGGATTTTAAATCTAAACATCTGGCAAGGCAGCGCTCAGGTGGACGACTGGATTATTTCTAGGATCTTGAAGGGAACCTTGCTTAGATCAATCTGCCTTTCGGCGCTCACAAAAAGGACATGGTCTGTTATTGGGAAGCTCATGAGAATGATCTTGCTTCTATAGGAAAGCGAAAACTCGACAGGGCCAAACTCCTCGTCAAATTCATGGCGCATTCTCACCCTGAGCGAGAGCTCCATGAAAAGCATCTCGTCTTTTTTGGACTCTTCTAGAGCCTTGAGGCCAGGCCTCATTCCGCCGGCAATCATCTTTCCTTTGTTGTTTATCGCCCTGGCGGATCTTATCTTGTCGTCTACCTTGAAAACTTTTTCACACATTGCGGCAAAATCAAATGCACTCATCTCACATCATACTGATGCATGTCCTACTAAAAAATTAATTTTCGAGCATTCCAAAAACACCCATTATATAATGAATAATTTGTTAGAGATTTTGTCCAAAAGACACGTGCCGGGGTCGCCTAGCCTGGTAGGGCGCGCGCCTGGAAATTCAAAAAACCATAAAGCGCGTACTCGCAAGGGTCCGAGAGTTCAAATCTCTCTCCCGGCGCCTTTTGTTTTAAAGTTCGAATTCCATTCAGTCCATTCATGTTCCAAGCACACGGAATCTAGTTTGCTATCGCATGAATACAGGAGTTCAATTCCTGTAAGTCAATGGCTACTATTCTTTTTATATCTCGTATCGACATTATACTATAGATGCAACATTCTACATCTGCTGTATCAAAAAAGATCTATCAAGTAATTTTAGATAAGGATGAAGATGGCATGATCTTTGCAAGATGCAACGAGCTCCATGCAAACGCTGAAGGTAAGACCGAGGCGGAAGCAAAAGTTAACATCAAAGAAGCAATCGAATTGATGGTGGAGCATCTTAACAAAGACAAAAGTTTTAGTCTTAAATTCGTCCGCAAATATTAATGAGCAAAATTCCTCGAGTCTCAGGTAATCAACTAATAAAGTATCTTGTTAATAAAAAAGGATTCGAAGTATCCCATAGAAAAGGAAGCCATGTATCTATACATAATGACAGCAAACACAAGTTTACATCTGTACCATCAAAAAATGATGATATTGGAACTGGTCTGATGTTACAAATTTTGGATGATTGCGGAATAACTAGAGAAGAATTTGTCTCAGGTTATCAAAATGGACTTTTAAAATAAGTCTGGCCATTCATAAAATAGGTCCATCTTTCATTTTTCTCATAATAAAAACTTCAATAATTAATTAACGACAGATCCATTCACTATTTGTGCAGAAATTTGATTTTGCGATAATTGGAGGGGGAATCCTTGGAACGGCAATCTCATACTGGCTTTCTGTGCTTTATGACCTAAAGGTCTGCGTCATTGAAAAAGAAAGCCACGTTGCAGCTCATGCAAGCAGCAAAAACACCGGCGTAGTCCACTCACCATTCTATCTTGATCCGCAAAAAAAGAAAACAATAGCACAGGCTTTACTGATCTCGCATGATCTCTGGGAGGATCTTGCGCTGGAAAAAAACATCCCATGGAAAAAATGTGGCACAATCGAGGTGGCTCAGGATGAAAAACAGCACCAGACTCTGGAAAAATACCTCAAATGGGGCAGCCAAAACGGAATTGCAGACAACGAGCTTGAACTGTTGGACTCGGCTCAGGTGTCAAAAAAAGAGCCAAACCTCAAGTGTTATTCCGGCCTTTACTGTAGTCGTGATGTATCAACCGATTATGGGATTATGACAAACCATCTATCAAAATTATCAGAAAGCCAGGGGGCAAAATTTCTGTTCAACCACAAAGTGCTTGACATCAAACAAGGTGACACAATCCAGCTGATCCTCGATGATGATTCCATTGAATGTGAATTCATGATAAACTGCGCAGGAGGGCACGCACTTGAGCTGGCAAAAAAGTTCGGCCTTGCAAAAGACTACTCGGTCCTTCATTTTAGGGGCGAATATTGGGTCGCCGAGGAAAAATGCGCAAACTTGGTTGGCACAAACATCTATACCATTCCAAAGTTCTCGAACTTTCCGTTCCTTGATCCGCACTGGATCAAAAAAGCAGGCGGGCAAACCGAGATAGGCCCAAACGCGGTGCCGGTGGCAGAGCCAGAGACGTATTCCGGCTATGTGGGAAGCGTGCCAAAAGCGCTATCAAAGCTAAAGGAAATTCTGAGCGGAAGCTCTAGAAAATTACTGGTCAACCCAGAGTTCTTATCGCTGGTATCAAAGGAATGGAAAAGCTCGCTATCAAAGACTGTTATGGTAAACAGAGTAAGGCAGTTCATCCCCGGAGCCAAGCCGTCAGATTTTACAAAGCGCGGGACCGCCGGGATACGCAGCCCTGTGGTGACAAAAAATGGCGAGTTTCTCTCAGAAATTCTGGAGCTACAAACTCAAAACTCGTTCCACATCATCAATTACAATTCGCCTGGGGCGACAGGCGCACCGGCGTATGCTGCGTTTGTGGTAAAAAAACTCGCAGACAAGGGAGTTCTGGGCCATGCCAAACCAAAGCCCGCAGTCTGGGACTATCACAAAGTAATTGACAAAATGCCCTGAAGTGGCGACCAAAATTAATATTGTTTTAAAAAAACCAGCAATCATTGTTCCCTGACAGGTGTTCTGTAAAACAAAAAGGACGGAGCTGCGTAAACCCGCCGGAGTTTGTCATCTCGGTTGTGGCAGACGCCGACGAGTACATGATAGGCGTGACGTGCGAGCACCACAAAAACGACCTGACTGGGAGACTCGAGATACTGCAAAAAGAAGGAAAAATACCAAACGGCAAAATAAATTTTGTACAGCTAAAGGCAGTCGGCACGGACTGCATCAAGGGAAACCCAGACGACCTGATCCAGCTTTAGACCGAATAAACCATCTTCTTTCCGTCAAGGCCTAGGATCAAATTCTGCACCGCGATCTCTGCCATCTTTCTTCTGGTTTGTGCAGTCGAGCTTCCTATGTGCGGCGCCAGGACGACATTTTCCAGTCTTGCAAGCTCGTGCGTTTTTCCAATTGGCTCTGTCTCAAAGACATCAAGTGCGGCACCTGCAATCATCTTTGCTTTCAGTGCATCCACCAAGTCTTTCTCACTGATTATTTTGCCCCGTGCGGTGTTGATCAAAACTGCCGACTTTTTCATCTTTTTGAAAACCTTGATGTCGATTATCTTGTCAGTTTCCCTGCCGTGTGGAACATGGACAGATATGACATCGCTGCTTCTGACCATGTCATCAAAGCTGACGTATTTGGCATGGAGTCTTTTCTCCAATGCGGAAGACAGTTTTTTTCTACTGTGATATATGATCTTCATCCCAAACGAGTCCGCTCTCTTTGCCACTGCCTGGCCTATCCTTCCCATCCCGAATATGCCAAGCGTCTTTCCTTCCAGATCAAATCCAACATAATCATGTGCGCCAAAGATCACACACCATCTTCCTGCCCTGATCAGCCTGTCGCCCTCCGTGACCCTGCGCATCAGATCAAGCATCAGTGCGACTGTCAGGTCTGCAGTGGCGTTTGTTAGCACTTCGGGGGTGTATCCAATTTTGATGCCGCGCCGTTTTGCCGCCTTGATGTCGATGTGGTCATACCCAACACTGTACGTGCTGATCACTCTGAGGTTTTTTGCACTCTTGATTATCTCAGCATCTATCATGTCATATGGAAAGCAGACAAGCGCGTCTGCTTTTCTTATTTTTTGTTTCAGCAGTTTTTTTGGCATGGGGATTTTTCCCGCATGTACGTGGATGGAGTATTTTTTCTGCATCTCCTTTAGAGCAAACTCGTGCAGCCTTCTTGTAAGCAGGACTTGGGGTTTTGTGCTGGTCACTTTACGCGACATTTTCTTCAAATCTTTATAACATTTGTTGTCCGTACTATGATAACTTTGAAGAAGAGAAAAGACGAGGAAGAGTTTGCGCTGTGCGTAGAGTGCGGAAACGCAATTGAAAAATGTGTCTGCGTCTGTCCATATTGCGGCGAGCGTGACAAGTGCGAGTGCGCGCTTTTTGAGGCCGCAACCGGTGGTTGATACATCTATACATATTCTTAATAACCAAAAAATCATAGGAAATCAGTGACTACTGACATTAGCTGGATGATTGGGGGCCCGCAAGGAAGCGGTGTGGAATCGGCAGCAAACATTTTTTCGCGTTCATGCGCAGCCCTTGGGTATAACATCTTTGGAAAAAGAGAGTTTTATTCCAACATCAAAGGCGAGCACAGTTATTTTGTTGTAAGGGTTTCTGACAAAACAGTCCGCTCAAACGTAAACGACGTCACCATGATGGTCGCGTTTGATGCAGAGACAATTTTCCGACATTATTCAGAAGTGGTAAAGGACGGCGCAATAATCTATGACTCGGAGCTTTCTGCCACAAAGGTAGACGAAGTCCATACACTTGATGCCCAATACAAATCCAAGCTTCTGGCTCACCTTGCCTCAAAGAACAAAAAACCAACGATCCAAGACGTATTGGAGCTGGCAAAAGAAAACGGGGTAAAACTCTATCCAATATCCTTCAAGGACGTTCTATCAAACATGGCAGATGAAACCAACAACCCGAGACTAAAGGGAATGGTAAGAATGTACAACGTTCTTAGCGTCTCGTTTTCGCTTGGCGTGCTAAAAATGTCGCCAAAAACATTGCTGGAATCAATCGGCGTGATATTTGCAAAAAAGCAGGCAGTTGCAGACATGAACAAAAATGCCGCAAACTATGCATACAACTATGCCTCCGCGAGATTCACCGACTTTACATTTTCACTAAACGCCACCACAAAAAACTCCCAAACCATAATGGTTCAGGGATATCAGGGAACGGCGCTGGGGAAAATTGCATGTGGATGCAGATTCCAGCCGTACTACCCAATCACGCCGGCATCTGATGAAAGCGTATTTCTGGAATCAAACGAGATCTTTGATGTGCAAAACAACAGGCCTGGCTCAACGCTGGTGGTGCAGACAGAAGACGAGATCTCTGCTATAGGAATGACAATAGGTGGGGCACTCACCGGCACGCGTTCTGCCACATGTACGTCCGGGCCAGGGTTCTCTCTCATGGCAGAGGCACTGGGGTGGGCTGGAATGAACGAGGTTCCAATTGTAATAACAAACTATCAAAGGAGCGGACCATCGACAGGCCTGCCAACAAGACACGGGCAAGACGATCTGTTGTTTACAATCCATGCAGGCCACGGAGAGTTCCCGAGAATTGTCTATGCATCGGGTGATGTAGAGGAGAGCTTCTACGATACCGCAAGATGCTTTAACTATGCGGAATTCTACCAGCTGCCCGTCATACACCTGATGGACAAGTTTCTTGCAAGCTCTGTGGTGACATGCAACAGATTCGATACTAGCAAAATCGCAATAAACCGAGGAAAGCTTCTTGACAAAATCGATGGCGACAGCTACAAAAGATTCGAGCTGACCAAGGACAGCATCTCGCCAAGATCAAAGCTCGGGCTTGAGGGCGGAATCTTTTGGAACACGGGCGACGAAAGCGACGAGCAGGGCCACATCACAGAGGACCCGGAGCTGAGGGTAAAAATGATGGACAAGCGCAACTCAAAGCTTGCCTATGCGCTAAAGATGATTCCAGACGAGGAGCAGGCAGTCTCGTTTGGAGCAGCAGAGATATGCATCGTCAGCTGGGGCTCGCCGAAAGGCCCGATACTTGATGCGCTAGAGATGTTAAAGCAAGAAAACATCAAAATCGGATTTGTCCAGGTAAAACTACTGCACCCATTCCCGGTTGACTATGTCAAGTTTTTGCTCAAGGACGCAAAAACAATAGTCGACATCGAGGCAAATCAGACCGGACAGTTTGGCCATCTGCTAAAGCAAAACCTGGAGCGGGGACCAGACTATTACATTTTAAAATACACTGGAAGGGCGATGACCTCGACTGAAATATACGAATCGCTAAAAAAGATAATAGGAAAAACCGCGCAAAAAAGGGAGGTACTGATGCATGGCGCTTAAGCTTGGGGACTACAAGACAGACGTGCACAATGATTGGTGCCCAGGATGCGTACTACCTGACACTTTGCTTCACTGCAATCCGTCAGTAAAACAAATACAGCAAGTAAGCGTTGGCGAACGAGTTCTTGGAAGAGATGGGCTTTACCACAAGGTAAGCGAGGTCATGGCGCACATACATAGGGGCAAAGTTTTCAAGATCATAACAAAATGTTTTGGAACGACATATCTTACAGATGAGCATCCGGTTCTGATAGTAAGACGAGAGCATTCAAAACTACACAACAAAAAATTTGATGCCGTCTGGACACGAGCAGATCAAATTGAAGAAAAAGACTATGTGGTGTATCCAATCCAAAAAGAACAAGTCGACAGAGAATACATCGAAGTCGATTACCAATTAAAGAAAAAAGACACCGTAAGCAAGCCGCTACCAAACAAGATTCAACTCAACGAAAATGTTCTAAGGCTAATGGGATATTATATCGCAGAAGGATACGTGCATGATAGAGAAATCAGTTTTACCTTCAATTCAAAGGAAGTCGAATTCATAAATGACGTCGAAAACATCATGCTGGAAACCTTCGGTCTGAGCGGAACAGAAAGCACAAAAAGAAACGCAACCACGATAACCTTCTGCTCAGCACCGCTTGGAAGGGTATTTTTGGACTGGTTTGGGCACAAATCATACAATAAAAAAATACCACACTTTGCAATGTTACTTTCAGCACAAAAACAAAAAGAACTGATCAAAGGGATGTGGCGTGGGGATGGCTGGATGAACACCGAACAAATACGTGGGAACTTTAGGACCACCTCAAAGACCCTGTCTGAACAGCTAAAGTCTTTGCTGCTAAGGCAAGGAATAGTACCGATAATTTCTGTTAACAAAGCAAAAGGCATTCACAGGGAGTCGTACTCAATTCAGGTCGTAAGCGACCGTGATTTTGCAGTGTTATGCAAAATACTGGACGAAAAAATGGAGCCAAAAAGCCATGTTGGTAAACCACCGTCATCCATACTTACTCCAGATTATGTCCTAATTCCAATTAAAAAAATTGAAAGCTTTGACTATGACGGCCCAGTATACAATCTCGAAGTCGACGATGTTAACTGCTACGTAAGTGAAAACGCGATCTTGCACAACTGCGGCGACTTTGGTATAGTCAACGCAATCCAAATGGCATTGTCTGAAATGCAGATCCCGCGGCACAAGGCGTCACTATTTTCTGGGATAGGATGCTCCGGAAAGACATCACACTTTGTTAACGTGTATGGCATTCACACACTACATGGAAGAGTCCTGACATTTGCACAGGGCGCCAAGCTCGCAAACCCCGAAATGACAATCATTGCAGCGGGAGGGGACGGGGATGGCCTAGGTATCGGCGTAGGCCATTTTGTTGCGGCAGGAAGAAGGAACCTTGATCTGACATACATCATATTCAACAATGGAGTCTATGGCCTGACAAAGGGCCAGGCCTCGCCAACACTCAAGCTTGGAGAAAAAACAAAATCGCTGCCATCGCCAAACACAAACTACAACGTAAACCCAATAGGGCTTGCGATTGCAAGCGGATTCACATTTGTTGCAAGATCATACGCGTATGACGTCAGGCATCTAAAAGACATGATAGTCGCCGCAGTAAGGCACAAGGGACTTGCCTTTCTGGATGTCCTGCAGCCGTGCCCGACATACAATGACATCAACACAAGGGACTGGTATGCCGGAATGGACAGGATGGACGAAACCACAAAGCAGCCGCGGCCGCGAACCTACAAGCTGGACGAGACAAACTACGATCCTGTAGTGCATTATGATACCGAAGCAGAGCTCAACGAGAAACTGACCCAGGCCCTCATAAAATCGCTAGAATGGGACACGAAAATCCCAATCGGCGTATTTTACAAAAACGAAATAGTAAGCCAGTACGACAGAAGAATAATGGACAAGATACCAAACTATCTGGAAAACTCCCCGGCCGCACAGATCATCTCCGAAAAAGGCAAGGCGATAACCGATTTATCAAAGATTTTAGATTCGTTGTCCGTCTAGAATGTAGGTAAATGTAAAATGAATATTAGCTGGATACATGGAAGGTTAGTCTATAATTGAATCTGACTGAGGCAAACAAAATATTTCGAAAGGCGATAATCAAGGGGTACTTTGAGCCAAGCCTGCTAAACCTTGATTTTAGCAAATCAAACATCAAGCACCCAACCCTGCCAGACGACGGCCTCATGCAGTCAAGCCTTCTGCACATCTTCTTTGATGTGGAGACCGGCGCAGACTATCCTGACGGCGACGAGTGGGTCATCGCAGAGTTTCTGTTCCCGTACAGCATCAAGGTCCCGGACAATGTAAAGGGAACAGATTATTTTACGTCGCTTTCACTAGGTGAAGGAAAAAACTTTTGGCACCACCGGGAGCTCATCCGATTCAAGTACGGCAAGTCAAAAAAACTGGCAGAGTCGCTGGATTTCCTGGACTCGAAATACAAAGAGCTGCACTCACTCGTAGAGCCGCTCGAAAAAGACATCAAATGACAGCTTTCCAGGAATTGTTCACCAGGACAAACTTTTTGTCTTTTGCAAACAATGTGTGCAGCTTCCACTTTCTTGTCTCGACATCAAACTTGTAAATGACCTTGGATATTTCCTGCGGCATGTCATTGGAATTCAGGTGGAAGGGAATAAGCTCTATTACAAAGTCAAGCTTCTCAAGCGCACTGTCAAACCAGCCCCGATCTGATACATCCAGGGTGAACCCTATCTTTGGTGCCCCGAGGAAGTTGATGTCTATTTTCAGGGCTTTGTCGTTGCCGCGCCGCCTCTTCATCTCCTTGAAGAGAAACTTGACCCTGTCCCACCTGCGGTACTCAAACCACTTGAAAAACTCCTCGTTGAATTCAAGCGGTATGGACAGACTTAGCATGCTGACAAAATTGGGATCAGTCTCCTCGAGCTCGTTTTGCTGCACGCGGAACCTTTCAGAAAACAATCCGTACACAATCTCGATTTCCCAGGGCGATACCCCAAAATAGTCAACAGATGTGGTAAGAAAGCCGTCGCTCAACGGTTATTGTGACTGGAAAATTCTAATTAAAGTTTAAAAGATTTTTGAAAAAACCTGAAGGAAAGGCGGTGCGACGACCTCCGGAGAGGGGACCGCGAAGCCTTCAGGAATTATGGTATGGTTTGCGGGAATCTTAAGCTCTAGTGTGTTCATTTCAAAACACAGATCATGCTTGATAATAATATGTAGCTAAATTGTGTTCAGGTATTTCCACAGGTAGAAAATCCCCACAGTTCCAATTACGAACAGCATCGGCTTCCACGCAAAAACCGGGATGCTCGGGGTGGTGAGACTTATTTTATAATTGTCAAAGACTGCATGTACGTAGTTTTTTACCTTGTCGCTCCACACCTGGTATTCTATTTGGTGTTTTTTTAGCATGGCTTCAATCTCGTATATGACCGGGGTCCTCTGGCAAAACAAGTGCTGCAGATAATCCCTTGATACCTCGACTTCGGCCTGGATTGCAACGACTCCTTTTTTGACATCAAACAATCGCAGGTGCATCTCCCATGGCTTTTTCAGCTTGAGCGACCAGCCGTGCCCTATCTGGGAGTCCAGCACGTGCTCGAACTTTACCTTGGTGAATCCCTCCTTTGTTAGGATGCTGAGGATCTCCTCTGCGCTTTTTTTGACGATTATTGAGAGCTGCTCTACTCCTTTCATGTCGATGTTTATGGTGTGTTTTTTTCCATCACCAAGCGAGAGTGTCTTTGGATATCTTGTCAGGTACTGCATCAAGCTGCATTCAAAGGCTGTTTTATTTAAAGGAACGGCGAGATATTTTTAACAAGCTGTTCTACTTGCGGAAACCGCGAATGTACACGCACTGGTCTGATGAGATTGCCATCTCTCCCTGTCTTATTTTTCTGGCTGTGAGTTTTGCGCCAGAGTTTTTTATGATTGCAATGGGAGTTGATTCGTCACCCTCTCCCATCTTGTGATTTGCAATGGACGCCAGGTTATCCGCAGTTGCCTTCATGGTCACCTTGAGCGGGTTGCCGTCAAGGTCCTTGTGTCCCCGTACATCCTGGATCGGCTCGAGTCCCGCGCATGCAATGGCAACACCAGTAGTGCCAACTCTTGCAGGCATCAGTCTGCTGTCAACCAAAATCACTCCGACATGAATGCCAAAGTCAAGGAAGACTTTTCGCCTGAGCTGCTCTGAGATCAAGTATGGCTCGTCAGGATACAAAATGACTGTGCCCTTTTTGACATTGGACTTGTCAATCCCGGCGTTTGGGGCCAAAATGCTGTCTGCAGATGTGAGGACAAACCCCGTGACCCCACCAAAAATCTCGTCAGACTCGCGCAGGATTATTTCGGCAAACCTTGCATCGAGCTGGTGACTTTTTGACAGCTCTGATGCGCCAGACGATGGCCGCACCCTCTGCAAGTCCAGCAGCCGGTTTTTTGAGCTTGCGACATACTTGCTTGATATCACTATGACGTCGCCGTTTTCCAAAACCACATCTTGTAGCGAATCAACCATGGTCCCATAAAGATCAAAGCCGGGCTCTTTTTTCTGAACTCTGATTGGGATTACACTGAGGGTCATGTCGTATGTTGCGTTTTTCGCATCTTTATTTCTTAGCGGCAAAGCTATTAATCTAAACTGGCTGATCTGTCCCTTGTGAACATAACAGAAAGGATTCTTGCGCGGGCATCAGGAAAATCACAAGTTGCACCAGACGACATCATATTTGCAAATGTCGACAAGGCAATGATTCACGATGTTTCCGGGCCTGGGGTGATCAAGGTATTTGAAAAGCTAAAAAAAGAAGGAGTGAGCGTAGAGAAGCTCTGGGATCCATCAAAGGTCTGGGTTGCAGAGGACCACTTTGTCCCGTCCGCAGAAAAGGCGTCGGCGGAAAACATTGTAAAATTATCAAAATTCACGCAGCAGTACGGAATTGAAAAACACTTCAAGTACGGAATGGGCCAGTACGGGATATGCCACACGTTATCGCACGAAGAGGCAATGGTGCTTCCAGGCGAGGTCTACGTGGGCGGCGATTCCCACACAAACACAACCGGCGCCCTTGGGGCATTTGCGTGCGGCCTTGGCCATACCGACGTGGCGTACGTCTTACTAAACGGAAAGATCTGGTTCAAAGTTCCCGAGACTCTTTACTTTAAGCTAAACGGAAAATTGCCGCAAAACGTAATGGCAAAGGACTACATCCTAAAAATCATCGGCGACATTGGAAACGACGGCGCGGCGTACGCGGCAATGGAGTTTGGCGGGACGGGAATCTCCGACATGTCAGTCGAGTCAAGGCTGACACTTACAAACATGACTACCGAGGCCGGAGCAAAAAACGGAATAATGTCACCTGATCAAAAAACATTTGATTATCTTGCACAAAGGGGGGCAACTGATTATTCTCCTGCATACAGCGACAAGGACGCAAGCTATTCCAAAGTCTACGAGTATGAGGCCTCAGAGCTAGAACCGCTTGTTGCAAAGCCATACTCGCCAGAAAACATTGCAGTGGTAAGGGACATAGCTGGCGTTCCGCTTGACAAGTCATACATTGGCTCATGCACCGGCGCAAAATACGAGGACCTCGAAGCGGCCGCAAGTGTGCTCATGGGGAGAAAGGTAAAGATCAGAACCGAGGTACTGCCTGCCGCAATATCGATATACAAAAGGGCAATGGAAAACGGGCTCATCAAGATATTTTTGGATGCCGGGGCAGTGGTAGGGCCGCCGACCTGCGGCGCATGCTGCGGAGCACATATGGGGGTATTGGCAAAGGACGAAGTCTGCATCAGCACAACTAATCGGAATTTCCCCGGAAGGATGGGGCACGTGGAATCACAGACATATCTGGCATCACCACTAGTCGCAGCAGCATCTGCAGTCACCGGCAAAATAACCGACCCAAGGGATCTATGATGGCAGGCAAAGTAATCAAGTACGAGCGCGACAACATCGACACCGATGTAATTCTGCCAGGTACGTACCTGAAGCTGCACGACTATGACGAAATTGCAAAGCACGCAATGGAGGGAATAGACCCTGACTTTCACGCAAAGGTCAAAAAGGGAGATTACATCGTTGCAGGAAAAAACTTTGGCTGCGGCTCGTCAAGGGAGCATGCGCCGATTGCACTCTCGCATTGCGGGATAAACGGGGTCTTGGCGCTTTCCTTTGCCAGGATTTTTTATCGAAACGCAGTGGACGGGGCGTTTCTGCTGCCAATCGAGATAGACGAGGAGACATACAAGAAAATCTCTGATGGCGATCAACTCGAGGTGAACACGGAAAAAAACGAGATAAAAAACATCACAAAAAACGAGGTCTACACCATGAAGCCGTTTTCCGAAATAGTCTCAAAAATAATTGCCGCGGGCGGCCTCTTCAAGTACAAGCTGGACTGATTTTACATTTTATATTAAGTCGGCATTAACTTGATCATAAATGGGAAGAACACTCTTTGAGAAAATCTGGGACCAGCACAAGGTAGCAGAAATCGACGGAAGGACACTTGTCTACATAGACCGGCACATGGTCCATGAGGTGACATCGCCGCAGGCATTTGATGGCCTGCGACTAAACAAAAGAAAGGTGCGACGGGCAGACCTTACGTTTGCCACGATGGATCACAACGTCCCAACTTCCAACAGGTCACTCCCGATAGTTGACCAGATCTCCGCAATCCAGATTCAGGCACTGGAAAAAAACTGCAAGGAGTTTGGAATTCCATTATTTGATCTAAACAGCCCATACCAGGGTATAGTCCACGTGATAGGTCCAGAACTTGGGATAACACTCCCGGGAGCAACAATCGTCTGCGGGGACAGCCACACCTCGACACACGGGGCGTTTGGGGCGTTTGCCTTGGGAATTGGCACAAGCGACGTGGAGCACGTGCTTGCGACCCAGTGCCTTGTACTCGACAAGCCAAAGACATTTGAAATTCGGGTCGACGGGAAAAGAAAAAACGCGCACGCGATAACTGCAAAGGACATCATTCTCTCCATAATAAAAAAAATAGGGACTGGAGGCGGAAACGGCACCGTAATAGAATATCGTGGAGACGCGGTATCTGATTTGTCCATGGATGAGCGGATGACCATATGCAACATGTCAATCGAGGCGGGAGCAAGGGCAGGCCTTGTGGCGCCGGACGAAAAAACATTTGATTATTTGAAGGGAAGAAAGTACACCCCGAAAAACTATGATTCCCTTGTACAAGACTGGAAGGAAAATCTCAAGACAGACAGTAGCGCAAAATTCGACAAGTCATTTGTAATCGACGCATCACAAATAATTCCGCAGGTAAGCTGGGGCACAAACCCGGCAATGACTGCAGACGTCACTGATTCCATTCCAAACCCAGAAGAGTTTTCAAAAGGGGACAAAAGCCAGGAAAGCGCAGCAAAAAAAGCGCTAGAGTACATGGACCTAAAAGCGGGGACTCTAATCACCGACATCAAAATAGACCGCGTCTTTATCGGGTCGTGCACAAACGCAAGGCTCCAGGACCTAGTGGAGGCAGCAAGCATAATCAAAGGAAGGAAGGTCTCGCCAAATGTCAGGGCGATGGTGGTACCTGGATCACAGCAAGTCAAAAAGCAGGCAGAGGATCTAGGCCTTGATAAAATTTTCATGGACGCAAACTTTGAGTGGCGTGAGTCTGGCTGCAGCATGTGCCTTGGGATGAATCCAGATATTTTATCAAGGGGGGAGAGATGCGCAAGCACCTCAAACAGAAACTTTGAAGGGAGACAGGGCTCTGGGGGGAGGACACACCTAGTAAGTCCAATCATGGCGGCAGCGGCCGCAGTCGCAGGCCACTTTGTCGATGTCAGGGAATGGATCTAGATGGAAAAATTCAGCCCAGTATCGAGTATCGGCACACCCCTTGATAGGCCAAACATCGACACAGACCAAATCGTGCCAAAACAATTCCTCAAGCTAGTGCAAAGAACCGGCTTTGGCAAGTTTTTGTTCAATGACTGGCGCTTTGAGCCTGATGGCAAGCCAAAAAATGACTTTGTCCTAAATGATTCAAAATATTCAGGCTCGCACATTCTGATTACTGGCGAGAACTTTGGATGCGGCTCATCAAGGGAGCATGCGGCATGGGCGCTAAAGGACTATGGCTTTGATGTGGTGATTGCGCCGTCGTTTGCAGACATTTTTTACAACAACTGCTTCAAAAACGGAATTTTGCCAGTAGCGCTTGGAAAAGAAACGGTATCTGAGCTGATGAAAACAAACTCGATAATCAAAGTGGATCTAAAAGCCCAGACCATATCGTATGATGGAAAATCAATTTCATTTGCAATTGATCACGGCAGAAAAAAAACACTGCTTGAAGGGTTGGATGATATTGCAGTGACGCTGCTATACGAGGACAAGATAGCAGGCTACGAAAAAGCGCACTAGCCCATCTGGCTGATTATTTTTTTAATATCCTGGCCCTTTCTCTCGATGATTGCAGGGGATTCCACGTCGACCCATAGTGTTTTTCCAATGTCAAACGAGCTGACGAGGTTCTTTTTTGAGAGATCCTGCAGTATGTCATATGAAAGGTTCAGGTTCTTTTTCCTTGATTTTTTTATCATGTCTAGTATTTTGCCGCCAATAATGTAGATCCCAGTGCACTCGCAGTCCTGCATTTTTACAAGCGGTTTTTCGATAAACTGCACCACGTTTCCGTCTTTCACATTTGCAAATCCGGTCTCTTCTTTTCTGTACTGTCTGGTGGCAATGCACGCAAGGCTATTCTTTTTGGTATAGTGCCTGTACATTTTTTGCAAGTCAAGGGCACAAAGATTGTCTGCAAACCACAAAACAAACGGCTCGCCTTTTTTCACATCCAAGTGCGCCAAGTCGCCTGCAGTCCCGCTCGAGGAGTCCTGCACAAAGCTAATTTTTTTCGCCTCGTTTTTGCCAAAATAGTGCTCTATTTGGCCCCCGAGGCCTTTGAGGTCTGCAACTATGACTATCTCTGAAATCATCCTAAAGGAAGACAGGTGCCTTACGATGTGACTTATCATGGGTTTTCCATGGATTGGCATCAGTGCCTTTGGAAAATGATCAGTAAACGGCCTTGCGCGAGTCCCTTTTCCGCCAGCTAAAATTACTGCCTTCAATCTATCGGTACGACTTTTGCTTTCTTCTTCTTGCGCCAGGGCCGCCAAACTTCTTTGGCTCTTTTTGTCTGGCATCGCCGCTAAGAAGGTGTTTGTCAAAATCGCCAATTCTTTTTCGAAGGTCGGTTCTCACCTGTTTTGTAAACGGGTGGTCCTTTGGATCCTTTTTCGATTTCGTCCATCCAGTCAGTGCTCTGGAGATTGCAGTCGCCGCGGCATATGCCTGGCTCATGAATCCGCCGCCCTTTACGCGAACCGAAATGTCGATTTTGCTTCTCAGCTCCCCTGCGACTTCGAGCGGACTCAGGATTACCTCGCGTGCTGTTTCTTGCTGAATCATCTCTGCAGGAGTGTTGTTGATTCTAACTCGGCCCGAGCCTTTTGTGATGTAGACGTGCGCCTTTGATGTCTTTCTTGTGGCAAAATAGATCTCTGTCTTTGGAGTCAATTCCAGCCCACCTCTCTTGAAAGTTCCGATACGGTGGTGTAGTTAGCTGAAGACCTTGTTATTTTTGCATTCTCAAAGGCAGTCTTTTTTGATGAGCTCAATATGCTTGGCACCCCGATGTACGTACGGAGGCGTCTGAACGCTGCCTGGCCTGACGGCTTTTTTCTTGGCAGCATACCGCGTATCATTTTTGCAATCATGGTATCCGGTCTTCGTGGGTGGTATGGGCCGTGCTCCGGATGCAGGATACTTGCTATCTGAAGAAAGTCCTTGTATTCTTGTACAATGTTTTTCCTGCTTCCGCTGATCATTATTTTTTCGCAGTTAACAACTGTTACGCGGTTTCCCTGCAAGAGCAGCTTGGCTACGTTTGAGCTGAGCCTGCCTGCTAGAAGATCTGTGCCGTCGACTACGATTGATTGTGGTTTATCCAATTATTCTCACGCCTTTTCCTGTTGGGAATTTTGAAATCATCTCAGAATAGCTGATTATCTTGCCTCCAGCTGACAGGATTTTTTGCGCAGCAGAAGTCGAAATCGAAAATGAGCAAAGTGTAATTTTGTGGGAAATGTTTCCAGTGCCCAAAACCTTTCCTGGCACCACTATCACGTCGTTTTCCTTTGTGACGTTGTTTATCTTTCCGACGTTAACTAGTCGCTTTGCAATGGCCGGTTTTTGTGCCATACCTGCAAGCTTTGACCAAATTGGTGCCTTGTTTTTGGCAGACGCCGTCTTTAGCTCCTTTACCATGCTTAGGACTAGTTGATTGATCATAATTACGCACTTTTGGAACCCAATATAAAATCTATCTCTGCTCAAAAGCCAGGGTTTGATCCCCCAAAGCAAACCCAATATGCTGCTGGTCAACACTCGACAAATCAGATCCGTTTTATTCATGTGTGCCAAAAATGATCATTGCCTGTCAAATCCATAAGGCAGCGCTATAAGCCAAACAGCGAGCAGATACGCATGATGGAAATCTTCCGACAGATGGTCAACGAGTCCATCCGAATCGGCCTTGAAAACAACTGCATAACTATGAAAAAACTATCGTCGCTATCATATCACAAATTGGAAAACTATGACATCCTGTCATATTACAAGTTAAATGCAATCTCACAGGCAGCTGGCAGGCTAAGCCAAATGAAGCAATCAATCAAGAGAGGAATCAAGACAAAATCACCATATGTCAGAAAACCATACTTGGTGAACTGTTATGGGTTCAAAATCAACGGCTGTTTACTGTCAATTCCATTCAAACCACGACAGTCGATCAACATTCTGCTCAACGAGCACACGCAAAAAATACTAGCAGACCAGACCTTGAAGGTCAGATCATTTGGCATGAGCGAGTCAGGCATCAGCCTTTGCATACAAAAACAAGTCGAACAAATCAAGTGTGAGAACGTAATAGGAATAGACAGAAACCTCAGAAACATCACTGTGGGAAACAATGACAAAGTGGTATTCTTCAAGACAA
>JBQTHG010000009.1:0-64054 GCA_052390175.1 Nitrososphaerota archaeon | reverse complement strand
TTTTACGATTAATTAATCAGAACTATATAGTCAGTAGAGATTTACGGAAAAAATGTAATCTATGTCGACTAGTTGTATATAACATAAAAATTCCTTTACAAATAATGAAGAAGATACTGTCAATTACACTAAGTCTGATTCTTCTTGCAGGAACCTTTGCGCCATTGTCTGTCACTGCAGCACAAGGCCCAGAACCGCCAAAGTCTGGCGTAAACTTTCAAATAAATGGAGCGGGAGCAACCTTCCCATTTCCACTTATTGATACATGGAGAGTAGAATACAATAAACTCTATTCTAATGTAAACTTGAACTATCAATCAATTGGGAGCGGAGGAGGGGTCAAACAACACACAGAAAGAACCGTTGACTTTGGTGCAACAGATGCGCCATTGACTACGGGCGAAAGACAACTAGCTCCAGGAACAATGCACATACCAGAAGCAATTGGCTCGGTAGTCCTTGCATACAACTTACCCGAAGTCCCAAAAAGCGGACTCAAGCTAACAGGAGAAATTGTCGCTGACATTTATCTTGGAAAAATAAAAAAATGGAACGATCCGAAAATTCAGGAAATAAATCCAGAATTAAAGCTACCAGACAGAACCATTCTTGTCACAAGACGATCTGATGGTTCAGGAACAACCTATGTGTTCACTGACTATCTGTCCAAGGTTAGTGCCGAGTGGGACAAAATAGTTGGAAAAGGAAAGAGCGTTCCATGGCCAGTTGGAGTCGGCGCTGCAGGAAACGAGGGTGTTGCATGGGCAACTAGAAACACGAAATATGCGATTGGTTATGTAGAACTAGCTTATGCATTTCAAAATAAAATGACTTATGCATATTTGCAGAATGGAGAGAAAACCAAGTTCATAGAGCCCAACTTTGACACTGTGTTTGAAGCAGCAAAGACATACCCAATGGACAAAATCCCAAAACCAGAAGAAGATTGGAGCCAAGTGAGCGTAGTTGTAGCACCTGGAGAAAACTCGTACCCAATTGTCAGCTTTACCTATCTGCTTGTGTATGAAAACATCGACCAAGTAATCAAGAACAAAGACGAGGCAAAAGCCCTAGTGCATATGATACACTGGATGGTAACAGATGGACAAAAGTTCTCAAAACCGTTACTCTACATTCCACTGCCGCCCTCAATCCAAGATCTGGATAAACAGGGTATTGCAAGAATAAAGTTTAACGGAGAACAGCTCTGGAGTGGATCAACAAAATCCGACATTGATACAGCAAAAGCCGATACTACAAAATCAGATACTAAATCTGATAAAAAAGATACCAAGAAAACAGACAAGAAAGATTCCAAGAAGGACACAAAGAAGACAGACAAGAAGGACACAAAGAAAAAAGTCAAAACAACTGTCAAAAAACCAATTACAAAAACAAAAATTAGCAATAAATAGACTATTGCTATTCTAAATTTTTCTTACCAAAGTAAATCTGGATTTCTTAGGATCGATTTCTTCATGCATGTCTACGTTGCTAATTATTTTTACTTTGAAGTCTGACCAGTCTTTGTACGCGTTTCGGCCCCACATGATTGGGTCTTCATCAATCTGGGCTTCGTCCTCAGAAAATAATTCTACATTCAAAATGTATTTTCTTGAAACCCTGAATAATTCACCAAGTGACTTCTTCATGTCGGAGTGCTGGATGTAATTCAAAACATTTCTTGTAAATACAAAATCCACTGATGAATCTTCATACGGTAATCCAAGAATCGAACCAACCTTGAATTTGAAATCAGGCAAATTCTCCTGTGCCTTTTTGATGGCAAACTCGTTTCTATCGATACCGTTAACATCAAAATCCTTTGAAAATAGCTTCAAATCATTTCCTGTGCTACATCCAACTTCCAAAACACTTTGTACTTTAAGTGAAACAGCTAAATCTCTGATGAATTTTACCATCTCTTCATTATAATGCGATGCCGCCTCGGACGCATATTGATTCCAAAATTCATGGTTCATGGCAAATCTCAAATGCTACCATTAATGCGTACACTGACATCGGACCATCTTGGTATCAAATGTACAATCGTGCGGGCCTTCTGAGTGGGAGTCGGTTGGAATCTCCTTCATGCATTCAGAGTGCCTTCCCTTTTTGCAAAACCAGCAAATCTTCTCACCGCTACCGCCAACTGAGCACGAATCCATGTTTATTGGCATGATAAATTCTCTAAAAAACCTTAGATGTATCTTAGCCAATGACTGAATCGGTCATCTTTTCCCATGGCTACATCCATGAATGATTTTTGCAATCGCCTCGTGGTTTGTCCTATTTTACCATCCCCAATGATTACATCATTAACTTGGGTTACAGATTTGACTTCTGCAGCAGTTCCAGTCATGAATATCTCGTCAGCAGAATAAAGATCGTCTCGGTCTAGTGCCTTTTCAACTAGCGTTCCACCATCTGCGCGAATGATATCGATCACACTATCACGTGTGATTCCTTGTAAAATTCCAGACGTCAGGGGCGGGGTAAAGATCTCATTGTTTTTCACGACGAAAATATTCTCCGCACTACCTTCTGTTATCTTTCCATGATAGTTTAGCATTATTGCCTCATCGTATCCATTGTTTAATGCTTCTACTCTTGCAAGCGCTGCATTTGCATAGTTTGATGCTGCTTTCGCTTGCATTGGCTGTGAGCGGGAATCAATTCGAAGCCAGCTTGAAATCTTGCATTTGGCACCTGTTACTTTGCCTGCCTTTGATTCTCCAAGCTTCCATTCCCAACACGCGATTGCAACATCTACTTTGTTAGGAGTTGGAGTCAGACCCATAGTCCCATATCCATAATATGCTAATGGTCTAATGTAACATTCCTTTAGCGTACTTGCCTTCACTGTCTTGATGATGCCACTGGTGATCTGTTCTTTTGTAAACTGCATCTTCATTGAATACATTTTTGCAGATCTGAAAAACCTGTCCACGTGTTCTGGCAGTCTAAATATGGCAGAGCCCTCTGGTGTATTGTAGCATCTGATTCCTTCAAAAACTGCAGTGGAGTAGTGTAATGCATGAGTCAAAACATGGACTTTTGCGTTCTTGAATGGCACCAGTTTTCCATTCATCCAAATTTTCCCAATTTCTTTCATAGAACGTTGGAAACGTGTATCACTTTAAAAATTATCTGAATGTGTAATCAGGCACAGCAACTAAATATTTCCAAGCATAAATCAGATTATGGAGCCTGTAATTCCATTTATTGCCATGGCACTAGTTGTTATAGGCTTGATAGGGCAGGGATTTGAGATGAAAAGAATTCGAGCCTCCATTAGAACAGATGAGCAACTAAGCTCAAAAACTGTCTTTATGGACAAGCGGAATTTCAAGTGGTACGCAATGATTGCAGCAGGATTCGCTTTGTGGTATGTGGCAAACGCAAATTCCTGAAAATCGTGCCCAGCTCACAAAAAACTCTAGATAGACTATATAGATCAGCTCTAAATAAGGCCTTGACGATATTAGATTAGCGTGTTTTGGGTAACGCCGGACTAAATCTAGATAACGGTCCATGAACAAACCCAGCGTGGCTCTCTTTGGGATAAATCCCCAAGAGGAGCCATTTGCGATTTGTGTCACATTCAGGTGAAGGTGATTTTTGACCTTTCTGAATGTACAGCACGAATCGCTGTTTCTATGTTATTTTCAGAATCGTCAACTACTATTATGACACGAGATGTCTCTTCTTGCGCATCCATGTTTAGGATGTTAAGGCCAGCGCTGCCGATTTTTGAGCTCGCCTTTGATACCACCTGATTGACACGCCACATCTGATCACCAATCAATGTGATTACGCCGCGGTTATACTGGATTGTTGCAAGGGAATCAAATCCAAGGAAATAACGCTCGTTTCGCTTGACATAGTCTGCATCCAAAAACAAGATTCTAGTGAACTCAATGTCGTCTTTGGTAAACGGAGAAAGTATGACAAATTCGCTGTAGCGCTTGTCTTTTTCTAGTGAGTCTAAGAGAGATTGTGCAGCAATGCTTTCTATTTTCAGTATAGCGCAGTTTTTCTTACCTGTCACTATTTTGAGTGGGTGGCCATTTTGATTGTCTGATCCCCTCTTAATCATCGTAGTTTTTTTAGGATCCTTCATGTTTGTAATTGTGATTGGCATGTCGACACCATTTTCTAGGATCTCTTTGATCGCAATTGGATCTAGCACCTTCATTCCAAACATTCCCGCAAGCCTTGCCTCGTTGTAGGAAAGCTGTAAGATCTCATCTAACTCCTCAGTAACTATTCGTGGATCTGCAGATACGACAGCACTATCTTTTTCAAAGTCGATTCTGGTGTCATATTTTTTATGAAACAATATACCCAAGTCTGCTGCAGTTCTGTCAGAACCGCCACGCTCATAGGTTGTTTCTGTGCCGTCTACGGTCTTTCCAATAAAGCCGCCAATTGAAATAACCTCATTTTTTTGTAAAAGGCGCTCAAGTGGTTCTAGTCTGTTGAGTGATTCGGACACAACAAAGTTTGTTGACTCAATGTTGTTGTCGGTAATTATGGGCCAAATATCATAGCTTACAACATCTGCCTTGATTCCATTACTTTTGAGAATGTAATTCATCACATACGACATTAGAATCTCACCTGAAAATGCAAGTGCCCTTGAACGTACCTCGTTTGCAAACGAACCTTTGTGTTTGGCATCGTTGAAAGCCTGCAAAGTTTTTTCTACGAACGAGTCAATTGTCTTTTGGCACTCTGACTTTAAAGAATCACTCACGGAGCCGAGAATTTTTTCATAGGATTTTCTAATTGCAGAAATATCTGGGGCTATGCCCTCCTCTGCTTTTTTACCTATATATAGAGCCAAGTCTGTCAGAGATTTTCTTTTCCCATCAACAATTGTGAGTGGAGCAGAGAAAACTGCAATTACCTTGGAGTCTTTTCTTAATTCCTTTATCCGGCTAACAATGTCGGAGACAAATTCACCGTCAATTCCACTTGCACTTCCACCAAACTTTGCAATGACTAGTCTTTCCAAATTGTAACTTTCTTGAAACTAAAATCCATTTTTAAGCATTCGTGCAGGTATGATTCATTCTAGGTGTTGCATTATGATTTGCCAAGCCTTTTTTGCACCGTCTGTATGTATTGGGACTCGCTTTGATTCTAGTTTTTCGTAAATTAATGACTCTAGCCTGAATATGTCTTGGAATGAATATCCTTCTTGTCTTGCATTGTTTTCTTGCTCAAAATGATCCTTGATTGGAATAAAGATTCCAGGAGTGCCATAGGCTTTTGATTCATCAATTGTAGATTTTCCTGCAAGTGAAATCACAAGATCTGATGCATAGATTATTTCATGCAGATTATTTACAAAGCCAAGATTTCTAATGTTTTCATAATTATCTGGCTTTAATGAAGGACCTGAAACCACAACAAGCTCCAAGTCTCCTTTTAGTTTTGAACAAGCTTTGATTGTTTTTTGTATGAGGGATTTTCCGGCATCTGTTCCACCAACACTAAGCGTGATGGTTTTTTTATTAAATGAGAATTTGACTCGAAGCTCTTCTCTGGTGTGAGGTGTGGACCTGACAATCGGCCCAACTCTTTTGATATTTTCTTGGTCTTGGCCAAACTCTGGCATTATCACAGCGTTGCATTTTTGGATGATCTCTTTCATGGTTTTATTCATTTTTTTCTCGATAATGGAACCAATTCCTTTTGTAAATCTTGTCTCCAAAATGTCGGTAATCAGGATGCTGGGGATCCTTTTTTGCTGAGCTACAGTCAGCGATGCAAAGTCTTCATCACTTACAACTAGTCTCGGGTTCTCGTTTTTTACAAATTCATCTGCAATTTCTTTGCAGTCTTTATAGTATTGATAGTATTTCCAAAGCCATTTCAGCGAACCGTTAAGCACGCCATTTTGAACATCAAAGTTAGGTGGATCATACACATCAATTGTAGAAAATCCATATTTTGAAATTAGCTCAGCTGCGCTCCTTCCTGTAACAAACTTTGAAGAGATTTTATCGAAAAACTGTGCAATTGCAATGTCACGTGTGGCATGCCCAAGGCCTATTGGGCTGCAAAAAAATCCAAGATCTATCATATTCAACGATTTTTGTGTAGAACTTCTCAAAGTTTAAATGGTTTCTGAAAAGAAATTTTTCTGGGCTCATGGTCCAGATCGGTTATGACGTCGCCCTTACACGGCGAAAATCCAGGGTTCAAATCCCTGTGAGCCCATTAGATTTTCTTTTACGATCAAAATTTCGTTGATTTTTACCTTCAATTAAAAAATACTTTTAGAAACTGAAAAGAAACTTTCTAATTTGTGTAGAATTTTTTGGAAATCAAGGGTTTGGGCTCGGGAGTACTTGAACCCTACGTAGGAATGATCTCTACATTCAAAACTGGTTCAAATTTGATCGCCAGTACAATTTCTGGGGGATAATAGTTAGAACATAGGATTTTGCACTATTTCCTCCTTAATTATGGGTAGATTTTTGATTGGGAATGCCTTATCTGTAAGCAATGTTCGAGTCGAGTATTACGAAAGTACGTCTTCTACTATTACTGATAGTTGTCTTGTCTCTAAATTTTGGTCTAGCTTTTGGTCATGGGGTACATAGCGGAATTAGCGGTTGTCCTGTGGGCGCATGTGGAACAAATGATTGAGACTATCTACAAACTATGAAAGATGTCACATTCCAGTCTTCATTGATCAGCTATGGTTTTATCTTGAGCATCTATCTGGTTTCAATGTTTCGTGTTCTTAGAACAAAGATTAGAAAGAAACTGTAGAACACTTTAAGAATCTGCCACTAAAACTCAATTCAAGTCATGAAATACTTTGTATGGTTTTTTACAGCGTCAATACTGTTCTATACAATTAATCTTGCTTTTGCTGCACAAGAAAATCTGGTACCTGATGCAAACCAAGATTTTCCAGAATCAATCAAGATCGGAGAAAAAGTAAAGTTTTCACTCAGAATGTCAAACCCACAAGATTATCCCATATCCGATATAGAACCGGTAATTGAAATACTGCCAAAAAGCGCAAGCAAGTTCGTACACGTAGAAATTAATCCACAAATATCCACACTTTGGGATGAATTCTATGAGATCACACAAGGCACAATCTATGTGGATGAAGATATTCCAGTTGACAGAATATTTGTCTCTGTTTCCTTTATGGGAAAAAATCCATACGGAGAACAGGTTTCATTAGCTTCAGTTTCTACATTCAACGCTTCAATTAAGATAGAAAAAGAGTCTGAACAATCCAATGAATCAATATTTGATTATACAAATAAGGTAAGGTATAGAATTATTTCAGAAACATCTGAATCAGACATATTTTATAATATTCAAGGCGGTACAGTAGAAAAAATCAAGATTCTTTCCGATGGAAGTTTACAAATCGACACGTCTATGAAGCAAGATGGAATACTTTCCCTTGATATCCCAAAAAAGACATGGTTTTTGGCAGACGAATCATGCGATCCAGTTGGAACGGTTGTTCTTGTTGACGGAAAGGAATATGGTATTCTTAATAGAATCGATAACGATCCCAAACGATACGGCTATTCTGAAGTATTTACTAAGGTAGGTCGAACTGTAGAGATCAAGCTTCCTTCTAATGCTAAAACAATCGAGTTTGCAGTCGTTGACTTGCTAATGGGCATTCCTACAAGCTGGCAGCTTGGGCAACAATGTCTTGCAATGCCACAAATTGATTCACCTCTAAAACAATTCAAGTCTGGGGTTCCAGTTGACCAGATTCAATGCAAAGATCGATTTGTAGTTGCAATCAAGACAAGCAACAACAATCCTACATGTGTAAAACAAGAAACATTACAAAAATTAAGGGAACGGGGATGGGCAGAGCCGTTAGGTAATGTGGTTTTTCAAAAACCATCAAAGGTGACCGAATCTACCGTTTCTTGTCCAAATCAAAACATGTGCACCGTAGCGGTTGAAGGGGTTATCTTAAAATCGATGCCAGATAGACATGAATCAACTTATTACTTTTTTACTAACGACAACATTGGGAGTATAAAGACGGGAGCAACTGGAATACCTTTAGAAATAAATCAAGACAAGATGAGACCTACTGATCTACATGGGAAAGTAGTCAAATTAAAGGGTCAGATGTTTTTAGAACCATTTTCCAAAATATTTGTAGATGATCTTCAAATAGTTAGAGACTTGATTCCAACCCTGAGCTATAACATCACAGATGCTTTGGAAATTGAACAATCAGATGGAAAAACCGAAATGGTGACAATGAATGAATTATTCCAAAACCCAGCAAAATATTATTGGAAACAGGTTTCTGTCAAGGGATTACTAAAAGAGCGTGGAGCTGTTGGGATTCCAGCAATAGAATGCATAAACATTAATTTTGAAGAGAGTCAAGAATTCAGGTTTGAAGCATTCCGAAGTCCGTATGTTTTGGAAGGAATCGTTCATGATAACAATGTTGCTGTAGAAGCACGACTGGGAATTAGATTGGAATCTGGTGAAGAATACAAATTCATAGATTGGGAAAGACTTCCGCCAGATTTGAAGGACAAAAATATAGTTGTAAATGGAATGTTTCGGCCTACTGTGTCAAATAGTGGAATATGCAAAGCTGTTTTGCATCCAGCCGGATACATACTTACAACATTTGATAAAATTACGATTGCAGATTAAATCTAGAAAATATTTGTTCTTCTACAATAAAACAACCTTTTACTCTTAATGCAGAAAACTAGTCTTAGCATATTGCAAAGCCAGCCGAGTAGTTTTTGTTATTATAATGAAAATACCAACTGGTTCCATTCTTGTTGTATTGTTTTTGATATTTTTCTTCAAAATAATTCTGAATGTAATTCCATTCATCTTCGGGCAGTCCTACGCCATCATAAGGTGACATCTCATAGGTGCCGATTTCATTTATTGCGTCTTTAATTTGAGGAACATAGTTTTGTAAATCATCATCTGTCAATTTGACTGCGTTATATCCATGTGTAGTCTGTTCCACTGATATTTGCACTTCTTGTGGTGATTCAGGGATCATTAGATTACTTACGCCGTATGTTTTACCGTTGTGTTCGATGAGAAACCACCATTCATTTAGCTTGGCATTGTGCTGTCGCTGCGATAACATATTGAGATAATCATAATAGTATATTGTAGCGCCATAAGACAAGGTAGTATATCCTTGCTTGTTGAACTCTACGCGATTACCAACCTTGTCTATCGCCTTTTTTAGTGCTGGGATCTTTTTTAGATCCTCATCTGTAAAATCTAAAAACTCTATAGGCTCAGAATCATTGTAGTTTTGACGAATGCCAATCTCACGATCCGTGAGGCGTTCAACACCTACTGAGGCACAGTACGAACCAGTCATTATACCATTGAGGATAAAAATCAGTCCAGTCCAAAAAAGGAACAACAAAGTACCAGTTATGACAACAATTATTCCTAAAATGATCAGAATTATAGTATATTTTGACATTTTCTGAAATTACCTTTCGACCCGCATTGATCTTCTAATTATTAATCCGACTAATACCCCAAATCCTACATTAACTAGCAAACCACTAGTAAACAAAATTGCATGAAGTGGCATTGCTTCACCTTCATTAAATGCACTATGTGAAAGTCGGAATTGTTCTCTTGTTGCCAAACCGTAAACCCAGAGTACAGCATAAAAAACCACAAAACTTGCTATGCTGAATTTTATGTTGTTTTTAACACTGGATTGTTTTTCATTTCTTTTCAGAAATGAATAGAGCATAATCGAGGATAATGATACAGCTAAAAGAGCAAAGATGAAATAAATTCCAACCGAATACAATGATGACGTATCAGAGTTGTAGTGTTGTGCATAAACTGAGTAAATTATTGGTGGTAGCACAATAACTGGTATGAGAGAAATAATGGATATCATTTGATTCTCAAAGATGCTGTGAGCTTGATTGTAAAAATCTAGTGAATAGTATGATTGGCAGTATTGATACAATTAGAATCAATACAGCAATTGTGCCAAACTCTGGTATGGCTGACGTTCCGATGATTTCGATTCGTGTCTTGTCAGAATTTCCCTCAAACCCAAATGTCGTATAGCCTTTAATCTTGCTATATCCAATATCTGTTCTTTCCACACCATTTGCAAAAATGACAAACTCGCCATCCAAAAGCTCATGTGGCACGGTCAGAGCAATTCTTTTGAAGGAGTCCGAAGTATCGACATCAACGGCAAGCTTCTTTTCTTGCTGATTAAACTCAACGTTTAATGGAATAGAGTACCATGCATCAACCATAACATCAAAGTTTTTTCCTTCCGCCGAAATGGTAAAGTTTTTGATATTGTGAGTAGTTTCTATGCCAAATGTGTGCTCCACACCTGGATATTCGGATGTAAACAATACCGAGAAATATCCAGCTTGACGTCCTATTGGCTCAAGATATACCTGATAGTAACCATTTTCATCAGACACTACATTTTGTGTGGCAATTGTCTCAAGCCATTGTGATGTTCTAGGATCGTACTTTTTGATTTCTATTTTGATTGGCACATTTGGGATTGGTGGGCCACAGCCATTGTATGCTGTCTGTGCAGTAAAGTTGATGATCTGTTCGGTCATGAATCCTGGCTTAAACTTGAAATCAAATGGTACAAACACGCTGTATGGCGGATCCCTTGGACCATCGTATTGTTCTATTGTTACCTGAAACGATTTTTGCTCACTTTGATATCCTTCCATTTCTCCATTAGCAGACAATACAAGATCATATGATCCTGGCTTGACAGTATTCATAATTGGAATCTCACCTCTTATGATCCCTGATGACCAATAATCTGGTTGCAATGAGTACAATGGTGATACGTCAAGATACGCTCCAGCAGAACCCGCAGTCTCAATACTGCAAAGTTGATGAGGCATATCCCCCGTGGCAAGAATTCTTAGATAATGGGCTGGCTTTCCCACACCATCAACAACCTTGGCCTCAAATCGAATTGGTTCCCCCTGCTTGAGTACTGGATTTAACACTTTGAGATCAGAAATAATGATCTCACTTGCATCTTTTTTTGTAAAAAACATCTTTGATTTGTCTTCTCCCGGCGTATCGATCACAGCAAGATATCGATATCTGTCTGAATCCTTTTGTGGCAGTTTGTATTCAAAGACGGCTTTGCCATCTTGCAGTGCCTTTTGGTCTTCAAAGACCACCCTTGCATAATCCGGATCATATGTTATATCGGAGATTTTCAGAGATACCATTTCGTTTGAATTTTCATAGTCGCCAGAGCTGATGACGATTATCTGTACGGTTTCACCCGGTTTGTATTCTGTTTTGTCAAGCTTTAGATCAAAGCAACAAGGATACCAACCACTACCATAAGCCAGTTGAGGTATAAAAAACACAAAAATAGTTACTAGAATAAAAAATGTCTTCACACTTTTGCTGCTTTATATCGCGTTCTTAAATCGTTCTACAAATTATTACTTTATCCATTGAGTAAAAGCACTTCTTCAGACCAAAAACAGTCTGGGTCTAAGTGGATTCGCACCCAAGCTAATGACTTGAGGATTTTACAAAAGATTAGCAATATTTTTCAATGGATCTTTTGCAGCTAGTAATTCATGAAGTATTTGGCAGCGATCCTAGTATTTTCAATTTCATTCATTGTAACATATGCTCATGCCATTCCACCTCTCTACACTATAGAAGATCTTCAAACGTTATCGAAATACGTTCTAAAAGGCGAAATAATTGACATCAAATCAAATGAAATCACCATTAAGGTACATGACCACCAAGAACAAAACATGGATAATATGATCAAATTTAAGGCTGCTAATTATACAATTATGAAACCTACCACTGTCCAAGATTTAGAAAAATTTAGGGTTGGTGAAGATGTGTATTTATTTTTATTAAACAAAAAACCAGACTCTGCAAACAATTATTCTGGCTTTGTTGCTAGCAAATATGTCATTGCTGAAGGAATCGCATACGATGTTGTAGTGGGAAAACAAGCTTCGCCATTAAAGCAACTCAAATCTGGAATTGCTAGTGTCGTTATTGTTTCTTAAGAAGAAATCTATTCAGGTGAATGCGTCCGAAGAAAATGTGTTTTCCTTCATCAAGGAGAAGAAACCATACTTTTCTGACCAGGAAATTAAAGATTGCTGGATCGATGTTAAAAGATTCGAAGATATCTTCCAACAATAGTTTGCCAAATAACTGTAAGGGAAAACCGTGAAAAATATGCTGTAATTTATGCTGACTTTGCAGCCGCTATGACAAAACACATCTATTTATAGTAAATAACTATAATATTATAGTAAATAACTATAGATATGTGTATGGACGAGGCTACATTCAGAATACTTGACATATTATCGAGGAATCTAGGCAAACCTATGTCGATTAATGAGATAACTAGAAAAATCGAAGAGACATATGGGGGGACGTATTATGCCAACACAAACGAAAAGATTCACAGTCTGGCTCAAGATAACATAATCAAACTTTCAAAATCAGGCAGGTCTTCCATAATATCTCCTTATTTTGAGAACTATCTGTTAATCGATTTGCTTGCAGAAATGGAGTTGATAAGAAAACAGGACTTTCTGAAAGGAAGGCAGGAGATGCAGATGCTGATGATGGAGATAGACACTTTTTTTTACAATGCACCTCTAATCAAATCCGTTTTACTTATGAATCCAGAAAGAAATGCGAAACTGAACAAGGCCGAGATTCTATTTCATTTGAAATCACTGACTAGAAAATCAGCGACGGATACAAAGATCGAAATCAGCGCCACAATGATCAATCTTCAGAAAATGCACAACATCAAAATAGATTATTTGATTTTGGACGATGAGGTATTTCTTAATCTGCTGAGATCAAACGAGAGCAATTCAGTCAGAGAGATGCTACACAACAAGATAGCAGCACTGTATCCGCAGGGCTTCTGGATGTCGATAAGAGGGGAGATTTTGAGAGGCACCAAAATAATTGCAGAAGAAAACGAAACACATCCTGCAAAGATAAATGAAGAGGATCTCGTCTTCAATCTAGCAAGATTTGGTTACACGGAATTTGGGCCTAAACTAGAGCAAGGTAAGTCCATCTGCATAGAGTACATCATATCCGCAATAATGTTCAGCAAAGACGCAAGAAGGATGGACGCTATTCCGATAATCCTTGCAAAGAACTCCAAGAAGACAAGCTATGACTTGCTGCTCTTTTTGGCACGAAAATACGATTTTGAGGGGAAGATTCTGGGCATTCTCAAGGCGCTGCAAAACCTTGTCGCGCATGGAGTGGCCAACATTGACGAGCCTATTAGACTGCTTGAAGCCATGAGAATAGAAGAGATCAAGGCTAACGCTAAGAGCATGAAGGAGAAACTGAGGCTGTACAATGTCACTTGACAACACAAAGCTGCTCGATTTTCTAGGCGAGATTGACAAGGAGTTAAAACGTAAAATCGTGGTAGTAGCAGTGGGTGGAACCGCAATGACTCTTCTGAAGGCAAAGCCGTCTACCATTGATGTAGATTTTACAATTCCTGGAAAATTTTACAAAGAATTCAAAGAGGCAGAGAGAATCGTCCAGCCAGGCTTTAGGGTTGACGTCTTTCAGGACGGTAACGTATTCATCACGGCGCTTCCGGACGATTATCTGAAGAAAAGCAAGATTGTGAGAACCAAACTGACAAACGTGCAGCTGAGGGCGTTAGATCCTGTCGACATAATCATTACAAAAATTACCAGACTTGACGGTAGAGACGAACAGGACATAGAATCTTGCATCAAGAAATTCAAGATAAGAAAGAGTCAGATTTTGAAGCGTGCAAAAGAAATCAACTATTCTGGCAATGATGAGGTTTTCAAAGGCAATCTGGAAATCATGTTGAAAAAGTTTTTCAGATAAGGAGGCAAATAAAAACAGGTTTGTGTGGGTCGTCATTTGATGCCCGCTTTTTTTATTTTTTAGTTATGGCAATGTGCTACAAGAACAAGTATCGCGTCTTCGAGCCAAAGCACAGGAGAAAACGTCAGTCCTAAAATCTAAACGTCCGGAATTTCCGGTTCAACCAGTTTTATCAGTTTTTCTAACGACTCTTGCCAACCTAAATAACACATTTCCGTCGGAATAACTGATGGAATTCCTTCCTGAACGACTTTAAGCTCTGTGCCGCAAGAAACTTTTTTGAGCCAGATTGAAGTAGTCATTTCTCCGGGCAAATTGGGGTTATCAAATTTATCGGTGTGCTTTAAGAATTCGTTCTGTTTAATTTCCAGAAACTTTCCGCCAAAAGAATGTGCGTTACCGGTAGAAAAATTGGTAAAAGACATTTTATAACTGCCACCTACACGCGGTTCCATTTGATGAACTACACACAAGAATCCATAAGGCGGAAGCCAAAAGGACAAGGCGCTGGGTTCGGTAAGGGCACGAAATATTCTTTCGGGAGCTGCTTTGATGACTCTGTGTAATGTCACGCTGTTATTTGGCATATGTTTACTTTACAGGTAACTTGACTTAAGCTTAACTGGAGTTCAAATGATAAAAAATGAGGTAGGTGTATTCTAAGCCCACCGATGGCTTCTGCCGTTGGTTAATGTTTCCCGAAATGCTGTATCCGCGGACACCTGTGGGCCCACCATTACACTAGGGGCGGGCACACTTTAGGACGACCTTGCCGTTCGGGAGAGTGCCGACGTATTGCAATACAAAAGGGATATGACGCCAAACGAACAACAAAACAAACCACATCAAAAATAGTCACAACAAAAACCATTACTGCCGAAATTCGAAGCATCCTAAAACCAATCATAAATGCAAGGCCGTATGTCCAGCAATCGATAGAGAAACGTTATTTGCATATTTTAATCTGAATCTTGTAGAATATGGAAAAATAACATATTCCCATCTTGTGACACGGATAAGAGTTTTGAGTAAAAAATAAATGATCTAATCAGATAATGTTTTATCAGTAAAGTCTTTTAACGATATTTGCGGATCTAGCATGCGTGGAACAAAGTAATTTAGACAACTCAAGCATAAAAGATAATTCATCCAAAACAGAACAGAATGATTCAAAATTACCAAAAGATTTGGTCTTGATCTATTCTACAGAAGACGAAAGGATAAAAGAAGTAGGCAAACTTTTGGTTTCGGATACCAGCAGGCAAATTCTCAAAATGTTATTTTCTGAAACACTCACTGCAAAACAAATTGCGCAGAGAATGGATTTTGATATTCCATTGGCTAAACATCATATAGATAGAATGTTAGACCTCGGAATTATCAAAATTGCAAAAATAACAAAGAGTGTAAAAGATCGTGATGTAAAGTGTTACACGGCATCTCATCTTGCAGTTGTAATCCTGTCTCCATCAGCCGTGGATAACGCAAAGAAGAGTAAATTATTCATACGTTCGTTTAGAACGATTCACAAAATAGCTACTATTGGCATAGCTGCAATTTCAACATGGTTTGGAACTCAATTTTTACAACACTTTGACTCCAAACCAGAATTAATACTAGATCCAAATGATCCTTCTGACACACCTATGGATTATTCTGCAGATCTTGTTGATCAATCAGGTAAACCGCGTGACTATGTTGATACTACTGAATTGCCGGATGTCCCATGGTTGGATGTACAATCTGATCTTCTGCTATCTGCAATTTCTGTATCAATTGTGATAATAGCAAGCGTGCTATTTTTTATTTGGCATAGTAGAAGAAAATAAATTTGAAAATCATATGTACGTGTATGCTAAACGTTTGATATAATTTTGATTTATTATTCTTAAGAAAAGTCGCAAGGTACTACTTGATTATAAATTAATAGGTATAATGAATTTTGTATCAAATGTTATAACATTTCCAAATGTGGCAATTATAATAACATGAACGACAAGACTGCATTGTTTGTTTCTTCAATTATTGCTGCAATAGTAATTGCGACTCCCCTCGCAGTTATTGGACAACAAGGTGAAGAAATAACAATTGCTAAACAAGTAACAGAAGAAGAATTTCATACAGCCCAAGATAAAGTGCATGAATTAAGAGGCGAGCAAAATAAGCTTGAGAATGAGGCTCTAGTTTCCGGTGAAACAGTTGAAATAACTCAAAAAATCGCTGAATTAGATGCTGAGATAGCAAGATACATGCCTATACTTGAAAAACACCAAGAACAAAAATACGCTGAATACTATATTGAACCAGAGAGAAAAGTACAACTCGAATCAGTGGAATTAGATTTGAGAAAAAAAGTAGCTACCTTTGCTGAACAAAATGGTGTATCTGCGTATGCTGTTAACCTTGATGAAAAATCCCAAACGATCCAAGTGTTATTTGATGGCGAATCTCTAAAGGACAATCTTGATGAGTTAACAAAACAATATGCATCAGATATACAATTTGAAGTTATTGTAGGGAAAATTACTTTGGTTGATACTGCGTGTGCATTTCAATCCGACGACTGCGATCCAATAGTTGGAGGGATCAAAGCTGTTGCAGATGTAGGTCAAGGACCATGTACGATTGGTCTGCCTGTTGAAGATGGATGATTAAACTATGGTTTTATTACTGCAGGTCACTGTGTTGATGATAACGAAAAATTCTATCAACCAGTTGATACCTCAGAAACCTACAAAATAGGCGATTCTACAGTTAGTCACTATATAGGAGATTGTGACTGTGCATTGGTTGATAAAACCACATTTACAACATCCAAATCTCAAATATGGAAACAATCAAACACATACCTGACTGTAACATCAGAATCCGCCTCTAGGCCAGCAGCTGGAACTGACTTGATTCAATCTGGACAAGCAACTGGTTACAAAACAGGAGATGTCGTAGATGGAAGTTTCACTTTCACTGCAGACGGTATCAACTGGGATTTAATCAAAGTTGACATGTCTAATTCAGGAGGCGATAGTGGCGCACCTATAGCATCATCTACTGGTTCAAAGATATATGGTATTGTGAAAGGCTATGTAGATATTGCTCCACCAATTGGTCCTCCTCAAAGACACTATATAGCGACAAGTTGGGATGAAATTGATTCTATCTTTACAGTGGATCTCCACTAACCCTATCTTTTTTTGCTAATTACAAATTGTTTTTGCTACTTTTATTTATGGAAAATTTGAATCTCAGATTTAGAATATTAAAAAATCAAGGTAGATGTATTCTAAGCCCACCGATGGCTCTCTGCCGTTATTATTGTGTTTCCGCCCCTACTGTACCTTCAAATCCCTGTGGGCCCATACAATCTTGGCAGATACTAATTTTTACTCCAAACACCGATCTGATACATGGGTGAGTTCTCACGCGTTGAGCCTTCCTACATCTCAAAGGATGGGTGTCGCCTAATCTGGAAGGGAATAGACGAGGACGATCAAGATGTTGTGGTTCTTGGCAAAAACGAACTAGACAATCTTTTTGAGCTGCTATCGAAGGATTCTACTGGAAAAGTAGAGCTTGAGGACGAATACAGTATGATATTGGTCAATACCGACACTACACAATTCCAACTTAAAGAACGCAAAACACTTGAAGTAAAGACGTCTGTTCTTACAAAACATATTTTGGAATACAAGAAAGTACCTCATGAACCAAAACCGATCAAGGTCTACCCAAAAGAATTTCTACCGTCAATTCAAATTGAAAAAAACGATGATTCCAATAAACTTCTAAACTCAGTTCTCACCGCAAAAACCAAACGGTTCGTTTCAGAAGGTGATCTCTTTAGAGTAATGGCAACACGACGGTCTACTAGGAATTTTGACACATCACGGATTGTCGAACAATGGAAGGTAGACAAAATACTTGCAGCTGCAGACACAGCACCAACTGCCGGAAACTTTCAAGGATTCGAGGTCTTTTACGTAAAAAACAAGGAAATCAAAAAGCGCCTAATCGAGGCTGCCAACAACCAACCGTACGTAAATGCCCCAGTTGTACTGGTCTTTTGCATGGATCCATCACGCGTCAAACTCAACTTCCCGCCAGAGATTCTTGCAAAATTCTCGCTTCAGGATGCTACACTTGCAGCAGCGTATTCACAGCTTGCTGCATCAGCTCTAGGCTTGAGCTCGATTTGGATTGGAATGATAAATGAGGAAAAAGTGATGCAGATTCTTGACACGCAGCTGAAGCCCTCATCGGTTCTGTGCATCGGCTACCCACACCAAAAACGCCCACCAAAATCTCGACGAAAGTTAAAAGACCTGATTCACGAGCTCTGAAATAAATTTAGCTCAGCTGTACCTTCTCTTTTTCTTTTCTTCTTTGCTGCATTCTTTTTAGTCCATCTGAAAATCTTTTCTTGTCTTCTTTTGTCTTTAGAATGAGCTTTGGTACGGGGGTCGGCTTTCCATTTTTATCTAGTGCAACAGAAGTAACAAAGGCAGTTCCAGTCAGAGTTTGTGTACCATTTATCAGATCTTCGGCTTCTACTCTGACTTCGATCTCCATTGACGAGTTTTTGACGCAGTTGAGTCGTGCGTTAAGAATAAGGGCGTTTCCAACAAAGACCGGCTTGAGAAAATCAACTCTATCAATACTTGCAGTTACTGCGTTTGTCCTACAGTGTCTGTGGGCTACAATTCCTGCCACGATATCAATTTGCTTTAGTATCTCCCCACCAAAGACGTTTCCTGCAGGATTTGCGTCAGAAGGAAACATTCTCGATATGACTTCAACTTTAGAGTCATTTGCGCTTTTTGCAATCAAGAACTTTAGTTATACCGTGTCCTATCTAGGTTTTTTGCCTTGTCAACATCTGGCGTGAAGTTCAGGAATCTTTTTTATCATATTTAGCGACAAAAAAACAATGGCTGACCTTACATACAATGACAAGCTAATCCTGATCCAACATGCGATTCAAAAATACGAAAACGAGGCTATTTTGCTTGAAAGGCTAAAGGCCATACTCCCAGAAAAAGACGCACAGAGAAGCATTGACACGCTAATTGGTACACAACGAGTGCGAAGAATCGGCCCAGAAATCCTGCAGAATAACGAGAGTCACACCGAGCTTCCAGAACTTCCTGACAATCTAAAGCCAATAATCGAAAACCTCTGATTTAGATTTTTACCAATAAACAATCTTTCAAAAGCGATATCATGGAAGGAAGCACAAACTGACGAACTGTACTCCGTGCCAATGGGTCTTGGACTCTAGAAGCCTCGAAGGCCCTGTGGTCTGACAACTTCTGGATGCTGTCGCATCCAAGTGATTTTGTCCATCATCATTTGCTTGTCCTGAGGAAATGTACCTTTGATGGTATACGCATTAGAGCCGTGGTTTGCCCTAAAAATTACCTGGTCTTTCACATCTATTTGGTTAATCAGGTCCGCAAGCTCATCTAGCGATTCTGCATCATTTACTGGAATGAAGGGTTCGCCAAACTTTGTCAAAAACTCGTCCTTGATTCCGTTTTCCAAATACAGAGTTAGCGCACCAACATAATGTGGAGCTGTGGCATTGATGACCTGGGCAGTTCCACTAATGTGTTCTTTTGAGTGAGTTTTTCCGCCAAGGCCCAAAATTATCATGCAAGAAAGAGTATAGCCAGCATCCATTGCCTTTTTGCAAGCCCGAATTATGGTAGCAGAAGTAGCACCCTTTGTTACTTTTTTTAGAATGAGATCAGAGCCGCTTTCTATTCCAAGATAAAACATGTTGAGGCCTACATCGTGAAGTGTTTTGAGCTCCTCTGGGGTTTTCTTGAGAACATTCATGGGCATTGCATAGCATGATACGCGCTCAAGACTTGGAAATTTTTCATAAAGGTACTTTACAATTTTTTGCATGTACTCGGTGCCAAGATTTAGCGCATCACCGTCTGCAAGAAATATTCTTGTTGTTTCTGGGAGAGACTTTGACATTATATCGATCTCAGCTTTTACCTCATCCCATGGGCGCTCTGCATATTGCTTTGATCTGTACATGTCGCAAAATGAGCACTCGTTGAACGAGCACCCAAGAGTAACCTGAAATATCAGAGAATGTGCCTCAGATGGAGGTCTATACAGCGGGTAATCATAGTTTAGCATCATGGTATGACACTATATGGTGACAAATCAGGTATAATATTTTGCATTGTAGTGAATTCACAAACATGTTTTAGTAGTTTCATAAAAAATCTCATTCATAATGGCAAATGACCCATACGCCAAAAGGCTCCTTTGGTTTGTATTTGCAGGCTCGAGGGGCGGCCTAAACAGGCTCAAACTCGTTTTAGCAATAAAGGAAAAGCCACTAAATGCCAACCAGCTTGCAAAGGTGCTGAACTTGGATTACAAGGCAATTTTGCACCATGTTGGGGTTTTGGAAAAAAACAACCTCATATCAAGAATTGGGGAAAAATACAATGTCACTTATTTCATATCTGCCTTTTTGGAGGCAAATATAGAATCCTTCAACGAAATCGCAGACAAACTGGAAAAAAGTAAATAAGCTCATGAAGGGTGATTTTTTCTAAATGGAGTCAACTTCTGCAATTTTGTCAGGCGTATCGATTGCCAATATGATAGTGCTTGGAGTACTGATGTCTGTATTTGGACGAATGTACGTAAGAACTAGGGCACAGCTTCCGCTAGGAATGATTGTATTTTCGGTGATGCTCTTTTTGCACAACACCATAGGTTCCTACGCATACTTTTCAATGTCACAGCTGTTCTCACATGAAATATTTCCATACTTGCTTGGCGTGCATATTGCCGAGCTTGCAGGGATTTTGATATTTCTTAAAATCACAATGGACTAGGGTTTACTTCCAAGTGCAATCTCATTCCAATTGATTATATCCTTAACATGATGTCGATCATCAAAACAATACTACCTGCTGCCACAGTTATTATCATGAATGGAAATCCAATTTTAAAGAATTGATTGAAGGTAATTCTATGGCCATGCTTTTCTGCTAATCCAATGGCAATCACTCCGGCGCTGGATCCAATGAGTGTTCCATTTCCGCCAAGGCCTGCACCCAGAGCCAATGCCCACCACAAGGGACTAACCGCATAATCAAATTCTGAGGCAATGGTGGGATTTTGATTTAGGATCTCAATTAGAGGTATCATGGTTGCCGTAAATGGAATGTTGTCTACAAAGGCACTTGCAATGGCCGACAACCAAACTATCACAAAGAAATTTGCCCATGGATCTCCCTCAGTGATGCCAAGAGCAGCCTTGGCAAGCGCATCGATCATTCCAGATTCTTGTCCGACACTAATCGTGATAAAAAGACAGGCAAAGAATATGAGCGTGGTCCAGTCAACCTCATGAAATATTTTTTCAGGTTTTATTCTTGAGATGAGAAGCAAAACTCCAGCACCGCCAAGAGCAATGATCGATGGCTCTAGGTGTAAAACTCCATGAACAACAAAAAGCGCTATTGTACCAAACAACACCAATAATGACTTTGCCAAAAGCGGCCTGTCCTTAATAAAAGACATCTCATCTTGACTCATTATCTCTTCAAGGTTTTGAGGCCTTGTCTTGAGTTCCTTTCTAAAAAACACTTTGAACAAAATCAACGATGCAGCTAGCGAAACCCCAATAGTAGGTCCCATATGAATCAAAAATGTATTAAAGTCAATGTTGGCAGCTGAACCTATCATTATGTTTGGTGGATCTCCAATTAGAGTGGCAGTTCCGCCTATGTTTGATGCAAGCACCTGTGCAAGTATGAAGGGGACAGGCGACATGCGAAAAACCTTGAATATAGAAATAGTAACTGGGATCATAAGCAGAATTGTTGTCACATTGTCTATGAACATGGAAGTCACTGCAGTAAATACGCTCATCATGAGTAGCAGCTTCCACATGTTTCCTTTAGAGGCCTTACTCATTTTGATTCCAATATATTGAAAGATGCCTGTCTCAGCTAAAATTGTTACAATTATCATCATTCCTAACAAAAGGCCTATTGTGTTAAAATCAATAGAATGAACTGCAAATTCGAAACTTTCATGAGCTTGGAAAAGACCTGTGGTGATACCAATTATGATTGCAATAGTAGCTGCTACTAACACAATTACGGTTCTATGAACAATCTCAAATGCAAGTACGATGTATATGGAGAGCAGAACTATTGCTAAAAGACGTAAGGAAATGTCTGCATTAAATCCGATCATTCCTGGAACGATCCAAATTAAAATGGAAAGAATGCCCAGCAACAAAAGTCCAGTGATCGTTTTTTTATTCATGGACAGCTTATGCTCGGAAAGTGCAGTCATCATCTATCTTCTATGGGGTCTTTGAAAAATCTTTTGTAGTCTTTTTCATCACGATTACTATCAATTTGGCATAGTAAAACAAGATTTTTGTATGGCTGTGAGAGTCAAGACTGATATGGTTAAACTAAGTGATCTGAGGGCCTGCAAGCAATGCCACATGGTATATTTTAAAACCTCATCAGAAAAATGTGCACACTGCAATGCGTCTGCACATCAAGAAGAAGTCAAATTTGATTAGAATTTCACATCTAATTTTTATTCTGATAGATGAGCCTGGATTGAGCGTAACGACAAGCCGCCTATAAGGACATAAAATCTTTCTAGGACAAAAACGAGATTTCAAGAAATTTATACTACAGTCTAAACCACAATAGAATGGAAGGTAATCGAGCAGTAAAAGACATTTCAATAAAAAGTGGCGATGATATTCAAAGCATCTTTAATCAGATGTCGACATCAGGCGGCTTTGAATCAAGAAATCTTGCCGATGGCCTTGAAATTCTCTCAACAATGATAAACGATAAAGATTGTCTCAGATTTCTCTCATTTGTCGCAGCAATCACATCCACTGGTCTTCGTGGAATAATTGTTGATATGCTCAAGAAAAAAATGTTTGACGTTGTCATTACTACGTGCGGTGCACTAGATCATGACATAGCAAGATATTTTTCAAATTATCTGGAAGGCTCATTTACTTTAGACGATGCAGATCTTTTAGAAAAGAACATTCACAGATTGGGTAATGTACTTGTCCCAATGGATAGCTATGGGCCAATAATTGAAGAAAAGATGCAAATGTTCTTAGAGGCAGCTTACAAGTCTGGCAAAAGAGAAATGTCTACTGCAGACATTACAAGAATGATTGGTGAAAATCTTGGCGAGGGCTCATTTTTGTATTGGGCGTACAAGAACAACATTCCAATAATAGTGCCAGGAATAGTTGATGGTGCAGTAGGTAGCCAGATCTGGCTGTTCACACAAAAACACCGCGATTTCAAACTTAACGTGGTAGCTGACAGCGAGCTCTTATCCTCACTTGTCTTTAAAGCAAAAAAGTCTGGCTCCCTCATGCTAGGCGGTGGAATATCAAAACACCACACTCTTTGGTGGAACCAATATCGGGATGGTCTTGACTATGCTGTTTACATCACTACGGCACAGGAATTTGACGGAAGCCTGAGCGGGGCTCTAGTTCGAGAGGCGATATCATGGGGTAAAGTAACTCAGAATGCAAAGCAAACCACAATACATGCAGAAATAACCACCATTCTACCGTTTCTTTATTCTGCACTTTTAGCTAGAGTGAAATAGCTAAACTTGTCTGCAGATTCTAATCGATAATGTATGTGTCAATTTTACACAAATAATTAATTTTAAGATTGAGCTAGTAATAATGATGCATCTGCCGTTGTTCTAATCCTTCTTGCTCAAAGTGATTGTGTGCTTTTCCCCCATCATGATGTGCATGAACAGTTCCATCGATATGGCAATGGGTATTGTCAATTTCGTCTTTCATGAATATGTCATTGACATTTAGTATCATGTTGGTTACTTCAACCCCAGTTTTAATGAATTGTTGTTTTACTACTAGTGGTTCAATGACCTCATTTGGGGATATCTCTGAAACCTTTCTTTTTTTAGAATCTACGCCGTACCATTTCAGCACATCTTTTGGACAATTTGCATATTTGGCCCTCAATTGAGTTAGTGTATCTATTGGATCCATGCCTACATTTCTTGCTAGAGTTATTGGGATCTCCTCTATTGCATCCGCAAATTTCTCAATTACGATCTGTTCGCGCCCCTCAATAGTCATGCTTTGCTCTCTGATTTTGGTTGCAATAATTGCCTCAGTAGAGCCTGCACCACGAACAACGAATGGATTCTCAATAAAGTTTCGCAGAACATAAATCGCATTCAATACATCTCTATGAAATTCATCAAGGTAACGTTTGGAATTACATCTCAGCAATATAGTTACGGATTTGGAATTACTGCATTCTTCAACAAACACCATCTTCTCACCCCCGATGTTTTTTTCGTATACTTTCTTTGCAAATCCTAATTCTTCTTTGGAGATATCTTCAAGATTCTTGCATATTTTGGCCCCTGTAGATTTTTCCAGCCAGAAAAGATCATTCATTTTTGCTCTCCGTATTGAAATTATTCCTTCTTTTGCAAAATATTCTTGGGCAATCGCATTGATTCCTTTTCTAGATATTACCACATTGGCTCCAGAATTGATAATTTTTTTTATTTTTGCCTGTATGTCTATTTTTTCTTGATTTAGAAAAAGTATCATCTGTTCAGGCGAATTAATTTGAATTTGTTCATCTGTCTTTGGTCGCATCATTTCCAGAGGCTCATTTAATAGCAGAATTTTTGCATTTTCGATGCTTTTTGGCATAGCAGAATTATCAATTGTTTTATCGATTACTGTTCCTCTTACTAACTGAATGTTGTTTGCATTTCCTGCTTTTTCCTCAATCTTTATGTCGTCCACATCTATCTCCTTTTTTTGGAAATTTGTAACACTACACACTGCATCTATAATAAAATTGGCAACCGGTATGTCCTCAGGTACCAAGCTAGTGATTGCTTTCCCTGCTAAACACGAAGTAGTAAGTTGACGCATGACTTTCTTGTCAACAATGCTTTCCTTTTTCTTAATTTTGTCAAGTGTGTCTAATGCAAATTCTAAAGCTTTTTCATAACCTCTGATAATTGTCGTTGGGGATATCCCAAGTTTCAATAATTCCTGAGATTTCTTTAGCAACATTCCAATTAAAATGGCTGCAGAAATAGTTCCATCACCTACGTGAGTATCAACTACATTAACTCCTTCGATGATAGCTTTTGCAGCTGGAAGTTTAAGATCAACTTTTCTCAAAAATGCGCCGCCGTGTTTTGTGCAAGTATCGTCCCCAAGGACATCGATGTAGATTTTGTCCATGCCGCGCGGCCCAAGAGACGTCTTAATTACATCTAAAACTATTCCGCCTACAACTAAATTTAATTTTCTAGATTCTTCAACTCTTGCTGTATCATGTTCAAGCAGTCCAGGATACTTCATCCTAAGGAGATATTTCTAAAATTATTAAATCTTGTCTGACAGAAAATCTGATTACTAAAAATTTGAATTTAACGATACATTGAGATGCATTTGTTTGGGATCGGCATATTTGACCCAATTCATTTATTGTTAATTTTGCCTATAGAACGTATACTACGTAATTTTTTAGAAAAAATTGTTTTTTTTGCTTATAAAGATAGGTTTTTTGCATTGTAATATAGTTTTAAAACGTATAATACTTGATTTTTACAATATTTATATAATTTCTAGTTATTCTTGCTCTGTGGCAGAAATAAATGGTTATGGAATTGCTGTAATTGTTTTTCTTGCCGCGTCAATAATAGTTGGAAGTCTAACGTACAAGCTTGTGCAAAAAAGTGGTAGAAGACTAATCGTTGCAGGAAAAAGCTTGCCTTTGTTTATGGTCGGAACCATGCTTGTGGCGCAAGCAGTCGATGGTAATTCGTCACTTGGGGCTATTGCACTTATCTACCAATTTGGTTTCTGGGCAGGGGCCGTCATACCAATTGGGCTAGGTACCTGTCTGTTACTCACTGCTCTATTTTATGGAAAAAAACTCAACAAAATGTCCATGTTTACTTTGCCAGATTATTATTTCAGAAGATACGGAAGTGCTGCGGAAGGAATGTCGGGTGTCTTGATGATAATAAGTTTCACTGTGCTGGTTGCTGGGAATTTTGCTGCAAGTGGTTTCATCTTAGAGACTACTTTAGGAATACCATTCCTATGGGGAATAATTATTGCAGCCCTAGTGGTATTAACATATACCGTCGCAGGAGGACTGTTTGCTTCTGCATATACGGATATTTTCCAAATATATCTTGCAATTGGTTCATTTTGGGCGGCGTTTATTTTCTTTGCAGGAGGATTCTCTGGAGTTGCATTTGAGACAATTCTAGCTAGTGCACCACCTGCATATCTTGATCTTTCTGGACTGTTTGATATCGCTAATGGTGGTTTGATCAATTGGGCCGGAATACTGGCATTAGGATTAGGAGACATAGTTGCGCTAGACTTTATGGAGAGAGTATTTGCAGCAAAAGATCCAAAGACAGCTCGCCGAGGAGCATTCATGGGGGCAGGACTTACATTCTTTACCGTACTGCCAGTTGGCATGTTGGGAATTGTAGCGTTTCACTTTCTACCAGATCTTGCAGATCCATTCTATGCACTACCAGAATTAGCTATCAATCACATGCCATTTGCAATAGGTGCAGCAATTCTAATGGGTGTTCTTGGAGCTTCCATGTCTACTGCAAACGGCGGCATGCTTGCTATATCTAGCGTGATTTCAAGAAATATACTTCAAAGAATTATCCGAAAAAGATGGTTAGGAAAAGAATCTTGGAATGATTCCAAGTTACTAATGATAACTAGATTGGCCGTCATTCCAGTTATGGTATCGGCACTTACTCTTGGCTACTTTATACCTCAACCAGGAATATACTTGATTCTCGCATTTGATATTGTATTTGCAGGAGCTCTTGCCCCGCTAACACTGGGATTATTCTGGAAAAAAGCTAACATGCCAGCAGCTGTAACATCGCTTATTGTTGGTTCTGCACTTAGATTGTTGATGTTCTTTGTTATTCCACTAGAGTGGGCAGGCCTAGATACAATGATACCTCCAATCATCTCTTTTACACTCTTTATCATAGTAGCTCTTGCAACTCAGAAGAAATGGCCTGGCAAAGAAAGACATGACGTTAATGATTATGTTCCTCCAGAAGAAGATGTAATAATGGGCGAAGACCTCAAACACTTCCAGTCTACTGCAAATGGAACTAAGTCAGCTGCTATTTAGTTAATTTATTCTTGAGACATTAAGGTCTTGCAAAGAAATGACGTTTTTTGCTCTTTTTAATTCTGTCTAGTATTTTGTTTTTATAATGTAGGGCTCTAGTGTTGTTTGGATCAATTTCTAGTGCTATGTTATAGTATTTCAAAGCCTCATCAAGTTTGTCGCATTCAAAAAGCAAATAACCCTTGTAACTTAATGCGTACACATATTCTGGCTCAATTTCAATGGCTTTGTCGCAATAAATCATTGCAGCCTCATATTTTTTTTGGTGGGCTAAAACCCAGACCATCGTACATAATGCATTGATATGTCTTGGGTTGACTTCCAAGGCTTTGTTGCAATATGCGATAGCCTCGTCATGTCTTTTTAAAAAATGGAGTACAACGCCCCTACTGTATAAAGCACGAACATTATTGGGCTCAATTTCTAATGCTTTATCAAAACACGTTATTGCTTCTTCATATTTTCCTATTCTATTGTGTAAGAAACCTTTGTGAAGGTGAGCATCCACATTTGTTGGATCAATTTCCAAAGCCTTGTCAAAAAAAGATGTAACTCCTTTTGGTGGCACACCGAGTACATCAAGCACAAAGCCCTTTGCGATTAAAGCGCGAGCATTTTTTGGATTGTTTTCTAAAGCCTTAGTGTAAAAAGAAAGTGCTTCCTCATATTTACCGTGTTTTTTAAGTTCCTCTCCATCATAATACAAATTCCATGAATTATTACGTTCCATGTCTATAGATTTGTTAATGTACGTTATTGCTTCTTCATTTTTTTCAAGCTTGCCTAATGCAAGCCCTTTGCTGTATAACACATCAGAATTGTTTGGTTCTATTTCTAATGCTTTATCAAAACACGTTATTGCTTCTTCATATTTTCCAAGTTCTCTAAGAGCTAATCCTTTACGAAACCATGCAACACTGTTTTTTGTATCTGTTTTTAAGACATTGTCGAAGCATAGTATTGCCTCTTCAAAATTATTTTTTTTAGAAAGAGAAATTCCTCTGCTGATAAATTCATTTGAGTTTTTTGTAAATCGAAAAAACATGGAAACCATTCACGTTTAGATATATTGAAGATTTATCCTTTATCTATTGCTAATAAAACTCAAATTTATTACAATTATGGGTTTTTTCAACCTAAATTATACACAAGAATTGTATTGGAAGTTTTATTAGTTTGGCGTTATTCTGCTTTTTAATGGTAAGTAAACAAAACATGATTGCAATAATATTGATTTTATTGGGCGTCGGCATGACTCAACTCAAGCCTGACGAGCCCTTTGCTGTAGGACTTGGAGTGGGAACAATCGCAATTGCATCGCTGTGGATAGTTCTTCTTATAATACGAGACCTGAAAAAGAAATAATTTTTCTAAATTTCAACTATTCAGTAGTGATTCTTATCATAAAGCCTTTATCTAAATTCATCTTAACTTTACGACACACGTTGATTTTTTTTTACAAAAAAAGTGCAACTTGAATTACATCGTTTTAGTTAATTTTTAAAATAGTAAAAATTTTACACGAAAATTTTACTCTGTAACTCTATATCAAAATTAATATAAACTTCTATTTCATGTTACCATATGCCAGGCAAAGGATATTCAACCATTGGACTAAAACCTGATCTTCTGACAAGATTGCACAATATCACTAACACGTATTATCCAGGCATGTTTCTTCCTAGCACACTAATAATTATGATGAACGAAGTTAAACGTGGATATTACACTGTAAACTTGCATAACATCAGTTTAGATCTATCCGGACGTTACAATTCTATTACTATTAGATTAGACGTAGATGAATGGCTGAAAGAAAATTATAAAGAATTGAAAGAAAAATATGAACAAAAATATCATGTCCGATGTTTTAGTAGATTTACAAGTTATTTTCTGGCAAATTTGTTTGAATCAAAACTTGATGCGCAAAATCATGTAATTAGATTAAAGGAATCTAATTTTGAATGGCTTCAGGACGAATATGTCAAGTTTAAGGCTAACAGTAAACTTGAATATCCAGTACCGGCATTTGCAAAATTTGCTGATGTATACCTTAATGAATTGTCTAATAAAATCAAAGTCGCAAAAGAGATTTTAACGCTGCCAAATTTTTCTAGTTTAGCTTCTCAAAGTATTGAAAAAAATTAAAGTGGAGTCATTGTATCTAGTAGTCTTGCATTAGTGACTTGACCGTCTTTTTCCTGTATTTCAAGATCCACTGTATATTTTAGACCATTCAGCATGAATCTGACTTGAACATCCCATGCCTGTCTTGGTCCTTTTTCAGGAATCTGAAATGTCTCATTGACTCGAAAATCAGTCACATTTCCATACAGTGCAGAAATTACTCTTTTTGACTCTCTCTCAATATCTTCTTTTGAGCTGACACTGGCCATATCTTTGTGATACCCTTAGCAAGTATAAAAATTTTATAAAATTATTCCTAACACAAACCAATTTTATTTTTCATAAAGTTTTGTAACTGATTCCTGATTTGTAGTATTTTTTATCTAAAGAAAATTTTTTTGTAATGAATAAAAATACAATTAATAAAAAGTAAATTACACATACTTGTTTGATATTTCTCTGTATGTTTCTATCAAGTCAGCAAATAAAATACGTAGTTTACTTGGAATGTTTAATTATTTGGTTACGATCATACAGATGATAAAAAATGGGAATGGAATTTTATGGTGACGATTACAATGGAGCTGACGTTGCACCATTTGTCGGCATCAACACATTCTTACATTTGCCTTGGATAAGATCACACAAAGAACTGGTTCACGTCAAACCTGATGTTGCCATTATAGGCGAGCCTTTTGATTTTGGAACCACAATTCGTCCTGGTGCACGTTATGGCCCACGTGCAATTCGTGCGGCATCTACCATTCCATCTCCTCCATATGAGCGATTTAATATCGAAACTGGGGCAGATCCATTTGGAACTTTTAAAACTGTTGATTATGGTGACGTACAAGTTTCGCCTGGGGATGTAATAGAATCCCACAAAAGGATGACTCAAAAAGTCAAAGAGGTTCTTGATGAAGAAGGTATCCCCGTCATGTTGGGTGGGGATCACTCTATAACATTTGCAAATGTTCGCGCGTTTGCTAAAAAATATAAAAATATTGGCATGATTCATTTTGATACCCACGCCGATTGTGCACCACAAGGACTTACAGGCTACAAGTACGATCATGGGGCACATATTAGAAGAATAATGGAGATGGGTTGTATGAAAGGAAAGAATTACACCTTGGTAGGGCCACGAGGATATTGGCCAGGGCGTGATCTGTATAAATGGATGTCAGACCAAGATTTCCAATGGTTTACAATGCTGGACGTTGAGGAATTGGGAATTGATATGATTGCTAAAGAAATAGCAGATAGAGCCAATGATGGAACTGACGCGGTTTACCTTAGTTGGGATATAGATTCTTTTGATCCTTCCTATGCCCCTGGTACAGGCGAACCAGAGCCCAATGGTCTTACCTCAAGAGAGGGAATGAGAATGGTAAGATTATTATCAAAATCATTTGATCCTGATAGATTTGCAATGGATCTAGTGGAGGTAGCTCCTGCTTATGATGTAAGTGATAGCAGTTCATACAATGGAGGTATTACCTCTGGGCTTGGACAAAGACTCATTATAGAACTCTTAGCTGGTTTGTCGCTTACAAAGAGAGGTCTAAAAGATGGTGATCCTGTACGACCACACAATTATCGTGGAACCGGAAATACATATCACTTTGACAAGAATATTTCACGCCCAACAATACCAAAGCGAGATTGATACACATCAAGTTAACAGTAAAAGGAGAACCTGACGTTCCTCTTTTTACAAGAATTTATCAGTATTCTAGCAAAACAGACGAGGAAATTTTCGTTAATATGGTAAATATGGTAAAAGACAAACTAGATAGAAATCTCAAAATCAACATCAACGAAGCTATTACTGTATATTCTGCGTTTATTGTCTCAGAACTTCGTGACGGGAAATCAATCGAACAAATTCAAAAAAACGCACCTGATCTCTTAAATCCGAAACAGGTGATGATCGGAGTTCCTGAAACTCTGAGAAAAATGTCTTTTGACGTTGTGCTTGATGACAGCCCAGTAAGGCTAATTGTTTTGAGCGCTCCAATCCAAGTTTCGGATTACATCATAAAACCCGCTTGAATTAAAGGTCAAAACTATGATAGAAGAACTAATCCAACAACTGCCAACAGCAACTCCTTTCTTTGTACTTGCTACTGGATTTTTGTTGGGTCTCCTACATGCTTTTGAGCCTGATCACGTCGCTGCAGTAGCAACACAAAACTCCAAATTATCCCAAAGGTCCTTGACGCGTTTTCGTCAAATCGGCTCGGGTGCTCTCAAAAGTTCAATTCTGGGTGCATTATGGGGAGCTGGACATACTTCGGCACTAGTTCTGGTAAGTTTGCTGATCTTTGTATTCTCAATGAGTATCCCAGATGAAATATTTGGTAATTTTGAATTTGGAGTAGGTGTAATGCTCGTGGTTCTTGGGTTTTTCACATATCGCAACAGAGGTTTAATGGGACAAAAACACGTCCACACTCATACCCACGATGACATAGTTCACACGCATCCTCATGTGCATGATAAAACACACAGTCACGGACACAAATCGTACATCATCGGCTGCATCCATGGCCTGGCAGGCAGTGGCAGTCTTGTGGTTTTGGCACTTTCAGCATTACATAATCTGGAAAATATTTTATCGTTTATCATGGTATTTGGAATAGGATCAATTCTAGGAATGATGTTGGTAAGCAGCGCTATTGGATTACCATTTTCGCTCACCATTCATTCTGAACGAATCAATAAAATTTTACGTTATTCCGTTGCATCAATATGCATCATGATAGGCATTGATATTTTATACAGTATTATAACAAGCGGAAGTTTTTTTGGGCTGAACATTAGCTAAAGTGTTTTTTGGTTAGTATCTATTCCACAAGAATCAAAACTAATTTTTGCAAATCATGACGACTAGATTTATCTGTAGTATTCCTTTCTAAGAATTTATGAAAAAAAGCTATGTGGAATATCTCAAGCTAAACAAAAGCTTGTTTTTGTCTATTGTCGTAGCGGTAATAATTTCTGCAATAACTGCTCAGCTTTTGACAGAGCAAGAGGATTACCTAAACAGCAGTTATACTCTAATGGTGGATCTTGCTGTTTTTTATCTCACATTTGGCACGCTATTTTACGTTGATAATAGAAAAAAGTACCTGACCGATTCTGGCAAAATTGATTCTCCTCGACTTAGAAAGGATCTTTTAAAAATAATCACATCCGTTGGAGTAGGCGAGATAGCCTATATCGCCATAAGGTGGTATTTACAGTATTATCTTCTTACGATTCACTATGAACCATACATGGCTTCGATAATTACACAATTGATATCAGCAATTGTTTACCTATCTATTGTTAATCTAGGGGTTAAGCTTACAAAGTTGTATAAAGATGGAACTTAGTGCATACGTTGATGGCTCTGGTGGGGAAAACGCAGGCTATGGGTACTTCATCAAGGAGACCGGTGAGTCGTTTTATGAGAAAAAGGCTGGAATTACAAACAACCAGGCAGAATATATGGGAATCATATCAGTATTGGAGAAATTCGCCCAATCAAGTGATGCCGTTACAATTTACTCTGATTCAAAAAATACAGTGTCTCAGCTGAATCACGAGTTTGCAATAAACTCAGAACCTCTGCGTGAGCTTGCAAGAAAAGCCTGGTCGTTGATGGGAAAAATTCCAAATCTCAAAATTGTCTGGATTCCACGAGCTCAGAATTTGGCAGGTAAGATGCTTGGCAGCTAGGGATCAAAAATTTGCAAGAATAGCTTTATTTACGAAACAGCGCTGAGCCACAAATATGACTGGCTCTCTTTTGGAACCAAAGTCCATTGCAATTATTGGCGCATCCGATAAGGAAGGAAGCGTTGGTCGTACTATCACATCAAACATAATGAAAGGATACAAGGGAAAAATTTATCCAATTTCTCCAACTCGCGACAAAGTCTTTGACATGGCAGCATACAAGACAGTACTTGATGTCAAAGAACCAATTGATCTGGCAGTTGTGGTAACAAAAAATGACATCGTTCCGGCAGTACTAGAAGAGTGTGGCAAGAAAAAGATCAAGGGAGTAATAGTCATAACGGCTGGATTCAAAGAGGTAAACGAAGAAGGCAAAAAACTAGAAGAACAGCTAAAAACAATTGTAAAAAAATATGGCATACGCATGATTGGCCCCAACTGTCTTGGGGTGATGAATCTGGATCCAAAGACAATGATGAATTCCACTTTTCTCAAAGTCACTCCAAAATCTGGCCAAATCGCACTGGTATCACAAAGCGGTGCAATCTGCGCAGCTCTAGTCGAAGATGCAAGTGCACAAGGGATTGGGTTTTCCGCAGTAGTAAGCGTTGGCAACAAAGCGGATCTGAATGAAATCGACCTGCTCAAAATGCTTGCTGAGCATGACCAGACCAAGGTAATTGTCATGTATTTGGAAGACATGGGCAACGGCCAAGAATTCTTGAAGGTCTGCAAACAAATCACCAAGCAATACAAAAAACCAGTGATCATTCTAAAGTCTGGCCGAAGTCCAGAAGGCGCAAAAGCAGCAATGTCGCACACTGGTGCATTGATGGGCTCTGATGAAATCTATGATGCAGTTTTGAATCAGTCCGGTGCAATCCGCGTTGACACCATGGAAGAATTATTTGATTATGCAGTTGCATTCTCAAAGCAGCCGTTGCCAATAAAGGGCGACTTGGTCATAGTGTCAAATGCTGGTGGACCTGCAATCATCTCCACTGATGCCTGTTCCAAATACGGAATCAAGATGGCATCAATTGAGGACATTAGGCCAAAAATCAACGCAGTAATTCCACCTTGGGGCAGCTCGCGAAACCCAGTCGATATTGTAGGCGATGCTGATTATAACCGATTTAGTGGAGTATTGGATAATGTGCTTGGGCACAAAAACGTGGGCTCTGTCATTGCGATGTGTACTCCATCCGCTACTCTGAATTATGATAAATTGGCCGAAGTTATTGTATCGATGTCTAAAAAATACAAAAAGACAATGCTTGCCTCTTTGATGGGACTTGACGAAGGCATTACAAATCGACAGATTTTGGCAGATGGCGGCATCCCATATTACACCTATGCAGAAGGCGCAATCCGTGCACTGCGCGCAATGCTTCGATTTAGCAAATGGCTCAACACTACACAAGGAACTATCACAAAGTTCCCAGCCAAAAAGGCAGCTGCAAAAAAAGTCCTTGATTCTGTTCGAAAGCAGAAAAGAACCAACCTGCTTGAAGAGGAAGGCCAAGAGGTCTTGCGTGCATATGGATTCCCATTACCTCAAAGCATCTTGGCAAAAACAGCAGACGAGGCAGTAAAGACTGCCAAAAAAATAGGATTTCCAGTCGTAATGAAGATTGCATCGCCTCAAATTATACACAAGTCAGATGCGGGCGGAGTCAAGGTAGGCCTTACAAATGAGCAATCAGTAAAGGAAGCATTTGATGTTATTATAAAAAACGCCAAAAAATACAACAAAAACGCGCAGATCAAAGGTGTCCTAGTTCAAGAGATGGTCAAGGGCGGCAAGGAGCTCATCATAGGATCAAAGCAAGAGCCGGGATTTGGCCAAGTCATAATGCTTGGGATGGGCGGAATCTACGTCGAGGTTCTCAAAGATGTCACCTTCAGACTTGCACCTGTCACCAACACAGAAGCAGACGACATGATTGATTCCATAAAAACAAAAAAGCTACTCGAAGGAGTGAGAGGAGAAAAGCCAGCTGACAAGAAAAAGCTATCGGAGCTTGTACAAAGACTGTCTGCGTTACTGACTGACTTTCCAGAAATAAAAGAGCTTGACATGAATCCAGTGCTTGTAATGGAGCAAGGAAAAGGATGCAAGGTTTTAGATGTCAGAATCGGACTGTCCTGATTTTACAGTGTAGCTGATAAAACAACAACTGCCACACCAACAAACGAATAGATGCTACCTCACATCTTAGTAGATTTCGTGTTATATCGCGATCTCTATGGTATCTTCAAGCAACAGCATTTCTGTGTATGTGGTATTGCGGTTCTGTTATCAGCTGGCACCCTGCACACACAAACTGGGTAAACCCTTGTCCGCAGGCTTGGCATTTTTCTGAATCGTCATACTCTCGTAGCTCGATTCCGCATTTTTTACATGAATCTATTCGCATATTATGTGATACTAGGCGTCTGATATTAGATGACATCAACAACTTAGCTGATTTCTCATCAATCTAGCTTACAATTCCCTATGAATCTGATTGTTTTGTGTCATACAAGTTATACATGTTTTTTCAGCCAATTGCGGTATTGCATGCCTGTACTCAAGCGTATTTTGCACCATTCCTCAGTTTGTACGCTGCCTTGACAGGTATACGTGATTCCAAAACTGTCCGAAATAGGATACTTTATTTTTTTATGTCTAATTGATAATACATGGCAGAAAAAGGAACACTAGCAAAATCACTCGACTTTGTACTGCTTGCAATGGCAATTGTGTATCTTGTTGGGTTCGTATCCTTCTACCCGGAATCCCTTTTACTAAAAGAGGCGCCATATCACATTCCACATGAATACAAAATCTATTTTGAGATATTACTGTGGGTTTTCTTTGGTTTGTTGGTGCTAGATATTTACCTAAAATACAAAAAGCTAAACGACTGGAAGTTGTTTTTGAGAAAACACTGGCATGAGATAGTATTGATAGGGATGATTCCGTTTTTGAGCGTGTTCAAGATTGTCAAAGTTTCAGTCAAGCTGGTAAAGACACTAAACGTATCAAAAAGTGGGTTTAAGGTATTTTACAAAGCAAAAAAGGCATCAAAACACTTCAAATCTGAAGCTAACAGCAATTAGCGGTTTCACAACAAGCCACAATTCTCTCTGAGGTCTTTACTATGTCGCTAATCAGCTTTGAGACATCCTTGTTTGCAATAGAGTACATTGTCATCTTGCCGTTTTCCCTTGTTTTTACAATGTTGCACTCTTTGAGAGCCCTTAGGTGGTGTGAAACAAGCGGCTGATCCTTTTTCAGCTTGTAGACAAGATCGTTTACAGATATTTCGTTGTTTTTCTGTAAAATCTCCAAGATGCTAAAGCGCGTTTCCTCACAGATGCACTTGAGTAGAGTTGCTCCATTCATATCAATACTAGTTTATATAAACATCTATTTATATACACTTCTGATGCCAGATGCTAAAAAAATTCTGTTTGTGTGCGTAGAAAATGCAGGCCGAAGCCAGATGGCGGAAGGCTTCTTTCGTAAATACTGTCCAGTAGGATATGAACCACAAAGCGCGGGAACCAAGCCAGTTGATACTATTAATTCACTTGCAGTAGAGGTAATGAAAGAAATTGGAATTGATATCTCAACCTACAAACCAAAGACTATCTCGGATTTCATGGTGCAACATGCTGCAACAATCATCAACATGGGTTGTATGGATAAAGAGTCGTGCCCCACACTCTTTGTAAATGGCATTATTGATTGGTCAATTCCTGATCCAAAGGAAAAACCATTAGAAGAAATAAGGAAAATTCGTGATCAAATAGAATACGAGGTAAAGGAACTAATCAAAACTTTATTGGCAGAACAAGATGAGTAGATCAAATTTTGTAATATTTCTTGCTGAGATTGCAGGTACTTTTGGTTTGCTTGTGAGTGCAACTGGCTCAATTGTCTATGACGGTAGAATTGGAGGCATTCTCGGCATTGGCTTTATTGCCGCAATGCATTTTGTCGGCATATCGTTTATGATCATTTTGTTCGGTCGATATTCAATGGCTCACTTTAATCCTGCAGTGACGGTAGCATATTTTGTCGCTGGATATGTGGATGCTAAAAAAATTCCCGTGTATTTTGGTGCCCAGGCAATCGGCGCATTCCTAGGAAGTTTTTTTGTAAAATATGTGTTGGGCGATTTTGCCAATCTAGGACTCAATTCGCCAAACTACGGATACCATGTAGGCCTGTTTTTTGGAATTGAGGTTCTTGCAACTTTGTTTTTGATGGGAAGCATACTGATTGCAATCAACATAAAAAGATTATCGTCCGTGCTTGTAGGTGTAATCATTGCCGGAACTGTCACACTCGATGTGTACTTTTTTGGAACAATTTCAGGCGCATCAATGAATCCAATTCGCTCTTTGACCCCGTCTATAATCACTGGAATTTTGGATGATTTGTGGCTATATTGGACAGCTCCTTTTATCGGAAGTGTTATCGCGGCTTTCATTTTCAAGATAGTCAGAAAAAATAAGAAATTTGTAAAGCAATAGCTTGTAAATCTGTGATGTGTGCATTACAATAAATCATTGATCATAATCGGAAACCTGATCTTAAAACAAATTGTATAATCTGGCAAGAGATAATTTTGTCGATGGTTCTATGGTGGCAATCTTTCCATCTACAGTGACTTGATATGTTTCTGGATCGATTTCTATTTTTGGTGTGGCATCATTGTACACCATGTCCTTTTTACCAATATCTCTGCAGTTCTTTACAGGCAATAGCTTTTTTCTAATCTTCAGTTTACCTTCCAGCCCGTTTTCTATTGCAAGCTTCGATGTAAATACAAACGATGTTGATTGTTTTGCGTTACCTAGTGCGCCAAACATAGGTCTGTAGTAGATTGGCTCTGTCGTAGGTATTGATGCATTTGGATCACCCATCAAAGAATACGCGATAAATCCTCCCTTGATTATCATTTTGGGTTTTGCACCAAAAAACTGCGGCGTCCAAATAACAATATCTGCAATTTTTCCCGGTTCAAGTGAACCAACATACTCTGATATGCCATGTGTGATTGCAGGGTTGATCGTTATCTTTGCAAGATATCGCTTGACACGAACGTTGTCGTTGTTGCCAGTTTCCTCTTTTAATCCACCAACAGATTTTTTCATCTTGTCTGCAGTTTGCCAGTTTCGTGTAGTTGTTTCACCAATCCTTCCCATCGCCTGGCTATCAGACGACATCATGCTCAGGGCTCCAATATCGTGAAGTATGTCTTCTGCCGCAATAGTTTCTGCCCGTATTCTTGATTCCGCAAAAGATACGTCTTCAGGCACGGAAGGATTGAGGTGATGGCAAACCATCATCATGTCAAGATGCTCGTCTAGCGTGTTGACCGTGAACGGCCGAGTAGGGTTTGTAGAGGAAGGCAATATGTTTGGCTCACTTGCAATTTTCATGATATCTGGTGCGTGTCCACCTCCTGCGCCTTCGGTATGATAAGTGTGAATAGTTCTACCTGCAATCGCAGCTATTGTATCGCCAACGTAACCACACTCGTTTAATGTGTCTGTATGAATCGCAACTTGTGTGTCTGTTTTGTCTGCAACCCTTAGTGCAGAATCAATCGTAGCTGGCGTTGTCCCCCAGTCTTCATGAAGTTTCAGCCCACATGCGCCTTCTTTTATCTGCTCCATGAGAGAAAGCTCCTGTGAGTCGTTGCCTTTGCCCAAAAATCCAAAATTAAGTGGATATTCTTCTGTGGCTTCGATCATCCTGTGTATGTTCCATTTTCCAGGCGTACAGGTTGTTGCATTTGTACCGTCTGCAGGTCCTGTACCCCCACCAATAAGAGTAGTAGTGCCATTACAAATTGCGTTGATTGTCTGTTGGGGTGAGATGAAATGGATGTGGGAATCTATTGTCCCAGGAGTACAGATTGTGTGTTCCCCAGATATAACTTCGGTATTGGAGGAGATGATCATGTCTACTCCATCCATGATGTTTGGGTTTCCTGCCTTCCCTATGCCGACAATTTTTCCGTCTTTTACACCTATATCGGCTTTCACAATTCCGAGTACTGGATCTATGATTATGGCATTTGTTATTACCAAATCAAGTGACTGATCACGACTGATCCCGCTTGCCTGTGCAAGTCCATCTCTTGCACTTTTACCTCCACCAAAAACTACCTCGTCGCCATACCGTAGTAGATCTCTTTCGACTTCGATAATCAAATCAGTGTCGGCAAGTCTGATTTTGTCGCCAACAGTAGGGCCAAAAAGATCAACGTATCTCCTTCGAGCAATTTCCAGCGTCATGCCCCTCTAAATCCCCTTTTTCTTGCCATTTCAAGCGCCTCGACTCTTTTGTCAGAAAGAGAGCCATTCACAAGGCCATTAAATCCCCAAACTATTTTTTTTCCTCCATACTCTGTCAGTTCTACGTCTTTTGTGTCCCCAGGCTCAAATCTAACTGACGTGCCTGCAGGAATGTTTAGGTGGAAACCATATGTGTCGGATCTCGGAAATTCTAGAGCCTTGTTTACTTCAAAAAAATGTGTGTGAGAGCCTACCTGGATCGGCCTGTCACCTGTATGTTTCACGCGTATCTTGGCTGTTTTTTTTCCTTGGTTTGCAATAATGGGCTTGTCTGAAATAAAATATTCGCCTGGGATCATTGTATCACACTATGGGATCATGAATGGTAACAAGCTTTGTTCCATCCTCGAAAGTCGCCTCTATTTGGACTGTGTGAACCATATCTGTTATCCCAGGTAATACATCATCTTTTGTCAAAACCTTCTTCCCTGATCTCATTAAATCGGAAACAGATTTGCCGTCTCTGGCGCCTTCCAACACGTGATCAGATATTAACGCAATGGCCTCTGGATAGTTAAGCTTGAGACCTCGTGCCTTTCTCTTGCGAGCTAATTCTGCTGCTACAAAGATGTACATCTTGTCAATCTCCCTTGGAGTTAAATTCATGAATTCTTATCTAACTTTCTTGTATTTATTAATTCTAAAACTAGGCAAAAGTATAACTTTTCAGAAAAGAAATAATGATTGTTGTTATTGATTAATCAAATCTTTGGAAATATTTTTGAAAGTAAGCAACTAGCTGATGATTTTAAAATGCATGAGCAAGATCACAATTACAAAAGATTGGTTCTTCAAAGATTTGAGATGGAAAAGGCTCGGCTCAGAAAGAAAACCGATGATGGAACAGACGTTGGAATAAGCCTTGAAGACGGAAGAATGTTACAGAGCGGTGATGTTGCCATAATGGGGGAAACTAAAATCCTCATAGAGCAGAAACCCGAAAAAGTAATCACTGTCAAAATAAAAGATCTTACAAAAAATGATCAAGTGCCTGTCATATTGGGGCACATTGTTGGAAATAGGCACAGGCCTATTGCTTTTGGGAGTGATAACTCCATATCATTTCCAATCCAAAATGAAGCAGAGTTGGACTTGTTCAAATCTCTGTTCAGGGATATAATTAGCAAAATTGAACTCGTCATTGAAGAAAAAGTCTTTCAACCACACAAGACCATGGATGTGCATGAACATGGGTGATGTTTCCGATCTTGGTTTGATGCAGCTTGCTGATTCGTTCTTCCCGACTGGGCTTTACACAATGTCTCATGGTCTGGAAGCACTTTATTTACAAAAACGTGTGACTGGCCAAGAACAAATACGCGATCTAATTGAGATGTACTTTTTGCAGCAAGTTGGGCCTGCAGACTGTGTCGCCTTGGTAAATGCATATAGCTTTGCAGAGCAAGGTGATATGGATGGAATATTCAAAGTAGATGACACCATTCACAAATTAAAACTTGTCAAGTCTCAACGAGATGCATCTGTCCGTTCAGGAAAACAACTAATAAAATGCACCACATCGTTTCTAAAAGACGAATCACTGACCAAATATTCACTGGCAGTGCAATCCTATCATACACCTGGGACCTATCCAGTGTCGTTTGCATTATCTGCAAAATCCTTTGGAATACCAAAACGACAAGCATGTCTGATGCTTTTTTATGGATTTGCAGTCAGCATTGTCGGCGCAGCTCTCCGATTAGGAATTTTGCAGCATTTTGAGAGTCAACAAATCTTAGATGAAATCAAACCAACGATTAGTAAAACTATTGACAAATACATAGCAAAACATTATGAACAGATGTGGCAATTTGCTCCACAAGCTGACATAATTCAAATTCACCACGAAAAAATGTATTCTAAAATGTTTATTACGTGATCCAGAGGAAATTTGACGTGACAAACAGAATTCCCAGAGTGGGCATAGGAGGGCCAGTAGGATCTGGGAAAAGTATGCTCATTGAACAAATCGTTCCTATTTTAGCCGCACGCGGCTATCGAATCTGTATCATATCAAACGATGTGATATCAAAAGAAGATGCAGACAGGATGAGAAAAAATCTTGCAACAAAACAAGAACTTTTGCCAGAAAACTTGGTAATTGGATTGGCCACTGGAGGATGCCCACATACTGCGGTGCGGGAAGATCCATCGATGAACCTTGCTGTTATAGAAGAGATTGAAAAAGAACACAATGAACTTGATCTGATAATACTGGAGAGCGGAGGCGACAATGTCATGACTACGTTTAGTCCCGCACTTGCCGACTATTTCATCTACATAATCGACGTATCTGGAGGGGACAAATATCCAAGAAAGGGTGGATTGGGAATAGAGTCATCTGATCTACTGGTAATAAACAAAATCGATCTGGCGCCATATGTTGATGCAAACCTAGCATTGATGGAGCATGATGCAAAACAAATGCGAAGCGGAAGGCCACATGTTTTGGTAAACTGTAAAAACAACACAGGTGTTGAAGACGTAGCTCGTCACATTATCCAAGATGTCCTCTTTGAACAGCCACCAAAAACATTACTACGCCACTAAATATGGCCGAGCTAAATTTTTGTACACCGGATGACATTCCATCTGAATTTCTGGTGTATGATGAAAAAATAAACACACTGAGAGTTGGAACTCCAGGGAAAACAGGAATACTCAGAGTTCTATTGGAAAAAGATCAAATAAAAAATAAAACTGTACTAACTGATCAATACTCAAAGGTACCACTTTATACTCAAAGGGTGCTACATTACGATACCGCAAACCCAGATATGGCCTATCTGTTCATAATGTCGCCATCAGGCGGATTGCTTCAAGGCGATAGACACAGAATGGATATAACGCTCAAAAACGAGGCGGTCGCGAATCTTGTCACACAAGGCGCCACAAGAATCTACAAAATGGATTCAAACTATGCAACGCAGATTATCAACATTAACGTTGATGCCGATTGCTATCTCGAATTCATACCAGATCAAATAATTCCATACAAAAACTCGCGCTACTATCAAAAAGTGAACATAACTGCAGATGACTCTGCAACGGTAGTTTATTCTGAAGTTGTAACGCCTGGGCGCGTTGCGATGGGTGAGTTGTTCGACTATGATATCTGTTATCTCAAAACCGTCGGAAAAGATCACAATAATAAGATAAAGTTTATCGACACATCATTACTAAACCCAAAAGAGCAAACGTTTTCACATATAGGAATACTTGACAAATACACCATATTTGGGACAGTGTACATTCTAGCAAAGAAGGATCACCTCCATGAAATCCAAGAAAAGATCAACAATATTTTTGAAAACAGCGAAGTCTTTGGAGGATGTTCTATTCTACCTGATAACTCTGGCTTAGTTGTAAGAATTCTTGGAAACTATTTTGATGACATAAAGACCACAATCTATGAGACAATCCGAATTGTACGAAAACAGATTTTAAATTCTTCATTTGACGGTATTAGAAAAACATAGATCCCTAACGCTCAACTAATTTAGGAACCTGAACAAATCTTATGGGAACAAGCAACCTGTCCTGATCTGAAGAAATCACAAGGATTTGCTCATCCACAAATCGTAATGTACGGATTCAAACAAGTATTTAGTCTATTTTTAAAGCTAGCAAAAACAAGCGGTTCCAAGGTCTGTATTGAATATTTATAGCAGTACGGTGAAAAAAGTAGTATATGCCAATTAGGACCGGGCAAGAATACATCCAAAGCCTAAGGGGACGGGATCTTAAGGTCTATCTGTTTGGCGAGTTGGTAAAAGAGCCAGTAGACCATCCAATGATTCGGCCTTCTATTAACGCAGTTGCAGAAACCTATGATCTTGCTGCAAAAGAGGAAGACTTGGCAGCACCGCTCTCAAAAATATCTGGAAAGCGTGTAAACAGATTCTTGCACATTGCCGAGTCTGCAACTGACCTTGTCTTACAAAACAAAATGCAAAGAAAACTAGGGCAGCTTACCGGAACATGTTTTCAGAGATGCGTTGGAATGGATGCACTAAACTCACTTCATTCTGTTACTTTTGAAATTGACGAAAAACATCACACCAGTTATCACAAAAGATTACTTGAATTTATCAAAAAGATGCAAGAGGAAAACTTTGTCATCGGAGGTGCGATGACTGATGTCAAAGGAGACAGAGGTAAAGCACCATTTGAACAAGCAGATCCTGACATGTTTGTACGTATAGTAAAAAGAACCAACGAAGGAGTATACGTTAGAGGCGCAAAGGCACACCAGACGGGATGCATAAACTCACACTGGATTATCATAATGCCGACAATTCGACTAACAGAAAATGACAAAGACTACGGTATTGTTGGAGCCATACCAGTGGATGCGCCAGGAATCACGTACATCTATGGCCGACAGTCATGTGATACAAGAAGCATGGAAGAAGGTGATATTGATTCAGGAAACTCCAAGTTTGCAGGGCAAGAGGCTATGATAATTTTTGATGATGTCTTTATTCCAAATGACAAAATCTTCATGGACGGCGAAGTCGAGTTTGCTGCAATGCTAATTGAGCGATTCACGTGCTATCACAGAAGGAGCTACGTCTGCAAGACAGGCCTTGGCGATGTTCTAATTGGCGCATCAGCTGCAGTTGCCGACTATAACGGCATACCGGATGTATCCCACATACGAGACAAACTTGTGGAGATGACTCACCTAAACGAGTCGATCTACGCAGCAGGAATAGCATCATCATATCAATCGCACGAAATGAAATCAGGCGTGTGGCTAAACGATGACATGCTTGCAAATGTCTGTAAACACAACGTAACAAGGTTCCCATATGAGCTCTCAAGGCTTGCACAGGATATCGCAGGCGGTATAATGGTAACAATGCCATCAGAAAAAGACTTTAGAAATCCAGTGACTGGACCGTTACTCAAAAAATATCTTGTCGGAAGAAAAGGTGCAGATGTAGAAAACAGAATGCGAGTTCTTCGACTAATTGAGAACATGACTCTTGGAAGAAACGCGGTGGGGTATCTTACAGAATCAATGCACGGTGCAGGTTCTCCCCAAGCTCAAAGAATTCAGATTGCACGCCAGATGCAGCTTGGATACAAGAAAAAACTTGCAAAGAACCTCGCAAATGTAAAGGAAAACATCGAAGAGGATCGAGAAAACTCAGACTACTTTAAACGCGTCTTTAAAATTCCAAAATAGCTTTATTATTTTTTAGTAAATCCACTATCTTTTGTCTTGATCATTTGAATCGGTCTTTACATCAAATTCTTTTTGTTCCGAATCTGTCTTGGAGCCTTCATCAGGTTGTATTTTGTCTGATACAGAATCATTGTATTCTAAATCGTCTTGCTTAGGAAATTCATCTTTTTGAGCACTGATGTCTTTTTGCGGTTCAGTGTCGAATTCGGGCTCGTGTTTTTTGCCCTTTGAGTATTGCTTTACAATCATTATTCCAACTATGACTGCAATTATGATGTAGTTGATTGGGGGCGTAAGAATTCTAGTGACATATCCAATTTGCGGTACGACATAAGCTACCTTGCCGATGTATTCCTCATCAGTGATTGGATAATCTGTTCCAGGAATGGAGATTGGGTTTGCGTCTCCTTTTGTTCTCACTGTTTTTGATTCCTCACGCTCATCCAAAATAGCGACAACACGGTGAACAATCACTCGGTCGTGGCCGTTTGGTCGATTAAAGACAATGATGTCACCAACCTGAATTTCTTTTAAGGGGACATTGCCGTTAACTACTAAAACATCATAGACTTCCAAAACAGGAATCATACTCCCGCTTGATACTACGTAAAAGGGATTCTGCGTACCAAAAATTATCTGCAAGCCAATCCAGATTGCAGCTACGCCTACTACAACTATGATTACGTCCTTTACGATATTCTTGGTAGTTTTATTCATGCTATAGCTTATTTCCGCAACTTTCACAAAATTTGGAGCCAGATTTGTTATCAAAATCACACTTTGTGCATTTTATGCCAGATGCCGATTGTGATTCATCTCCTAACAGAATAATCTCACCGATTTTTTTGATCTTATTCCATTCTATTGTTTGATCTTGGCCATCGTTTTTTGTCACAACCAAGACTACTTGATTTGATGGGCTAATACCAACCTGTTTTGCAACTCCAACTTTCTTTGCATTGGGATCATACACTGACATTCCTACAATAGAGCTAAATGACGCTGAATCCGTAGCTGGTGATGATGTTGTGGGCTCTAGTGGTGTTGTTGGCTCATAGGTGAGTGTTGGACTAGTTGGCTGTTCAAATCTTGGCGTTGGCGCCGTTGGTTGTTCAGAGCTTGGCGCTATTGGTTTTGCAAGGCCAGTGTCTGCCTGCTGATTTGGTTTCTGAAATTCCCGATATTCTGCAATTGTAGAGCCGCAGATAGTGCAAAGGTATTGCCCACGCTCAAGCAGAATCAAGTTTTGAGCCACTTCTTCATTTGGGCTTTCATATTCGATTTTTGGATTTCCTTCGTAGTCCTTCTCACAGGTATTACAGTAATACTTTGAAATTCGTTCAGGATCCAGTCTTCCAATGGGCGCCAAAAACAAGTCAGGGCCACCAAGATTCCCTTTTCGTTGTTGATCATCAGAAACCTGAGCCAAAACAAATCCTCCCGATCCACGCAATTTTTTGAGGCGCAGCTCCGAACTCATAATTTTCATCAATGCCAGATCCAATTTAAGTATATGTTGATTTTCCAAAACCGCACCTTAACATATTTAGGTGTCTTTGATTGAAGGATCTTAGTAAAAATGTCCCTTACTCATGTCTCGAATGCAAAAGACTGGCAAGCACAAGTAGTTGACTCGCCAAATCCAGTCTTTGTTGATTTTTGGGCAGAATGGTGTGGTCCATGTAGGATGGTAGGGCCGGTAGTAGAAGAACTAGCGCGTGACTATGACGGCAAAGTAAGCTTTGTCAAGGTAAATGTTGATGAGGCAAATGAGCTTGCAGCAAAATACAACATCTTTTCAATCCCGACACTCATGCTTCTACACAAAGGTCAAGTCATAGCGCAACAAGTTGGCGCTGCATCAAAAGAAGCCTACAAAAATATGATAGAGCGAGCACTCTCAAAAACCTAAATCTAATTTTTTATTCCTAAAGTAATTAATAATCGTAGAATCAATCCTTGACATGTCATTAGGCGAAGTCGACACTCTAAATCTTTTGGCAGAAAAATTAGATAATCTTTTCAAAGACTCGCAAGGATACTACGAGTCGTTTTTAGATACAAACACCATGTACAAGCAAGGAAAGCTATCAGACAAGGAGTTTTTTGAGAAAATGGGTGATTACATCGTTGCATATTCCGCATTAGAGTTTTTGGCAGTGAAGGTTGTTTTTGAGATAAAAAAAGTGCTTGATAAGGTTGGTGCTGGAAATATGGGAACGACCCAGTCGCCAGGACTTATGCCGGGAATGGGAGCTGGAGGAATGAGTGCTCGAATCCCTGTTATGCCTGCGCAAACACCTGGAGGCCCACCATCAGTGGTTTCAAGGGAAGCATTTGGTAATCCTGGAACTCTTCCTACACCTGATCCCTCATTGATGCCAAGATCATCTTCAAACAGCTGCACGGGCTGTGGCTCTGAGCTCAGAGCCGGAGCCAAGTTTTGCACAAAATGCGGAACAAAAACCTAATCCTGAGTTGTTCCACACTCAGTACAGAATTTAGCTGTGGCAGTAAGTCTTGCGCCACACTCTGAGCAAAATTTTGCATTAGAATCTGTTACCTTGTTGACATTTCCATACATGCTGGTATTTCTGACTGCGCCTGTTGGTTCATAGTGCTCGTCATCAATTATCTCAATTGGTGCAAAGTCTTTTTCTTCTACGTATGCCATGATTCTTGGAATTGTGTTTGACTTGTCCTTTGGGTCTGGGATCATGTCTCCAAGCCAAAATGAATATCGCATAAGGGTAAGCTCCGGTGTGGAAAATGCCAAAGTGTGAGCAGACATGTAATCTTGTGCTGCGGCTTTTCCGTTGAAAACCTTCATGAAATTATCCCAGAGTAAAGATGTATAATGTTTACTGGCAGATTTTTTTAGCACTACAAACACAAACAAAAAATTTTGTTCGCGGTGATGTCCATTTGGTCAAACTCGCCTTTAAAAAGAATTAAGTGTTAAACTACTCATGAAAATTGACATTCCAATACCTTGCCCAAAATGTGGTGGCAAAATGTATTCAGTAAGTTATGATGCCCCACTAAAAGTTCTAAGCCATAGAACCTGGCACGTTTGTAAGGAATGTGTTTTTACAAGAACCGCTGAGGATTTCAAAAGGACGCTCTTTTGCACCTAGATTTGCAAAGCTAAATCAACCAGATGCGGATTTTGACAAGGATTCAATCCTTCCTTTGTATTTTTCTTTGTACAGGGCTCTACAGGAAGTACAGCAAAAGAACCGCTCAAAATTTCCAAACTTTAACGCTGTTGGCTTGTGAGGCACTGGGCCTTGGCAAAAGTCACACGACATCTTGACAAGCATATTCTTGTTGATCTTCACATCGTGATGCTTGAGTGTTTTTGATCGAACACTATCTAATTTCGTCCCAGTCTTATTTTCAAGCATACCGGAATCAATTATCGGCAAGACTCCTTTTATCAGACCTATGTTGATGAGCCTTTCATATCTTGTCTGCACAGTTGGTGTGCTTATTTTAATTTCTCGCGATATCTGCCGAAAAGACTTGCGTCCGTCTTTTATCAGAGATTCAAGAATCGCAACATCGATGTCATCAAGCTTGAATGGCATGATGGTTATCATCCATTTCCATATTTATCTGCATTTTTCCACTTTACAATTGTAAAGTACTGATGTTAAGTAAACCACATTCTAAGTACACAGTGAAACAAAAATGAGTACACAACAGCTCAAAAGAACAGCAGTCAAGATAGGAGGAATGCACTGTGCAGGCTGCGTAAATTCTATCCAATCCTTTGTTGGAGGCCTCGATGGCGTAAAAAAATGCGAAGTAAATCTTGCGTCAGAAAAGGCACTGATCGAGTTTGATCCATTATCTGTGGACATACCAAAGATTGAAAAAGCAATTCAAGATGCCGGCTACAAAGTGGTACATGAAAAGCTTACACTAAATGTAGCAGGATTAACAGATTCGTCTGATTCTGACAAGCTAGAAAAAAAACTAGAAAAGTTTGAAGGAATAGAACACGCATCAGTAAACTATGGGACAAACCAAGTACTAGTAGAGTATAACCCTGCATTGATTTCGCTATCTGACATTAGGCAGTTTGTAATCAATAGTGGCTACCAAATTATTTCAGAAGATCTTGCAGCAACAGCAGAGGTTCTAGAGGTAAAAAAACTAAAAAGACTCCTTGCAGTTGGAATTGCCTTTACCATACCGATTATGATTTTTGGTTATCCGGAATATCTTTCGTTTATTCCTCTTGTTGGTTCTGACCTTTCAGCATTTTTGCTGTTTGGCTGCGCAAGTGTAGTCCAGTTTGTAGCAGGAAGCAGATTCTATGTTGGGGCATTTCGAATTGCAAAAATGAGGTCTGCAAATATGGATACGCTAGTAGTCATTGGGACTACTGCGGCCTATCTCTTTTCAGCATACAATACATTTCCAACACCGATCTGGCACAATATCTACTACGATGCAGCTGCAGTTGTAATTACTTTCATCATACTTGGAAAATATCTTGAAAATAAAACCAAGGGAAAAGCGTCATCAATCATCAAAAAAATGCTAGAGTTGCAACCAAAAACAACACGAGTAAAAAAAGACGGGCAAGAATATGAAATCCCAATCGAGCTAATCAAAGAAGGTGACATTATAGTTGTCAGGCCAGGCGAGAAGATCCCAGTAGATAGCGTGGTGCTTGAGGGGTATTCTGCAGTAGACGAATCTGCAATTACTGGGGAATCGATGCCTGCTGAAAAAAAAATTGGCGATTTTGTGATAGGAAGTACAATCAACAAAGATGGTGTATTGCTTCTCAAGGCAACAAAGGTTGGAAGCGATACGATGCTCTCACAAATCGTTAAACTTGTTGAAGATGCTATGGGAAGAAAACCACCAATGCAGAAAATGGTCGACAAAATAGCAGGCTATTTTGCATTCATTGTTATCGCAGCGGCAATTGGAGTGTTTTTGACGTGGTATTTTTTATCACCATCTGGAATTCATCTTGTCGCTTCGGCACTAATCCCAACTGTTGCAATTCTAGTAGTTGCATGTCCGTGCGCTTTAGGCTTGGCCACGCCAACTGCAGTGATGGTTGGAATGAGCAAGGGTGCACAAAATGGTGTCATTTTCAAAAGTGGCGAGGCACTGGAAATGTTAAGCAAGACTCAAGTTGCTGTTTTTGATAAAACTGGAACACTAACAGAAGGAAAACCCAAAGTCATAGATGTTGTCACTATGGATAATTCTTCTGATGCAGAAAACATGGTATTGCGAATTGCTGCAATAGCAGAACAAAATTCAGAACATCCACTTGCAAGGGCTATCGTTCAAAAAGCAAAAGAGATGAATCTAAGTCTTGATCAGACGTCAGACTTTATTTCAATCCCTGGAAAAGGAGTGAAGGTAATCTACAATGATCATAACATAATTGTCGGAAAACCAGAATTATTTATTGAAGAAGCAATAGGTATCGCAAAACTAGATGATCAAATTTTAAAATTTCAGCAAGAAGGCAAAACTGTGATTTTGGTATCATCAAACATGAATCTGGTGGGAATCATCACTCTACTTGACATTCCGAAATCCAGCGCAAAAGAGACAGTGAAATTACTAGTACAAAACGGCATTGAAGTTGTTATGCTTACCGGTGATAATCAAAGAACCACTCAAACAATCACAAAAGAGCTTGAAATATCGCGCGTTTTTGCAAACGTATTGCCAGCACAGAAAGTCGAGGTAATAAAAAAACTACAACATGAAGGAAAAAAGGTAACTATGATAGGTGATGGAATAAACGATGCAGCCGCTCTGACCCAAGCAGACTCTGGGATTGCAATAGGAAGTGGTACAGATGTCGCAATTGAGACAGGCAATGTAATTCTGATAAGTGATGATCTAAGGGATGTCATTGCAGCAATCCAGATAAGCAAAAAGACTGTAAACAAAATAAAGCAAAATCTATTCTACGCGTTCATTTACAATGTGGTCTTGATCCCTGTGGCAGGTCTTGGCTTGCTTTACCCTGCTCTTGCAGGACTGGCAATGGCGGCAAGCTCTGTCTCTGTAACAAGCAGCTCCTTGTTGCTAAAGAGATGGAATCCATCAATTAAAAAAACAAGATTTGGAATGTAAGTGGTGGACTGGGAGGGAATTGAACCCTCGACTTCTGCATTGCGAATGCAGCATTATACCACTAAACCACCAGCCCTCAAACTAACACAAACATCGCTCTATTTTTACTCATTTACCAACAAACCATTATTTTACTACAAACAACAATCATACAGCATTGAGCAAAGTCAAAGTTTCAAGCCTAGTTGAACAAGGAAGACTTCAATACGAGTGGGCAAAGGCCCACATGCAAATTCTCACAAACTCGATTAATCGACTAAAAAACTCAAAACCATTACAAGGAATCACACTTGGGTTCTGTCTTCAAATAACAAAGGAAACGGCAGTCTTGCTTGTTGGTGCAAAAGAGCTCGGGGCACATGTCATAGCATGCGGTGGCAATCCCCTTACAACGAAGGATGACATTGCAGTATTTTTAGAATCACAGGGAATCACTGTTTATGCTTGGTCAGGCCAATCAAAATCAGAATACGAGTGGTGCCAGGATCAAGTGTTATCGCACAAACCGCAAATCATTACTGACGATGGGGGAGATCTGAACGCAAAAGCTCATTTCGATAAAAAATTCAAGGCCTTGAAGATTTTTGGTGCAACAGAAGAAACCACAACCGGCGTAAACAGATATCGCGTAATGCAAAATAAGGGAACGATACGATATCCGATCATCGCTGTAAATGACGCAAGAACAAAAATGATGTTTGACAACAAGTATGGAACAGGCCAGTCCACAATTGATGGTTATCTGCAAGCAATGAACCTGCTTTTTGCCTCAAAGAGAGCAGTTGTTTGTGGCTATGGCTGGCTTGGCAAGGGAGTGGCGCAGAGAACTTCTGGGATGGGCTCAAAAGTAATTGTAACTGAGGTTGACCCAATCAAGGCCCTAGAAGCTCACATGGATGGATTTGACGTGATGCCAATGGATCAAGCTGCAAAAATCGGCGATATCTTCATCACGTGTACTGGAATGAGAGATGTAATAAAAAAAGAACACCTACTTTCAATGAAAAATGGCGCAATAGTAGGAAATGTAGGACACTTTGATATCGAAATTGATACCAAGTTCTTGCTAACTAAATCGAAATCGGTAAGACAAGTAAGGCCAAGTCTTGATGAATGCATCTTGCCAAATGGAAAAAAAATCTATCTTGTAAGCAAAGGCCGCGTAGCAAATTTGATCGCATCGGAAGGTCATCCGCCAGAAGTAATGGCACTTTCATTCTCAAACCAACTCCATTCAATATTGTATATTTTAAAAAATCACAAAAACATGAAAAACCAAATACATGACGTACCAAAAGAAATCGACGATCAGGTGGCACTGGATGCATTGCATTCAATGAATGTCAAAATCGACAGGCTCTCAAAAAGGCAGCTCGCATACATGCAAAACTGGTAAGTCTAAAACATAATAGCAAGGATCCTTTCAATCAGAATAGTTGACCGTAGATTCTGTAATTGTTGATTCTCATGTAATGACACCAAATGGTATTCTTGAACGAAATATTGTGATTAACGATGGAAAAATCGTAGACTTTGGCACCGATGTTCCACAATGTGATAACAAAATTTTAGCAAAAGGCCTTGTAGCAATACCTGGACTCATTGACACGCACGTCCACTACGGTGTATATTCGCCAATCGACGAGGCTGCAAAGACAGAATCTCACGCAGCTGCTTTGGGGGGAGTGACTACAATGATGAGGATGCTGAGACTTGGTCATTCCTACAAGACACATTTGAAGCCACAATTAGCGGCGTCTGCAGCCTCGCATTATGTAGATTATGCAATACACGCAACAATCTTTGATGAAAAACAGGCAGACGAGATGAAGTTCTGTACAGAAAACGGCATCACGTCATTTAAGCTATACATGAATCTTGGAGGCGAAGTTGGTCATGTCTACATGGACATGGATCCAGGTGCTAGTGATCTTTTTGATACACAGGTACAGCTTGAAACAAGTACGATACGAAAAGTGCTCTCAAACGCATCAAAGCTTGGCTGTCCGGTACTAGTTCATGCAGAAGACTATCAAATGTGCGAATGCGGAATAAAAAAAGCAAAGCAAAACAAACAGGATGGGCTTGCAGCTTGGTCTGAGAGCAGATCGCCAGACTCTGAAGTAAAAAGCATCAAAAAAATCTGCGAGGCTGCGCGAGAGTTTGGCACAACAATGTATTTTGTCCACATTGGTTCGGCTGCGGCAATTTCTGCAATACAGGACGAAAGAAAAAGGGGGACAAAAATCTTCATAGAAACCTGTCCTCACTATCTGACGCTGTCTTACCAAAAACAAAAAGGATACTTGGCAAAGGTGATGCCGCCAATTCGAAGCTCTTCAGACAATGAAAAAATTTGGGAAGCAATATCAAACAAACTCATAGAGACAATAGGGACAGATCATGTAGCAAACAGACTCAAACTCAAGGTAGGCGAAGATGTATGGTCATCACTGGCAGGATTCCCAGGAATAGGAACACTACTTCCAATTTTGCTATCTGAAGGAGTAAACAAGAATAGAATCAGTCTTGGCCATCTTGTAGAGCTGACAAGTACCAACGCAGCAAAAATTTTTGGCATGTTTCCACAGAAGGGTGTGATTCAAAAAGGCTCAGACGCAGACATAACACTAATTGACCTCAAAAAAGAGCAAAAAGTAAACTCGGAGTTTTTTGGTGCCTTTTCAGACTATCTTGTATACGAAGGCTGGAGCCTAAAGGGCTGGCCGCAGACTACGCTGGTTCGAGGCACGCCTATAACAGAAAACATGCAAGTAGTAGGCAAGCCTGGGCACGGAAAACTCGTAAAACGAAGGCTTTAGGCCAAAATATCGAATTTGCCGTTTTCCTTGGCTTTGTAAAGCACGTCAGGTTTGCGCGTGAATATTCCAACTTCAAGCACACCTGGAATCTGTTTCATTTTTTGAGCAAGGGGCTTTGGGGATTTGACTGTACCAAAATCACAATCATAGATCACGTTACCGTTTTCCGTGATGAATGGATATCCTCTGTCAATTGTTCGAAGTACTGGCCTTCCATGCAATTTTTCGATAAATTTTTTGACTGTACTTCTTGCAAAGGGATGAACCTCTACTGGGACAGGTCTGTTCAAATGTTTGACAAATTTAGTCGAGTCGGCCATAATCACGACGCGACTTGCAGAAGAAATCAAAATGTTTTCTCGTAATAATGCACCACCTCCTCCCTTGATCAAGTTTTTTTGTGCATCTATTTGATCTGCGCCGTCAAAGACAACATCAATTTTGTGTATTTGGCCTGGATCAATTATGTGAATTCCATTCTTTTCTGCTACAAGCTTTATCTGCAAGGACGTAGGCACTGCTTTGATAGAAAGATCATTTTTTTTGATGTATTTTCCTAATGACTCTACAAACACAGTGGCTGCTCGTCCACTACCAAGTCCCAACACTGATTTGTCCTTGACAAATTTTAATGCGTCCTTAGACAATGCCGAAATGGCATCATCAAATGACAATTATTCTACCTCAGCTTGCTCTAACTTGGATAGGGTTTTCATTATTTCGCGTTTAATGGAATCTAGATCATCCTCATCTTCTTCGATTGGTTCTGGCTCTAGAATGTTTACCTTTGGCTTCTTTTTCTCCGGCTCTTTGGATTCAGAGCCTTTGAATTCTAGCTTTGGGGGTTCTGCTCTTACTTGTTTTTCGATATCTATGGGTTCTGTGATTGTGAATTCCTGAATTATTCGTGGCTGAATCGCTTCATGTTCGACAATTCTTGGCGGCTCTGTTATCTGAGGCTGAATCTGTGACTGTATGGTGGTTTGGATCCGTGTAACCTGACTTTGGCCTAGCGTCTCTATTGTTTTCCTCATTTCAACTGGAGGGACGACAGCGTTAAGTGGAATCTCAGTCAGTGTGGTTAATTCAAATTTCTTAGCAGGCTTGGCAAAAGATTTGATGAGATCTTCAATGCTTTGTGGGCTAACAATTTCGGGTTTCTCTACAGTAATTGTTTTTTCAATGTTAGATTTCACTTCTACCTTTTTTGGCTCTTCCTTTTTGATTTCCGGTTTTTCAAGCTGAGCTGATGCGACAGAAATCTTTGATGATATCTCAACAAGTCTTTTATCCAATACAGAAAGTTTCTGGTCCATCAGTGACATCAAGCCGTCTCCAAGTGGTCCAAAGTCTGGATACCTAGAAGCTGCTTCCAATTTCTCAATTTTCGCCAAAATGACACCAAGCTGGTGCTGGTATCTTGACAAGAGCTTGTCGCGCTGAATCTTTGTTAAATCAGAACTATCTGAGTATAATCTCGAAATTGTTTTTGTTAGGATCTCTTTTTCTATTTTTAGGGTATCAATCTGGGCTCTGATCTGAGTGCTTGCACCCAAAAGCGGTACCTTGTTTTTGTTTTTTGGAAATCTGTTAATCGTGGCCGCAGTTGCTACTCCAGCAATAGAGCTAAGAATTATTGCAACTTCCATTTAGGCGTACCATTTGATCCAAGAATATTTGCGAATTCTTGCATCTGGAAAGCCACAGCTGGCACAGCGATGACCTCGCTTATGATACGAGTTTTTACCGCATCTTCTGCATCTGATGTGGGTTCTCTTTCTTGTAAAGAGACCCATAGAGGGCGTTCCTCTAGTCATACATCATCACGCAGGAGGAGGGGAAATCATAACTACATTATCCCCTCGTACAACAATGGTTCCTATGCTCCTTGTCTCGCCTTCAGAAGGGATCTCTTCTGAACTGTCGAGTAGCAGGTTCATGTGCTGATCAAAACCTCGAAGGTTTCCTCGAATAGTTTTGCCGCCTTTGAGCTTGATTAGAACTACCTTGTCTATGCTTTCGTCCAATACTTTTACTGCCATGTCAACTGACATTTATTTCACTTATTGGCTCTCCTAACTAGGGATTATATTAAAATTTCATTGGTGTAATTTTGAGTTTTAATCAGTAAGCCAACTTTGACACTGTTTTTGCTATGTTTTGTGTTATTTCGGCCAAAATCAGCTCACCTTCTTTTTTTGTCGCCTTTGTGGGGTCTCCCCAGACGCCATTTTTTGTTGCTTTAATAAAGTGCACAGATGCAACTTTGGCAATTTTTGATCGCTGTCTTTGAGTCATCTTGTCTGTTATCAGCCCTTTTTTTGCAAGCTTCATCTTTGCCTTGTTTGATATGGCAAGCATAAGGGATGTCTCAACAAAACCGGCGTGATCAAACCCTCTTTTCATAAAATGCCAATACGAAAACACAAAAACCTTGATTCTACCATGTGAGATTTTAGATGCTTTGAGCGCTAGTGTTCTTAGTGCTTTTTGGTTTCCATAGTGGCCATTAAGGACTATTATTCTGTGTATGTTGTTTTTTGCAAGCGCAGTGCATATCTCAAGCAAGAGACCATGCAAGGTTTTGGGGCTTAGACTTAGGTTGAAAAACGGTGAATGCTCAAATGAAACACCATAAGTGACTGTGGGCAAAAGCAAATAATTGCATCTTTTTGCAACTCTTCGCGCGACTTCTGTCACAATATCCGAATCAGTTGATATTGGCAAGTGAGGACCATGCTGCTCAAGTGAGCCTATTGGAATCAGTGCGATCTTTTTTCTGTCTGTGAGTAATCTTCGCAGGCTTGGATCAGAAAAATCCCTAATACTAGTCACTTTATGTACACTTTTCTCCAGCTGACCTCAAGTTTTCCCTCAAGGTGCATCTTTACTGCCTTGAGTAAGGTATCTGCCTCTAACTTTTGGCCCTTTTTCTTGATGGACTCTAACGTATCTGTAGAGTCTACCCTGAAAGAGTCTTGGAAAATAATTGGTCCCTGGTCTAGCTCCTCTGTAACATAATGCGATGTAACGCCAACAATCTTTGTACCTCTCTCAAATGCCTGCGCATAGGCAAATGCGCCTGGAAATGCAGGCAGTATGGAAGGATGGATATTGATTATCCTGTGTGGATATCTCCATACAAAGTTTGGAGTCATTATTCTCATGTATCGAGCCAAAACCACCAAGTCTATGTCGTATTTCTTTGTAATTGCAATTAGATGGTCTTCTGCTTTTTGCTGGTCTTTTTCATCAACTAAGACAAATGGAATTCCAGATTTTCTTGCAAGCGGTCCAAGTGTCCTTTCTGTTCCGATAATTACACTGATTCTGCCCTTTAGCTGTCTTTTGGCATTTGCATCAAGTAGGGCATCAAGACAGTGCCTCTCTTTTGTCACAAACAATGCGATGTTTTTCTGCGAATTAATTTCATGATATACACTAACCTCCATTCTGAGTTTTTTGCCCAAACTCTGAAGTTCCTTGTCAAATGCTTTAATGTCAAACTCCTTTGAAAATGAGGCCTCTAGGTGCATTCCAAAGAGAGCTTTTATCACATTCTGGTTTACCTTCTCAATGTTACCGTTCTTCTGAAAAATGAAATTAGTAAATTCAGCTACAATTCCCTCTCTGTCCTTTCCAACAACCGTGATTCCTATTCGGATTTTTTTCATGGATTTGTGTTACAAATTCACCTTATTAATCTAATTTTAGAAAAGTGCGGGAGGTGGGATTTGAACCCACGAACCCCTAAGAGATAAGGGCCTAAACCTTACGCCGTTGACCGGGCTTGGCAACCCCCGCAGTAATGCTCCAATTTTACACAAACTTATTGCTTACCATTCGAATCAGATTCGCATTTCTATTCAAGCTTGAGCAGTTCCTAAAAATTATGGTGCAGCAAAGGACAACCAAGTTGAAGTCCGTCAGATTCATCCTTAAATCCATCATTTTGTATGCCAGTCTTTCTGCAGCCTTTTCTCTAATCAGTCTTTTTCCGATTTTTGGGGATTTTTTACCAAAGCCATACATAATTGGTAATCCTCTTGAAGTAAGTGGCATCTCAGTTGAACATGTTGTCGGCCACATAGTTTTTGGTTTGATAGTTGGCATGGGAACACTAAGCACGAGATACTTCGTATTGTCAGGAATTTTTCCAATTGCGCTGGATTCTGATCACCTAGTTCAATTTCTAAATTTGGAGACGATCCCGCGAATGGGGCATTCTGTAACGTTCGGTTTGATATCGATACCACTGATGATGCTCTTGTTAGGAAAAAGAGACTTTAGACTTGGCGCCATATCGATTGCAGCAGTTTTTTCGCATGTGTCATTTGATATTTTAATTGGAGGCACGACTGCATTTCCTCTGCTTATTCCATTTCAAAATGATATGATCACTCTGCAAGGATACGACTGGATTTTCTTTCTACTTGTAGCAATTACGATTGTGGGAGCTGCTACCATATTCACAAAAAAAGCCCAGATTACAAAGCAAACAACCTAAATCTGCACCAGAGTCCAACAAAGCACAAATTTAACTCTTAGAAATTACAATTGATGGCTAGGCTATTTGGCACAAATGGAATAAGGGCGATTTTTTTAGAGGATCTGACCCTGGAGTTTATCCACGATATTACATTGGCAATTGGAACCTATTTCAAAAAGGGATCGATTCTTGTAGGCTATGACGGAAGAGACTCGAGCCCAATTATTGCAAAAGTCGTTTGCTCTGCTCTGAATTCTTGCGGTCTTGACTGCAATCTTGGAGGACTTGTCCCAACGCCTGCCTTGGAATATGCAACAAAATCTCTTGGTTATGCTGGCGGAATAATGATCACTGCCTCGCATAATCCACCACAATACAATGGCCTCAAGCCTGTGGCAAAAGACGGAGTTGAAATCTCAAGACAGGACGAGCTTGTAATTGAAAGAATTTACTTTGGAAAAAAATGGATAAAAAATAGTAAAAAACTTGGAAAAACTGGAACAGAAACAAAAATCATTTCAACTTATCTTGCAGGCATTAAATCTCAAGTAAATTCGGCAAAAATAAAATCAAAAAAATTCAAAGTTGCCTTGGATCTTGGTAACGGCGCCCAAGCAGTCACGGCACCAAAGCTCTGTGCCGAGCTTGGCTGCAAAATATTTCAAATAAATCAAAAAATTGATGGCAGCTTCCCAGGAAGAGGATCAGAGCCGACTCCGACCAACTTACAAAGATTATCAAAATCAGTAATCAGCAACAAGGCGGATCTTGGAGTCGCCTTTGATGGAGACGGAGACAGAAGTCTATTTTGTGACAACCAAGGAAGAATTCTGAGTGGTGATAGATCTGCGCTGCTTTTGGCAAATCATATTCTAAAACAAAATCCAAACTCCAAGATAGTAACATGTCTTAATTCCAGCTCTGTAATTGAAACAATCGCCCACAAAACAAAATCCAAGGTAATCCGAACCAAGGTTGGAAGTGTAGAGGTATCGCGTAAAATGGTACCAGAAAAAGCACTTTTGGGTTTTGAGGAAAATGGAGGATTCATGTATGGCAAGCACAATCAGGTGCGAGATGGCGGCATGACCCTTGCCTTGACACTCGATCTTCTTGCAAACTCTGGCAGAACATTGACAGAAGAGCTGTCACTCATACAAGAATCCTTTACAACAAAGAACAAAGTTCCATGTACGAGAGACGAGGCCAAAAAGTTAGTAGTGCAACTCAAAAAGGAACACAAAAACTATGACACCACAGACGGCATAAAGATAATTTTTGATGAAAACAACTGGATAATGGTTAGGCCCAGCGGCACTGAACCAATCGCAAGAATCTACGCTGAGGCAGATTCTCAAGAAAATCTGGACAGTTTGATGTCAAAATACATCAAAATGGTAAAGGCAATTCTACGTCGATAACACTAATAAAGAGATATCAAAAAACTCAAGGAATGAAGATGATCCCTAAGGGTGATTTAATTGGGTAAAGCTTACTATGTAAAATTTGAAACGCCAGGCGACCTTGTAAATCCAATACTAGAGGCAATACGAGTTGCAGCACAAAGCGGCAAAGTCAGGAAAGGTACCAACGAAGCAACCAAAGCAATCGAGCGAGGAATCAGCAAACTAGTAGTCATTGCAGAGGATGTTGAACCACCAGAGGTGGTAGCACATCTTCCAATAATTTGTGAAGAGCAAAATGCCGCATATGCATTTGTTCCAAGCAAGCAAGACCTAGGCAAAGCACTTGGCATTGATGTTACATCTGCTGCAGCGGCAATAATTGACGCAGGCGATGCTAACCACATTGTTGAAGAAGTAGTATCCTCGATAAAGAAGCTCAAGGGTGCCAAGTAGCGATGAGTACTTCCCAGACAGAAGAGGCAGTACCAGCCGAAGTAATACAACTTGTAGGCAAGACAGGAATTGCAGGTGAGATTACACAGGTAAGAGTCAAAGTCTTGGGCGGAAGAGATAAGGGAAGAATTCTTACAAGAAATGTAAAGGGCTCTGTAAAAATGTCCGATATCTTGATGTTGCGTGAAACAGAACGCGAAGCCAAGAAAATTAGGTGATTAAAAATTGAGTCTAATTGTTAAACCATGCAGTTTTTGCGACAGACCAGTTTCAAAGGGATCAGGCACAATGCTTGTCAAAAACGATGGCACTGTTTTGTGGTTCTGCTCACCAAAATGCAAAAAGAACATGTTGGTACTAAAACGAGATCCACGTACACTCAAGTGGACCAAAAAGTACCAAAAGGGCGGAATCGTCAAAAAGTAGCTTGAGAAATTGGCAGAACAAACACTTTTCATAATAAAACCAGACGCAGTAGCTAGAAAGCTAGTGGGACAAATAATTTCGAGGTTCGAAAGCAAGGGATTCAAAATTTTAAAGCTAAAGATGTTCACGTTTACAAAACCACAAGCACAAGAATTCTACTCGGTTCATAACACGAAACCATTCTTTGGCGAACTGGTCGATTTCATAACATCTGGCCCTGTTGTCGTTGCAGTAATTGAGGGAAACAATGCAGTTGCTACAACCCGTATTTTGGTTGGCGCAACAAAATCGTATGAAGCGACACCAGGCTCAATCCGGGGCGATTTGGGCCTTGGAATCTCTGATAACATAATTCATGCGTCTGACTCTAAAGAAAATTTTGAAAAGGAAGCGAGAGTAGTATTTGAGTGATCTGCCTTGCGAATCCGACAGCCAATTGTGGCCGTTTTAGGCCACGTAGATTCTGGTAAGACCTCCTTACTTGATAAAATCCGAGGAACGGGAGTACAAGGCAGAGAGGCAGGCGGCATTACACAGCATATAGGCGCTAGCTTTCTTCCGACAGATACCATCAAAAAGATGTGCGGGAAATTATACGAAAAGCTAACCACTGAACATGAAGTTCCAGGCCTTTTGGTAATTGACACCCCAGGACACGAAGTTTTTACAAATCTTCGAACTAGGGGTGGCTCTGCAGCAGACATTGCAATTTTAGTAGTTGATACCAATCGCGGCTTTCAGCAGCAAACAAACGAATCTCTCAAGATCCTCCAGGCACGAAAGGTGCCATTTGTGATTGCATTAAACAAAGCCGATATGATCTCTGGATGGAAAAAAGTAGACACTCCATACATCTCACAGGCAATAAAGCAGCAAGACCAGTTTATTCAAACAACACTGGATGAGCAAATTTACAACGTTGTAGGAACGCTTTCCGTTTTGGGTTTTCAATCAGAAGCATTCTATAGAGTAAAAGACTTTGCAAAAGAAGTTGCAATTGTCCCAGTCAGTGCAAGAACAGGAGTTGGAATTCCGGAACTTCTGACTGTCTTGGTTGGCCTAACACAGCAGTACATGCAAAAAAGACTAGAGCAGGAAGAAAAAACCAATCGAGGAATAATTCTTGAGGTAAATGATGAGGTAGGCCTTGGAACTACAGCAAACATGATACTCATTGATGGACAAATCAAAAAAGGCGATAGCGTTATTGTCGCAAAACGCGATTCAGTAATTATCACAAAACCAAAGGCACTGCTTTTGCCAAAACCACTAGATGAGATGCGAGATCCTCGCGACAAATTCAAGTCGGTCAACGAAGTACAGGCAGCAGCTGGAATAAAGATTGCATCCCCAGACCTTGAAGGGGTGTTGCCGGGTAGTACAGTTTACGTAACAAGCGATGAATCAAAGTTCGACGAGTTCAAAAAAATAATTGAATCTGAAATGAAGTCGATGTTCATAGACACCCAAACAAACGGAATCATACTAAAATGTGATACAATAGGATCTCTGGAGGCACTAACCGAAATGCTAAGACGGCAACAGATCCCAATCGCAAAGGCAGACATTGGGCACGTCAATCGACGCGATGTTATGGAAGCCAATGTGATAAAGGAAAATGACAGGCATCTTGGCGTAATCTTGGCATTCAACGTCAAAATACTCCCTGATGCCCAAGAGGAATCAGAAATCAATCACATCAAAATCTTTCATGACAAGGTAATCTACAGTTTGCTTGATGTCTACACTATGTGGGTAGATGATGACACTGCAAATGAGGAAAATGCAGTATTTGGCGAGATTACGCCAATCTGCAAATTTACCTTTTTGAAAGGATACATTTTCAGAAATAGTAACCCTGCAGTGTTTGGAATTCGCGTAGATGTGGGAAAAGTAAGACAAAAAATCCCAGTCATGAACAAAAGTGGCAAAAAAGTAGGCGTCATACACCAACTTCAGGACGGCAAAAAATCAATTGAATCCGCAAGCCAGGGCCAAGAAGTGGCCTGTTCCATTCAAGATGTCACCATTGGAAGACAGATCTCCGAAGAAGACGTATTTTACTCACTACCGAGATCATCTGAGGCAAAAAAACTAATTGAAAAGTTTACCCACAAACTTTCAGCTGACGAACAAGCAGTACTAAATGAAATTGTAGGGATTCAAAGAAAGCTAGACTCTGCTTACGGCTACATCTGATATTTTTTGGCAACCATGTGAATTCCTGGCTCCCCAACTGCCCCAACCATACTCTCCACCGGTTTGCCATCTTTGAACATTATGAAAGTAGGTATGGACTGCACATCAAACCTCATTGAAATGTCTTGGCACTGATCTACGTTGAGCCGAGCAAATCTGATGTGTCGATATTTTTTTGCCATTCTACTAAAAACTGGATGCATCATCTTGCATGGGCCACACCATTCTGCCCAAAAATCAACCAAAACAAGACCTTGCGATGTTATGTGAGCAAAATTAGCCGAGTCCAAGTCAACCACATCCACTTGGCTTTGAGATATGGATTCTTGTTGTTGCTTCATCATCTCTGCAAGCTTTCGCTGTTTTATTTTTTCTATTTCCGGGTCTTCCACGAACTCTGAAAGTCTACTGAATATTTAATTTCTACAGGTCCAAAAGATAACGCATTTGGACTCCGTCATCTTGTTTTATCTCCATCAAATGAAACGTTGGCGCTTTTATTTCGACTTTAAAGTGATGCTTTTTGATATCGATGTCCTCTCCTTCCAAGTTTGCCAAAATCGCATATTCTGAGTTCTTTTCTATCTTGACTTTGACTGATTTTACAGCAAATCCATCCGTTATGGTTAGTATGATTATCTCCTCAAGCCAGTTGTATAGCAGATAGTTCAGGTCCTTTCCAGTAACTCTTAGCTGGCGTGTCTTTTTCATCTCAACAGAGTTCATGTCAAGAATCGTCTCCACTACTGATCTTGTCGCAAGAACGAAGGCTTCCTCCAAACTTGAGGCTTTGACTTCGATTAATGCATCTGTGGCATGCTCAAGATATCTATAGCTCAATTAGTAGAACTGAGTCTATCTGTTATTAATACATAAAAAAGATATTTTTGAGCTACAAAATACATTTTGTATAGCAGCAACACCTAAATCCATTAACTAGAAATCTTTTCCAAGTTGAACCTGCCAAGAGGAATGAAGGACTTTGAAAACAGCGAGCAATTAAAAATTGAATTTGTCAGACAAACATTTCTTGAAACTTGTAAAACATTTGGATTCAACTTCATGGATCCTTCACCAATTGAGCTCGTATCAGTAATTGAAGCTAAAAGCGGTCCTGCAATACGAGATGAGATCTATTTTTTCAAAGACAAGGGAGAACGTGAAGTTGCACTACGATTTGATTTTACAGTTGGACTCACACGATTTGTCGTCTCACAAAAATCATTAAAACTTCCAGCAAAAATTTCCGCATTCGGTGGTGTGTGGCGATACGATGAACCACAAAAAGGCCGTTATCGATATTTTCACCAATGGGATCTAGAAGTTTATGGTAAGCCAAGCCTTGAATCAGATGCTGAGATAATTGAATTCACATCCAAGTTTTTCTCAAAGCTAGGCCTCAAAAACATCATTATTGATGTCTCGCATAGAAGGCTGGTCGAGGCAGTTGTTGCCAAAATCTTTGGCTCAAATGAACCACAGGTAATCTCGGATATATTCAGGGCAATTGACAAGACTCAGAAAAAGAAAAAGGATGAAATCATAAAGGAATACCAGCAAAAAGG
>JBQTHG010000008.1:0-64266 GCA_052390175.1 Nitrososphaerota archaeon | reverse complement strand
TCATTCGAATTAATAAATAATTCTTATAACGGTGAGGATGGGATTTGAACCCACGTAGACTTGCAGGAGTCCTTTAGCTCATCAAGCTAATGCCCTACCGAACTAGACGACCTCACCACAAAACTCAATTTCTGAAAAGGCTTTAAGGAATGAAATTGAAAAATCTAATTTTCAACTTCCAGACTAAAGTCTATTGCGTCTGCAGAATTTGTGATCTTCCCAACCGAGATCATGTCAATGCCAGTTCTTGCAAACTCTTTGATGTTTTTGATATTAATGCCACCTGATGCCTCAAGTCGCACTTTATTTCTCAAGCCAAGTTTTTTTAATGTAATAATGGTTTTTCTTATTCTGGCGGGCGGAAAATTATCAAGCATGATTATTGGCACCCCAAGGCTTGCAGCAAGCACCGCGTCTGCCTGGTTTTCTACTTCAACTTCAAATGTTTTTGATCTTTTCTTTGCCTTTTGAATGAGCTTGGCTAACGAGCCTTCGGAGGCGACATGGTTGTCTTTTACCATCATCATATCAGATAGTGTCATGCGGTGTTTTCTTCCGCCCCCAATTCTTACTGCCTCTTTGTCAAAAAAGCGCAGGCCAGGTGCAGTTTTTCGCGTAGAGTAGAGATCTGTTTTTTGGCTTACACTCTTTATCTTTCCCACATATTCGGCCGTAAGCGTAGCGATGCCACTCATTCTTGAAAGAAGATTTAGTGCAGTGCGCTCGCAGCCTAGGATAGATCTGGTAGAGCCTGAAATTCTCAGTATTGTTTGATTCGGGGCTACACTAGCCCCATCTTTTTTTAGAATTTTGACATGACACCCTCTCATTGAGAAAAGACTTTTTGCAAATTCAACTCCTGCAACTATTCCAGCTTGTCGCGATATTATTTTTGCAGTGATTTTTTTATTAGTTAGAATGTCAGCTGTGATGTCTCCTCGGCCTATGTCTTCTGCTAAAAATCTGGCAAGCTCTTTTTTTGCATTCATTCAATGGATGATTTCTATGCCTAAATAGAACCTTTTCGATGTATTATGATTGTTTAGTGGGAGTTTTTGGTAATTAGCATGTCGCACTGATCGTCTTCTTTTTGGAGATCATCCCAGTCAGACTTGATTGGAATTTTTAATGCAAATATTGTTCCCTTCCCAACAACACTTGATGCGTTGATTGTTCCTCCGTGTTGCTCTACAATGCTTTTGCAGCTTGACAGTCCAAGTCCTGTGCCGACCTGTTTTGTTGTAAATAATGGTTCAAAGATCTTACATAGAATCTCCTCTGGAATGCCAACTCCTGTATCGGCCACACTGATAATGACGAAATTATTGTCGGTTTTGTCTTCGGATATGTCTATTGTGATCTTGCCCCCCTGACTCTCAATTGCCTGAACCGAGTTCACAAGTAAATTGACAAACACTATTTCCAGCTTTTCTGGATCGCAGAAAACCACGCAGTCTTTTTGTGGAGGATGAACGGTTATGGTCGGTGGAATGTCTATTCTCTCTATGGCATCCTGTAAGATCATAGAGAGTGAATAGTTTTTCTTTTTTAGCTGCGGCATTCTCACATAATCCATCACATCCTCAAGCTGATGCGACATTCTGTAAACTGCGCGATCCAGTCTTGACCACTGCTCGCTAGATTTGTCATCAAGGTGTTTTTCAAGCCTAATTCTGAGAATTTTTGAAGTGTTTTGGATAACATTCAATGGATTTCGTAAATCGTGTGCAATTCGAGCGGACAGTTGCCCAATTGCTGAGAGACGTTCAACTTTGAGCAGCTCGTCAGCCTTTTGTTTTACCTCATCTTTTAATCGGTCGCGTTGTAGCGATAGTTCTTGTTGTGTTTCCTCAAGCTTTGCCATGTTGTCTTGTAGCTTGGAGTTCAGAACGTCTGCATTCTCCTTTGCTACTTGTAGCTCCTTGACTTTGTTTACTAGAAGACCGACTAGCTCCTCGCTGGAAAACTCCTTCATGAAAAAGTATGGGCTATTATCTGACACACTAAATAATTTCTTATTATTCTTAGTAAGAATTTGTGTGTGTTTTAATCAAACAAATTATTTAAAAGAAAGTACGTGTTAATTACGCTACTTTTAAGGCGTATTTGCCTTTTTCAGTGATTCCAAGTGTCTTTGCAATGTGTGAGTTTTGCGGATCGGCGACTAGAACTACTCCTGTCCAGTCCGGAGTCAAATCTGATGACTTGCACAATGGGCAGACCTTTCCAACAAAAACATACTTGCATTTTCTGCAAGCCATTTCCTTAACCATTTACTTTTTCACTTCTACTGTCTTTTTTTCCTTTGGCTCTTTTTTGTCAGTCGAGTCTTCTTTGCCGGATTTCTTTATCTCTTCTGCAATCCAGTCTTCTGCTCCCAAAAATGGCTGTCTGCAGGTAATTCCAATTTTACCCATCGTAGCCGCTTTGCCAAGCGACACTGCAGTGATTCTTGCGCGGAGCGTAGAGCCAACCTTAAGTGTCCTGTTGCTCTGTTTTGCAATTATCATGCCAGACTTGACATCAGACTGCAAATAATCATCCATAACTTGGGACAAGTGCAACAGTGCATCCGTCGGCCCGATTCTCACAAATGCGCCAAAGTCAGTAATGTCGACAATTTCGCCCAAGGCAATTTCTTGCAATTTTGGAGTAAATGTAAGCGCTTCAAACTCTACTCTATGGTATGTTCCACCATCTCCTGCAATCATCTTGCCCATCTCATCTACTTTGGCCTCCAATATCATGATGATATAGCCAAGCTCTGCATTGATCATGCTTTCATATTTTTCTTTGAGAATAGCAACAGCTGCTTTTTTTAACGAGGTGCCAAACATACTTGGCGGAATTCTGACAACATCCTCTAGGGCAGATATAGAAAACAACTATGAAAAACTCCAAGCGTTGAATTTATGAATCTTTGGGTAAGTTTGTGACTCTATCGGTATTTGACTGAGATTATCTCTTGGTATACGGGCGATTCGATTCCTTTGGCATAGATTTCAAGTTTCTTTTCGCCTGTAGTTTGAGGTATCACAATAGCTTCCAGTTCCCCATTGTCGTTAGTTGAGAGGGTAGAGACTACTTTGCCATCAAACATGATTTTTGTTTCCGTGTTAGCAATAACATCTCCATTTGTTTTTTGAAGAGATATTTTCAATCTAATGGGCTTGAGAGGATCTGCATAAATTTCCCTGATGCGAATTTCCCTTCCAACAACCTCTAGTTTTGGCCTGTACTGCTCCGCAACACAGAGCTTGCTGCTTTTAGTTTTCTTGGTTTTGCTAGATGTGCTGGAAGTCTTTGGCCTTGGTTTTTTTGCGCCATTTTTATTTTTCAATCCAACATAGTACGGCAATACTGCAAGGAGTTGCGACTCTGTTGACCGTACTTTTTGTTTTTTGAGCGAAATATAGCCTGCAATGATAAGCGGGATCACGGATATGTAATTAGCAGTTGATTGATACAGCATCCAAGTGGCCATAACGCCCAAACCAAGTATCAGCATCTGCCTCATGCTGAGCTTGCCAACAATTGGAAACTCAAAGACAGCCTCATTAAATGGATTTACGTCCTCAAACCACAAAAGTTCTATTGATTTCATCAAGTTCAAAAAATGTAAAAAATAAAAGGGTTTTTTGTAAGCTGCTAGGATAAACTTACGGTTACAGAAGCAGCACTTCTGACTGTCGAGCCATCAGACGTCGTGGCGATTACTTCGATTGGAATGTTATCTCCAATATTATGAGATGTGACAGCAGTGCCATTTGAAAAGTCAATCCTGGAGTAGACGCTTGAAGTTTGCCCAGGACTCATTGCAGTAGGTAGTGGAGTGGCGGCAAATGGCTGGATCCCAGATACACCACTGTCGGTATCTGTTTGAAGATTGATTGTAGTTGTTGAGATATGCTTGTTGCCAGAGTTCTTTATTGTTACTGAGATGTATTCCTCACCGTTTGAGCTTTTAACAAGTTGCGCATTTTCAACAGAAACCACACCCTTTAGTGTTGCGACACTTGACGCAGAGCTGTATGCCGCATACCCCCCTAATCCTGCGGCAACTGCAATTCCAATCAAGATGAGTGTGGTGATTGCAGGAGCGATGCCACGATGTCTTTTTTCAATGAATGAGTTTCTAGTCATCAGAAGATAATCTTGGATTACTTTTAAGGGAAAAATGCCTTTTTTGTAAGCCATTGATACCAAGTGATGAAAAAATCCGATATTGGAATCACGGTGTCATTTACTGCCATGTGGCTTTTCCTGTCTTTGCAAAATACACCTGGATTCTTTGCGTCATTTACATTTCTTGTATTTTTTATCATACTACATCATGATACAAAGAAACTTGCCAAGACATTCCAGCAACCGATCATTCATGTAAAAAATTTGACACGGTTTGTTTTGCATCCTTCATTGTCAAGAACGTTAAGACTTGGCAGGTCCACGAACAACCCAATAGTTGATTTGGTCAGGCCAATCATGGTACAAAAAAGGCTAGTAAAAGTTCAAAACAAAATCAGCAACGGCCTCGTATCTGAAATCAGAGCTTCTGGGAAGACGGCCAATCCGAAAAATCTTGCAAAACAAAGCACCTCATACATGGTTTTTTCATTTTTTGTCCTAGTGCCTACAGCGATTGCTTTAGGCCTTTTGATTGATAGTATGCTCTTCATTTTATTAGCAGCACCCCCGTCGATTCTTTTGTTACCTGTGATAAGGCTACGGTTGATCGGCTTTGAACGCAAGGCAGCAATAGATGACGAGATTGCATTTTTTGCCACGTATGGCAGCATCATGCAAACAGTTGGGAAAACAGTCTTTGACTCAATTCTCCAAGTTCTTGGAAAAAAAATCTTTCCAATTATTGAAAATGAGGGAAAGATGCTGAATCGAAATGTCATATTGTTTGGCATGGATCATGCTACAGCATTAAACACACTTGCGTTATCGCATCCAAATGTTCAATTCAAAAACTTGCTTTTGGGCTATGTTTCGATACAAAAAAGTGGTGGGGATCTTGGACGGTACATGGAAAAAAAGAGCGACGAATTTTTCAATGAGACCAAGTTTCGGTTTTTCAAATATGCATCTTCTGCGGAAACAATTGCCGAAATAATGTTGATTTTGTTAAACATCCTACCCATTCTATTGGTGATGTCTTCATTTTTGATGGGTGAGGATTCTTTGAAAATGATAACCAACCTGTCATTTGTACTTGTGCCAACGATCACGATTATGATGATCGTAATGATCAACAATATCCAGCCAAAAACACACAACATGGTTGGGTTTAGCGGTTTTTCTCTAGTTATCGGAGCAGTAGCTGCAGTGATTGTATTTCTTTTCATGCCGGAGGCCTGGCTAGTTTTAGCTGCCGCGGTGTTTGCAGCATCCGCCTGGAATTTCATTGTTTTATCAAAACAGTTCGCAGAAATTACCATGACTGAAAATGCACTGCCTGATTTTTTCAGAGACATTACAGAATACAGGAAAATAGGAATAGCCATCCCAAATGCAATTATCCGAATTGCAAACGAGCGAGCCTATAACAAATTTTTTGACATCATTTTATCAGACATCTCATCAAGGATTGTTTTTGGGATGAGCCTAACAAAAATCATAGATTCAATGAGCATTCGTTCATGGCAGGCCAGGATCTCATTTTTTGTGCTAGGAAAGATTGCTGAGAGCGGTGGCGGAACGCCTCAAATCCTTGAGCAGATAACGAATTTCTCCACAAAGATCAACCAGGCAAAAAGGGAAATGGTTGGGAGAGTGAGGATCTTTGCCCTCATGGCATACGGAAGTCCTTTGATGATGGTTTGGTCAACTCAGGGAATGAAGGATCTTTTAGAAAAAATCGGCCCAGAATACACGCGTCTGATGAGTGGATTTGAAGGAGGTTTGGGTGTCTCTTCTGATTTTCTTCAAACAGTGAACATGTTGATGGTGATTTCGTCATTGGGCATGGGCTTGATCATGTCGAAGCTAACGTATTTCACCATGAAGCATACGCTTACAGTTGCAACCACTTCGGCAATTGCAATTATTTCTGTATATGTAATGCCTTTCTTCCCATCAATGGTATGAGAAGACGTGATTGGTTTCATTCCAAATAGTATTTTGAAAAAACTTGTGTTATCTCAGATATGCTTTTGATATTTCTTGATTGGCACTCATGCAGCAAAGAGACTCGTTTTTGTAGATCCCACCTCAAATCCACATTGAGAACGTCTGCAGCAGTATGAAGTCTTCTGCTTTTTACAATCAAAGCGTCAATGTCTGCCACACCAAAACTGTTGGTTTTTTGGTCATACCGGAACACCTCGACTAGTTCCACACTTTCAGTCTTTGGCACCACTTCCTTTACGCTCACAATCCTCCTTACTGTCTTTTTATCGTGTGTCTTCAAACGGGTCACGTGCGCAATAAACCACAAAAGCATTTGTTGGCTTGTTTTAACATTGATTGGTTCTGACGCCAGCCGGTTTAGCGCCGATTCTGGGCTTGAGCTATGAAACGTGGTAAGGCCACCATGTCCTGTGGCTGCGCTTTGAAAGAGAAACTGGGCTTCCTGCCCTCTGACTTCGCCCACGATTTCAAAGTCGGGTCTCATTCTAAGAGACGCCTTGATTAGATCCATTATAGAAATGTCATAATTTTCAGTTTGGTTGATCATCGGACTTGTGCGCGTGAATAATCGCTCCCATCTATGATGAGGAATTTTTAATTCTGGCGTCTCTTCTATGGTGAGAATTTTCCATCTTGGGTTGATGAGGGCCATCAGTGCATTGATGATTGTGGTTTTTCCAGAACCTGTTTCACCAACCACCAAACCAAAGGATTTTGCGTCAAGCATTAACCACAGATATGCCACCATCAGGACATCCAGCGCCCCAAATTCCAAAAGATGTGTTATTGTAAATGGTTCCCGTGTAAATTTTCTTATATTGATGGTCGGCCCTGGAAGAGACACTTCTTTTTCATAGGTAACTGTAATCCTGTCTCCCTCAGGAGTCATAGAGTTTACAATCGGAAATGCAGCTGTAACACTTCCACCGATTCTCTGGATTATTTTTTGAATGTAGGAATTCATTGACTCTGCAGTTCCGAATTTTATGTTTGTATCAAGAATGTTGAACTCGGTGTATTTTCGATGAATCACACCTATGGTGTTATCAAACCGCTCACATGTGATTTCTTCAATGTTCTCATCTTTCATTAACACATCTAGTATTCCATAGCCAAGAATGTCCCTTACAAGATAATACCTGAGTTGGAAAAACGTCTTGCTTACAAGATCAGTTATCGCCTGATCCTGGGCTTCTGTCCAGATGTGTTTTTCAATGTAATTTACAGGATCGTCTGATTTGAGTGGCTCCAGCGATAGGAATAGTTGTTGCATCATCTGGTTGTATGTCGAGTGAATTTCCAAAGAAAGTTTCGGCTCAGACACCAGATAGTTGCCGTCTTTTGTGATAAAGACAGTCGCATCCCCTACATCATACGAGTCAGCTACTTCGTATTGCTTGAGATCTATGGTGTGGCAAATGACCTCAAAGGAGGGCATGTTAGAGGCCAGGTTTTTTCTCACAGTGGCTAAAAGATCTGGCCTTAAAAGGTATAGTTATTGGTTTTTGTAAAATTCTAAATTTTTATTTCGTCAATAGTTTGCAATGACAAAAAACTATTTTTGTGCTCTTATCTTGCGCGCAGCAACTGCAAAGTCATTCATTGGTACGATTTTTACTACGCTTATTGATGAGATCCCAACAGTGATACAGAATTGCTCAATATCGTGTGCGCTTTTTGCATCCAAGATGATAATCCATTCATGTTCAAGAACAGACAGGTAAAAGCCAACTATTTTGTCAATGTTGAATTTTTTTAGATTTGCCTTGATTTTGCCTTCCATCGCATTGAATATTTTTTGACTGTTCTTGTTGTTCAGCGGACAGGACTCTGGATTGTGTGTAGCAAAGACTCCAAATAGCATATTTTTTGTATAAAATCTCAATTTTATTAAGGTTTCAATTTATGCAAAAAGCTAGCTGCTGCCTTCACTCATTTTTTTGGTGTGGGATTGATCGTTTTTTACTGCCTCATCAAGCCTTTTATTGAGTGCTTGCTGCCTTTTCTCGTCACATTGCCAAGAACAAACGTCCCTTGAGACCCCATCAAACTCCTTGTCGCAAACTACGCATTTTTTCAATTATGTCCTATCTGCATACAGTATGTAGATAAGACTTTTGTCATCTATTGAATTGCGGAAATAATTCACGCGTTGCATTTCTAATTTTGGAAATGAGTTATGCCCTGAATCTGTCAGAATCGGTTTTGCCCACATCGGTTGTGACTACAACTGTGACGTAGCTGTTAGGATACACGTTGTTTGACAACTTGATGCAGACTTTGCCGTCCTCTTCCGTGTTTAGGATTTTGGGATCTTGCAGGTCTTGAGAGATTCTATCTATTGTCCACTGGCCTGACGACAGGCTAACACCTGAGCAGTCATATATTCCAACTTGTGGCACGCTAAATTGGACCCATGATACGTCCTCGTTTGCATCCACAAGACCGTCGGCATAGGTTGATGTGATTTCCAAGCTCAAATTAGAATAGTCTGTAATTGAATTAGCTTCTCCTGCAGTTAGGGTTTTTGATGCGCTCGTAAATGTCGTACCTATGTTATTATCTGTCCAAGATCCAATTTGTGTTCCACCTTGTAGCAACCTTATCGTGGTGTGTACAGTTGAAACTCCAAGTGTGTTTTTTCTGAAAACATAACTCACTACATGGTTTGATGATGATTCGGGATCAACTACGCCTTGCAAGCCAATTGTCCAGATATCAGAATCAGCTCCTAAGACAAATGTTTTAGATCTTGCAAAATTCGCATCGTTTCTTGCGCTTTCGTTTACCTCATCGTACAGTATGGTATCGCTGTCACCACCTGCAGTGTCAGTCCATCCACCTTTTGAGAGATCTTCATCCGGCCTTGAGAATTGTGTGATAAGATCGCTTCCTGTTTGCGCAAATGCCTGTGCCGAGTTGTAAGTGAGTTTTTCCGTAGTTAATGTCGGTACGCCACCGATACTTGCATTATACGTTACAATGACGCTGAACTTGCTGTAATCCCAGATCTTCTCGTTTCCGGTGTTCTCAAGCGTAAGACTGACAAGGTTACTCCCAGATTGGGCGTAGGTATAGTTGATGTTGGTGTCAGTCTGCGCAATTATGATATCAAGATTCGAAGATTGCGTCCTTGAAGAATTTATCTCATAGATTTGCCCCGTCATCGCAAACACGATAGAAAATACAGTGATTATGGTAACACATACAATTCCACCAGATATCGCTACGCTAAAGCCCATTCACATTTAATATTTGAGTTAGAATCTATGAGATAGTTTATTCAGATCAGACAAACACAGAACGAACGGTGATCAAGCCCGGGGATTCGCACGTCCCAAGCCTTTTTGATCACCTAAATGTCGTCTGTAAGACGATTTGCCAATTCCGTGTAACAAGATACCGTACCACAGGTAGATTAGCTTTGCTTAGAAATCAAATGATCGATGGATCTTTTAAGAATAAAATAAGGCTGCCTAACGTTTTCTTTTTCTGGCGCCAGGCTTGTTTTGTCCAGGAGTTCTGTGAAGCGAGAATCTTTTGTTAAAGTTGCTCTTGTTTCTCAGAATAGATATGGTTCCAACCCTTTTTCGTCCTTCGACTTTTGGTGTTTGGCCCTTTACCTTTCCTGCCTTTGTAATCGATCCGTGTGTTGCCATGTCTATTATCTAAAATATTTGAATTTATGTGTATTTACCAGTGTCTTACCAGTACTTTGCCTTGATAGTCTCGATTACCTTTTCGTGCTCGCGTCCCTTTCTTCTTGCAAATCTCTCCATTGCACCAAGTGGCACGCCTCCAAGTGATCGTGCAAGCATGTTAAAGAACTGTTTTTGGACCGAGGTCTGGCTTGCTCCTGTCTTTGTCATGAATTTTTGAATTCCATACTTGAAGTTGTGCTGCCATGTCTTGTACATCACGCCAAGTTGTGGAGCGCTCATTTCGTTGCCAATGTTAAAGAATTCTGATTTTTCCAACAGTCCGATTGGAACAAACGTTAATGGTGTTGTCGTAAACATCGAGTCTGGTTGTTCCTGTTCCAGCTCGCTGATTAGTGATATTGTCTCCCAAGAGTCCTCCGGGGTTTCGTCGTTGTCAAGGCCCATAATTAGTGTAAATGCCGGGACCCAGTAGTGCTCGTTTAGCGTCTTGACGCCTTCCTTTACCACCCAGTGCCATTCTTCTGGCATAAACGGTGCAAGTTTTCTGTCCGCATACTTGCCAATCAGTCTTAGGCTGCCTGTCTCAAACCCACACTGGATTCCAATCAGGTTGCTTGGTCCTGATTTTATTATTCTTGAAATGTTTGGAATGAGTCTTTCATCGGCAATTGCGCCGGCGAGTGTTCCGTGTGTTGGGTTTGTGTGTGTTATACCAGTCGACATTATTGCCGTAAAGAGTTCTTCCAGTGCGTCTCGGTTTGGCTCCATCTGCTTGCTTGTTCTCGGATCCATGCCGTAAACGAAAATGTCATCGCTGTGAATCCATGCGTTTTTGAGGCCGCCTTTTTTGATGTTTACCTCGATTTCCTTCTTTACCTTCTCAGGTGGGTAGTACCTTAGTGCCCTGAGTGTGACATCGCAAAACTTGCATCCGCGTCCGCATCCGCGCATCACCTCAATCATTCCGTGCATGGAAGGCTCTACAATGTCTGGAATTTCGTCAATTTCCGGCCTGTCCCAGAAATTCACAAATCTCCCATGCACCGATTTTCCGTTGCGCTGGAACTCTTTGATATCTACTTTAAAGTCACTTCGCTTTCTAAATGGATTCATGTTTTCAAATTCGTCATTAATCAAATAATTGAAAAATCTGCCAGCGTGTCCGTCGATTTCTGGTGCAATTCCACCAAGCTCACCTTCCAGCACTGCATAAAGGCCGAACTCCTCTATTTTCTCAGGGTCATAGTTATACTGCCAGGTTCCTGATGCGCCTGAGATCACCTTGGCATTGCTTCCGTTTTTCTTTTTTGCCTCGATGATCTTTTTGTGCAAGTATGCATTATAGTATTCGTCGTATGAGATCTGTTTTCTTCCATAGGTAAATGTCATGGTGACTGGGCCCATTCCAAGTGGATCCATCTCATATGTCCCGACAACCTGAGTTTCTGGGCCTATGAATTTTTCCACATGATCAGGATGTGCAACAACTACATCTTCTCGACTAAAGCCGTCTCGCAAAAGACCTGCCTCCACTTTTCTGAGGCCATATGGAGCATAGTTTGCAACACCGTTTGTGTGCGGAATTGGATTACAAATAAAGTCAAAGAGAACCTTTGGAGTCACCTGGTTTTTTAGAACTTTGTACCAAAAGCTGTTATGGTCACGATTTGGATCAAGTGCAGGTGCACAGCCAAAGAACGTTGCAAGTGATATCCCACGATAGTTTGACATCAAAGTACGATCTGCGGTAAGTACTATCTTTGGGTGAGCCATTTGTTCCTCTTACGCGAATAATTTTTTTATTTATTTTAAACCTTTAGGTATTTTTAGGCACAGAGAATGCAATTTCTGGAATTTGTCGGTTTAGTAGTTTTCAGAGATTCCGGCCTTGCTTCTGTGAGTGTGCCCAAATTCCTTAGAATTTTTCAAGAATTTTCCATCAAAGACAGTACCGTCATGGCACACAAGCACATCATCCATGCAGCAGCTCCCACAGATTCCAATTCCGCATTTCATCATTCTCTCAAGGCTTGCCTGCACAAAGATTCCGTTTGCGTTTGCAAGCTGCACTACCTTGCTCATCATTATTTCTGGACCACAAGTGTAAATGGCGTCAAAATTTTCATTTTGCAAAAGTTTTTCCAAAACATCGGTGACGAATCCCTTTTGTCCATGAGAACCGTCCTCGGTTGCAACAATTACCCTGTGTTTGTTTTTTGTCAAGACTCTTTTTGCCAGATCCTCAAAGAACACCTCGTCTTTTGATTTAGAGCCCATCAGAATGGTTACATCGTTTGCTGGCTCGGAAAATTTGGCAAGGCGCATCAGTGGTACGAGTCCTGTCCCTCCTCCAATAAGCAAAATCTTTCCATCCTTGATATCAAATGCGTTACCGTATGGACCTCGCACGCCAATTTGCTGTCCTGCTTTGATGTTGTATAGTGCAGTAGATGATTCGCCCCGCTTTCGTACCGTGAATGCGGCCTTGCCTTTTTGCTCAGTTATCATCACACTCATTGGTAACTCGTTTACCCCTGGAATCCAAACCATTGCAAACTGGCCGGGCAAGACCTCAGACAGAGGTTCGTCTGAGAACACCAAGGTCCTGACCGTCGGGGTTTCATCTATTACATTTTCAATTGTTCTGATTGAAGAAATATTAGAAACGCTTTGCAAGGCCCGTCATCTCCCCAATTTTTGAAAATCCTTTCTTTTTCATATAGTTTGCAATTCCATCATTAACTTCAGAAAAGACATCAATCCATTTTTCACTTATCGCGCTGCCAATTTGAACTGCCGATGCTCCAGCCAAAATGAATTCCACCGCATCCTCCCAGCTTGACACCCCACCACATCCAATCACCGGAATGTTGTATTTTGAGGATATCTCGTAGACACACCTTACCGCAACTGGTTTGATTGCAGGGCCAGATAGTCCGCCAATCTTGTGGCTCAGTGAAGGCCTTTGTGTTTCAATATCAATTCCCATTGCTCGAATTGTGTTGATTGCGGTAATTGCGTCTGCACCGCCATCGATTGCAGCTTTTACCGTATCAAGATAGTCAGTTGTACCAAGGCCTACCTTTGCAATGACTGGAACGCGAGTCGTTGATTTTACCTTGGAGACAATTTTTGTGACAAGATCCGGATCATCGCCAACCTCAAGGCCTACCTTTTCTACATGTGGGCATGAAAGGTTCAGCTCATATGCGACGACTTTGATGTTTTCAAACTGCCTTACCATGAACTCAAAGTCGTCTGGTATTGATCCGACCAGACTGACAATTATTGGAACCTCTGTGTTTTGTGAGATCATTTTTGCAAAATATGGAGCTCCTGGGTTTGAGAGGCCTACTGCGTTGAGATATCCTCCCTTTATTCCCACAATTGTCGGGTTTGGATAACCATCCCAAGGCTCTTTGCTCAGTGATTTTGTAACTACCGCTCCTGCCCCTGCCCGATAAATTCTCTCAAAGACCTCAAGCGAGATTCCCAAAATCCCAGAGGCGAGCATTGCTGGCCTCTCAAGTGAAATGGTTCCAATTGAGGCAGATAGGTCAGGCTTCACTTGTTTGACTAAGTCTTGTAGTCTTATAATAGTTGATTTGGCTTGCAAAAGATTAATAGCTTTTTTAATGAGAGAATAAGAGATTGCTCTATGTATTTTGTTGTCTTAACAGAGCTTGGTACTGTGGTTTTAGATGACGGCAAAGTAGTCAAGTCGTTTGCTTTTAGTCAGCCAGCAGCTGAATTTGTCAAGGCAAAAGACGGCGAGCACAGACATGACGCGTTAATATCATTTCTAAGAGGCATTGATTCTGGATTTTTGGTAAATGATGACTCTTTTCTAAAAACTCTCAAAAAAGAATCGCTTGACGTGCACAACATGAATGAGAAGCAAATGGATGACATTCAAGCAACAAAGCCACAGTTGTTAATTGATGCAGGATTTGCAAAAAACTCGGTCGACGCAATGGCAAAACTGCGCGATTTTGCCCTGCAGCTTTCAAGTGCCAGGGTAACTGAAGTATCACAAAGCCCAGACATGCACATTGGCCAATCAATAAAGTCTCTAGATGAACTGGATGTTATGATAAATGGTTTGTCGTCTAGGCTTCGCGAGTGGTACGGCCTACACTTTCCTGAGCTCGATAACATAATAGACAGCATAAATGGCTATGCACAAATTGTTTTGGCCGGAAAGAGGTCAGACCTGTCAACCAAGGTATACGAGGGAGCTGGCTTTCCAGAATCCAAAGTCGAGATGCTTTCAGTAATCCAAGAAAAAAGCAAGGGAGGCGACATATCCAAAGAAAACCTTGCAATAGTCCAATCAATTGCAAACCAAATTCTTGAGCTGGCAAAAATAAGAAAGAATCTCGAGACACACATAGAAAACGAGATGACGACGATGGCTCCAAACGTGACAGTTATTTTGGGAGCTTCAGTGGGGGCCAGAATTTTATCAAAGGCAGGAAGTCTCAAAAAAATGGCAACTCTTCCTGCAAGTACAATTCAAGTCCTTGGTGCGGAAAAGGCACTCTTTAGAGCACTCAAGACGGGCACCCAGCCACCAAAGCACGGAATCTTGTTCCAGCACCCGCTAGTTCACGCAGCACCAAAATGGCAACGTGGAAAGATGGCGCGAGCCATTGCCTCAAAGGCGGCCATTGCAGCACGGGTCGATGTGTATGGGGCAGGCCTAAACCAGACCTTGCTTGAGAAGCTAAACACAAGAGTGGCCGAGATTGGTGAAAAATACAAGGTAGCGCCAGAAAGACCCGCCCAGCCGCAGAGAACTGAAAGGCGCGGAGATGATTTTAGACGGAGAGATGACTTTAGATCAAGAGGTGGTTTTAGATCAAGAGACGACTCCAGGCCGAGAGAGAATGCCAGGCCAAGGGATGATTCTAGATCTGGTGGTTTTAGATCAAGAGACGACTCCAGACCGAGAGATAGCTTTAGGCCGAGAGAGAATGCCAGACCAAGGGATGATTCTAGATCAAGCAGTCCCCGTAGAGAATTTAGGGGCGATGTAAAAAAGCGTAAACAGTTTGGAAAAAGAAGATACTGAGATTTTTTGGCTGAAATTAGATGGCCAGAAAAGACTTGCCACAATAAACTATGTTGAAGGAAACCAAGTCTATGGCGAAAAACTCTACAAAAAATCAGGAGTTGAATATCGGATCTGGGATCCTTTCCGAAGCAAGCTTGCTGCAGCACTCACTATAGGTCTTGATGTATTTCCAATAAAACAAGGAACAACTGTTTTGTATCTTGGCGCATCTACCGGCACAACTGTTTCCCACATTTCTGATATTGTTGGGTATAATGGCATGATTTTTGCAGTAGAGCATGCAAGTCGTGTCGCGCGTGATTTCTTGGATCGTGTAGCTAATTTTAGGAAAAATATCACCCCAATTTTGCAAGACGCAAAACATCCAAAGCAGTATTTTTCAGTTTATGGCAAGGTCGATGTCGTGTATTCAGATATTGCACAACCAGATCAGACGGAAATTGCAATATTGAACTGTCGAATGTTTCTAAAGGATGGCGGCTATCTGTTTATGGTCATAAAGGCAAGAAGCATTGATGTCACACAAGCACCAAAGAAAATCATAGAAAACGAGGTAAAAAAACTGCATCCGGATTTTTCAATAATACAAAACATCGATCTTATGCCGTACGACAAGGATCACGCGTTGATTGTCGCAAGGTTTCACAATAAAGGCTGACTCGTCAGTAGCCTCACTGGAGCCCAGCTTTTGCGCACAAAGTCTGGAACTTTGCCGTATTTTGAAAACCAGTTCCTTACATACTCGACGGTTTTTGCGTCAGATGGATATCCGCTTCCGAGATTACAGTTTAGCTTTGCTACTGCCCTGTCACGCGTGACTTTGGCAATTATTGATGCTGCTGATACAACTACAAACTTGGAATCCGCATGATGGTATGATTTGATCTTGCCGGTTTTTGCAAGCATTGTTATCTCGATTCCAAATCTTGCTGCATTCACATCACATGCGTCTACATACGACACGGATGGCTGTAGTTTTTTAATTATTTTTGCCATGTGCAGTGCCTCAAGATAGTTGAGCTGGTGTTTTGTGACAAAAGCATCTACTTGTTTTGGACTTAGCTTTGCTATAGAATAATCATCGACTAGTTTTATTATTTTTTTGTACAGTCTCTCCCGTGCTAGCGGAGTTAGTTTTTTGGAATCGCGTACACCAAGCTGTGATAGCAATTTTAGCTTCGATTGTTTTATTGAAACCCCAGCTATCACGAGCGGTCCTACCATGGATCCACGACCAGCTTCATCTACACCGCAAACAAGCACTCTGAAAGCTGAGAATCTGGCGTATTAAATCATTTTAGGTTGAATTTGATTTACAAATAGCGACTAGTCATCTTTGCCATTTATTGAACAATTTCTATACCGCGATTACTTCTTTTTTTGAATTTTCGTATCTGCTTTTCATGTAGAATATTTTGTCATCATTTTCAGGAAATGGATTGGCACACTGTCCACATTTTGGAAGGATGATTTCTGCATCATACTCGATTTCTCCTATGTGTTTACCACATCTGTAACAGCTCAGCTGTTTTGTGTCATAGATGTTCATTTCTGATGTATATACGTCAAATTTCCTTAAAAGTAGCAGCTATATAGTTTTGATATGTGTCAAAGCAATACCAAGTGGAGACATTGGCACATAGATATATCAGAATAACCTTCGCCTAATCTAGCCAGTTGCAAACAAACCAAAGCCAAATCATCACAATAACTGAAGGGGATACGAAGATTCTTGTTCCAAGAGGATCCTTAGAAGACAAAGTCCCGCCAAGAGACATTGCATTCTTTAACCCAAGGGCAAAGCTCAGCAGGGATTTGTCCATTATCGCATATTCTGCGTTTTTGAGAGGGATTGAGAGACCGAAGATCTTCCTTGATGGCCTGTCAGGCCTTGGAGCCAGGGGATTACGCGTCGCAAATGAGATCAAAGACATTCAGGTTTTTGTAAATGATGCAAATCCAAAAGCACTCGAGCTTTCAATGGAATCGGCTAAACTTAATGGTCTGAAAAATTACCAAGCCTCGGAAAACGATATTTGCAGGTTTCTGAGTGGATTTTCTGCTGAGGGAAACCGCGGTACAATCGTCGACATCGACCCATTTGGCTCTCCCTCAAGATTCATCGAATGTGGCATACGTGCCACGTCCCACAAGGGCTTGATGTCAGTTAGTGCAACGGATCTGCAGGTCCTACATGGATTATTCAATGACGCGTGCAAGAAAAAGTATCACGGAATTCCAATCAAGACTACATACAGCAACGAGATCGCGATCAGATTGATACTTGGCATGATAATTACGGTTGCCGCAAGACTAGACATCACAGCAGTACCAATTTTTGTTGAAACAAATCAGCATTATTATCGAGTCTACTTGAGAATTCTGCACAAACCAGATACACGAAACCTCATTGGATTCATTTCTCATTGCAAAAACTGTGGCAATAGGACTGCGACACTTGAACCAGAACCAGCCTGCAAACTTTGCGGCTCTGAACAAAAGATAGCTGGGCCCTTGTGGATAGGCGCTTTGTTTGAAAAAGAGTTTGTTGAGTCAATGCTCAAGGAAATGCCAAACCATTCAGTCGATAAAAAATGCGAAAAATCGTTGCAAAAATGCGTCCTTGAGGCAGAAATGCCTGCCTGCTACTACACACTAGATGAGATTGCCGAGATTCTCAAGAGATCACCCATTCCATTGCAAGAAATAATTTCCCGCCTGGAAAAAAACGGATTTTCATCCAGCCCTACCTCGTTTAATCCAACTGGGTTTAGGACGAATTGCACAATAGATAAAATCAAAGAACTGTTCGCACACTAGGGCTTGTACCCAAGGCAGATGTGATACATCTCACTGCTTGGCTTTCTGCTAGCGTTTGGTTTTCTTAGCTGTACCTTTACGAATTTTTTTTGCAGATAGTCCCGAAACTCCATCGAATATTCCCCATCAAATACCTTAAAGACCGCATTGCCCTTTGGTGCCAACACCTTGTCCATGATTTTAGAGCATGAATAATTTAGCGAGATTTGTCTTGCGTGATCCATCGACCAGTGTCCCGTGATTTGTGGGGAAATATCACAGATTACTGCGTTTGCGTTTGTGCCAAGGTATTCCAGGATTTCATCGGCAATTGCCATATCCTCTACGCTGCCTTTGATATAGTGTGCACCTGGAACGTCATCCATGTATGTGGTGTCAACACCAACAACTTTGCCTTTGTTTCCTGCAAGTTTGACTGCAACCTGCAGCCATCCACCTGGAGCGCACCCCAAATCCACAACATTGAACCCAGGTCCTATGATTCTATACGAATTGTTTAGCTCAAGTAATTTGTATGAGGCCCTACTTCGTAATCCTTGTTCTTTTGCAAGTTTTCTGTAATGATCACGTTTTGCATCTAGTAGTTTCATTGTTCTTTCTTTTTCTTTGGTTTTGATAATTCGGCGATTGTCCAGTCTTCAATCCACTGACAGGTTCTTGGGCTCACTTCGCCATCAAGGCTGCACTTTTGCTCAACTGGGCATACAAGACACGGTGCATTCTCGATTGACTCGGTGCTAACTGGTGTCTTTTTGATTTTTAGGACATAGGTCCATCTTTTGTTTTCAAGAATTTTTTCGCGCGTGATTATACCCATTCTTTCAAGCTTTAGCGCAAGCCTTGAGCCATCCCTGCTTGTAAGTTTGAATTTTTTCCAAAGTTCGCTTTGCACCATTCCTTCTTCAAAATTTGCCAGGTAAAGACAGACGCGGCTCGTCAGCTTTTCCATGTCAACTTTTTCAATTTGAAAATTCTCAATTTCCTCGTCGGTTAGCTGTTCTTCTAGTTCTTCCTCTAGTGTTTTTTCCGGTATTTCCTCTTTTTTCTTTTGTTTTTTCTTGTCGTCTTTTGCTGCTTTCTTGTCTTCTTTTTTCTTTTCTTTTGTTTTGATTTTGGTTTTTTTGTCCTCTTTTGCTATCTTTTTTTCTTCCTTTGTAATCTTTTTTTCTTCCTTTTTCTTTTGTTTTTTTGGATCTTTTGATTCAGCAGCCTTTGGTCTTGCCATTTTATTTCACGTGTTGATATTTCATTTTGGATGCAATATATAACATCGCATTCAAAAGTTACTGCACACTGAATCTCTGGCTTGCGGTAAGGAACTTGTCTCCGTTTTCATCAAAGAGCTGTGCTTCAAGCAGATACTGTCCTGGCAAGTCAATCTTTTCCGAAAAACTTTCCTGTAGTGGCAAAGTTCCAGAAGAACCGTAACACTGATCAAAAAATGCTCCCTGCTTTATTGCCTTTCTTTGGCCTGTCGAAACATCATAAATTGTAAGGTAGAGGTCGCCACAGCTAAACGCAGCATCACTAATTGAGACGTGTGCACCGATTTGATCAGAGCTTGCGTATTGGTTTTGAAGATCCACGATTTGCATGGTCTCGGACTGTTGCGAGCCTGCACTCATGCCAAAGTCTTGGGTCGGGCCTTGTAGTGATAATGCCAGTACTATGCCCCCATATATGAAAGAAAATGTAATTGGAATCAAGAATGCCGCCACTAAGCTGCGAGTTGCCAACGATTTTTTTTGGCGCGTTTTATCTTTATATCTATCTCTCAAAAATTGAGCGTAAAATTCTGACGAATAAGTTAAATCGTTGCCACTCAAATAGGCGCTAGATGAGATTACGAAAGTTCCGAGTCAGGGCATACAGATGCATCCATGACTCTGGTGAAATCAAGGTGGGGGACTTGGCTGCGTTTGTTGGTAGAAATGAAAGCGGCAAGACAACTATCCTGCAGGCACTTACCTTACTAAACAAAGAAGAGCGTGTATCTGAGCTTGACTTGTGCGACGAAATGACAGAGGAGCTCAAATCAGAGCAGATTCTAGTTGAAGGCCATTTCCACCTAAGCCAGGCAGAGACCAAGCTAATAAAGGAAAAGTTTCCGCACCTGCCAGAAATTATTGCTTTGAAGATTTTTAGAACTAACAAAACCCAAAAGGTCCAGTATGATTTTGGGGACGTAAAGCTAAGCGAGGAAAAAAACAGAGCGCTAAACTCGTGGGAAAACTATACCGAAAAAATTCTTGGCTTTATTTCCACCATACCAAACCACATCAGAATTCAGTTTGATACCAAATTCTTTGAGGGTCCACCCCCAACTGACAAGGACGCATTTATCAGAGAAATGACAGAGTTCAACAATAACTTGCAGCTACTTGCCATAGACGAGCAGCAAATTCTAACAGAGTGGTCTAGGTTTTACAGCGACAGGGAAAAAACCTACGATGATCTCTTGGTTGGGACAACAGAAAAGACCGCGCTTGAGAATTTCATCTTGGAACATCTGCATCCAAGGTTTGTGTATTTTTCAGACTATAAGAAAATCTATGGAAACATAAACTTGGATGAATACATAAAGGAAGTAAAAAGGCCGGAAGGGTTAGACTATGAGGAGTTTGACAAGGCAGAGACCGTGAGAAACCTCTTTTACTTGGCAGAGCTTGACACAGAAAAGCTAGAAGAATACAAAAACAGTCCTCCGAAGCTGATCAAGCTCCTAAACGCAGCAAGTAGAAGGCTCACAGACAGACTAAACCCAGCATGGAAGGGGGATCCAATCCACGTTGACCTGAGGTACAATCCAGGCAACATAATGAGCGTCGTCATATCAGATGTGCACAAGGATGGAACCGTGACAAACACAGGCCTCTTGAGCAGAAGAGCAGAAGGCTTCAAGTGGACATTTTCATTTATTGTGAATTTTGCAGCAGAAACCCAGAGAGCTGAGCTAAAGGAAGCAATCTTGCTTTTAGACGAGCCGGCAAGAAACCTCCACCCAGCACAACAGATGGGAATATCAGACCTTCTCAGAAACCTGGCAGGCTCAAACCAGGTATTGTATGCGACGCACTCGCCATTCATGATATTTGACTATACTCCTGGAAATCTCCTAGTAGTAGAGCTCGACAAGAGAAGACACCTAAGCAAAATCTATTACGACTACTGGAATGCAGATGATGCGACGCTCATTCCAATCTTGTATGGATTATCGCGAGGCCTTGTAGAGTCCATCGTAGACAGGGAGATAGGCACAAACTCAAGACCTGTCATAATTGTTGAAACAATGTCTGATGCAATGTATCTGAATGCGTTTGACAAATTTTTGGAAGATCCAAACATTTCAATGAACCCGCTAAACGTGGTTGCGGCATATAACAAAAATTCTGCACTGCCGCTTGCGATATTTTATCGAAACCACGGCCACAATGTCTTTGTCGTACTTGACAACACCATAGAATCAAAAAAGATCGCAGAGCAATTAAAGACAAACGAGTTTAGCGACATGCAGATAATATACCTAGAGCAGGGCGGCAAATCAATAGAATCCATTGAGGACCTAATACTCGTAGATGACTACCTGCACGCAGTAAACCAGACTTATGAGATTAAACTGAGAAAAGAAGGATTCAGAAACCTTGCAAAAGAAGAGGTCTTGGCAAAAAACAAAAAGGGCGTAGTTGAGAACCTACGCAACATTTGGCGCGATCATAGAGATGACAGCTGGAACGAGTTCGACGTGGAGGAAATTGCCAGATACATTTGTGAAAAAATAGCCTTAAAGGAGGCAGGTTTTCTCTCAGACAAGACAAAGGACCAATTCAGAGGGCTCTTCAGGCTACTTGCAGAGCGAATCAGGCAGCAGCAAAACCTCACAGCCCATGTTGGACTAAACAAGTACCAACGAAGCAAGCCGAGATAGCTCATTAAAGTATTTTACTTATGAATAATTCTAAACTCTCAAAAAGGGTAAATAAATAATGTTCACCAGAGCAGGTAGAATGGTTGTGAGGTATTCCAGGTTAGCAGTTTTCAGTCTTGTTTTCTTTTCGATATTTGCTTTTGTAAACTTGACTGCGTTTGCAGAAACCACTGCAAAGAGCACGAATTTTGAAAAAACCACCCTAGTCGAATTTGTTAACAACGATACCGTAGAGGTAAACACAGTAAGACTATGGCTTGGGACAGATTCTGGCACCTTCAAGTCATTCAAGACCGAGAAAGGCTGGACAGGCCTCAAGACACCCCAAGGAGTACTGGTATTTTCATCAGTGAGCCCACTAGGCCCAGGAGAGTCTGTAAAATTTGGAATCAAGACAGAGATTGAAAATCCTGGCGTAAACTGGAAGAGCCTAGATGTCAGCGGAAATGAGATTACAATTGGAAAAGTGGTAGCTGGCCAAGCAAGCAAAGCCACCCCCGCACCTACAGACAATGGCCAAAAGCCGGTAACTAATCTAGAGAGCGCAATATTTAGAATAATTCCTGACAAACCAAAAAACGGCGACAGTGTAAGAGTAGTAGGATATGGGTTTCCGCCAAACAAGCACCTTGATTTTTTAATCAACGATGAAAAGCTAGAGGACTTTCAGACAGACTCGTCTGGGCATTTAATTGGCAGAACCAAGATTCCAATCACCACAGTGGAAGAAAGATACGATTTTTCTCTAGCCGATGAGCAGGGCGAAAAAAAGACGATCAGCATCAGAATAGAGCACAGAGATGAGCAGATGTCCAACCCCAAATCAAAACATCTTACAGTGGACCAAATTATCCAAGTCGTTGAGCCTGGCCAAACTGCAAGCGCAAGTGGCACGGGACAGCCCGGGAGTGCAGTGACCATATCAGCACAAGACGCTTCTGGAAACAAGATCTACGAGGCAGTAGTTGAGGTAAATGGCCAAGGGCTTTGGTCACATGAAACCACAATTTCTCCCGATGCTGAGCTTGGCTCAAGAATAGTAACATTCAGTGATGGGATTGACACCATAGAAAAAACAATCAGCGTTTCTGTCTCAAAGACGATTCACATTAAATCATCTGCGGTGAGATACGAGTCTGGAGAAAAGATGTTGTTTAATGGAACTGCAGTAGCTAATCAATCAGTTGAAGTCGTAATCAAAGATCCAATTGGAAAAGAGATATTTTCCGATGTTTTGAAGATTGGCGAATCTGGTGCAGTGAATTTTGAATATCAGACATCAGCTACATCAGCCAAAGGAACCTACGTTGTGTTATTTACGCAGGAAGATGAAACAGAGATTTTGCGCATAGGCCTCGGCCAGCTTCCAACCGAACAAATAGTAGCCAAGTTCGACCACCTGAATTATGCTACAACGGAAAAACCAAAACTAACGCTGCAAGGTCCTGCCAAAGCAACAGTTTCGCTTTTGATAATAGATCCATCCGATAAGGCAAAGTTGTCAGATAGCGTCACCCTTGGGCTTGATGGCAGAAATGTATACGAGATTGATCTTGCCAACTACAAGTCCGGAGTTTATTCTGTTGTGATAAAATATACGCAATTCCAAACAACCGAGGTGTTCTCTGTTGGTTTGCAGCAAAGCTCTGGGCCAATCCAGATCCAATCAACAAAACAAACCTACCAGCATGGCGACAGCGTTATTATTTTGGGCTCTACTAATGCCAACATACTGCTCAGCCTAGAAATGTCTGATCCGGATGGGCAGGTCATCAAGCACAAGGATCTGTTTACTGACAAGGCAGGCAAATTCTTTGATGGCACATTCAGAATTCCAAGTGATGCGAATCCAGGAACGTGGATAATCAAGGCAAGCAGCGGTCCAAACTATGCCGAGGCAAAATTAACCGTGGCAGGCACAATAGCCCAAGGCTTTGTCATCAAAGTTGACAAAACCACGCCATACCAGATTGGAGATTTCATGAAGATTTCCGGCACAGGTGGAGGAAAGACACAGACAGCGGCAGCAACAATACTTACTTCGGGTGATGTCGAAGTTGTTGATCTTAGCACCTTCTCAACAAGTGAGGGAAGCTTTGAGATCACTTGGAAAATTCCACCAGAAATAGTGCCGGGATCATACAAGATACAGGCAAAGGTCGGATCTGATGTTGCAGAGACAACGTTCTCCGTACAGTAAACCAAAAAAATACTGAGAACCATTTTTATTACTCTCCTAAAACGTAATCGATGTGAATCTCCAAAACATCATTACGGAATATCCTGATTTCCCAAAAAAAGGAATTCTCTTTCGCGACATCAGCCCGATTTTAAAAAACCCCTCGGCACTTTCGCACGTTGTTGACGAGTTTGCAAAAAAATACCACGCAAACGACGTAGACCTCTTTGCAGGAATTGAATCGCGCGGATTCCCCCTAGCATGTGCACTAAGCTTGCGATACAACAAGGGAATGATCATGGTCAGAAAGCAGGGAAAGCTCCCAGGGACCACCGTCAAAAGATCATATTCCATCGAATATGGAAAGGCAACAATGGAGATCCAGAAGAATTCAATCGGCAAGGATCAGAAAGTGTTAATTTGTGATGATCTTTTGGCAACAGGAGGCACTGCCAGGGCAGCTGCAGAACTAGTAGAGCGAATTGGCGGGCACGTTGCAGGATTTGCCTTTATTGTAGAACTCACAGAATTAAACGGTATAAAGAAAATAGAAAAATACCGATGTGAATCCTTGGTGAAATACTAGTGGAACAGGCAGAAATTGGAATCTTTGGAGGAACTGGAATCTACGATTCCGGCCTGCTAAAAGAAGCAAAAGAAATAACAATAGACACGCCATACGGCAAGCCTTCAGATACCATTACTGTTGGGATTTTCAGGGACAAAAAAATCGCATTCATGCCACGACATGGAAGAAAACACACCATACCCCCGCACCTCATAAACTACAGGGCAAACATATGGGCATTCAAGGAGCTCGGAATCAAGAGGATAATTGCACCGTCTGCTGTTGGAAGCCTAAAGGAGGAGCTCGCGCCTGGAGATTTTGTCTTGCCGACACAGTTTATTGATTTTACCAAATCCCGAAAAGGGACGTTCTCAGATGATGGGAGGGTAATCCACATTTCCGTTGCAGATCCATTTTGTCCCGAGCTACAGTCCGCAATACTTGGGGCTGCCAAGACTCAAAACATTCCAGTGCACAAGGATCGTACGTACGTATGCATAGAGGGACCGCGATTTTCAACAAAGGCAGAGTCGCGATTTTTCAAATCAATCGGTGCAGACATAATTGGAATGACTCTGGTGCCAGAGTGCCAGCTTGCACGTGAGGCGCAAATTTGCTATGCCTCGATTTCAACGGTAACTGACTACGATGTGTGGGCCGAAAAACCAGTTACGGCAAAAGATGTCATGGAGACTCTATCGAAAAACGTGCAAAACACAAAGAAACTCCTCACATCCATCCCTGATGAGATCCCCCAAGCCAGACATTGCTCTTGTGCAAAGGCGCTAGAGGAAGCAGAGTTTTAGCCGTCAGCAAAAGAGTCTTTGCTCAGACCCTCTGGAATCGTAATGTTTCCTTGGACGAGGTTTTTTTGCAGAACGTCAAGCACTTCGTTCACATCGTAGCCTAGTTTTTGCAGGGCCTTTTCTGTTGTTTTTGATATTTTTGCACCAATGTTGTGCCCCCCAATCCTCCCAAACGCGATGGCAGAAAACTTGAAGGTGTTACCGTCAACACTAAAGGTTCCAGTTATCTTTGCTGCCATTTGTGCGCCTTTAACGTTGTTTACGTGTACATCGACTTGCAACCAACACACCTAGATTTCGATTACCTTGTTGACATGCTCATCAATTAGAAAACTGGCGTGGTTTGGATCACTAACTGCAAAGTCTTTAACTGGGATTTCTATTATTTTGTCGTCTGGGTTTTCAACTTTTAATGTCCCGTTTTGTTTTAGTCTGACGAGCTTCCACCTGTCTTTTCCCTTGAATAGCTTTCGTACCAGCACTGCCCATTTTTCGTCTGGCTCTATCTTTGGCATACCCACATAATCTACAATAGATTCTATTCCTAGCTGTTTTTCCTCGCAGAATCGCTTTTTGCAGATTCCGCAGCGCCAAACATCCACAGAGCCAATGGTTCGCTCATTTACGTTGATGTTGGTCACCCCAAAGTAGGTGATTTGGTGCTTGCAGGTTTCCGTGTCCACACTCATGGCATTTTTGCGCAAATATCGACTATTTAGTCCTTAGTCCTTGCATGATCGTAAGAGTCTTCCAAAGCGACGCCGATGTTATCGACAACCAAATTTTTTTTGAATGCAATGTTTTCCTTCTGACACATTTTTCTATACATGTTTACTGCAGTGAACCTTGGATGCATCGCCTCAAACTCTGTCGGTGAAATGTCAATGAATCCGCCGCGCTCGACAAGTTTTTTTGCAGTCGCCAGAGATTCATCGTGGCTCATGCCAAGGCTCGTTGCGATTTGGCTTGCGGCCATTTTGCCTTTAGTCGTGACAAGCAAAAACACCTTGGCCTCAGCTGGACTCAGTTTGACTTCGTTGACCAGATCGTCTTCTATGCGGCTTAGATTCAATGTGAACTATTGCTCGAGTTGCATAATTAAATCTGAATGAGTCAGGGCTGCTTGATTTTGAATAGCTTCTTTGATATTTTTAGTGAAAAGCCCATACCAACAAAGTGGACCACCGCTCCCAGTATTATGGCAGTGATTTTGTCGCCAAGAAAATGCCAGCCTAGGAAAAACGCCACGAGTGATGGAACCGTGATTATTACCCCGATGATTGAGCCCTTTAGAAACATGTCCCTTGTCGGATTGTATTTGCTTTTGTCCACGCAGTATGGTTTTGTGGCTATAATAAAAATCAAGTTTGCCATTTAGTTATTTATAGAAAACGTTTTCAAATTTGTTCGAATCGAACAAATGGCAACTTAATTTCATATATTGTAAATTTTGTCCAGTGGCAAATCGAAAATACCTCAATAGGGACAAAGAGGGATCAAAGCTTACTGATGTTTCCGTTCATCCAAAAAAGGAGATCTTTCTTGAAAAGGCCCAGTCCAGAGATTTTACAAAAGCACAACTTGGAGACTTGGGTGACGATATCAAGGATGTCAATCACCACATCAGCTCGCTAAGCAAGCACATTGTAGAGCAAAAGGCAAAGATTGAAAATATGAAAAAGGTGCAAAGCGATTTTGAGAAAGAGCTTGATTTGTTAACGTCTGCTGGACATCCAATACCAATCCAGTCCGATAAGACGGAGTTTGATGGCTTGGGAAGCGAGTTTGAGTCAAGCGAACTGATTGGAAACATCACTTCCATTGTTGAAAACGAGGTACAGAACCGCATCATGGTTCTTGAAAGCCAGCTTGAAGAAGAAAAGAGAAACTCCATCGAGTTCAAAAAGATGCTGGAGCAAAACTTAAAAAAATTCAGTCATATTGAAAAAGATCTCAAAACCGACAAGACGCGGCTAGAGTCAGAGATTAGACAAAAAACCGACAAGCTCATTCAAGCTGAAAGAATGTCTGCCATAGGGGAGCTTGCCTCAAGGCTCGCACACGACCTCAAGAATCCGCTTTCTGCAATCAAAGGCACGGTGCAATTGATCAAACGGAATGACAAGGATCTTGACGATCTTACAAGAAAAAGAGTCGAGCTCATTGAAAACTCTATTTTCCGAATGACGCACCAGATTGATGGCGTCTTGGAATTTGTAAGGACAACACCGCTCAAGAAAAAACCCGCGTCGTTAAATGAAATAATTATTTCTGCGCTCCACACATTGATGATTCCGGCAAACATCACCATTAATTTTCCAAAAGACGACATTGTTTTCCTGTGTGATTCGCAAAAACTGCAAATTGTCTTTGCAAATCTGATATTGAATTCCATTCAGGCAATTGGCAACAACAGAGGCACGATCAATATACGAGCCAAGAAGCAGCAAGACCACATCACAGTAAAAATAGAAGATTCTGGGCTTGGGATCTCAGATGTTGTGGCAGACAAAATATTTGATCCGCTGTTTACCACAAAACAGGAAGGAACCGGCCTCGGACTTGCATGCTGCAGAAACATCGTAGAACAGCACAAAGGAGAGATAGGTGTGACTGCCAACCCGACGGTCTTTTTGATAGTGTTGCCTCTTTTCTGAGAATACGATTTAGGCGTAGAGTTTTATATTTAGTAAAATATGAGTTAGTAAAGTGTCTAGCTACAAGAGAGCATATCCTAACGAGCAGTCAATAAACTTCATCATACCCATACTGATGATGCTGTTCCTAGGCATAGTTTACATCATGTCTTTGCGCTATGGCCACGGCTCAATCAGCTTTATCCTCGTAGGCATTGCGGCCATCACCATGATTTACTGGGGCTTTGTGCTAAAAAAGATGACAAAGACTGAAACCCCGAAATACGTTGCAAGAGAGTCAGAAAGCAAGAACTGGGTCTATGATCTCATCAAGGGAAATGACGAAGTCGTTTTTGTAGCAGAGGTGCCAGGCCCTGATGATAGGATAACTGTCAGACTCATTGAGGGAGTCCTGTATATTCGAGGATCTGGCAGTTTTTCAAAGGAAGTCCCAATCGAAGGTGCCGCAGAAATGCAGATTGCCGATTTCAAGTACAGAAACGGCGTACTTACCTTACGAATCCGAAAGCCCACTACAAGCTCTTAGCTAGTTCTAGTTTTTCAGGCAGGTACTTGTCTGTGATGTTTGTAAGGCCATACTTTGAGAACGCCTCAAGCTCTGCCTTTCGTTTTATTTTGAGAAATACTTCGAGTTCTTTTTTCCAGATTCCTTCCTGGTATCTTGGATCTTTTTGCAAATCATAAATTCTTTTGATGTCGGACTCTGTCATTGGGATGGTCGGGAGCTTGTATTTTTCAATGTCCGATGCCCACACGCCAAGCCACTTTGCATCAGGGACTGTAAGATCCCTTAGGTGTGCGGCATTTGCAGAGCCAGATTTTATTACCATTGCGATGTGCTCCCCATAGACGTCCCCGTCTGTCAGTATCACGACTGGGAGTTTCATTTGCTCATGAAGTCTCTTTAGGAGATATCTTGTTGAACGAGGAGCCTGTCCTGCAGTATCAATTATGATTGCCTTGAATTTCTTGTCGACTTTTTCTTCTACAAATCTTGTGAACAGCCCACCTTTTTCTATTGCAATGACCAGCTCTGCGCTGGTGTCGACAAGCTCTGCACTGCTAAGGCTCGGCCCGATAAGATAGCCGTCTGGATGGTCCGAGAGGTTCGTTCTTCTCCCTTCATAGCCAGGAACGGTGTATTCTATGGTAAGGTCACCAAAGACGCTGCTGCGCTCCTCTGGGAAAATGTGAAAGTCCTCTCGTGGCCTTGCAAGCACTGCCTCAAGGTCAACTATGATGTTATCGGATTCCGGCTGGTCCTCAAAGTCTATTGTAAACGCTTGTGATGAATAGTAAATATCTCGAAGTGTTGATGATTTTTTTTCGTGCACCAGCCTGTTTGCAAAAAACGCAAGCCAGATCAGCTGAGTAAATGAACGCAGCTGCGCCATGTTTCGCGAGCTGCGAAGGCCTGCGGCCTTTCCAAGAATATACTGTCGCAGTTTTTTGTCATATACAATGTTGTTAACAGATCTGCTTGGAACGTGGAATTGTGGAAACTGTCCTTTCTCCAAGTCGTTGTAGACCCTCAGCCCCTCGCCTTTGAGCAGATCCAGTAACGAGTCTCGTTTTGCAGATGCAACTTTTTCTGCTTTACTCTTAGGTTTGGACATTTGTGCTCAGATCCTTAGTGAGTTTCTTGTAGTCAGGCTCTTTATTCTTACCTGAGAGCTCTGTTGCAAATTGCGCAATTAGTGGTAAATATTTCTGGTAGAGGTTTGTTCTCTTCTTGTCCATTTCGGCAAGTCCCCTCTTTGACATGTATGTCGCAAGCTTTCTTGATAAAAACTGCAGCGCGAGTCTGATTTCCTTTTCAAGCTCCGGCCTGTCTGCAACATTTTCCTTGCCGACTGTCTTGTAGGGAATTCGAGTCGAGCATATATGACTTACAATTACAAGCGGCGAGTCGTTTTTTATTTTGTACCTTCCCCAGTCGGTTTCGTTTGCCACCTGGAGTACGACATCGCTTCCCTCATCATATAGAAGTGGAATCCTGTTTGCAAACCTGTATACCGAGATTTTGCCTGATGGGATTTGTCCTCCGTATGCTATTCCCATCTCAACTACAAACGGAAATCCCGAATACGCCGATGCGCTGCGTTGTATCACCTCGAAAAAGTCAGGCTTGAAAAACTGTGCTATGCCTTTTCTGAGCGGTTCCTCGCCTAGCGGCGCAAGGCAGCTTGGGTCTGGGGAGAGGAAATCCTCGTATTTTTGGAGCGAGTCGCTAAGCTGGACTAGCTCGTCGTTGGAAAACGAGCCTATTCGCTTTTCTGCCTTGAGGCCTGAAAAGTCTGCGAACTTGAGTGCCGTTGCCTGGCCCACACGCTGGAACCGTTTTGTCAGAAATGACGTAAGCGAGTCCCCGTGAACTGTGTTTGTAAGCTGCTTGTAGTAAGGATTTGATTTTGGCATGTCCACTACTACTGATTTTGATTCTCCGTAATCCCAGTACGTTAGGTGTTTGTGTGCAAGATCTATATCATCAATTCTTATTTTCATGATTTTATCAAAATCCATCTTCAAAAACGACATCAGTGCGACTATTACCCGCACCGGTCGTGTCAGCGATGGCCACTTTTTTTCTGCTCTTGCCATTATGCCATCAAAGTTTAGATTCTTTTTTGCGAGTCCGAGCTCCTTTCGAACCTTTTCTATCATGGTGTTGTCAAGTGTCGGGATCTGGTAGTGCGTGTCAACGATCATACGCCTCAGGGTTTCAACGTCCACCCCGTGCGGGTGAGGCTTTATGATGGTAGGTGGTGGCGGCATGACCTCAACGATTCTTTTGTATTCGAATCTTTCGCCTTTTGGATCATCAAATTTTATTGTAGCGTATGGCGTAATCAGAGATGTTTGATACACATAGTCCCTTATCTTTGAGCCGGCCTTGGAGTAGTCCCCCTCTAGGGTTATGCTAACAGACAGTCCCTTCTTGTTTGTCTCTTTTGTAGAATGCTTTACAATTACTGGTTTGTTTTTTTGAATGTCAAGCATCATGTCGTATTCATGACTTGTTTTGCCGTCAACTGAGCTTGATACAGTGACTGGTTTGTTTGTTGTAATTTGCCCATAAAGTATTGCCATAGTTGCACCAAGGCCAAACATTCCCCTTGCTTGCTTTAGTCCAAATTTAGAGCCATAAAGAACGGTCCCAAATGCCAGTGGAATCTGCTTTGAGTCCATGCCTGGGCCGTTGTCTTTTACTGTCAGAATGTATGGTTTGGGGTCTGGCTTTTCTGCATCAACTGGCTTGATTATGAGATGGACTTCCGGAAATATACCGCGCTGGTCGCAGGCATCGAGTGCGTTTTCCACAAATTCCCTTACCGCGGTGTATAGCGAGCGCGTCGGGTTGCTAAATCCGGCAAGATCCCTATTTCGGTAAAAAAACTCGCTTGGAGATATCTGATTGAAGGTTTCCTTAAGAGACATCGTCTTTTTCCCACAACTGCATCCTGTCTAGCTTTTCTTGTCGCCGATTTGCCTCAAGTTTGCTGTAGACCACACCATGCCTGCTGCCAGCAGATATTGCGCCGATGGCCGCTATTGCTTGTTTGATTTGGTGTGGTTCGCCAATGATTGAAACTGTTTTGCCATAAACGCAGATACTAGCGCCAGTAAGATTCTCCATGTTTGTTCTCGCCCTACCTCCCTCTCCAATTATTCTTCCTTTTATCCTTTCAATTTGTTGTGGCGACTTGCCCGCAAAATCTCTGAGATCTATTATGTACAACGAGTTTTCCTCTTTCATCAAAGTCATTGCGTTTTGGGGTGAGAATCCTCGGCCAATCGCATTTACAACTTCAACTGCTTTGAATGGTTGGATCTGATCAATTGATCCGTCACTGAGAATTTCAATCTCTCCGGATTCGGAGTCAATGTTTAATTTAACAGAACAACTTTTTTCAATTTGGGACTTGACCTTACCGGATTTGCCAATAAGCGAACCTACGCGGTCTACTGGTATTCTTACTATTTTTTCAAAGCTCATGATACAATTTTTGAGAATACATCAGCTGGGTTTTCAACTGTTAGTCCTCTTTTTGCAAAGAAGTTGGACACATTTTTAATGTCTCTTTCAAGAAAGTTTTGAGCATTTGGGTGCATTGTGTCAACTGCAGACCCAAAATCAAACAATACAAGGCCGTTTTCGGTTTTGAATACGTTATACTCTGAGAGATCCCCGTGTACCAGCCTTGCTTGCCTGTAGAGCCGCGTAGCTAGATCAATTAATTGCCTGTAGTCGTTTTCATCCACCTCGGTTTCATGGAGAGTTGGTGCTGGAATCCCGTTTTTGCCAACAAACTCCATCGCTAGCACGTTCTTGGATACGCGTATCGGCCTTGCAACCGGAAGTCCATGGTTCATGCACTGCCGCAGGTTTTTGAATTCCTTTTTTGCCCAGAGATAGACCATGTTTCTTGTTCCCTTTTTTATGCGTGAGAAGCGCGGATCTCCAACTATGTATGCCGCGCGTTTTTTAAAACTCACAGTGGACACCAGATAGACCTTTAGCGCCACGTCCTTTCCTGCCCCATCCACTGCCCAAAACACGGCAGACTCCTTGCCGGATTTAACAATCCCGTTCACATATGCGATGGTTTTGTCGTTTATCATCTCGTGCATTGTAAAGATTGTCGGTTTATCAAGAACCTGGTTGACTGTTTTTCCTTTTTTGAAGCCGTCCTCAAGGACTTTTCTTTTTTGTTTTGGAAAGATTTTCTCGAATTTTAAATCAGGGTTTTCTTCGCTTTCGACATCATTGAAATCTTCATCAGAAGACATGTTGTATTGTTTTAAAACGTGTCATCCCAGCTAGAAATCTTTTGGGAGGTGGTTGTTGTTTTTTAGCCACTCCACCTGAGACAGTGTGAACCTCCATGTGATATCGCCCCTCTCGTCTTGTTTGAAATCCCATGGAGCAATAATTACGACATCATTGTCACGAATCCAGATTCGTCTCTTTAGCTTACCTCTGATTCTGCCGCGACGTGTCTTGTCATCTGTGCACTTTACTAACACCTGATCACTTCCTAAAAGTTTGATAACTCTGCCCAACAGCTCACCTTGCTGCGGGAGCTGAATGTCTTTTAGCTCGCTTTCGTTTAGAACTTTACGCTTTCCCAATATTGAGACAGGGAAATTTTTGTATATAATTGTGATGTTTACATTTTGAAAACAATCAGAAAAGGAACATCGTCGATTACCTTTACCCCTTGTCTGGTCCCAATATTTAGCTCAATTGACATTTCTATTGTTTGTTTTCCAACCAAGTTTAGGATTGAGCTGTTTTTCATCAGGCTTTCAGCTTCAGCTTTTTCCACGAGTTGTTGTCCATAGTAACTTTTGCTGATGTTGATTTGCAGTTTGTCTTTTTTGATCACTTTGCCCAGCAGATCCTCATCACAGATGTTTAGCATTCTGCTATTCTGGTAGTTGGATGTTCTAACAAAAAATCGCATTACGCGTATTTACCTTTGAGTGATGATTTTGCGCCGCATGCTTCACAGACAAGAAACGAGATCCTGTTTTCGCGTTCTATTCTGGTGTCTGGGCTTTTGCACGTAGGACATTCCAAATAGTCTTTTACGTAAATTTGTAGCAAGCTCACAAAATCGTGTGGCTCTCTCCGTCCGACGAATATGGCCTTTTCTCCACTTCTTTCTGCAGGTGTTGCAAATTCCTTGGCCAGATACTGCAGCACTTTGTCAGGTTCGCGTCTTAGCACTTTGGCAAAGTCCATAAAGTTTCTCAGAATCGTGCGCTGTCCCTCCCACATCACGTCAGGTGATGGAAGCTCAAAGCGCTCTCCGCTGTCGGTCTTTTTTTCAGAAATTTTGTCCTGAATTCGCTTTAGGAGATTCTCATAGTCAGTTTTTGTCATTGTCGTGGATAGTTTACTCTACCTATATGAGCTTAAGTCAAAAATAAAGGTGGTTTAGCGTTGCTAATCTATTTTGCCGATTCTAAAAACGTTAGTTCCACACTTTGGACAAGTGCCTTTTACGGCAGGGCGTCCATTCTTTAGTTTTGTTACTTTTGGATCTTTAATTTCCCTTTTTGCTCTGCACTTTACACAGTAAGCTGTAGCCATTATGATGTGGTCTACGAGTCGCGTGTATTTAGCACGAGGATGTAAAAATTATTTAACTATACGATGGACGAGTCTCGATGTATGATATAAAACTCAGCACAAAATTCGACTTATTTTATAATAATTTGTATTTTTTATCAATTAACCTCTTTACGATCACAAATTAGAAAATTCTGGCAGGAAATGATCTAGAATTCTTCGAATTTCAGTTATGTTATAAACGGCAACTTTGGTAACAAGGAAGTTGCAGTCAAAAAAGGGCTTTATCATAACTGGGATAGTACTTGCTGCCATAACGGCTGGAAGTTTTATGGTGTGGATGGTACCACAGAACACCCAGACTGAGATTATCGTCTCTGACCCAAATGCAGATCTGGATGCGATAATTGAGCAGCAAAAAACAATCACGGAGGCCACAATAGCAGAATTCAGCAAAATGCTAGGCGGGGGGATAACGCCAGACGAGTACATCGGCACTGCCGAGATTTCATCATCACAAATCAACTCATTGATCATCAAGATCATAGAGAGTGACGCATCCACAGAGTGGCGCGACAGTTATTCTTCGCTTGCAGATTATTTGCGCAGTCACAACTCTTACGTAAGAGAAACAATAGTCATTGCAGAAAAGCTAAAGGCCGACCCGGTGGCAGACATCAGCCAAGACATGACAGGAATTGATGGATTCCTACAGCAGGCTGACGAGTTTTTGGCAGCCTCAAATGGTGCAAGACCATCATAACCACGCCTGAATTCCTATTTGTAATAATTTCAAACGTTGGAAATTGTTAATAGGCGATTTGGTAAGATATAGTAGCATTGTCCCTTGAAAATTCAAAATTAGAAAAGGATCTAAAGACCCCGCTAACAAGCAGGCTACTGGTAATATGCGTAGACAGGGACAACGACGTTGGTGATAAGGCAGGAGTAACAACACCGGTAGTTGGGAGAAACGCTTGCATTGAGGCAGCTCAAAAACTCGCCTTGGAGGATCCCGAAGATGCAGATGCCAACTCTATTTTCTTTGCAATAAAAACATACGAGGACTTGGCAAGAAAGGGATACCAGGCAGAAGTGATCGTAGTGGCCGGGGTAGGTGACAGGGGTGTCCAGGCAGATGAAAAAATTGTACGCGAGGTAAAATCCGTCCTGTCGAGTTTTGCTGCAAATGGCGCAGTCATAGTGTCCGACGGTGAGGATGATGAAAGCGTTGTTCCAATCATACAAAACGTCGTTCCAATAGTTTCAGTGCAGCGAGTAGTGATGAAGGTCAGTCGAAGTGTGGAATACTCCTATGCAGTACTTGGAAAATATTTGAAGATGATTGCATATGACTCCAAGTATTCTAAATTTTTCTTGGGAGTCCCCGGCATTTTGCTGCTCATTGGCGGAATTGGAACGATATCTGGATATACGCAGGAAATTTTTGCAGTGTTGGTTAGTATTTTGGGCGGAGCATTTTTGATCCGAGCATTTGATATCGATAGGGCGTGGAGCACGTGGTCAAAGCCCACGCCGGCCGGCCTGATCAGAATGTTCACGATGGTCGCAGGAACCATAATCGGTCTGGCCTCGATTCTTTCTGGATTTTCGGCAATTCATACAAACATACTTGATCCGCAAGCCCTCGAATCCGGAATTCCAAACATATTTGCCGACCAAGTCACATTGGGCCAGTTCATTGCAGGTGCAATACCATTTTTGTGGATGGGCGCCGGCTCTATTTTTGGCGGAATACTGCTCAGCAACTGGCTAAAGGGAAGCCTTAGACAGATCACGGACATTCTAAGAATGATCGTGCTCATTTCCCTGTATCCTACCGTGCACCAGTTTACGAATTTGCTTATTCATGACGAGAGTTCCTTTACACTGATCCCGCCTTTTCTTGTAGGTCTTGTAATAACACTGATATCTGCCACATTCTTATTCCGAAAATACAGGAAGAAGAAGGGTGGCGAGGTATTAACGGAATAAAAAAAACAACGCTTTACCTCTCCGGTTTTTACAAATTATACACACAGCGACTTGAAAACGAGATCAGGAAAGGCACCATTCCAAACCACATTGCAGTAATTCTGGACGGCAACAGGAGGTGGGCAAAAAAAGCACTCGAGTCAAGCAAGCTCGGACATTTCAGGGGAGCTGACGCTGTCGAAAACCTGCTGGATTGGTGCGAGGAGCTTGACATTAAGATCATAACACTGTATGTGCTGTCTACTGAGAACCTTGATCGCACCAACAAGGAAGTCGAGTATTTGTTTGAGCTGATACACCAAAGACTCGAAAAGCTCTACAATGATCCAAGGATTCACAAAAACAAAATGCGTGTCAAGGCAATGGGCAGAACCGAGCTGCTGCCGGACTTCATAAATGACGTGTTGAAGAGACTTGATGACACAACCAAGGGATATGACAGGCACTATCTGAACATTGCAATCGCGTATGGTGGCCAAAACGAGCTCGTGGACGCTGTAAAAAAAATCGCCGCGAGAATCAAGGACGGTAGCATCGATGTCAATGACATAAACAAAGACGTCATAGAGGCAAACCTTTACACTGCGCACCTGCCCCAACAATCGCCTGACCTCATACTTCGAACTTCGGGCGAGCAAAGGATGAGCGGATTTTTGCTGTGGCAGGGAGCATACAGTGAACTCATCTTTATGGATATTTTGTGGCCTGAATTTAGGAAAATTGATCTTTTGAGGGCAATTCGAACCTTCCAGAAAAGGAGCAGGAGGGCAGGAAAGTAATGCCAGAATTCGACGAGAGGTCTGCTGGAATCGTGCTATTTTGCAAAAACCCAGACACGAAATTCCTGCTCTTGCACTATCCTTCAGGACACTGGGATTTTATCAAAGGCCGAATAGAGAAAAACGAGCAGCTAAAGGAGGCTGCCTTGCGCGAGGCGCGCGAGGAGACAGGCATCACTGACATCCAGTTCATTGATGGCTTTGAGGAAAAAATCCAGTACAGCTACCAGTTTGCTGGAAGAGAGGTAAGAAAACAGGTTGTCTTTTTTTTGGCAGGAACAAACACTACAAAGGTGAGTCTTTCTAATGAGCACCTCGACTATGTTTGGCTTGGGTTGGATGATGCGCTTGAGAAGACAACATATCAAAACGCCAAGGATCTTTTGAGAAAATCAAAGAGCCTAGTTTTTTCTAGCTAGATCATACAATGATTGTGCAGTGTGTCTTGGGTTTTTTGAATTGAGGATTGTTCTGCCAACGATCAAATAATCAGAGCCAGATGCCATTGTGCTTTGTATGTCGCCCCCTTGGGTACCTATTCCCGGAGAGTAGATGTTTAGCTTGCCGCCGCTTTGCTGCTTGCAGTATTTGATGATATCAGGAAATGTTGCGCCGACTATGATTCCGTCTGCACGCATTTTTGTTGCCCATTCCAAAAATAGTTGATACAGATGGATTTTTTTTGACTTCATTTGGACTTTCATCTCATATGTCACCCTTGCCTCAGGTGCACTCATGTGGCAAAGCGAGATTATGCCCTTTTTGTTTTTGTGTGCAAGTGTGATGAGTTTTTGCAGGCTTTGCGGCCCCATTATCGGGTTTACTATTATTGCGTCAAACCCAAAATCCCACAAAGTTTGTGCAGCTACAAAATTTGTGTTGCCAATGTCGTTTAGCTTAATGTCAGCAATTGTCTGCAGGCCGGAGTTGTGTGCTGCCTTGTTTATTGTTGTGATTTGTTTTTGGCCCAGTGGCAAGAGGTGATGAAAATTAAATTTTATTGCACAGAGATACTTGCTCAGAGTCCTGATGTTTCCAAGTGTTCTTGATTCAAGATCTCTTTTGGTGTCATAGTCGTTTGCAAGAATTAATGGACTTTTTTCTGTTGAGAGTTTTCTTATTCGTTCTTTGAAGCTACTCATTGCCGATTAATGGATGGGTCTCGCTTAGCTTTATTATCTTGATGTAGGAATATCCGTGCTCGTTTAGGTTGTCGGTAAATACAGGAACATTGCCATTCTGCATTGCATATTTTAGGAATGGATGCTTTGGCTCCGAATCAAGCGCAAAGTGGCAGAAATACGATGGTCCCTCCTCGTTGAAGTTCATAAAGACCCCGAGCAGCCATTTCTCCTTGTGCTTGAAGGCAAACAGTGGGAATGGTGCCTCATCGTAGCCGTAGCTGATCTTTGCGAGGCTGGCCAAGTCCTCAAGCTCCAGTAGTTCGTATTTTTCCATGAGAACGTCCTGGTTTTGCCTCAGTGACGGTGGAAGCTCCTTTATCCTTACGATTGGTGAGTAGAGTTTTGTAGGCTCGGAGATGGCATCGACTACGGTCGCCTCCTCCTTTCCATTTTTGAACCCGTACGAAAGATAGTGCCCCTTTTGCTCTATTGGCACATAGTAGATGATTGGTCGCTCCTTTAGGAGATCCATTTGAATGGCAAGTATTTTCTTTCCATTGTACTCGTGGTGAAATGATATGCGCGGCGCACGTTCCAGTGCACAAACTAGGCGCGAGAATTCTAATTGTGAAGCCAGCTCAACGTATTTTGGAGATTTTTGTTTTTCCACGAACTCCATAAAACAAGTGGCGCAAATTAAAGCTTAGCAAAAAAAATTCGAACATCATCGCAGATCGATTATGTCATTGACGCCGGGACCTGTTCCAATCAAAGTCACAGGCACGTCCACTGCGTCCTCGATTTTTGTTATGAACGATTTTGCCGCATCGCTTAGATCGTCAAAGGAATTTTTGTGCGCACAATCCTGGAACAAAACATCGAGTTTTGTGAGCCCAATCTGCGTTGCGCTGTTTAGCATGACGGCTCTTTTTGCCAGCTCAAAGTTGAACTCTGCTGCGCGCCTTTGCCTTCCTGTGACTGTGCCTATCTCCGACCAGCCTCGCGAGGCTGTCTCTGATGCTGACAATTCGTTGTCAAGCACGCCTGTCCCCACGCGCGTCACGTAAGACTTGAAGACAACCATTACGTCATCGACGTTCTTTGGCCCAAGCCCAATGTCTGCGCATATTCCAGACGCGGTGACGTCCTTTGAGGTCACAAACGGGTACGTTCCGTGCCAGAGTGAGAGAAACGTCCCTTGCGTTCCCTCCACTAGCACCGACTCGTCGCGCTTTAGTGCGGTGTTTATTTTTTCTGCCACGTCGACAAGGTACGGTTTGAGTGAATCAATTTCCTTTGCAAGTTTTAGTGTGCGCATTGCCCTGTCTGCGTTTGCAGGCCCAGTCCCAGAACCTGTGCTCCCTATCTTTTCTTTTAGTCTGCCGCCGGAATCTGCATCGGTGTGAGATTTCTCAATTATTCCGCAATTAGAATCGACAAATGCCCTGTTTGATACGCCGAACTCTTCTATTTCCTTGTGCAAAACATCTGGGTTGATGACAACACCTGGGCCTATCATGAGACTTGATCTTTTGTTCAAAAATCCGCTTGGCAACATTCTGACCTTGTATTTTTTGTTGCCATCCTCTATTGTGTGGCCTGCGTTTGGGCCTGCCCCACCCCTTACAACTATTGTCGGATCGTCTTTTTGGGCCAAGTAAGAAATTATCTTACCCTTTCCCTCATCTCCAAAGAATCCACCAACTACAACAGTCGAAGGCATGATTAGCTGAGGCTTTTGACTTTAATTTAAGCTAAATTATTGCCACTCGATCTAGACTTTTATCGTCCCAAGTCTGAGAGAAAACATGTCGGAGCCAAACTATGCGGGCAACATAATCATCGTCCTAGCAAGTCTTCCAGACTTTCTTAGAAAGCCGATTCTTAAAAAACGATTGGACGAGTTCTTCACTTTGTCCGCACCTGATCGACTCGAGATAATCAACAATGCTCTAGAAGCAGGGCCGACCATTCCATTTCCAAACTTTGCCAAGCTTTTTGCGACATGGCTTGAGATTCTTGCAACTCTTCCAGAAGAAAAAAGAACCGTCATGTTTTCCACATACATTTCTGAGATCCTAAAGAATCCCCAAAGACTCGTTCTTTTCAATTTGGATGGAATACTGGAGATCTTTGCCGGATTAGAGGGAACACAAAAAGACACAATCGCAAGATCAGTCAGTCAGATCATATCCAAGCTGCCAGACGAGCAAAAAAAGACGTTGTTTTTGATAATTCCTCAAAACGCCAAAACCCACCTTGGGATTTAGGCTTGGGGCTTGTCTGGCTTTCGATTGTCCTCGTTGGCAAAGTCGACTACGTCTCCCTGAGGCGTCAGTACCCCGACGAAGATTTTTTCGTTCTTTTTGAGCAGTTTTCTGTGGTCAGACAGCGACATGTCCAGTCTCAGCTCATTCATAACCATAATCCTGTAGGTCTTCCATTCCTCCCAGCATTTGTTGCAGCACGGATAGGCTACGGCCGTTTGGTCTAGCTGTTCTGAATCTGGAATCTCGGATTTGCACTTTGTGCAGGTTTTAGCCATCCATACCTGCTGCCTTTAGTTGTCAATTTATTCTTTATTTGACAATGAATAATAAAGCAAACGGGCTATTGTTTGTGTGAAAATAAAGTGCCCAAAGTGCAAGGGCTTGGCAGAGCTAGAGTCGGACTTTTCTTTGGTGAAATGCCAAGAGTGTGATCTCGAAATGTCATATGGAGAATATGTCAAGTATGTTGCGCACAACGATGTCACATATTCAGATATTTTGGGTGACTATACTGGAACCACTGAAGGCCAGAAGGCTGGCTCGCTTGATGAGTGGGACTAACTTTTAAAGTCAATTAAAATCATAGATATTAAATGGCGGAGTTTTTTCTTGAGAGCATCTTAAACCTGATTGGTTTTGCAGTCGGGCTGACAATTGGAACAATTTCCTACATTGGTTTTCGCAACACGGGTAGCCCGACGTTGTTCAGACTCTCGCTGGCGTTTTTTGCAATCGGCACCGGATTCATCATAATGTGGATCGGGCAAGCAGTCGACATGTTTGTCTACAAGACAGGGCAGCCTGAGCGATGGGTACAGACCCTTGGGATTGGAGTACAGACCGTCGGGTATTTTTTCATTGCATTTTCCCACACAATAAAATCATTTTTTCCAAAGTCAAGCTATCTTCGCTCGGTGGGAATCGTTCCGCTCTATTTGATTTCCTTTATTTCAATTGAAAACATAATACGATCAGTTTCGTTCATCCTGCTTGCATATGGCGCGATTGAAACCATAATGTCGTATTTTGAGAGCCGCAGAAAGACTGCGATTTTTGTCGCGGCCGGACTTGGGGCACTTGGGTTTGGCGAGTTTCTTGGGTGGTATTCATTTGTCTTTCCGCAATCCATCTTGGGCGTTATTTCGATTTCGACAAAGATTGCCGGCCTGATACTGTTGTTCGTTCCTGTGACAAAGGTTCCACTAACCAAAATGAAATTTGATGAAAATCTGTAGGTTTGCACGGCTAGATTTAGTCCAATAATATTAGTTTGTCAAATTTTTTTACCCTGTTAATATATTGAAGAACTGCGCTAACACCACTTTGCAGATAACATGAGTCTAGTATACAGAACGCACATGCAGATAATTGGGGATATCCTCACCACCACAAGAGACGACCTGCCAGACGAGCATGGGGCCAGCATCACATATCTGATACGAAAGGCAAACATCTCGCACAGCAGAATTTCTAAAATTTTGGGCACACTCGTGGCACAGGGACTCTTAGAGCAGACCAGCTCCAGTGGCACATTCAAGTACAAGATCAGCAATGTCGGCAGAGAGTTTCTTCAAGCATATTATACATTCAACAGGTTTGCAGACAGCTTCGGTCTGACGATTTAGTCAAAGTCTTCCTCTCCAATCTCATCGTCTTCAAAATCATCAAAATCGTCTTCAAAATCATTTTCCAAGTCTGGCTCTGCACTCATCGGAAAGTCAGATGTTATTTTGATTATTTAGTTTTGTGAAGCCTCAAACACTATAATACGCTAGCAAGGATGTGGGGTTATTGGATCTGATCGTTACCTGTGCAAGACACTTTGAGGATGAAACCAAAGAAGAGCTGCAAACCATTTTAGAAGAGCTTGGAGATTCTGAACCGCAGATAACAATAACCGAGTTTTCAGGAATTCTGACAGTCGATACCACTGTCAATGCTTTAGAGATTGTGAAAAAAATTTACGAGAAACTAGAAGACGAGCCCTGGGCGATTAGGTATACCATGAGGGCAATTCCGATATTTCAGACCGTCAAGACTGATGTAGAGTCCATCTCAGATGCAGCGCTGGAGCAGATACAAAAAATGAAACCTGACGAGACCTACCGAATCACGATTGAAAAAAGAAACTCGGGCATTTCTTCGTCTGAAATAATAAGCAAAATTGCAGACAAGATTGAAAACAAAGTTTCACTCGAGAAATATGACTGGGTAATCCTAGTTCAGGTGTTGGGAGGCATCAGTGGTGTTTCGATTTTAAAAGACAGTGATGTTTTGAGTGTGGAAAAAACAAAGCGCAGGTCATTTGATTAGGATTGCCGCCTTTTCTACAAGTAAATCCTCAAGTGGCGTTTTGGAGTCCACCGCATCCAGATGTTTTTTTGAAATCTTGAAGAGGCCTTGCAAATATTCAGAGTTTTTGGCATAACTTGGATTCTCTTTGAGGTGGGACTCTATGTGTTTGTAAAGATTATTCAGTGAGGAGTTTTTTCCAATTGCAATTATGGTAAAGTCATCCTGCTCGTCGATTCCGACTGTCTTGATTGCAAAAGCGATTTGTGTTGTTGCCGCAAACCTTAGCAAAATATCCGTCTGAAGTTTTTTTGATATCAGGTCTTTGTGCTTTTGTGCATAAAGCGATAGTGCGATGATTTTTTGCGCGTGTGTAGGCCCAAGCAGGCACCTAGTAGAGATACCTTCCAGAATGAGATCAGGGAATTTTTTGCGAATCGAGTCTAGGAGTACATAGTTTTGCTTCTTTTGGTGCGCCACGTGGAACAGCTCTACTGGCATGTTGTTAGTTTTGAATTTGGTTCTTTTCTGCGCGCCTCCATGAATTATTGGAATTATACTTACTACGTCGCCTGGGTGCAGAATTGTGTCATGACCCTGCAAGGCAGACGAGTCAACTCCGTTTATTGCAACAAGAATGTTTTTCGTGTCAAGCTCCAACGTGTTTTTCGGCTTTATCGATACTAGATGATCAAGTAAATTTTTGATGGTGCCGTTGTCTAACTCAGCAGTGACATGGTCTGTGCCAAATGATTTTTTTGCACCGCCCAAAAGTTTGATTGTGATCAACTGGAGTAAAAAGATGTTAACGTGATTCTTCGCTTGCGCTTTCCACTACGATTTCTTGTGGTATTGATTCGTCGGCTGTTTCTTGTTCTTCGGCTACAACTTCTTCTTTTGTATCAGCCTGCTTTTCGTTTGTCTCAACTTGAGCTTCCATTTCCTCAACTTCGGCTTCGTGATCTTCTTGTTCTTTTAGTGCGTTGGAAGCATTTTCGCGTTTGATAAACTTTGTAATGTAACCTGCCATTTCATTTTTTAGTCCTTTTGAGCGAATGACAGCTAACTCGCCTAGAAGCAATTTGTTTTTCACAAAATCTGTTGTAAATTTGTCTCTGTGTTTTCCAAGAACCTGCATCGAGAGGCTCGTTATTCTATTCACTCTCGGAGTTAACTGCTGGGGTATTTTATACCTATATTCCCAGATAGTTTTTCGAATTAGTTTCTAATATAGAGGCGCACTCGTCGTATGATTCTCCAAGTATTTTTGACATACAAAAAATTACACTTGGGATAAAGCTGACCTGGGCTGATTTCATGCCAAAGCAGTGTGAGAACTTGACTGGGCCGTCCGTTTCAACTAGGATTTTGTTCTTATCGGTATTTGCGATAAGCGTCTGCTTGTCTTGAGAGTAAACAGACACTGGGCCATATGAGACAAAACATCCAAGATCCATTGCCTCTTTGAGCTGTTTTTTGCTTCCATCAAACCAGTGCAGCAAAAATCCAGATATGCGATATGACGGAATTAATTGCAGTATCTCATCAAGTGTCCTACGAGAGTGGACAGAGACTGGTTTTTTTAGATTCTCAGCTGTTTCGAGCAGTTTTGTAAAGACCTGGTTTTGCCTTTTGAGCTGATCGTCATTGGAAGCATAGGTCTTGTCAAGGCCTATCTCGCCGATTCCTGCAATGGAACCAGAGTTTTTTTGTATTAGATGTGTCATGGATTCGAGATCATCAGATGCCTTTTCTGGATGAATCCCCACAAAGGGAAGGACCAGGTTACTTTTTTTTGCCAGCTCAAGCGTGGTCTGCGAGGAATCATTATCCATTGAAACCGCGCATGCCTTTATTCCAAGTCTTTTCATGGAGCCCATGATTAGTTCCATGTCGCCTTGATATTCGGCATCAGACAGATGAATGTGAGCATCGAAAAGCCACGCCATGATTTTTTTGATTGTGAAGACTGCTTTTAAGTTTGCAGAAATCCATTACTAAGTAGAAATTTTTAACTCACAATCCTTTATCCGAAGATTCCTTTGATTATTTTGATATGAAGTCATCAGAACTTGGGCTCTCTGCAATGTATAGAATCCTAAAAAAGGCAGGAGCGGAGCGGGTTAGCGACGAATCAGCGGACGAGCTGCGGCGAGTTTTAGAAGAGATTGCCTCAACCATTGCGACTAGCGCAGTTGACATGTCAAACCACGCCGGAAGAAAAACAATTCGCGGCGAGGACGTCAAGCTCGCATCAAAGACATTCATCAAATCCTAATCGACAAAGGGTTTAATTCTTGTTGGAGTGACCGATTTTTACTGGTGAGGTGGCAGAGCGGTTATGCGTTCGCCTGCAAAGCGAATCTATAGGGGCTCGAATCCCCTCCTCACCTTTGGAATTATTTTTCCTTCCATCCAAATAGTTTGATTCAATAATTTTTCAGATTACTGGATTTTGTTATGATTACAGCTTGCATCTTTCTAATACGGCATCATCCAGAACAATTCGCTCATTCATGGATTCAAGAAAGTGCTTGCTTATCTTTGAATTTGGAAAATATGCTAAACTGACTGTTATTCCAGCCTCTTGAGCCTTTTCTACAGCATATTCAAAGTCGCTGTCTGCCGTAATTATTATGGCTTTATCGATAATTTTGTTCATACTCATTTGTACAAGATCTACACCCAATCTCATATCTACTCCTTTTTGGACGTATTTTCCATTAATCTCTTGTAGTCTACCAAGTTTTACTTCAAATTTATCGAGTTTTCTAATTTTGTCGTGGAATCTCTGAGTCTTAGACAAAAGTTCAATGCCTCTTGGAGAATTAGGTATTGGTAGTGCGTCATAAAAAATTGTCTTGATGCGGTCTGTGTTATTTGTTAACTCATTAGATAATTTTAAAAATTCAGTTTTTTATTTTTAATATGAGAAAGTTCGATCAGATATCCAGCATCAACAAATACAGCAGATTTTGGCATGATTCACAATATTATGCTCAGAATGGATTTAAGTTACATGTTCGATGTTGCCGATTAGTCTATTCAGCGTCGCCGACTGGATTAAGTTTATAATCCATCAACGTCATAGTCATAATGAAAGCGTCAGCGTTGTCTTGCAGGACTTAGGTCTGAAGCAAGGTCTACAATGCTGACACTCGTTTTCTATTATCCATGTACACTCACCTTTGGAACTATTGTACAATTATTTCTCCTGCCATCCATGGGTGTAGTTTGCAGTAATACGAGAATTGTCCTGGCTCTGCAAATGTGTGCGAGAACTTTTGCGCTGGATCGAGCTGTCCGCTATCAAAGACCCCGTCCTGCTCATCATAGTGCCCGCTAGTTACGGTGTGAAACGCCGAGTCCTCGTTTATCCAGGTTATTGTTTGCCCGGAATCCACAACGATTTGGTTTGGCACATAACAGGTCTCGTCAGCCTCGCATCCAGGCCTTGACGATGACATTGTAATCGACACAGAATCTGATATGGGTGCAGTTTCAATATCTTCCATGCTTGTGTTCAAAAAGACGCCTGCCAGCACGATCAGAGTCACTGCAGCTACAGACATTGCGAGGATCTTTTTTGACATCTATCGACTCAAAACCGGCTTCCAATTTTATTTTTCGCCATTTTGGTCCCTTGGGCAAGACCTGGTTATTACATAATAACCAGCCTTTCTAAATACCTCACACACAAGACACGTCGTGGCAGAAAAAAACGGGTTACTAGAGTACATTCCCGGTTCCCAATCGCTGCTAATCCAGAAAAAAACAGAACAACCGCTAGAGGGGTTTTCTCAAAACATCAAAGACAGCATAATCGAATATGCCGAAGACTCGAAGAGCGATGTCGAGAAGGGCCACAACTTTCTCCACTGGGTTCTAACTAGGGTCTATGAGGCAACAGAGGACGATGCATCGGATGCCATAATCGATGGCGCAAACGATCTTGGCATAGACGCATACCTGCCGGTTGATTTTTCCGATAACAAGATAAGATTATTCCAGTCAAAGTACGGGACAGCCCACTCTGAGGAGGCAATTGCCAAGTTCAAGGAAGACGTGAGGCGACTTTTGAGCAAGGACATAACAAAGATGAGGCCGGAAATCGCAAACCTTGTTACAAAAATTCAGGAAAAAAATCTAAAGATTGAATGCTGTTATGTCACAAACCAGTCAGTCCAGTATGATTCTGACGAGTCAGTCGAGATAGTTGACATCGACAAGATAGTTAGGAGCCTTTGGGACCGAATAAAAAAGCCGGCTGCAGGCAAAAAATCCAAAATAAAACTAGAGGAGATGATTCGCTACAAAAACACGGTTTTAGGCATACTCAAGCTAAGGGAGCTGACCGAGTTTGTGACAAAAAACCGCGATTATGTGTTCGAGTCCAACATAAGGCAGTGGATGCAGTTCAAGACCAACGTCAACAAGGGAATACGCGAAACGCTGCAGGTCTCACCTGACAAGTTTTTTTATTATAACAACGGAATAACGATTGTAGTTAGCGACTTTGAGGTCTTTGAGGAGACCAACCTCATGCTGCACGCACCGCAGATAGTCAACGGCGCGCAGACATCAAACTCGATTTTGGATCACGCAAAGAGAACGAACAACTTGGATGGGAGCATAACGGTCACAATAATCAAGGCAGATGACGAGCAGGACCAAAACAACATAACAAAATACAGAAACTCGCAGAACTCTGTTCGCGGAAAGGATCTTGTTTCTCTGATGGACTTTCACAAATCCATCAAGTCCCAGCTTGAAAATTACGGCTACTTTTATGAAATCCAAGCAGGCTCGTTTGATAGCAAGACAAAATCACAGCAGACAGAGTTTGGCGGGGACTCGATCTACAACAAGTATCTTCCGGACAACCACAAAAAAGTAATTGTTGCAAAGGACGCAATCCAGTCACTTGTCGCCGGAATGGAACAGAGGCCGACAGAGTCCTATAGCTCACCTGCACAGTTCCTACCCCGCGGAAGTAAGTACGACGATGTCTTTAATGAAAATCTAAAAGACGACTACAGGCTCCTCTTGTATCCATATCTTGTAAAAGAGTACGCAAAAAAATCCCTCGGATATGGCAAGCGGGGAGGGCACAAGACAAAAAGATATGCGACCCTGTTCTTTGTTGCGGCGTACTTTAGAATCGCCAACAAAAACATTCTTGGAACGCGCGGCGACTTTAAGGAAGACGTCATAAAGCTAGAGCCGATTTTCAAGAGCTACAAGCTCAACGAGCGCATTTTCAGGCTCACCGACGGGGTGGTGACAAGGTTCCTTGAGGATACAGTGGTGGAGGACGAAATGGAGCGCGCAAACACAAAACACAACTTTTTTTCGCACCACGTCTGGAATGAGGCCATGCTCCGAGTGGTCGACAAAAAAATACGACAGGAAGAAGAGGAAATCGAGAGCATCAAAAAACTGGTCAGCAGTTTACTGTAAAGTGCGATAGTTATCCAGCCCTGTAAAAATTGCAGGAGATTTACAATGGCCAGACAATCTATCGCAAATTTTCTGCTGCACACTATTATTTAACAAATGTTTTTGCGGCTGCAAAAAAATCATCATATTTTTATATACAAGTCAAAGATTGGAAAATGATTGAAAGACGAGATCAAGTGCGTTTTGTGCAATGGCACACTGGCGCAGAAATATCTTCCAATGAAAGACTGGGACGTCAAAGGATTTCTGTGTGGCAAGTGTTACACTAAAAAAATCTCCGAACACTATCCTGGAAAGCACGTCAGAGTCAATGTAGACAAAGAATAGCTATTGGGAATTTTTGTACTTGTTTACGTAAAGGCAGTTCCATGACACCGCGTCATCTTTGACGTCTTTTTCCTCAAGAAACTTGATGTCGGTAATTGTCTTTTTCTTTTTTCTGAGTAGCTCTAGTGTGAAACTTTCAAACTTTTGGCACCTGCACCCGTCCATGGTGCACCTTCCCTCATGGTCGTCTTTTGTGTGCTCGCAGTTGCACACTGCATCGCCCTTGACGTCTTTTTCGCCTTTTGGGAAATATGCTCCAAACCTAAGATACGCCTCTCCCTGGTGCCCCTTTTTGAACCGGGTGTAGTTTTCTGATTTTGGAAGTACCTTAAAGAAAGACCTGTTGTGGTCCGGGCGCCTTGACTCGGATGCCATGACAAACCAGTACTCGTCACCGGTTTCGATAAACCTGATTTTTATGTCGTGATCGCTCCACCAGTGCACGGTTTCGTTCCAGGCATCCGATGCCTGTTTTTTGTTGGTGAACAGCGGAATTACATTCATTCTCAGATCAAAATACCTATACGCCACGCCAAGAAACTCATCATGCCATGGAATAGAAACGCTTGACACTTGATGGCAAACCCTTGTTTGACTATTAAATGATCGTGCGAAAAGTTAATACCTTTATATGCGATTTAGAAAGTCAGTAATCAATGGCCACGTACAGGACTAGTATGCAAATAGTAGCGGATCTGCTCACAGCTACAGAACAGTATGGCCAAGAGGGAATAAAGGTAACAACCCTGCTAACAAGGGCAAACCTATCACACTCTAGACTTTCCAAGTTCATCGATAACCTGACCGGTGCACAACTCATCAACAAAATCGAGTTTGATGGAAAGAACACATACATCATCACTCCAAAGGGCAAGCAATATCTTGAATCATACAAAAGATTCCACGACCTCGCCGGATCATTTGGATTAGACCTTTAGATTACTTTACGTCTTTACTTTTTCGCCTGTGTTTGATATTGGTGTATATTATTATGATTATGGCGCCTGCCAGCTGTGCATAAAACAGTACGAGGTTTGGGTTTTCCAGATCTTTGAAAACCGAAAACGCCATTCCCAATATGAGTAGAATCAGAATTATGAGAAGATACTTGTCCATGGGAGTGGTTGACAAACAAACAATATATCTTTTCAAACATTTGGTTTTACCATGAGTAAGATTCTGGAGCTCATCGGCTTTGGGTTAATCGGGGGGACAATCTATTCTTGGATCTGGATGTTCGATAACCCACTGCGCTGGCCTGTGTTTCTGAGCTGCGCCGGTGGAGCGTTTGCAATCATCTTGTATAACAGAGCCATAAGAAAACGCCGGTGAATTTTTTGTCATCGATCTTTAGATCTGGCGAGTTTACCGACAGATCTATAAAGGAGCATTTTATGATACTTTCGGGGAGTTATGGCAGAACAAACAAGCAAGTGGTGGGAAGGACTTGCAAAAGAACTTGAAATCGACATTGAATCCCCAGACGAATAATTTTTGATCTAAGTTTATGAGCCTCGAATGGGATTTGGACCCACGACCTATTGTTTACGAAACAATCGCTCTGCCAGGCTGAGCTATCGAGGCATGGTTTGAGTCTGTTATCAGAGTTTATAAAAAGCCTTTCAGGCCTTGGTACCATTGAAAAAATCTATTTCCGGAATTCGTGGGATTTTTGGCGACGATCTTACACTAGCTGATGTTTTGAGATTTTGTTCTAACTTTGCTCCCCTGATCAAATCAAAGAAATGCGTGGTCGGGAATGACACCAGGCCATCAAGTGATATGGTCAGGGAGACTGCAATCGCTGCCCTGATGGCTCGCGGTATTGATGTGTACAATCTCGGCATGGCTCCAACACCTGTCGTGTTCAGGGAGGCGCGCAGGTATGGCGCTGGCCTCATCATCACGTCATCGCACAACCCGATACAGTGGAACGGCCTCAAGTTCATAATTGACGGGAGGGGCCCAAACGAAAGAGAGTTCAAACAAATTCTAAGAGAAAAGCCCCAAGGCAGATCAAAGATTGGCGCTGAACATATCATAACATCAAGCTATGTGAACCAGGCGGCAAAGATAATTGGCAAAATAAAGGGGAGGCCAAAAATCATAATAGATGCAGGTGCTGGCGCTGCAGCTAGTGTGGCACCAGAGCTGCTAAGAAAGATAGGCTGCCAAGTCCAGATAATTAATCAAAACTCCTCAAGGCGCGGACCGGATCCCACCTCGGATGCCCTCACTCAGCTGGCATCGCTGAGCAAAAAAGCAGACATTGGCTTTGCCTTTGATTTGGATGGTGACAGACTAGTCGTGGTAAAAGACGGCAAAAAGCAATCACCTGACACTACACTTGCACTTGGCATATCAAAGGCACTTGAGCTTGGATACAAGAGATTTTGTCTGAGCATTGATACCAGCATTGCAGTTGAGAAATACATTACTGGTCATGGAGGGATGGTTGTTCGCTCAAAAGTAGGCGAGGCAAACGTCATAGATACAATGTTAAAGAAAAAATGCCGGGCAGGTGGAGAGGGAAGCAGTGGCGGGTTTATCCTTCCAGAGTTCAACATGTGCCGCGACGGGATACTGACTTCGGGCCTCATCGCAGCAATGACTGGAAAAAAGATCATAGATGAGATAATCGAGTTTGTGTCAAGGTATCACCAGCTTAGGACCAAAGTCGACATAGAGTCAAGATTCCATGAAAAGGTGCTACTCAAACTGCAGAAAAAACTGAAGGGAAGATTTGGCAAAGTGATTACAATTGACGGCATAAAAATAACAGTTGACGATGACACCTGGGCGCTGGTAAGAAAGTCAAACACCGAAGACATCGTCAGGATATCAGTGGAATCAGATGACTTGACACGTGCAAAGTCAATACAAAGGGAAATCAGTGGCCTGGTAAGGGAATGCTATGAGCAGTCTAGATGAGAAACAGATCATAGAAATTTTCCAGAGCAAGTTTGGCAATCAGAAGTTTGTCTCAGAGGATGTGGAAACGTTTCGGATTGGAAAAAACTTTGCAGTCATCAAGACAGACACTCTAGTAGAAAGCACTGATGTCCCTCCAAAGATGAATCTTGCAGACGTTGCAAGAAAAAGCATTGTTGCAAGTGTAAGTGATTTTGCTGCAAAGGGTGCGAAACCATTCTATGGTATAATTTCAATTTCGTTGCCAAAGAATTTTTCCAAATCAAAGATAACGCAGCTCGCAAAAGGATTCAAGTCTGCATCAAGGGAGTTTGGCTTCAAGATACTTGGTGGCGACACAAACCAAGCAAAGGAGCTAGTGATCACCGTGACCTTGTTTGGGATGGCAGGCAAAATAACGCACAGAAGTGGGGCGCGCCTAGGCGATGTCATCGTGGTGTCAGGGCCCTTTGGCCTGAGCGCGGCAGGCCTAAAGATCATCTTACATGGGAAAAACGCCAAGCCGAAATTCAAAAGGCAGGCAACAAGCGCGGTTTTTCATCCCATGCCGAGGCTAAGATTTGGCATCAGGGCTGCAGGACTGCTTTCGTCTGCAATGGACTCCAGTGACGGACTGTCAACCTGCCTTGTGGAAATGTCAAGCCAGAGCAGGAAAAAATTTGTGCTGCACGGCATGCCAGGTGCCATGGGCCTAAAGGAATTCGTAGAATCAAACAATCTGGATCCGATTGATCTTGTCTTTAATGGCGGCGAGGAATATGAAATAGTGGCAACTGTATCTCCGAATAATCTTGGCAAGCTGCGAAAAATTGCCGAGGCCCAGAAAATCAACCTGATTGAAATCGGCCGCGTGCAAAAAGGGAGCGGCGTGTTTTTGCAAAATGGAAAAAACCAAATCAAGATAACAGACGGCGGATGGCTGCACAAGTTCTAAGGATCAGCCGCCAAAAGCCCAATAATGTATTTTAAACCCTCCAATCTTTGAGTAACCAATGTCAGAACAAAACGTCGAAAAGTGGGGTATTGCTCACATCTTCAGCAGCTACAACAATACTATAGTGCACATGACAGACCTCACAGGCGCAGAAACCGTGGCAATCAGCTCAGGTGGAGTACACGTTACTGCTGACAGATACGAGTCATCGCCATTTGCTGCAATGAAGTCATCAAATGCAGTAGTAGAGGCAGCAAGGACAAAGGGCTTTACCGGATTTCATATCAGGGTTAGAGCCGTCGGCGGTGTGGGCTCGCGAGTTCCAGGACCCGGTGCACAGGCAGCAATCAGAGCCCTTGCAAGAGGCGGATTCAAAATTGGACGAATCGACGACGTTACCCCTATCCCTCATGACACCACACGAAAGAAGGGTGGAAAGAGAGGACGCAGAGTCTAGACATCAGTCATCTTGATTTTGGTTTTACAGCCTCTGGCCTGAAAATAATCTGACATAAAGTTTACAAGTTTTTCTTCGTGCTTGTTGCCCTTTGATTTTTTTATCATGTCGGCAAACTTGAACTCAATTTGCTCCTGGAAGCTTGGCTTTATCCACAGCCTGAAAAACGTCCAGCCAAACCTTGATGTCGGGTTCCCAAACGTAAAGTCGTTTTGCATTCCGCATTCCGCTGCAATGTCGGATAGCGCGTTGTTGATGAGGCGCTTGTCCTCGATATAATCAATGGTGCTTACATCAAAGACTTTCATTGCTTTCAGATCCTGCTGCACTAAGCTTGTCTGATAGCGAGACAAACTTGCCGTCCTGCTCTATGTTGATTTTTGTTGCCATCCTCACATTGATGCCGACTGATCTGAACAATGCCAAAAGCTTTCCTCCGTCGAGATCCTCGTTTATCTCTCCGGCGTGTAGCAGCTGCCCTAGCTTGTCAACTACCATCTTGGTTTCGTTTGGGAATTGTTGCTCTGCGTTTTGTAGCACCTCTGCACCTCTGTACCCAAGGCGCGATACCACAATCTCCCTGTATGAGACCGGTTTTGGTTCCGGCTTTTGCTCTTTTTGCGTTATGGATGAGATGTTTTTTTTCATTTCTGCAAGGCGTCTTGCCTTGAGTGCCTCTAGCTCCTTGTCCTCGCTCATCCCTTTATCACGCCAATCGGAACAAGCTTTGCTACCTTGGTTGCAATTCCAAGCTCGTGTGAGACATTTACCACCGCATCCACATCCTTGTAGGCCTCTGGCGTCTCTTCCACTATGCCATCCCTTGTCAATGATTTTATGAAAATTCCTTTATCATTTAGTGATTTTTTGACCTGCTCCTCTGTGTATTCCCGCCTTGCCCTTGAGCGCGACATCATTCTTCCTGCGCCGTGCGCAGTGGAGCCAAAGCTCAGGTTCATCGAGTTTGGCTTGCCTAAAAGTATCCAGCTTCCGGTTCCCATCGAGCCTGGAATCAAAACCGGCTGCCCCAAATCCCTATACTTTTGTGGAATCTCGTCGCGGTTTGCAGGAAACGCGCGCGTTGCGCCCTTTCTGTGAACTACGACTGATTTTTCCTTTCCGTCGATTTTGTGCTTTTCAACCTTGGCGATGTTGTGTGCGACATCGTACACTAGCTTCATCTCAAGATCAGATTCCGATTTTTTGAATACCCGCTCAAATGACTTTCGTGTCCAGTGCGTGATCATCTGCCTGTTGCTCCACGCAAAGTTTAGCGCTGCAAACATTGCCTTTCGGTATGACTCGCCTTCCTCTGATGTGTTTGGCACACATGCAAGCTCCCTGTCTGGTAGTGAAATGTTGTATTTTCTTAATGCCTGTTCAGAAACCCTGAGATAGTCGCTGCATATTTGGTGTCCAAATCCCCTGGAACCACAGTGAATCAAAACCGTGACGCTTCCTTCTTTTATTCCCATTCTTTCTGCCGCTACCTCGTCGTAGATCTTTTCCACTTTTTGCACTTCAAGAAAATGGTTCCCGGATCCAAGGCTTCCAAGCTGCGGCGCCCCTCTTTTTCTTGCGGTATCGGAGACCTTGTTCGGGTCTGCGTTTCTTATCTGGCCGTTCTCCTCGCAGACGTCCGCATCGTCTGTGGTGCCATAGCCGTTATTGATCGCCCAGTTCACTCCCTTGACTAGGACCTCGTCTAGCTGGGAATAGTTAAGCTTGACTGCCCCCTTGGAGCCAACGCCGGATGGAATTGAATTGAACAAGTCCGTTACAAGATCCTTTAGCCTTAGTCTGACGTCGTTTTCTGTCAGGTTCGTTCGCAATAGTCTTACACCACAGTTGGATACGACTAGGCCGTTTGCAATGAAATTGTGGTTGTTGTCATTTATGGTGAGATCATAGACATAACCATCATAGTCGATTTTCTCTATGGCTGTTATTTCGTCCCATCCATATCCATCGCCTATTGAGATATCATGAATAAACTCGTGGAAGCGAATTACATCCCAAACCCTTGCAGATTTTCTCTCAGACCATATGGAATGTTTGATAAAGCTTGAAGTGTAATGAGTACCAGTCAATGTGGCCAAAATCTGTCCAGAACTCGCTCCACTAGAATACATCTGTCGTGCTGTTTGTCTTGCGTCGTCTCGCTCTGCTCTTATTTCATTGGCAAAGCGTAGATATAGTGAGGCCAGACTTGCTAGTGATTCTTTTTCTTTATTGTAAACATAGCCCACAGTGCTAAAGAATCTGAGCATATTGTCTGCATTGGATTCTATTCCTAGACGTACAGCCTTTGTTGTACCATTCTTGCCGACATAGGCATAGCCATTTACCAGCACGGGATTTGATGTCTCTATGCCAAGAGAGTCAAGGATTTCTTTTATGTCATTGACTAGCTCAAATGCATTGTCTATCAGACTTTCAAGCTTGCTTACACTTAGTGCTGGCATGGAAAAATTATAGTCATTATTTGAGATTGGTTTTGTGAGCTCGCCACCAAAATATGCGGCCACAAAAAGTCTCTTTTGCCACGCTTCAAGCGATTTTATCCATGCAGGTATTCTGTATCTTTGCAGTGACCGATTTCCTAAAGGCATGCCCATTGCGTGAAGAATGACTCTGAAACCCTTGGACGTTATCTTTAGTGATTGTTCCAGACTTTGAAAAGTAGCTTCGCCATAATGTGTGCTTATTTTGTGGTGTCTTGCTCTAGATACCAGCATTGATTGAATTCCCAATTCTTGCAAATCATTTTTTATTGATTGCAGATCATCTTGTTTTCCGTAAATTGAAACGTACTTGTTTCCTTTAGGTATCGTTCCATCGCTCAGTATTATTCCAAGCAATTTGAGGATTTTTGGAAGTTTTTTGCTTGTTGTTTTTAGCTCTGTTAGTCCTAATTTGTTCAAATAGTTCAGAATTTGCTGCTTGGCATTTCCTTTTTCGCTTATACCTAGTTCTGTCATTGCCCGGTTAATGTCTGCCAAACCATAAATGACATGTTCGTGTGGCTCGGAATATTCTAGTCCTTCAAACCCATGAGAAGTCAATCTAGTTCCAGGTGATACTAGCCCTGCATTGACCATTCCATTATCAGTAAGCAGTGGATGATCTTCGGTGACTAGGAGTTCTCTTCCGAACTTTGTGATTATTTTGAGTAATGGGCCATTGTTCTTTTTCCTGAGCGTCAGAATTGGCGTAGTTGTTATAGTCGATTTGCTTTGTGCATCAAATGATAATGTAATATCGCCATCGCCGATTGCAGCTATGCGCTTCCAAGTCCCTTCTTCTCGGCAAACTTTGGTGGACGGATGGAGGCAGTTGATATCATAACCTACGCCCCCAGGGCTTATCATGCCCTCTTCTGCATCCATTGCTGCAACCCCGCCGACTGGAAAGCCGTATCCTTCATGGCCGTCCGGCAAGACCACTGCGTGGCTCTGTATTCCAGGAAGCGTTGATACATTGATTGCCTGCATTATGGTTCTGTCTGTCATCATTTTTGAGAGCAGGCCTTCATCTGCATATATCGTGACTGGCACCCTCATTCCCTTGCTGGAATCGGCCTCGATTCGGTACTCCATGTTTCCGATTTTTTTTGGAGTTAGCGATGACATTATCGGTAGGATATTTTGAAAGTAATTTAAATCATCAATAGCTTGTAAGCTAGAGGTTTAGCGACTTTCTCAAGTCCTTGTACCGGTTTCGTATTGTGACCTCTGTCACCCCTGCTGCCAGCGCAATTTCTTTTTGGGACACGTCTGCGTTGTATTTCATGCACGAGATGTACAGTGCTGATGCTGCCATTCCCATCGGGTCCTTTCCTGCAGTGATTCTTCGCTCGTTTGCATCCTTTAGAATGGCAAGGGCGCCGCGCTTTACTTTTTCACCCAGTCCGACCTTGTTTGCTATTTTGGACATGCAGCTAATGGAATTCACAACCGGCACTCTGATGTCGAGCTCATTTACAAGCAATCTGTAATTTTTTGATAGGTCCTTTCTTTTCACGTTGATTGCATCAGAGACGTCGTTTAGCGTTCGCGGCGTTTCGGTGTCTCTGCATGCTGCATACACTGCAGCTGCCAGGACTCCCTCGATTGACCTTCCCCTGACAAGACTTTTTGCCAAAGCCTTTCGATAAATGTAAGCTGCCTTTTCAACCACTGCATCCGATAGTGCAAGCTTGTCCTTTAGCTTGTTTAGCTGTGTGAATGCGTGCCTTAGGTTCCTGTCTGCCTGCTCGTGCATCTGACTTCTGCCATCCCATGTCCTGAGTCGCTTCATGTCGTGTTTCATGTGAGATGAAAGCGGCTTTCCAGTAGCGTCCTTGTTTACTGCGCCAATCATCGTGGCAAGGCCCATGTCGTGCATGGCAAGTGAAGTCGGAGCGCCCGCCCTGGTCTTGTCATCACGGTCATCCTTTGAAAAGTTGCGCTCAGGCCCCGAGTCCTCGATTTGCTCTTCGACTACAAAGCCGCAATTCCTGCAAAATCGTTCCCCAGTAGAACTATCAGTTACAACTGATCCCTTGCATCGTTTACATTGTCTTTCACTGTCAAATGTCTTCATTATCATACAAATCAGGCACCGCACTTGATTGATGGGTACTTTTAACTATTGACAATTGAGGCATAGGCATAATCGTTCTTATTGGGACTATTCTTGTGGCAGTCATGTCATATGACAGAAAAATGTACCCATGCACTTGCTCAGACTGTGGCAAGCAATCAGAGGTACCTTTTGAACCAAAACAAGACAGAGCGGTTTACTGTAACGAGTGTTTTCCAAAGCACCAAAAACCAAGATTTCAAAAAAGATACTAACTTAGTTGAGTCTTTATCGTATTTTTTTCTGCGTGTAATCATGATCTGAGGCAAACCCTAGATTGTAGGCTCGTGGTTTTGGCGTAAGTAGATTTATTTTTGATGTAATTTTAGAAATTGTGTGCCGATTCTTCCAATAGACAGTGGCCGGTATGGTACGCCGCAGATGCTTGCAATTTTCGATGATCAAAAAAAGATAGAGTACCAGCTTCAAATTGAAGGGGCAGCTGCCATATCACAGGGAGAGATAGGCCTCATTCCAAAGTCTGCTGCGCAGAACATTCTTTTTGCATCAAAATCAGGCAAAATCACCGCAAAGAGAATCAAGCAGCTGGAGGCAAAAAGCGACCACGACACCGCGGCGCTAGTAGAGGCACTCAGCGAGAAATGCAAGCCAAGTGCGAGGCCCTGGATCCATTATGGCCTGACAAGCAATGACTTGGTTGATACCAGCACATCAATGCAGGTAAAGGACGCACTTGCAATAATAGAGCCAAAAACCGCAAGGCTTGCCATACTTTTGGCAAAAAAGGCAATGCAATACAAGAACACCCCGGCAGTAGGCCGCACACACGGCCAGCACGCAAGCATAATCTCGTTTGGCCTGAAATTTGCAAACTGGGCATCCGAGATGGCAAAGCACAACGAGAGAATGGAGGAGCTAAAAAAGAGGATACTGATTTGCAAGACGCTTGGGGTCGTGGGCACCGGCTCTCTCATGGGTGCAAAGGCAGTCGAGGTTCAAAAAAGAGTCGCAAAAAGACTAGGGCTGTTCCCTGCCGAGGTCACCACGCAGATCATACCGCGTGAGAGATATGCAGAATACATTTTCCAGCTATCACTACTTGGAAGCACACTTGAAAAAATCGCAGTAGAGATTCGTAACCTGCAGAGGACTGAGATTGGCGAGGTCGCAGAGCACTTTAAGGAAGGCCAGATGGGAAGCAGTGCCGTACCTGTAAAAAGAAACCCTATCAAAAGCGAGAGGATATCATCGCTATCAAAGCTGCTGCGCAGCCAGCTGAGCACCGCGTTTGAGAATATTTCCTTGTGGCATGAGCGAGACCTCTCAAACTCTGCAAACGAGCGGTTCACAATACCAATGTGCTCGATTTTGCTTGACGAGATGCTCGAGACCATGGTAAAAATAATTGAAAAGCTAAAAATCAATACGGAAAAAATTGAGAGAAACCTGTACATGACAAACGGGCAGATATTTGCCGAGTTTGTGCTAGAAGCTCTGATCAAAAAAGGAGTTCCAAGACTTGAGGCATACCGGGACGTCCAAAGGGTGGCCTTTGCAGCTCACGACAAGGGAGCCGACTATATCGATGCGGTAAAAAACGACAAGGCCATCTCATCAAAACTCTCAGAAAAAGAGATTGACAAGATATTTTCTCCGTCTAGCCACCTTGGTGCATCTTCACAGATAATTGCAAACGTAAATGCCACTGTTCAGAGAACTTGCAAGCGTTTTGTATAATCCTAATCTTGAGCTAAACCTTACTAAAACATTTTAAGTAAGAAATTCCTTACTTATAGTATGAATATTGATGCAAAATTAAGATTTAAGACAATAAAGGTTTCTGCAAAAGGCCAGATCACCATACCTTCTGATATTCAAAAAGAAATCGGCATCAAAAAAGGCGACGAGATTCTGTTGATTAGAAAGGGAAAACGAATACTTTTAGAAAAACAAGAACATATTCATGGCAGAATCAAGGATGAGTTAGACGATCTGCAGTATTTCTCACAGGAATCTCTAAAGAAAATTTGGCTTAACAAAAAAGACGAAATCTGGAATCAATATTTGAAATGAATTCAAGATGATTAATCAAAGAGATATCGTACTGCTAACATTTCCTTTCTCAGATTTGAAAGGCTCTAAGGTCAGACCAGCAATAGTGCTATCAAATAATTCATACAATAAGAAATCTGAAGACATGGTGGTAGTGCCACTTACGACAAACCTAAGAATGGAAAAATATGACGCCCTATTAACAAATCAAGAACTTGAAATCGGAAACCTTGTAGCAGATAGTAAGATTAAGGTCGATAGGATATTTAGCGTCAATAAGAAGCTTGTACGAATGAACATAGGAAGAGTAAACAAGCAGGTTCTTGAAAAAATTAAAAAGATATTATTCGATCTTTTAAAGTGATTAATTATCAAAGTTAGTTGTGTGCTTTATCAGAGCCTTGTGAATCAGCGAACCGTACTGTAGGGCCTTTTTTCTTGCGTTTGCGGATACATCTGGAACCCCTATCTGAAGAGCCAGCTTTCGTACAATGTGCTTTCGGAATAGGTCGTTTTCGTCCGTGATTTTATCAGGAATTGGCACGGATTTTGCGTAATTTACAAAATCCTCAGACAGTAAGGGCTGGACTATTCTTACGCCAAACTCCGAGCAGACCAGGTTCACTGCCTTCATCATCTCAAGCTCGTTTTGAAGCTTGGACTCCATTAGATCCATTACTTTGGCTTCTCCCTCCTTGATTGCGTCGCGATACGCATTATACCCGCAGAACAGCTCGTCAATACCGTTTGCCGTTACTACTACGCTTATTCCGAATCTTTTTGCAAGCTTGGCAACATGGTAAAACGCGATGCAGTTTTCGTTCCAAGAGAGGTTGTCTGTCTGTATGGTGGATTTTATTTTGGCTGCCACGCCATCAAACTCGCTTGGATCTATCTCTGAGATTTTGTGTGGAAGTTTGAGAAACTCGTTTACTTGCTTTGAGAACGCAATATCGTGAGATTCTGCAAACCCAACTGTCAATAACGTCACATAATAGTTTGTGTCGCTGCAGATTTTTGCAACCGTAGCACTATCAACTCCTCCAGAAAATGCCACACCTATCTTCTTTTCAGGCACGGTTTGCGAAATTGCGGTGATTACTTTCCCTAGCAGCTCGTCTAATGGCATTGTTTTGTTGCTCATACCCCCTTACAAAGAAGTTGCGATGGCAAAATCACGCGTAAATCATTTTCGACTAGATTAAGATTACTGCCAAATTTTACTGATAAGTTCTGCCCGATCATTATATGCAAAATTGGCTCAGCTACACCAATGAAGGCACAGATTTCAAAACAAATGCTTGCAGGAGTTTGCATGTTGATGATGGTTACAGCCGCATTGACGATTCCGCAAGTATACGCACAGCAAGGGCGTTCAGACGATACTAGATCAGACGATACTAGATCACATGACAAAAGATCAGACGATGACAGAAAAGCAGACAAGGTAAAGCCAAGAGCTGCCAGGACAATAGCTGTCGCAGTCGGAGCAGGTGCAGCAATTGACGAGTCAGGTGATATACACAGAAGCCATTTCAGATTTGGCCTGGTGAATTCCACATCAAACGATGCTGATTTCACAGTCAAAAAAGGACAGATGGTGATTCGTGATGATCGTACAAGAGGAGTCTACAAGGTGCTCCCAGACACATGGAAGGTAAACGTAAGCGACGATCGAAGCAGCTTCAATGCAACAGGAAAGGTATCTGGCAGCAACAATATGACCTACGACGTATCACTTGAAGGCTCGAAGATTCGTGACGTAAGAGACGGACATCTATACATGGTAAAAGGAAAGTTTGTTGGAAACGGGTTTGAATACGAGCTGCACTATCTATCAGCAATATTCAAGAAAAGCATCCCGGTGACATCCCTTCCAGTCAACTCGCTAGACGCATAATCTCTTGCGCACCTTTATTTTTTATTCAAACAAAAACCTGCTATACAAAAAACGAATCTCAAAGACTACAAAATTATTAATCCAAGCTTGATGAACCATATCTGTGCGGCCTGAAAAGCTAACAGATAGACAAATACAAGAAGAGCTCAAAAACCTGCCAGGATGGACAGTACAAAACGGAAAACTGCACAAGGAGTTTGCATTCAAGGACTTTACTGAGGCGTTTGGCTTTATGACAAAGGCTGCGCTCCACGCAGAAGAGATGGACCACCACCCAGAATGGTTCAATGTGTACAACAAGCTTCGAGTCGATTTAATGACGCATGATGCCGGAGGCATAACTGCAAACGATGTGGTTTTGGCAAAGGCTTTCGAGTCGCTAAAATAAGAAAAAATTCTGATTTTGATAGTATAAGCAATTTATATGCAGAATAAGGAGCAGTTTTGTAAATGGCAACAGAACCAGTGATTGTCGACTCGGATTTTAGATACATTGACAAAAAAGGCACGCTGCTAAAGTCAAGAACCGAGCTATCTGTATCCCAGATGTTGTCCTTTTTGGGAATCGACTACGAATACCAGCACAAGATAACGTTGCAGGACGGAAAAACGCTGGTCATTGACTTCAAGACAAGCGATGGCAAGCTAATAGAGGTGATAGATTCCGATGCAGACATTGAAAAATACAAGCTTGTAAAAAAATCAAACGAGACCACAAAGATCATGGGGATTGGACACCCCAAGTTTGCCGCAAAAATAAAAGAGCTTGATGATATCGTATATTATGATACCAAGGATGCGCAAAGCGGATCCATTTTCATAGAAGAGCCGTCGTTTGCGTTTGATTATGCACATATCTTGCCTTTGGTTGAAAAATGCTCCATTCTGCACGGCCACACATCAAATGTACTAGTAGAATTAGTCGGAGACATGACAAATAACCTGCTAATTGATTTTGGCGAGGCAAAAAAAATAATCAAGGGTGTGATATCGGTTTTGGATCACAAGTTTTTCATCAACAAGAAATATCTGAAAAGCGAAGACCAGACACATTTTAGAATCACCTTTGATGGTCCAAAGGGAATGTTTGACATGCAGGTCCCAAAGGACACCACGTATCTTTTGCAAGGCGAGGCGACTGTCGAGAACCTCTCAACTGAAATAATAAAGCTCCTTGTCCCCAAGCTTCCAAAAAACATTGAAGCCATAGGGGTGTACATCTATGAAGGCTACAACAAGGGAGCACACCTTTTATCAAAAATCTCCAAATCCTAGGCATGGAACCAAAAATCAAAGAGACTGCATGGAATCCTGAGCTGGAAGCCCAAATCCTCAAAGACTGGCAGGACTCGCACCTGTATGATTTTGTGATACGAGATGATAATTTTGTAATTGATACCCCTCCGCCATATCCTTCTGGCAGACCATGGCACATTGGAGCTGCTGCGCATTATTCCCAGATAGATATGATTGCACGTACCGCAAGGATGGCAGGGCACAATGTCTATTTTCCAATTGGTATTGACAGGAACGGTCTGCCGGTGGAGCTGTATACGGAAAAAATACACAACATCCGGATGCGGGAGATGGAGCGCTCCAAGTTTTTAGAATTGTGTAGGGGCTCGCTTGATGATTTGGAGGCAGAAATGATTCAAATCATGAAAAGTTTGGGCCTTTCTGCAAACTTTGCCAATTATTACAGGACAGATTCCGAGGAATATCGAATCCTTACCCAGTCAACGTTTATCGAATTGTGGAAACGGGGAGTGATCTACAAGGCGAATAGGCCAAACAACTACGACTGGGTTTCTGGCACCACAATAGCTGATGCCGAGATAACATACCAGGATATCCAGACCAAGCTTGTCTATATGAAATTCAAAATAAAGGACACTGACAAAGTTGTTATAATTGCTAGTACGAGGCCTGAGCTTTTGTGTGCATGCCAGACTGTCATAGTAAATCCGGAAGATGATCGATACAAGGAGTTTGTTGGAAAGAAAATAATCGTTCCAGTGATAAACAGAGAGGTTACCATACGGACCCACCACTCCGCACAGATGGAGTTTGGGTCTGGTGCCGTGATGGTTTGTAGCTATGGTGATCAAAACGACGTTGCACTGTTTCGCGAGCTGAAGCTTGAGGAAATTGTCGCAATCGGCATGAACGGTATGATGACAGAAGCTGCGGGAAAATATGTAGGCCTCAAGGTAAAGCAGGCGCGTACCCAGATAATTGAGGACTTGACAAATGCAGGACTGGTAGAAAAAATGCAGGAAATCGAGCACCGCACGCCTGTCTCTGAGCGCAGCAAGGTTCCAATTGAAATCATACCAATGGAGGAATATTACGTAAAGCAGATTGATTCTGTGGAAAAGATTCGAGGCCTTGGCCAAAAAATCACGTTCTATCCTGAAATGCACAAGCAGATCCTGATGAACTGGCTTGATTCGATTTCTATTGATTGGCCCATATCGCGCCGAAGATTCTACGGTACAGAGATCCCAATATGGTACTGCAAGAACTGTACCGAGCCGCACATACCGGAACCAGGAAAATACTACAAACCATGGAATGATGCCGCGCCGTTTGATAAATGTGTCAAGTGTAGTTCCAAGGAATTCGTAGGAGAAGAACGAACGTTTGATACCTGGATGGACTCTAGTGTCTCGCCGTTGTTTGTTTCAAAATACAAAAAGGATGACGAGTTTTTCAAAAAAACATATCCTGCAACGCTACGACCTCAGGCAAAGGACATCGTTCGAACTTGGCTGTATTATACAATTTTGCGATGCGAGCAGCTGACAGGAAAGACTCCTTGGTCTGAGGCTTGGATAATGGGGTATGGCCTTGACGAAAAGGGAATGAAGATGAGCAAAAGCAAGGGAAACGTGGTGGATCCGCTGCCTGTGATTCAGAAGTTTGGTGCTGATACCTTTAGGTTTTGGAGTGCAAGTGAGATAAACCACGGATATGACTTTAGGTGTTCTGAGCAGAAAATCGAAGCTACTAAAAAATTCTTATCCAAGCTTTGGAATGTATCGAGATTCATCTCTAGCTATCCAGCTGTGGAGAAAAACAATCTGACTGCAACTGATGAATGGATTCTGTCTGAGCTTGACAACCTGGTTAAAGAATGCAAGAAAGGATATTCAGAGTACAATTTTTTTGTTCCTGCAGTTGCTGTGCGTGAGTTCACCTGGAATGTCTTTGCCGCGCACTACATCGAGATGATAAAGGCGCGTGCATATGG
>JBQTHG010000007.1:0-86915 GCA_052390175.1 Nitrososphaerota archaeon | reverse complement strand
TTCGTGTTTGTCCCCGCCAAGTTTTTCGATTTTTGGAATACACAATTGCAGGATCTCAATGATTATCTTTTGTTTGTTGCCACCTGAAATCTCTAATTGGATCTTTGATTCCGATATCTTGGCTATCGCGTAGTAGAGTATGTCCTTAATTGGCGATGATTCCACGATTTGGCACTAAAACCACTAAATTTCTGGCTTTGTTTTTACTGAGCGTACGCGTATTTGCGCTCTCCCCTGCTTTCCGGGGTTTTTTCTATGCTCAATAGAACAAATTCCTCTTTGGCATCAAGAAGACTATCGGTGGGACTGCGTTTGTTCTCATGAATCTCTTCATATTCTTCCAGTGAAAGCTTCTTCCTTTCGCCAATCTCTGCCTCGATATTCATGTTTTTTACCATTTCTTTGTATGATGACTGTATCACTCCGCTAAACACCATTGCACTGCTCCCACTCCCGTATGAGCCAAAGCCGAATCGCTTTCCTTCAAGTGCAACTCCTTTCTGGAATTCAAACTCAAGGCAGCTTCTAAATCCTAGATACAAAGATGCTGTGTATAGATTGCCAATCATTGCAGAACCAATGAGTGAGCTTGCAAGCTTGTCTTCGTAGAATGTTTGATATTCTTTTGTTTTTGTAAATAGCTTGGTAAACGCGTGGTCTTTGCCCATGTATTCGTCATCAGCTAGAATTGATTCAATAGTTCCGCGCGGATCCTTTGGCACCGGCTCCTCCATTCCTGTCTGCTCCACTATTCTCTTCCATCTTGGCAGGTGCCTCCACTCTCTTCTGAGCAGGTATGCTAACGCCTTTTTTCCCATGTTGCTGTATGGCAAGTGCATGCACAGGTAGTCAATGTGATCAAGTATTGTCTCTCCTTCTTTGAGCTTGATGATTCCTGTCTCGACTGCCTTTTTCTTGTATGCCTCAAATGCTTTTTTGACCTGAATCAGATACAGCAAATTGGAGTATTGCCCATGTACGATTGGCGTTTCTTTGCCAAAAGGCCTGTAAAAATCATATTCGTTTTTAATCGAAGTTGATGTGACCTTTGTGTCAAACTGCAAAAGCCTTGGATTGTCGTTTAGGAGCATTGCTATTGCCCCTGCGCCCTGCGTGTATTCACCTGCAGAGCCCAAATCATACTTGGCAATGTCTGAAACCACGACTATGGCAGACTTGCCTTCTGCCTCGCCGGCTCTAATCCAATTACAATTATCATATACAGCATAAGAGCCTGAAACGCATGCAAACTTGCACTCTATTCCACCGCAGTGCTCAAACGAGTCTGCCCCATAGACCTGCTCAAGCATACCGACAACATACGAGTTTAATGCCTTTGATTCGTCAAGGGCTGACTCGGTAGCGACATACAGCCTCCCAATGTCCTTTGGAGCGATGTTGTTTCTCTGCATCAACTTTAGACATGCATTTGCCGCTAGGCACGCTGGATCCTGATTCGTATCAACTATTGCCATCTTTGATATGCCTAGTCCCTGCTTTAGCTTGGCAGGATCGACGCCTCTAGCTACGGCAAAGTCTGCCGAGTCTACAAATAGCCTTGGAATGTATACGGCTATGTCGTCTATGCCTGCTGCCATGAGCTTCCCTTTAGATTTTTGAATATAAGGGTTATTCAGCTAAATCTGTTCTACTATCATGTTATGATCCGTAAATTTGTAAAAATTTACATGAATTTGAATTTTCGAAATAATTTTTTCATCTTGTTTGGATCTTTGTTTTAAATTTGCAAGATCTTGGCTCAGAACTCTCTAATCCAGCCCTTTTGAATCGGTGTGTCCTCTGAATCTCCAACGCCGGTGGCATAACGCCAAATTACCGGCGCGTCTGTAGTCATACTTGTCTTTATTTTAATGAGCGACTCTGTCTCGCCACCAAGGTTGGAATCAGCGGTTCTGTGATCCTGGCAAAACTTGCATTTTGAATCCAGAACCACCGGGCCTGATTCTATTAGTGGATAGGCCTTGCATGCCAGGGGCCGCTCGTTGTATATTTTGCAAACAAAACCGCCATGCGGTGATCTGTCATCGGAATCAGTATCCAAAAATGGGCATGTGTTGCCGTTTTGTTCTTTTCCCATCATCTGGTACGCGATAATTCTTTCCGGTCCTGAATTATTCTGATAAGATATGCCGATTCTTGGAATAATTGTGACATCTAGATGATGTTTTTTTGCCAGCGCCTCGATTCTTTCTCTTTCTTCTGGGAGTATCAAGACGCCAACCTTCCCAAATCTTTTTGATGGATAATATTCTCGCTCAATGCAGCACTGCGAGCAATCCTTCACACAATTAAACTCCATGCTACAGAATATCGTCTCGCAAATAAAATCTAGTTGGCTTTTAGCTGGTCTGATTCTAGGATATTTACGAATACATCGTATGGTTGAGCGCCGGGAATTTTTACAATTTTATTATTTGGGCCAATGACGAAAAAGCCAGGCGTTCCTGTAAGTCCAAGGCTCTGAGCGTCACTTGAGCTTGCCTGGATCTGCTGATTGTATTTTCCACTTGACATGCATTCTGAAAACTTGGCCTCATCAAGTCCAACCCCTTGAGCAAACTTGATCTGGTTCTCTGCAGATGCCCAGCCGTTGTTTTCACCGTTCCAATTATTGTATAGCGCGTCATGGTACTCCCAAAACTTGCCCTGTTCGTTTGCACAGTGTGCAGCATGGGCTGAAACAACTGAATCCTGGCCTATTATAGTAAAGTCCTTGAAGATCATCTTGGCCTTTCCAGTCTTGATGTAATTTTCATAAATTTGATCCTCGGTGTCGTGGAAAAACTTGTTGCAGTAAAAGCACTGATAGTCCCCAAACTCCACTATGGTGATTGGTGCCTCCTCGCTGCCAAGGTATGGGGACGCATTATCAAAAAAGACTGACATGCTGACCTGCTGCGGGTTTTCCTCTAGTATGGCTTCCTGCTCTCTTTCTACCTCCGAGTCCTTGATGTCTTCGGTTTTGAATATGGTCTCGGATGAAGAATTGATGGCAAAAAACACCCCAATTATGGCAACCGCTGCTATTGCCGCACCAATGCCTAGAGACGGAGCATGTATCAACAAAAACACCCCAAATTCAGATTAATTTAGTTCTTTTGTGCGAATCGAACACATTCAAATTAATTTAAACAGGCTTTGTTGATTTGCCATTGAAAGACAATAGGCTTTGGACTCTGACTGTGGTTGCAGGCTTGTCAATTCTGGCAATTCTGGCGTATTTGGTAATGACTCCATTATCAAGTGAAAGTGGAACGATAAACCAGGTAGAAACAGGGTTGGAGACTGCCGTAAACAAATTTAATGCGATAAGGGCAGATCCTGAATACGATGTAGTCACTGAACCTGACTCGAATACCTAGTCTCATTTTTGACCAGTATAATCTAAATAAATAAGGCAGATTTGGAAAACATATGAAAAAGGTCTTTGTGAACGGGTATGGTTCTATTGGGAGCAGAATTGCCCAGTTTATCAAAGACGATCCCGAAATCAAAATAGTCGGGGTCGGCAAGTTCTCAGCTGATGACAAGGTAAACGATGCAATTGCACGGGGATTCGATGTTTTTGTCCCAGAAAAAAGCATGAGCTCTTTCAAAAATTATAAAATCAAAGGCAGCATCGAGGCCGCCCTTAATGACTGCGATATTGTAATTGACTCTGCACCAGGGGGCACAGGTTACACCAACAAAAAAGAACTTTATGAACCAAGAGGCGTAATGGCCATCTATCAGGGAGGCGAGTCTGTCTTTGGGGGTGAGCGTGTATCTGATCTGTTGTTTAATTCCCGTGTAAATTACAAAGAAGCCTTTGACAAAAAGCATGTCATGCAAGGAAGCTGTAATGTGACTGGTATGGGAAGAATACTACAGCCACTGCGTGAAAAATACAGCTCACGAATTCTCAGATTTGACGCAATTCTTGTGCGAAGGTGGGCAGACTTGGAGCAGACAGACAAAACTGTTCCAGACACCGTAGAATGGACGCCAAACCCACACCACCAAGATGACGTAAAGCACTACATGGGAAAAGAAACTCCATTGTTCATCCAAGCAATAAAGGTCCCGACAAGACAAATGCATGTGCACATGATGAGCATCAGATTCAAGGATGCTGCGCCAAGCCCATCCGAAATTCTAGAAATTTTCAAAGACGAGTATGGGATTGCAACGCTCTGGACTGCAAAGGGAACAAAGCAGATTCGTGATGCCGCAGAATCAATGAAGTTTAGCTTCAAGGACACCAACATGGTTCACATTCACGCAAACATGCTTGAAACAATCAGTGATACAGTCAAGCTGGTGTACTCGGATGATCAAACCGGAATAGTGATCCCAGAAAACCATATTCTCATGCAGGCAATGCTGTTTCAAAAACCATACGATGATGCGTTCAGGCACACCGAGGGGCTATTCCACATGAGTGAAAAGAAAAAGTCACTCGAAGAGTTTTTTGCCAAAAAATAACTATTTTCGTTGGATATTTGGCTCAAGTAGTTTCTATAATTTTGATAGGATGAGTGGTTATCTGATAATAAATACCGGGCATGTAGCATGTGAGACGATTTTGGTTGCCACACTTCCAAGCAATGTCTTTTCAATTCTGGATTTTTTTCCAGCCCCAATTACGATCAAGTCGATTCCTTTTCGTTTAGAATAGTCGATTATGGCGTTTCCTGCAGATGTTGAGCTTTCTATTACTTCTGTTTTTGCATTGATGTTCTTTGCCATATTTTTTGCAATATCTAGAATTCTGTACGACTCTTGCATTCCAAAGCGAATCAATTGTTTCTTTGTTTTTGCAGGAAGGATTTTGAATATTGATGATAGATCAACTACGTTTACAATTACAATACTTGCTTTGTAGTCATTCGCAAGCATGATGGCATACTTTGCAGCATTCATTGAGCTTTGTGAACCGTCTATGGCCACAAGTATTTTGGTGAACATTGTGATTTATCATATTTGTATTGTTAATAAACGATTTTTCAATCTAGGTTGGCTTTGGTATTACTGTAGTTTCCTCTGTTCCAAATTTCTCCATTACGGAACTTCGTATTTTTGTTATGATTTCATGTACTTCCCTTAATGTCAAGTCTGGATTCATGTTAGTGTGTATTTGAGCAGACATTGCATGGCCTAGTGGTCTTATTAGAACGTCTTCTACATCTACTTTAAAATGCTGCTCAACATAATTTGAAATCTCATCTTCTAACTCTGGATTTTTTACTGCATCAAGCAATACCAAAGTTGATTCCTTGAATGCCATACGGGCCATATAGAAAATGTATCCTGCTATGATTATTCCTCCCACTGCATCCATGTAAGGTATGCCAAAGTATCCTGCCAAGACGCTTGCAAACCCAACAAATGATGCGCTGCCATCTTTTATCGAGTTTTTAGCGTCCAGATTCAGAGAAATCAGATTGTATTTTTTAGCAATGCTTCTTACTTTGAATGCTCTGTGTAGGGATACACCACCTGCGGCAATCAGTGTAATCATTGTGATCTCTGGATTAATTGTCTGAATAGGGTGAACTACTCTTTCATATGCATGATATACAATAAACACACCAAGAATCACAATTACAACTGCCGCTACAAATGCTGCAAAACTTTCTATTTTTGCGTATCCAAAATGAAATTTCCTGCTCTTTGGTTTGCGAAGCATGGCTATTCCAAACCATACTATGAATGAAACTAGTGCATCTGCCATCGAATCAAGACCGTCTGCAAACAAGGTCAAACTGCCAGTAGTGGTAGATACGACCACCTCAGCGATTCCTATTGCTAGTAATGTCCAGATGGATATCCACGCAGCGCGTTTTCCTTCCTCAAAGCCCCTATGTTTGTTCAAAAAAGATTGAACTTCATTTTTTTATGGAATTAATTAGTGTTATGCAGTGTGTTGTCTTTTTGTAACCTTTGAGATCTAATCTCTTGGCGGGTTTGCAAATCGATTTGATGGGTTGTTGTGATAGTCTACTGGCAGGCTGGAATCCTTTTGTCGCCCAGTAAGAATCCCTACTACGACATCGTCTTTTTTGATGATCTCTTTTTCTACTAGTTTTTTGATTCCTGCAGGTGTTGCACCTGATGCCATCTCACAATCAAATCCATTTAGGCCTACAATTGACATGCCGTCAAGCATCTCGGAATCTGAGACCTTTTCGACAATGCCATTTGTGAATTCCAGTGCGCGTAGGCCCTTGAGTATGTTTGCAGGTCTGCCAATTTGAATCGCTGTTGCCTTTGTCTTTGGCCTTATTCCTTTTTTGTCAAGATCCTGATAGTATCTTTCTATTAGTTCGGTGTCCGGTTTTCCTTTGTTCCAGCGCAGCTCAGAGTCATCGAACATTCCGTTGTACAAGTCATACAACGTACTTGCACCCTCTGCGTTGATCACTGCAATTCTTGGAACTTTTTTAATCCAGCCCCACTCGTATAATTCCATTATGGCCTTGCCACAACTAGAGATGTTGCCAAGCGCTCCTCCCGGGTAAACAATCCAGTCTGGGGCTTGCCAGTTCAGATATTCGATTGCTCTGTACGGGATAGTTTTCTGCCCCTCGATCCTAAACGGGTTTACCGAGTTTACCGTGTATCCGTCATGATCTTTGGCATCTTGGAGAGATTTTGCAAGTGCGTCATCAAAGTTTCCCTGCACTTGGATTATCTGGGCTCCAAACTGGTATGCCTGACTCAGCTTGCCAGGGGCAATCTGTCCTGCTGGGATGTAAACATCGCATTCCATGTTTTCATTTGCTGTAAACATTGCAGCCGCAGCTGACGTGTTACCAGTCGACGCACAAATTATTTTCCTTGCACTGATCATCTTTGCATGGGTTATGGCAGTAGACATTCCGTTGTCCTTGAAGGATCCACTCGGGTTGTAGCCTTCTGGCTGTAGCCACAAGCTATCGTGGCCCATACCGATAAAGTTCGCAACCTTTGACATCTGGTATGGCTTTGACTGCCTTCCCTCTGCACCGTCAAGTGATACCAAATATTTCGAGCATTCCTCTTGGTTTGCAGTATCTATCTGACAGAAATTAATCAAGTCACGGAACCTCCAAACCCCGCTCTCATTGAAGATATTTCCTTGCGGGTTTCGCCGAGTGTAAAATAATTCCTTGAGCTCCGTCGAGGGCGTTTTTTTATACTTGACATCAAGCATGTGGCCTCGCTCACATTCGATGTTTTTTGAAGAAATTGGGTACTCTAATCCGCATGATGGGTCAATACACTTCAGATAGGCATTGTCTTTCAATCTAGAATGCCTTAAGGCTGCCAGTTTAAATTTGAAACGCTAAATGTTTTGACACTAGTAAGGCCAAGCTTTTTGAATGGTTTTGGCCAAGACAAAGAAAATGACCACGTACGATCAATACCTAAAAGGAGTTTTACAGCAAATTGACGATTCGCATAGGCTTATCTCAAATCTCCAAGACAAGCCAGGCGACCTAGAAATAATAAAAAAAGATCTCGCAAAAATCACAGGCCTGCTCCAAGCCATAGCAAACAAGATAGAAACAAACAAGCAAGAGTTTTCTGATTACCAGTACATGTTATCATCAATACGATTCTTTTTGGAAAACCATGATTTTTTCAAAGAAATCAACACAATGTCCTTGTTATACTCCGATGATCCAATGCGCCTCAAGCATCTGCGGCTGACAATTCTTGATGCACTGGACGAGAAAAATCTAATAGGACACGTCAGGGGAGTCCTAAAGGACACAAATTGAGCGAGAAAAAATGCGTTATCTGCGGATGCAAGGATCATAAAATATTTGGATGCTCGAGGCACTGGTCAAAAAATTGCAGCTGCCATAAAACCCAATGAGTCATTCCGGCCTGCACATCTCACACGGCGTGACGTTGAAGGATTTTTCTGCCACGGCAAGCGTTGCAAACCAATGAAACGCACTTCCATCACAGTTGGCAAACGTGTCATCTGTTATGTTGGTACACTTGCTCTGATGTAGCGTATTTGAGGCGCCATCAAAAATCACAACAAACCCAAAATTGCCGCCTCTTATCAGTTTGAACTCGTCAATGTTTTTGATCTTTGCCACGTGTTAAGTATATACACATAGTATTTCAATGGGATTTCTTCGTACCCGAACGAACATGAAAGTTAATGCAACACTTGCATTCTTTGTCAATACATTCATTTTCAGTATAGTGGCCGCAAATTCCACACTCACAATGCGTCTGCATGATGATCATTACTCTATTGTAGAATATAACTAAAACTGAGTATTTTTTGCTGATTTACAGCTAAAATGATGCTATTTTTTTGATTTTGATGTTTTCGTAGCCTTGAGTTCTTTTTTTGGCTTGGTCGGTTTGCCTTGCAACACATCTTTGATTTCTTCTGCTTTTTTATCAACAGTCTTGATTATTTCTTGAATAAAGCCATCTAGGTCATCGTCTGTTACCGGCGGCTCTGCTTGCGCTGCAATATCGTTTATGGAACTAGATATTTCTGAGCTGACCTGCTCGAAGCTTTCCGGGTCTTCATAAGCTGCACTGTAGAGCGATTTTAGGTTGTTTACCTGGTTGATCAGCTGATCAGTCAGTGTGATGTGGTAGTCAGTCCCATTTATTGAGATCTCTTTTGTGTGCATGATGTGGTTTTTTTCGTATACTTTCTTATAGTTTGCGTTGAGGAGGCTGAATTGTTCTGATCTGTTTTTGAGATCTGGTTACAATATATGTTAAAAAGTAATGTATTCGAGTGCCGTTGCATCGGAAATAAGTGAAAAATGTTTTGTGTTTACGACATAGCCGTTTTTGATATCATTGACAGATACCCACCTATTTGTTGATGTGTAGTGGCTCCTCTCTCTGAGTTCTTTTTCAATTGAGTCAATGTCAAACTCACCTTCCTCGATTTGCTGTGTTTTGAGGTGTTTTATTGTCACAAGAATCTTGTTCACTTTTACCCTGTCTCCAAACTTCCACTGTGTGGGAGGATGCTCGTCAGAGACTTCTAAGATCTTGATCTTCATTTCCTTGTCACCAAAGACGTTGTGACTTACTAGCATTCTCTCGTCTACAAATTCCTCAAAGCTCATGATCTCATTAGTCTAAAGCAATAATTAAAGACTTGGCCCAAATCGTTCGCCTGTCACTTGGTTTTAGCAAGAGTTTTGATGTTTTTGCTGACAAACGGCATCTGGTAATCCTCCAAGTCAAGCCTTTGGCGTTTTCCGTCAATTAACGAGTATGTTGTGCCGTCGTAATTACACGCAAAATCAGTTATCACGTTTGACTTGTCCCAGACCTTGTAGTATTCCCTGAGCTCCCTTTTCTCGTATAGGCTGAGTCCAATCCGTTTTTTTGAGAGGAACTTGAAGGCAAAGATCACCCTCCTGATGTGGTACAACTCAAAGGTATCTGTCCACCTTAGGCATCGCTCTATCTGATCAAATGGCACCACCAGTGAATTTGTAGTGCCAGATTTTGCCTCAATGGTAAAAATAGTGCTGTTTTTTGTGCTTACTGCAAGAATGTCTGGAAGTCCTACACTCGGAGACCCAAGGCGAAACCCTTTCCATTCTTCAAGAGCATTGAATCGTTTTACCAATGTGTCCTCCCAATGATAGCCGCGCTGCCTTCTGGTTCTTGCGATTTTTTTGTTGTCTTTTTTTGATCTAGGTTTTGCAGCAAATTCAACGCTTTTGTCAGTCAGTATCTGTGCTAGATGGGATTTTGCCACTGTTTTGTATGGTTTTTGGGGTTATAGAAAACGAGGTTATGATATAATAACCAAGTTGCCTTTAAGAGCTGACTAGAATCACTCTGCATAAAATATGAATTTCGGTATTATATCAAAACCACAGCTTGCAACTCGTATTTTCTGTCCAGGCTTTAGGCTGACGTCGTTTGCAATTAAACCCATGACTCTAATCGATTCCTCAAATTCTGCCATGGCGAATATCTTTCCATCCATCGCAGAATATTCTACAAGAACTCCTGGCTCTTTGATTGCCCTCCACGACATGTCGCCAAAACAAAAACCACAAAAATCATTTGGCGGCCACGTCGTCTTTTGACATTTGGTGCACTGCCCGATAACGAATCGGCCCTTTTTTAGCTCGGCTTCAAAAACACTCATGATTCTAACACCAATACAGTTGATGATGTGGCAGCAGCAGACATGTTTTGAACAAGGCCAATCTTTGCACCGTCAGCCTGTCTTTTTCCTCCCCTTGCCTGAAGTTGAGTGGCAATCTCTGCCACTTGGGCAATTCCAGTTGCACCAAGCGGGTGCCCCGCACCAATCAATCCTCCACGTGGATTGACTTTGTTGTTATCTGTTCTGTATAGGTCAATCACGTATTTTCCAGCTTGGCCCTTTTGCACTATTCCTAGGTCTTCTAGAATCATCAACTCACATATGGTGAACGCGTCGTGGATCTCTGCCACATCGATTTGGTCTGGAGTTATCTTTGCCATGTTATATGCCTGGGTAGAAGCATCGATGGTGGATTCTAGGCTGGTTAGATCATTTTTTGTAAAACTAGCAGAGTTGGTTTTCTGTCCTACGCCCTTAATCCAAACAGGGGAGTCTGTAAATTTTTTTGCAACATTCTCAGATGCAAGTAAAATCGCTGCACTGCCAGTACATGGTCTTGAGCAATCAAACAACCTTAGATCATCGGTTAGTTTCTTTGAATTCATTATGTCATCTATTGTGTATCTCCTTGGGTTGTATGCGGCAGGATTGTTTGCAGCATTTTTGTGATTTTTTGCAGAAACATATGCAAGCTGTTCTTCGGTTGTACCGAACTTTCTTTTGTGTGCCTTTGTGAACATCGAGGCCCAAAACATTGGGTGTCTGAATTCGCCTCTAGATACGTCCCACTCTAGAACCTGTCCAGGGCTATCAAAACGTTCTGCGCCTACTACTAGCGCAACGTCTGCTAGGCCAGACAAGATGTATGAAAAGGCGGAAACAATAGAGTTTGTGCCTGAATTGCATAGGCTTTCCACGCTGTGTGAAATCTTTGGTGAGATTCCTGACATTTCTGAAACTATGGGTGAAAGATATTTTTTGTTCTCATTTGTGGAAACCAAAACGGCATCAATGTCTTTCTGGGTTAGATTCTGCGTCTGCTCAAACAATGATCTTGTTGCAGAGAGCAGTAGTGTTTCCACCGGAGTGTCATCAACTGAAAACTTTGTTGTGCAGTAGCCTGCAATTGCCACCCTGTTCAATTTAGATCACTGAATGTTTTTGTTAACAAATCAAACGACTCGTCCACGTCGCCAACTGGGTTGAATTGAATTATTGGGTGCGTGATTCCGGCATCATGGATGCGCTTTAGCTGATTTCTGCAGTCTTGCGGTGTGCCGCAAATGGTGAGAGACTCTAGCATGGAATCGGTGACAAGCTCATGGTTTGACTTGAGGCCGGATTTGAGGTATTCATTGTAGATGTCGGCAGTCTCACTCCTAAATCCATTTTCTGCTAGGAATTTTCTATAAATCTCCCCAACAGAGGTGTAAAATGCCAGGGTTTTTCGAGCACGTTCTCTTGCCAGCTCTGCATCTTCTGAGATACATGTGATAATCTGGCACGCTACATCTATTGTTCGCTTTTTCTGCATTTTTGAGATGATGTCACTCATCTCGGAAATCGGTCTGAGATAAAAGATGACTCCATCAGCTATTTGCCATGTGAGATCCACCATCCTTTTGTTTATTGCCGCAATGTAGATTGGGATGTCTTGTCGTGGCGGCTTGATTAAGAGGCTAAACCCATTGAGAGAAAACACCTCTCCATGATAATCGATTTTTTTGCCAGACAGCGCAAGCCGTATTATTTCCACACATTCCTGCATTCTCTTTATGGGACGCTCGAACTTGGAGCCGTGTAATCCCTCAACTATAGGGATACTGCTGGCTCCAAGACCCAAAATGAGTCTCTGATTTGATAAGGTGTCAATCGTAGCAGCACCCATCGCAATCAACGCAGGACTTCTTGAGTAGATGTTGATGATGGATGAGCCTATTTTGGAATGCGTCCTTTGCGCAACTGCGCTCAACATAGCAAAGTTTTCCATGCCCCATGTCTCTGGAACCCAAACAGTGTGTGGTTTGTAGCGCACTGTTTTTTCGGCACACCTCAAAAGTTCGTCAATGGAAAGAAGTGAACCTAAACTATATGAGATCATTATTTTTCACTATTGAACAAATCCGTGCTTTTTATTCTTGATTGCTTTTGCACAATCGTCTATGTCTTTGTGTGAATCGATTGAAAACCATAATGCGTCTTTGAATTTTACGCCACTGATCTTTCCATTTTTTGCGTAATCATGAAATGTTATCTCCTCAATTGATCCTTTTTGGGGCAGTTCTGCAACTAGTTTTTTATCAAGATGATAAATCCCTGCATTCATCCATACATTTGAGATGGAATCTTTTTCTCTAAAATTGATCACCTTACCCCCATTCAGATCAACGGTACCGAACTTTGTTCGCAGTTCTATTAGCGCAATAGAGTTTTGCTTTGAGTATAGTTTTCTGACGTCGATTGTCGTTATGATATCGCCATTTAGAACCAAAAATGATTTGTCTTTTATCATTTTGGCTGCTTTTTTTATTGCACCGCCAGTCCCAAGCGGCGTCTTTTCTACAGAGTATCTTATTTTCGAGCCAAAGTTGTCCTTGTGCTCCAGATAGTTTTGGATTTGATCAGTCTTGTATCCTGTGCAAATTACCAAATCTCGTATTCCAAATTTTTTTAGATGTCTTATCTGCCATTCTATGATTGGAATGTTGTTAATTGGAATCAGTGGTTTTGGAACGTAATCTGTGATTGGCTTTAATCTTGTCCCAATACCTCCGGACAGAATTACTGCTTGCATGATTTTTTTGAATGAATTTCGACTTTAAAATCTATGGTCGTGGCTGTCTAGAAAAGTTCTACCGTTACGAGACCAAAATAATACCCAACAAGTGTCAAGGCTATGCTCCAAACACATGACCCAAAAAATGTGTAAAGAACAAACTTGGTCGGCTTCATGCCTAACAATCCAGCCGGAATTGAAATCATCTCGCGCAAGACTGGGACCATTCTTCCAAAAAACACCGCCTTGTCACCATGTTTCTCAAACCATTTTTCTATTTTTGCAAGCTTTTCATCTGAAATCTTGGCATACTTTAGATATCGGAGTAGTGCTATTCTCCCAAGCTTTGCACTGATCAAATAGATGGCAGTGGAACCAATTGTTGCACCGGCTCCGCCAGCTAGGCCAAGACCAATAGCTTCTGCTAATCCCATGTGATTCTGTGATGCAATATATCCGGCTATTGGGAAAACTGCAACGGTTGGTATCGGGGGGAATATAGTTTCAATTATGGCTGCGGCAAAAACTCCCGCATACAGGTAATCTGATATCAAGGAACTTATCCATTGAATAAGCGGCTGGATTTCTAACAATTTCTTTGCTCTGTAAGGTAATAATGAAGTTCAGTATAGCATTCTACGCAGTATTCTTGATCATTTGTGTGAATACAGTCGCATGTTTTGCTAGTTTCTTTGTTACATTTAGCGCAAATCATTTTCGAAGCTTTATTGCACCCAATGCAATTTGAATTGCCCCGACACCAAACAACGGTACGGCCTCTGCCATTGGGTTTCGCTGCAATGTTTCAGCACTAGGTGTGCTTGTGAGGAACACGATTCCACCCACAATTATCATAATGCCTGAAACAAAAAGCATTATGGCAAGTGTTTTTGATGGTTCTTTTCTCGATATGAAAAATCCAATAATTGGCAATATCATTGCGGCACCACCCAGGGCAATGCCTCTTGTTTTGTGATCAAACGGTAAAAATCCCTGATCAGAACCTTTGCTTACGCCAACATCTGCTCCGTATAGTGCAAGCAGTCCTATGGCAATACCCGTGATGATCAAAGCTACTTTTAATGCCATTATTCGACTTCATTTTCATTAATTAATAAATCGTACTGGTTCAACTAGTGCACAAAACATGTCGCAATAAATGAATTCAAAAAACAAACTTGGTCATACATTTAAAAGTGAATTTCTCACATCATAATTGACTTATGTCATCTGACGTACTGCGTGAAGTTGTAATTGATGAGGACGAAAAAAAGCAAGAAGCACTCGAAGTATTTTCAGACAACTATACTCGAATGATCCTCTCTACCCTCATGGAAAAACCAAAATCCGCACTACAAATTACAGGGGAGACAAAAATCCCAACTACTACCGTTTATCGCAAATTACATAATTTGCTGGAAAATAGCCTGATTCGAATTTCAGGCCAAATTGCAGAAAACGGTAAAAAAAACTTTCTATACAAAAGCAAGATAAAGTCATTTCATGTTACATTTACCAAGGATAGGTTTGCAATATTGGTTAACACAAGCGGCACCTGCAAATTCTGCCTCCATTCGTAAATCTAGGCTTTAAAATCGCTTTAGAAGTTTTTTGGCAATCTGATAATAAAGGTGGTCGGGTTGTTCTTGACAATTATGCTACCGCCATGCTGCTCTACAATTTTTTTGCAAATTGATAGACCTAGACCTGTTCCCACTTGTTTTGTTGTAAACAACGGATCAAATATTCTTGACAGTGCAGTTTCAGCAATTCCAGGCCCAGAGTCTTCCACAGCAATCATTACGTTTGCACCATTATCCAAAATTCTAATGTTGATCGTGCCCTTGCTTTCTAGCGCCTGTACCGAATTAATTATAAGATTGGTAAACACCGCATCCATTTTTCGTACATCCACGTTCATTTTTACCTCGATGTTTTCTACGTTAATCTTGATTTCATTGCCGAAATTACCATCGGCTACAATTTGATTGATAAGAGCCGTAATATTGCATGTCTGCAAGTTTAGTTTAGTCGACTTTCCAAATTCGAGAACATCGTCGACTTGGTGTGATATTCTGTCTATTGCCCTGTGTAATTTTCCATAGTATACAATTTTCTCTTCGATTCGAAGCTTTGGTTTGCTTTCCATGACCTCTACGACATTTTTGATTATGGATAAAGGATTTCTCAGATCATGTGCCATTCTAGATGCAAGCTCACCAATTATTGTAAGTTTTTGAGTTTTCATCAACTCATCGGTTTTTTCAGTTACTTTTCTTTCTAGCAGGTCTCGCTGAAGCTCAAGTTCTTTTTCTTTTAGGACGACTTTTTCTAAATTCTTTTTTAGATCAGATGCGAGTGTGCTGTTTTCAGTCTTTTGCTTCTCAAGTTCCTGGTTTTTCCTTTCTAGATCTTCATTTCTGAGACTTAGGTTCGTAGTCAGGTCCTGCAAAAATCCTATTTTTTCTTTTAGCGCCGTATTTACTTTCATAACCTCATTGAATCTAAAATTCGACTCGCTTGCCAGCTCAAGAATCTGGACTCCTCTTTCCTCAAGCTCGATCCTTGCCTGGTCCAACTCGTTTATGGTTTTTCCAGTAAGCCCGACAAATTTTTCAAAATCGTTAGTTTCCTCTACCATGATATGTAGAGTGCTTTCTCATTTGTTGGTATTACTTTGTGTTTGTTATGATCAAACAAACAAATCTGTGCGACGGTTTGATGTGAGGTTTAATCAAAAACTGTAAACACACCAAACATAATATCGCCATATAGTAACTGCAAAACAAAACCTGCAGCAATGAATATCATGTAGGGTATCCCGGGAGTGATCCACGTGTCTTTTTTATCGCAAAAAACAGCGTGCTCTGCGTGCTGGATTGAGAGCCTGAGTTTTTTTTGCTTGCCTGCCTTTTGTTCAATCGAAAATCCGAATTTTGGATTGGCGGCCCTATACCCAATAAACATGGCAAGAATCTTTCTGCCTTTTGTTTCGTTGAATCCCTCAAAGATATTGCTCTTCATGGCAAGTAAAACCATGTTTCTAGTTACATTTACCAGCATTGGCACGATTGACAGCAGGACCGCATTTGTGAGTACTGTAAAGGGCGTGATCGTGTTCTGGGTAAGCGTGAGGTTTGGCGCAAGTGCTGCCAGCACTATTAACCCAAATGCATCGGCTCCACCAAAAAGACCGACCCTCCATATTATGATTACAATCGGTGCTATTATGAGTGAAATTCCTACTGTGTACAGGTTTTGTTCGATATTGTCACTAAACGGAATGAGACATGCAGCTAACGCGCCAAATACAATCCATATCAGATCGTTTATTTCGCGTTTTTTGATATCTGACGCGCACGCAATTCCAAGCATCACTAGGGCCAAAACAACTCTGATCCCGTCTATTGAGTATAATTCGATCATGGCACTTTGGTCTTGATTCTATTTTGAATTTATTTAACGTGAAGCTTGTGTTTTTTACATAAACGTGAAAAATTACTTTGCCATCTTTTTCATTGGCTCTGCAGGTTTTGATCGCTTCCACAAATGCTCACAAAGGCTGTACATATTGTCGACCATTTCAATCGAGTCGCTGTCCAAAACAGAGTCTCCATCGTCATTCATATCCATCGTTTCATTTATTCCACCAGACATTATCAAATGCCTCCCATTTTCCACAACCATCCTGCTTTTTGAGGGAAGCTTTCCTATTCTGACTTCAGATGCACCAAGCTTGTTGATGATTGAAACTGAGCTAGGATCTTCACTATCCGTTACTATTCTGACCTCTCCGCCCCCCATTTTACAAGATTTTATCTTCTCGGGAATTGATGTATGGTACATTCTTAACAGATCTTTTTCTGTCGTCACAATGTAAATTATTGACTCTGATTCTTGGAGCAGTTTGCCAATTTTGGAATATATGTTGTGCCTGCCCTGAATCACTGACACTGTGGCTGTTTCAATTGGTTTCTGTTTCCGTGTGATTTCTTTTAGATCATCAGAAAGCTTGCCTGCAAGTTTTTGCATTGTGATGAACTCGTTTTCTTTTCTTTGTATGATGTTGGCTAGTGCTTCTTGCGGTTCTACTGGTTTGCAGATAATTGGGTTGCTGAGTGTAGTTGTGATCAAACCAATGCTTCTTAGCTTTTCAAGTGATCGATAGGCCTTGCCCCTCTCAATTTCTAATTTTGCAGCTAGATTCCCAACAGACAGTGGTCCTATTTGTAATAGCCCAATGTACATTTTAGAATCTATGTCTTCCAAGTCAAAGTGCTTGAGCATTGTAATTAATTCGTCTTTGTTCAGCAACTGATAACGATCTATCTTAGATCTAGTATATTAGCGTGTATAATTTGAGAAACCTTCTTGTCTAAATTTTACATCTAGCATAAGTTATGCAGAACTCAACTTAATTTGGTCTTTTATTGAGCCAAGTGATTCCAAAAGGCCGTTAACTCCCAAGTTGTCGTGCACATCAACTAGATTGAGATGGCCAAGCTTTCTTTGCGGCTTTGATTCTGTTTTTCCATACATCTTTAGGTGCAGATTTTCTGATTTGATGTCGGGCATCTTGTATTTTCCATGTATGTTATCTGGGCCCAGAATGTTGTACATTACTGTGGCATGAATTAGTTTTGTATCTCCAAGCTCAAGGCCAAGTATTGCCCGCAGGTGTTGTTCAAATTGCGATGTTTGGCTTGATTGCAACGTGTGGTGTCCGGAGTTGTGAACACGAGGTGCAATCTCGTTGATTAGAATCTCGTTTTTGCTCGTAACAAACATCTCAATTCCAAAAACCCCCGCACCGTGAAGCACTCTCATCGTTTCATATGCTATCAGTTCTGCTTGTTTTGCAATATCGTGAGTCACTCTTGCTGGAGCAATGGTGATTTTCAGAATATTGTTTTCGTGAATATTTTCGACAACTGGATATGTTACTATTTGCCCACCTGTGTTTCTTGCTGCTATTACTGATACCTCCATTGTGAAATCAACAAATTGTTCAAGCATAAGTGATTTTCCTGGAAAATGATTGTATGCTTTTTCTAAATCATTTTCAGATCTTATTACATAGTTTCCTCTGCCGTCGTACGCATCTTTTCTTGCCTTTAGCAGTGCAGGGTATCCAAACTTTTTTATTTTTTGTTTCAGATCTTCGAGTGATTCAACTGAGACAAAATCTGTAACTGGTATGTTGTTTTTAACAAGAAATGATTTTTGTAGAAATTTGTCCTGAATTATCCGCAGCGTTTCAGGAGATGGATTGATTGTTGTTTTGGATTCAGCAATCTTTAGTACATCGCTATTACCTGATTCTATCTCGTAGGTCAGAATGTCAACCCTTGATGCAAGCTCAAGTATTGCTTTTTCATCCTTAAAATCAGCCACTATTTGCTTTGCCCCGGCCTGCGCGGCAGAGCAATTTTCTGTTGGATCAAGCACGATTATCTCAGATATGTGCTCTGGCATCGTTTTTGCGGCTTCGGTAAGCATCATTCCAAGCTGCCCCCCACCAATTATTCCCAGAACCTGTTTCAATACTACTCCCAGTAAATTTTCGTTAAAAATAGTTATTTGAATTATGAATAATTGAGATATTGTTAAAAGCACCGTTTTCTTTTCAAAAATCATGCTTCCAAAAAAACCGCTAGTAGGCATAATCATGGGTTCTAGCTCAGACAGCAAAATAATGCACAACGCGGCAAAAATGCTAGATGATTTTGGAATCAGACATGAGGATCAGATAGTGTCGGCGCACCGAACCCCAACAAGACTGGAAGAATATGCGCAGCATGCAGAAAAAAATGGATTCAAAGTGATAATAGCAGGTGCCGGCGGTTCTGCACACCTACCAGGCATGATCGCATCGCACACGGTAATCCCGGTTATTGGAGTTCCAATTATGGTGTACAATGACAAGTCAGAAAAAAAACCAGCGAGCTTCAAGTTTTCCGCATTTGGAGGAATGGATTCGTTACTGTCAATAGTTGAGATGCCAAATGGTTCGCCTGTTGCAACAGTTGGTGTCAACAAAGCGGCAAATGCCGGACTATACGCAGTTAAAATTCTTGCAAACGAATTTTCTGTACTAAAGCCAAAACTAAAAAAATTTAAAGAAAAGCAGCACCAGTCCGTTCTTTTGGAGTCAAACGAAATGAAAAAGACAGGACTTGTAAAGTTTGTTCAAAAAAAATTCAAGTGAGTTTACGTTAGCAGTTTAAACTGGATGTTTTTTGCCTTCAGATGAGAAATCAATCTCTGTGCATGTTCTTTTCCTTCAGTTTCCAAGCTTAACGTGACACCTGCAGTGCCTGCGTCAATCTCTGAACTGAGTCTGTCGTGTACCACTTCAACAATGTTTACACTCAGTGATGCAATCTCATCCACTACTTCCTTTAGCGCGCCCGGCTTGTCTTTTAGCAGTATGAAGAGCTTTACCATTCTGCTCATTGTTGCAAGGCCCTTTGACACGATTTGGCCTAGCAGATACATGTCGACGTTTCCACCCCCGAGAATTGGTACAACTTTTTTGTTTGGTGATGGTTTGGCGCCAAGCAGATACGCAAGCGTGACGGCGCCAGCAGGCTCGACTACCATCTTTGCCCGCTCCATTAGCAGAAACATTGTTTTGACTATTTGGGTATCGTCAACTATAACAATGTCGTCAATTAATTCATTGATTATCTTAAACGTGAGTTTACCAGGAGTCTTTACTGCGATCCCGTCGGCAATTGTCCTGCTTCCTTTGACTGCTTGCAGCCTTCCAGCTTTGAGCGAGTTTTTCATTGCTGGGAATGCTTTTGATTCTACACCGATTACTTTGATCTTTGGGTTTTTCTTTTTGACTGCAACTAGAATTCCTGCAGCCAGTCCACCACCGCCTATTGGGGTATAAATCTCGTCAACATCTGGCAAGTCTTCTAGAATCTCAAGTCCAATTGCGCCGTTTGCGGCAATTATCTGCGGATCGTCAAATGCATGAATTATTTTTGCGCCTGTCTTTTTTGAGATGGCTTGGGCTTTGGCCCATGATTCGTCATAGTTTATTCCCTCCAGAAGGACTTTGGCACCATACCCTCGGGTTGCCGCAACCTTTGCGGGCGATGCAGTGAGTGGCATTACAATGGTGCATGGTATTTTTTCAAGCTTTGATGCGTATGCAACGCCTTGTGCATGGTTCCCAGCAGACGCTGCGATAACACCATGTTTTTTTTCTTCTGAGCTCAATGATTTTATTTTTGCATATGCGCCTCTAAGCTTAAACGAGCCGGTTTTTTGCTGAAATTCTGCCTTTAGGTGAACTCGCGAGCCTGACATTTTGCTAAATGTTTCAGTATAGTAAAGCGGAGTCTTGCGAATTATGTTACTGTACGACCTTCTGATTTTTACAATGTCTTCATATGTTGGAATCATTAGAATTGATCGAAATCATCTTGCTATTTAATTTCTTGTCTAAAACATCTCTACTAAACTGCAAAGTTAGGTGCCTGCAGTTGCATCATTTTTTACGCATAATTTTCTACATAGATCTTAAATAGGTTGACGATGATCGTACATGATTAGTCAAAGGATCGTTCTCCCCTTGAACTAAGTAAATTAGTTCATTGATCCTTTGGCTGTTATTATTACGACATATCATGTGTGACAATATAAGAATTTCTCAGATAGACAAGACTTGGATTATCTCATCCAACTCTTTTACAATGTTTTCCTTTGTTTCAGATGACATTCTCTTTGGTTCAAAAATCGCTTGACGTGATTTATTTTTTAGAAAATCAAGATCAAATGTACATACTCCCCCCTCCTCTCCAGCAATGAGTCGGTTTTCGTCAATTAGCACTGAAGTGGTTTGGTACGTTTCAATCAACAGATTATCGAGTGCTTTGAACAGTTCTTTTTTTCTCTGGTCCTTTGCCTTGAAATCAAAGTCTGTTTTTTTACTGGTTTCTGAGGCAAGCTCATCACGAAGTTTGTCGTTGTCAAACAACACCTCAAAGATCTTTTGCTCATCAGGATCGTTGTATCCCAATGCTTCGAGTCTTTCTTTTATGATGTCATCTGTCAGCTCAGCAAGCTCTTTTTCCTTATCAGTTGTACTGTCAAGTAGCTCAGCAAGCTCTTTTTGGATTTCTTGGACTTTGATGTCTGGCTTGTAGTAAAGCAAGGCGTGGTACTGCATCGATAAATGCCATAGCAAGACATAGTTTCCTACTTGGCGCTCCATCTTTACAAAAATCCGCCTAAGATCCTCATCACTCGTGCTAGAAATCCCCTGCGTCTTCCAATTTGGCAGATTGTTGATTATTTTATTATAAAAATCATGTATGTTTTGTGGATCAAAGGTTGTCTGATCGGTTATGGTGGTGTCCCCGAGCATGACTTTGATTGGAGCAGCTTTGATGTGTGCTTCTATGTTTTTTTGAAATAGATGGCTGATTTTATCAGATTTCTGGGCTAAAACGTTGAAAAACTCGTCGAGAGTCTTGCTTCCTAGGCGCATAAGAATTGGTCATAATCGAGCCTAAAAATTCTAATGTTTTGTACCTATATCTTAAATACAAAATCATCCAATTATTCATGAATGTCGATAAGCAAGATTATCTGCTCAAATTGTAATGTAGAGGTAGTCCAGTATTATGACGATGCATATGGTGGCAAAAGGGCAAAGTGCCCGGTTTGCGATGTTAGCTTCCCACTCGAGTAGGGGTTTTTAAAATGAGCAGTGCAGAAAACAACCCAGAGACAAAAGAAGGTGTTTTGGAGAATGATTCGGAAAACAAGCCCACGAAAGATTATGGCATAATAGACATGATGTTAAGCAAATCCACAGAAAGAGCAGTGGATTCTGAGACCTTGATTAAGGAGACACAGAACAGGGTCTGGCACGCATTAAAGAGCGGATACGAGTATTCTCCAGTAGAAGACGAGTCAGATGCATTTTTGAGAAAACATGTCTTTTCAAGAATGAAGATGGTAGTGATGTATGTGGATCTAGTGGGTTCCACAAACATAACCCTTGAGCTTCCAGAAGACAAGGTTGCAATAATAATCACATGTTTTGCACAAGAAATGGCATCCACCATACGACATCACAATGGTTACGTACTAAAATTCGTGGGCGATGCCGTGATTGGTTATTTCGTGGCAGAGGAAAATCAATTGCAGCCAGTTGATAATGCTGTACTTTGCACAAAATCAATGATCACTGTGATCCAAAAAGGCATCAACCCGATCTTAAACCAATATGAATATCCAGATCTCGCAATAAAAATCGGAATCGACTATGGAGAAAATATGATAGTTAGGTATGGTGCAGACGCAAAAAAATCACACGTTGATATTTTAGGACCTGTCATGAACATTGCTGCAAAGATTCAGAGCATGGCAAAGCCAAATCAGATCTTAATTGGCGATGACATTTACTCCAGGGTTCATCCGTCTATGCAGTCATCATTTGAAAAGGTTGTCTGGAAGAACAATGAATGGAAGTACCACAGGGATTCAGGTGAGCTGTACCCTGTCCATGCATATGTCGACTAGACTGTAAATTTGTCAGGACACTCTACGTGCTCGTAGTGGTGATCGGTGAATTTTTCTTGAATTACATAAATGACAATTTTATGCAATTCGCTTCCCTTGATGTCTTTTTTGCACTTCATGCAGTGTTTCAAGTCGAATCCCATGCTAAACTGAATGGCAATCTCTGATCGCTATAAGGATCTGCGATCAGCTCAATTTGATAAAAAATGCCTCCGGATTTACAAGGTAGTATATTTCACGCCTGATGCTAAGGCAGAAATACCCTATCGGTGTATCCTGTTTGTGGACCAAACAGACATGAAGCCGCATATCGACATGCATGGATACCCACTAGGGTTTAGTCTTAGTCCTTTTGCTTTTCCTAGGTATCCTCCAGCACTGGGAGTGCATCTTGGTACAAATCCTGCGCTGCTAAAAGAGAAAATGATTAGAGAAGATGCTGCATTTTCTGCCAAACTACACGATTTTCATAAAATGTACCTCCGACACGCTTCTGGTTTGCTTGATATGAGTGCAAATGCATTCTTGCCAAGACATCCAATGAATATTCGAGCTACAAACGACGTTATTTCAAAAGAGGAACATGAAAAGCTGCGAAAAGAAAACGCTGAGCTGAAAAAGCGAATAGAGCAACTAAAAAGCAAAAAACAGATCTAGTCTTTTCATAACAATTTCTAGGAGCCATAATAGTTATTTTAAAATCATTCCACTACGAAATAACAAACTCTTTTAACTTTTGACTCATACCACTAGTTGTTGATCAAAACGCCAGATCAGAAATGGAAAGAATCAATTCTTGGATACAGGAAAAACTGTCAGAAAATACTCGCTTTGTCAAGGTCAATTCGATACGTTGGCGTGATCAACGAGTATGGAAGAACCATGACGGGGATGATAAAATCTGGAATAAAGCCAATACTAAAGCCGGAGGATGCAAAAAACGAGTTTTTCATAGTTTCAAATCTGATATCGCTTCGTAATCTGCAATCAAGGGCACTTGGCGGCATTGATCACATCACACTAAAACACCAAAAGACAACGGTTGCTTGCATTCCAGCAAACAAAGTTATCTACTATGTATCACTCAACCCAAATACAAAATCAGTAGCCGATGTAATTAAAAAGATAAAGAATATTGTCTAGGCCGGAGTAAATCCGTGATATCCTTTTGTTTGTTGTTCTGAATCCTCAAATTTAGGCTCAAATAGCGACACCATGTAACCGTCTGGATCCAAAACGATTGCATTCTTACCTGCCTCTCTGTCAACAATGTCCCGATGAATTTTTACGCCTTTTGATCTGAGTTCATCAATAGCAGATTTTACGTCACCTACTAGAAATCCAATTACAATGCCACCTTCCATGTTGTCTGATCTGTGATCAGCTGTGATCGAGGCGGGATGTATACTGAGTAGTGCGCCGGTCTGTCCCAAGTCCACCCATGTCCTTCTTTGGTTTTTTATAGGCAACCCCAAAATGTTGTGGTAAAACTCGGTTGACTTGTCCAGATCTTTTACTGCTAAAATGACGTTTCCGACACGCTTTATGTTCACATGGTGATTATACAATACGCTGTTAAATGCTTTATTGTGCCACGGCAAAATCATCGGACAGGCTACTGACCTATTGATATTCACTGTATCTGCATCATCGTCTCGGTCCGCTCAACACCTGGAATCATCTGGATTTTTGTCGTGATATCCCTAATTTCAGATAGGTCGTTGACTTCGACAAATGCAACTGCGTCAAACTGGCCACTAACAGGAAAGGAGTTATAGACAAAATTCAGCTTGCCAAGCTTTGCGGCAATCAGCCTTTTTGGTGACTTTACCAAAATTACTGCCTTTACCATCCCATGTTTACCTCCACTTCAATTAATGTCTCTGTGCTTACTATGTCCTTGATTTTCTTAAAGTCGATTACCATGTTGTTTATCTCATCAAATGTGCCTTGCAATAAAACGCAGATGTCTGCGCGTCCAGTAACTGGCATCACTTCTTTGAGGAGCTTACGTTTTTTACGTAATGATTCGATTACCTTGTCTGTCTTTCCAGGCTTGATGGTAATAAGACACAGCGCACGCATGTACTAGTATGGGAGGTTTTTACGAATAAAGATTTAGTTAGTCATCTACTTCTTGGGATCTTGCTTCTTCTAGGTATGCCTTTCTTGCCTCGAGCTCAGCCTCTTTGTCTTCTTCTATCTTCTCATCGATGATTACCAATCCGTCGTCGGCTAGGAAATTGTCTTTTCCCTTCTTGCCTTTTCCTTTTTTTGGTTTGGATACTTTAGCTGTTTTTTCCTTTTTTGGAAGAGCTTTTGTTTTTTCTTTTTTTGCCTTTAGTTCTTTTTTTGCCAAGATGACTTTCTCATGAGACTATTTTCACGTATTAAAACATTACTTGCTTTGGTGCTGTTGCATCAGCGAAGGCTGAAAAAAAGTTGCAGGTCGTGGGCTGTGAACGAAATCTAAAAAACCGGTACTTAAGGAACAGCTTATCAAGCCAGGTTGACAGTGGCATTTAAAGGCAAGATCTGTGAACTAAGTCAAGCTTGACAAAGTCATTAATTGTGATAATCTCTGCAATCTTGCTTGTTTCCACAGGTATTGCTTATCAAGACACATATGCATTAGAACAAAAACGGACAACTGACAAAAAAACCCAAACCGATACAACCACTCAGACAAATTCAAAGATTGTCTCAAAACAAGACAGATTCGGTAATGATGATGATCCGTTCTTTTCAATTGTGCTTCCTGATGGGTGGAGCAAAAAGACGAATTTTCCGTTTTCCTTTGCTAGTGCGGAGACTGACGGAAACCACATCTTGGTAGATTCTTATGTGCCTGTCAAAAGTTTTTCCAGCCGGGATGATATTCACTCTTACCTGAAGCTGACAGATCTGAGCAGTGGCGGGTTTGGACTTGGTAATAGTATCATGACTGTAGACACGAACTATGGATACAAGACAGTAGTTGAGCTCAAGTTTACAAAGCAAGATGGAAACCAGATGATGCTGCGAAAAGACTTTCATTTTATGAGCAAGGAGGGAATGATGTATTCTGTCCATGGATTTTCATCTGATCCTGGCTCTTTTAACACACTCAAAAGTGCACTAAACACGTTCAAGCCGCTCACATAACTCCCATTCGTCACTGCTCTCTGAATACTTGGGAAACAAAAATGTGCCAAGGGTGGGACTTGAATCCACGACGGCTCGGTCTTCAGCCGAGTGCTCTCCCAGGCTGAGCTACCTTGGCTCGGTTTTTTTCTCAAATGAGGAATTAAAGTGTCTTTTGGTAAGGCATCACTCTTAATCATGATTATTTGAATTCATGGTTATGCAAAAAGTTCATGCATGGCGACTTTGAATGTGGAGTTTGGATCGCAGATTATGGTTTCCAAACTATGTCTGCAGTTCCAACTCTTTTGTTGACTACTCGTGCAAGAACAAACAAAAGATCGGATAACCTGTTTAGGTATTTTTGGCACATGGGATTAAGCTGTTCTTGCTTTGATAGTGCGACTATCTGGGTTTCAGCGCGTCTTGCAATGGTTCTTGCCAAATGGAGATATGATGCTACTTTGTGTCCGCCAGGAAGTATGAAGTTTCCAAGCGGCACCAGCTCTTCTTCAAACACATCTATGTTTTTTTCAAGATTTGCAACCATGGAATCAGCGGTTCTGTTTTTAGTATTGGCAAGGTTTGGATCAGACAAATCAGAGCCTGCAACAAACAGCTCATTTTGAATTCTTGTCAGCAACTCTTTGATGTCAGAGTCCAAATCATACGAGAGCACAACTCCGAGGCAAGAATTTGTCTCGTCTATAGAGCCATATGCAATAATGCGTAAATCCGACTTTGAGATGCGTTTTCCACCTTGCAGCCCGGTTGTACCATCGTCACCTGTTTTGGTATAGATTTTCAATTATTGGAATCTTGTAGGCCAGACTATTATTTTGTTCGTCCCGACGTGTTCTTGACTGGAAAAATTCTTCGATTGACTTAATAGAATCAATTGTGGCATCTGGTTTATGGAACAAAAAATCGTTTGCCCATACTGTCAGTCTGAATTCAAAACAAAAGATGAGCTTTCAAAACATATAGACCGAATTCATCATGGATCAGGATTACTTGAAGGCGACTCAAGAAAGTACTAGCCTTGCCGAGTTTTTCCAAACAGCCATCAAGCTAAAATCAGTGCAACGCCAGGGCTGGAAGGACAAACTTGGCCTGCAAAACCCGGAATCCGTCGCGGATCATTGTTACTCGATGGCAGTTATTGCAATGGTGATCTCTGATCAGAGAAAACTTGATACTGTAAAGATGATCAAAATGTCGTTATTACATGACTTGGCAGAGACAATTACTGGAGACCTGACCCCTAATCAGACATCAAAATCAAAAAAAATAACACTTGAAGACAAGGCAATGAAAAAAATTCTGCAAAGCCTTACCGAATCACAAAAAGCTGAATATTGGAACATATGGCAGGAATACCAAAAAAACACATCAGAAGAGGCAAAACTCTTGCATCAGATAGACAAACTCGAGATGGCAATTCAAGCTAGCAAATACCTCCAATCGGGCTTTACAAAAAACCAGCTCGCACCATTTTTTGAATCCGCGCAAGCCGAAATAGCTGATAAGGATTTATCAAAGATTCTCTCAAAATTCCTCTAAGACTTGATAAGTGTCAGCATCACAAGATATTTTGATGTCGGAGCAGAACAAAGATGAACTAATCCGTGCTCAAAACGAACTAATCGGGATTTTGTTTGAAATAATAAAACGATTGCAGGCAAACAACACTCTTGACGAAGAATACTTTCAGCTAGTATCCGGTTCCCAAAGCCATGATGCTAACAAAAAAAGACTAGATGAACTTTTGGCACAACGCCAAGAAAACAGTCAGGTTGTTGCCAAACTGTTGGAAAAACTCCAAGTCTAACTGCAGCTACAATCGTCGTGGTCTGACACTACGTGGATTTTTTTTGGGTTTTGATCAAATCTTGACTGCACGTAATGAGACATGTTGGCAATTCTCACAACTGTAGGCCTGTGAGTCCAGCCGCCATGATTTTCAAACCATGCCTCAATTTCTTCAACATCGTATCTCTGTCCACTTTGTAACATTTTGGAAAAGATGTCTTTTATCATCTGCTCGTCTTTTTCTGAGAGAGTGTTTTTGTTCTGAACTTGTGACGTGATTTGGTTTAGGTACAATATGATGTGGCTTGAGAGCGGCATGGTGTGGTTTTGATGCATCACAATATAACTCTCTTCTCTACATTTTAATAATTAAAATCTAGACTGTATTTGGATGCAATATTTTCAAGCATTAAGAGTTGGACAAAAACGTGTACAAGCATCACGCGAGTATCTCAACAAGCTGGCAAACAATCGTGCAATGCCTGCACTTGCCTTACGTGATACAAAGACCAATGTCTGGGATCCGGTTGGTGAGGAAAATTATTACGCAGTAATAGATGAATCAAGCGGATTTGTTTTAACAGATACCAGCGGCTACATCGTTGCGCTTTGTGACAGCGGTGGGTTTTCAAAGGCAATTGTCCAGGGTGTGACAAAAGAACAATGTGATCATATGGTAGCAGAGTTTGAAAAAGACAACATACCAAAATTCCAGGGCAATGTTCATCTGCCTATCTAGTCAGAAAGAAAAGCCTAGGCGTGTCAACTATTCTATATTGAATAGATTTTAAATTGTGCTGAGGTCGTAATCTAGGAATGACCAAGTTCACGTCGGACGTAGAGGTAAGAGGACACCTAATCGACTCTATGATACTGACCAGAATATTTGATGTCATAATGGATCTTGGAGGCGAATTTGAGGTTCTTGTCATGCAGGTGGGAAAAAAGAAAAAGGATTCCAGCTATGCCAAACTGCAAATTCAAGGAAAGAACCAAGCGCACCTTGACAAGATTTTAGAGCAGGTTTATCGCGTTGGCGCAATTCCGACAATTGGAAAACAAGTCGTCCTAAAGACAGCCCAAAAAGACATGGTGATGCCAGACGATTTTTACAGTACAACTAACAACGCCACACAGATTCTTTTGCGCGGAAAATGGATTGTAGTTGAAAACATGATGATGGACAAGTGCATTGTAGTCAAATCAGGCAGAGCGAGCTGCGTTGCGATTCGTGATGTAAAAAAAGGCGACTTGGTCGTAGTTGGGGAGGCAGGCGTAAAGGTGACGCTCCCAGAGAGGCCAAGAGATGGTTCTAATGTCTTTGAGTTCATGGGGAGTAGCAGCTCTAGTGAAAGACCTACACAGCACATTGCAAAAAAAGTAGCCGAAGACATTTACAAGACAAAAAAACAAGGAGGCAAGATAATACTTGTTGGCGGCCCAGCCATAGTACACACCGGCGCAGCAGATTCAGTAGCTAATTTGATAAGACTTGGTTACATTGATGGACTGCTTGCCGGAAATGCACTTGCAGTACATGATATAGAATACGCCACACTCGGAACGTCTCTTGGCATGAATGTCAATGATGGTTCCCTTGCAGTCAAGGGACACCGAAATCACATGGATACAATTAATGCAGTCTTCAAGTCAGGCTCTATTTCCAACATGGTCAGGACAGGCAAGCTAAAAAGAGGAATTATGTATGAATGCGTAAAAAGAAAAACCCCGTTTGTGCTGGCAGGATCAATCCGTGATGACGGGCCACTACCTGATGTCATAACTGACACTGCGATTGCACAAAAAAAATACAAAGAACTCCTCAAGGGTGCCAAAATGGTGATAATGGTCTCAACGATGCTTCATTCAATAGCGACTGGAAACATGATTCCTGCAAACGTCAAGGTAATTGTTGTGGATATCAACCAGCCAACAGTTACAAAACTGATGGACAGGGGCACGTGGCAAGCCTTGGGAATTGTGACAGATGTTGGTGCATTTTTACCACTTGTCGCACAAGAAGTAAAGAAGCTAAAGCGGTAAAAACCACCGATTCTTTTTCATCTAAGAGATCTCTATTCCGAGTCTTCTTGCGCAAGCAATGGCTGTCTTTCCGTCATCTTCGGTGATTCCAGCCTTTTTGAATTTGATAGTCCAGCCAGTGTTGCTGCCACGGGTATTTTCCCAGTAGTATTCTCGTAATGTCTGTGCAATTTTATGCGTAATTTCATGCTTGATCTTAATGTCATCAAGGGAGATAAATTCAGGCAGTTTTGACATTATCCTTACAATCTCATTTACATCCGCACTTGAGTGATCATTCATTTGGATATTTTTTCTTTGAATATCTTCAAGGTTATGACGGGATCAGCTTTTCCTTTTGTTTTTTGCATTACTTTGCCCACTAGATAGTTGATAGTCTGTGGATTTTCTTTTGCTTGCTGTACTGCGGTTGGTTCCTGCTTTATTATTTCGTCAATTATTTTTCCAAGCTCGATTTCATCGGAAATTTTGCCAAGGCCTACCTGTGAAATGATTTCTGAAACAGGTTTTCCCGTGTTTACGATTTCCTGCAGTGCGTTTTTTGCAGAAGCACGAGTAACTTTGCCCAAATTAATAAGATCTGTCAGATCAGCCAAGTGCATTGGCGTGATCTTGGACTGTTCTCTTTTTTCACGCGTGTCGACTAGTCCCATCAGATCAGTTGTGATCATGTTAGCAATCTCTTTTGCATTTGATTCGTTATGTGCCTGCTCAAACAAGTCTGAATAATATTTATCGGACGACAACACGTCTGCTACCTGTACTGGTATTCCCATTGCAACGTATCGCTCTTTTTTTGAGCTGATACTTTCTGGCATGTTTTTCCTCCATTTTTCAATTGACTGCGAATCGAGGACGACCCAAGGAATGTCGCCTTCCAAGATATACCTGTAATCCTCATCCTCTTCTTTTGTTCTTGATGAAATTGTGATTTTTCGTCTATCATCCCAGTGTCTTGTTTCCTGTACGATTGGGATCTCCCTTGCCTTGAGGCTTTCCTGTCTTGTTATCTCAAAATGAATCGCCTTTTCCAGATCATAAAAGGAGCCAATGTTCTTGACTTCTACTCTTGGACCGTTTCCTACTGAGACATTTGCATCTGCGCGCATCGCCCCTTCGAGCGTTGGGTCGGAAACGCCCAGGTTTTCAAGCAAGTCTGATAATATGTTCAAAAACAGCCTCACCTGCCTTGGATTCTCAAAGTCAGGCTCTGTTACAATCTCCACAAGGGGAGTGCCTGCACGGTTATAGTCAACAAGGGTAATCTGTGTGCGTTCGGAAGCGCCTTCGTAAATCAGCCTTCCGGGGTCTTCTTCAAGTTGGATTCTTCGTATTCTGATGTCCTTTCCCTCGATTGAGATTTTCCCCTTTTCTCCAATGCTTGTCGGGCCGTACATGTTAAGCTGTGTGATTTGAAAGTTTTTTGGCGAGTCAGGGTAAAAGTAGTTTTTCCTAAAAAAGCCAATCTTTTGGGGGGTCTGACAGTTTAGTGCCAATCCAATCATTGTTGCTTTTTCGACTGCCTTTTGATTCAGTCTTGGTAAGGTACCTGGCAGTCCAATGCAAACGGGGCATATGTTGGCATTTGGGGAAAACTCTCTATAGTTTGCCTTGCAGGAACAAAACAATTTGCTCTCGAGATTTGTCAGCTGGCAGTGTATCTCAAGTCCTATCATAGTGGAACCTCTGGCAGCTTTGTAGTGCTCTGCAAAGAATATGCCGCTTGCAGTAGCTGTTTTTCCTGTAGCATGTTTGCGTGAATCTGTACTCCTATTGGCAAACCATCGTGGATCTCATATGGGACTGAAATCGCAGGAACGCCAGTGAGATTTGCAGTAACGGTATTGATGTCTGCCATGTACATTGCAAGTGGGTCATCTATTTTTTCCCCAAACTTGAACGGCAGGATTGGAACGGTTGGAGAAATGAGAAAATCAAATTTTTTGAATGCTTCTGAAACTTCTTTTTTTAGTTTGTTTTTTAATTTTAGTGCTTTGAGCAAATATTTTCCTGCAAACCCAGCGGACGGAACAAACCCTCCAAGGATCATCCTTCTTGTAACTTCTGGACCAAAGTTTCTTCTTGCCTTTGAAATGTATGATTTGAACTCATACCCTTCCAAGTCGAGGTCGTACCCGTATCTAAGGTTGTCATATCTTGAAAGGTTGCTCCCGGCCTCTGCGGTAGTCAAAATGTAGTATGTGGCAACAGTGAATCCAACTAGATCAAGTGACACCTCTTCAACCTTGGCACCCAGGCTTTCAAATGTTGAGGCTGCTCTCAAAAATGCAGACCCGACGTTTTTGTCAAGGCCTTCGCCCTTGCTCATTTCAGATATTATGCCTATTTTCTTGCCTTGAATGCCGGAGTCAATTCCATCTAGATAATCCTGGGAATGGCTATTGAGCGTGGTGTGGTCGTTTTGGTCCTTGCCAGATATGTGGTTTAAGAGCAAGGCTACGTCCTCCACTCTGCGACCAAGAGGCCCAATTTGCTCAATGCTGTTTGCATACGATACCAATCCATACCTGGAAACAAGGCCATAGGTTGGCTTTAGGCCCACAACTGAGCAAAAGCTAGCAGGGTTTCTAACAGAACCGCCAGTATCTGAGCCAAGCGAGGCAACACATTCTAACGCGCTAACAGATACGGCACTTCCGCCAGACGACCCTCCTGGCACATAATCTATATTCCATGGATTTTTGCTTGGACCAAATGCCGAAAACTCTGTTGTAACACCCATCGCAAACTCGTCAAGATTTGTTTTTCCAATCAATATGGAGTCTTGTGATTTTAGTTTCGATACTACCGTTGCATCGTATGGCGCGACATAGTCTTGCAGCATTTTTGATGCGCACGTTGTTTTTCCGCCTTTGATGCAGATGTTGTCTTTGATCGAAACTGGCATCCCATAAAACGCGCCAACTTTTTCGTTTGCCTTGATTTTTTTATCGATTATTCTGGCTTCATCTAATGCCTTGTCATTAATTGAGAGATATGCGTGGAGATTTTTATCATGCTTTGATATGTGCTCTAGTGTCTTTGCTATAAATTCCTCCACTGTGGTATTGCCATTTTTTACATTGTTGATGTACTCTATGGCAGAAACTGCAAGGTTCAACTTAGTTCATCTTTGGTGCTCTGACAAAGCTTTCCTTGTATGTTTTCAGCTGAGAAATCAACTTTGATTCAAATGGAATGTGTTTGTCATCTCTAAGATCATTAATGGAAACTTCTTGGACTGGGATTTCCTCTGATTCGATGTCTGCCTTGTCCAAACTGTCAAAATAATTCAAAATCTTCTGGATTCTCTCAAAATATTCTTCCGTGTTTTCAATATCGATCCTCATCAGTTTTGCGACGTGTTCAATGTCTTCCTTTGTAACCAAATGTATCACCTAAGGCGTGAGCCTGTCTACATCTCTTGGGTAAAATGTTGTATCTCTTATGTTTTCAGTGCCTGTCAGTGACATCATTAGTCTCTCAAGGCCAATACCGCATCCTGCGTGTGGCGGGATTCCATAGTCAAATGCCCTCAAATGGTACTCAAAAGCATCAATTTTTAGGCCCTTGTTCTTCATGCGTTCTTCAAGCTCTGTGCGTTTTTCCACCCTTGTACTACCAGAAGACAGCTCCAGGTCCCCAAACATAAGATCAAACGACTCTGAAATCTTGGGATCCTGCTTGCTAACCTTGACGTAAAATGGCTTTGGTCCTGTTGGCCAGTCCTTGACAAAATAAAACCCATCCAATCCTATTTTTTTGAGGTTTGATGGATACAAGTCATCACCCCACTCTGTTTTTGCACCTGCTTTTTGCATCCTTTCCACAAGATCAGAGTATGAATATCGTGGAATTTCACTTGGCAGTTCTGGGACGACAAACTCGGAATCGGCGTTTTCTTTTGCATATCTCTGAACTGTTTTGATTGATGTTTGTATTACTTGTTCTATCCGCTTCATGATGTCGTTGTAATCTACATATGCTTCCTCCATGTCTATTGAGATGGCCTCAGATAGGTGCCTGTTTGTTCTTGATGGCTCTGCTCTAAATATTGGGGCAATCTCGAAGACTTTTTCAAAGCTCATCGTAAGCTGTTCTTTGTATAACTGTGGGGATTGGGCCAAGAATGCCTCCTTGTTGTAATAAAATATCGGAAACAGAGCGGCGCCGCCTTCTGTTGCAGTTGAAATCATCTTTGGTGTGTTTATTTCTAGAAATTTGTTTTCATAAAAATAGTCTCTAATCGATTTTAAAACTAGGCTTCGTGCCTTGAAGACATGTTGCAGCGATTTTCGTTTTAGATCGATTGGCCTGATCTCAAGCCGTGTGTCTATGTTTTTGACTGTTTTTGCATATGGCTCAAACGGTGGAATTTTTTCTACATCGGAAAACACTCGGAGATCCTTTGGTATGATTTCGATTCCACCTGGAGCCTTTTCTGATGGTTTTATGGTGCCTATTATCCCAATCGAGGAGTGTGCCTTTAGATGTGATATTTTCTCGCGTACGTCGTCTGGACAGCTACCGGCCTTTGCCACAACCTGGATTTCCCCTTCACTGTCTTTTAGCATCATAAATGAAATGTTTCCATGCCCTCTTACGCTTAGCACCCAACCCATTATAGTGACATCTGATTCTGCGAGCTGTGGTGAGAGTTGGGTAGAATAATGTGTCCTGCGCCATTTTTCAAGATCTGTTCCTATCATGTGATGTATTTTGGTCTGGTATGACCGTATTTATTTTAATAAAAAACAAAAATTTACTGATTATTTACCCTTCATTCACAATAGATGCCTAGGCAGTATTTTGTTTTTGTGCTTGTCCTTCTACTTTGAATAATATGTTGTCAAGACTTGACATGTCGTCAAGATCAAATTTGTTTAGGGATTTTCTCTTTATCTTTCTGACCAGTGTAATGTCGCGCTTGAAGAACAGGTTCACTGTCCAGTCCATTGCAACTTTGAGCTTTTTCTCAAATGTTGGCAGCAATGCAAGATAGTATGTCTTCCACACCAACCACGCAAGTGTGCCTGAAAGCTTGTGCCCGGAAATCATCGCAATACCGTCTCTTTTTCCAATTATTGCCATCATTCCCTTGCTTTCAAAATTGAACTGTTTTTTAGAATTATTCCCAAGGATTGCACATCTGAGATTGTGAGCAACAACCTTGCTTTCGCGCAGTGCATGCTGGGCAGTTGGCGGATAAAAATTACCTGTCTTTGTATCTGAAATTGCCGCACAGTCACCAAGTGCGAAAATGTTTTGTTGGTTTGGGAGGTTTAGATATTTGTCAACTAGGATCTTGCCTGATTTATGCTCACAATCGAGATTTGTAATGACTGGATCAATTGTAACCCCGGCAGTCCAAATCATCGTGGCACATGGGATCGTTTCTCCGTTTCCCAAAAACACAAAATCCTCTCCAGCGTCAACTGCCTTTGTATTTGGAATTATTCGAATTCCAGCATCCTGAAGTGACTCGTATGCCTTCTGTCCAAGCCCCTCTCCAAGTTCAGGAAGAATGGTACCATTTGCAGAAACTAGAATCATGTTGATATTGTGCGGGTTTATGTTCTTGTAGTAACTTTTGGCAGAATCCTTGACAAAATCATTTAGCTCGCCAATCGTTTCGACCCCGGCAAACCCTGCCCCAACTACAACTACTGTTAGAAGTTTTTCTTGAATCGTTTGATCTTCCTCACTGTCTGCAATCTCTAGCATGTGGATAAGATGTGTTTTTATTGCAATTGCGTCCTGTATGCTCTTTATTGTAAATGCGTTCTTTTCAATTCGCTTGTTTCCAAAAAAGTTCGTCTTACTGCCAATTGATATGACCAGATAATCATACCCAAGAACCTTTACCTTCCCATCAAAAGTACGTGTAATGGCAACAAGCTTGTTTTTGAGATCAATCGATGATACCTTGGCCTGAATGAACTCTGAATTCTTGCAGAACATTCGTAATGGAATCGATATGTCGCTTGGATGGATGGTACCTGACGCCAACTCTGGCAACATTGGCGTAAACAAAAAGAAATTATCTTCATTGACTAGTGTTATTTTGACATCTTTTTTCTTGAAAACATTTTCAAGCTGCCGTAGAACTGAAATCCCTGCAAATCCTCCGCCCAAAATCAGTATCCTTGTTTTATTTACAGATGACAAGGTGAGCTGCCTGATCATTTATTATGAATGTGCTTTTGAACTGATTGTTTTTTTGTTGATGGAAAAACAAAACCTTGTTTGTTTTAGTAATCAAAATACCGAAAATTCTAACCATGTTTTTTATTCTGAGCACATAAAATGAGCAAATTCCGCTAGGTGTTCTTTGTACATAGTGCATAATGTTAATTGCTTTGAGGGGGGCAAAAGTCCTAGTCTGTTTGTAGAAAACGAACTAATTGAAAGATTTTGTGCCTAACTGTGCTTTTTGAACATTTGAAAAATTATTTACCTGGTGCATCATCCTATCAAGCATGAACGATAGTTCGGACTTGGTTGACTATATCAAGGAGGCCAGAATGGTTCTCGATGACACCATTGAGACATTGTTGAATCTGAAAGGTGACGCGCTTTGTGAAAAAGATGAGGCCATCATTCCAATCAGTAATGTAGTTGAACTTGTAGACATGAGCTATGGAATATCAGATTCTGAAAAAATAAAAAGTGCTGAATCGGAATTTTTAAAGCGACAGGCCATCTGACTAATCTGCAAGGGCTCTATACGCCTTTATCAATAATTTCATTTATTCCTATCAAAACGCTGGTGATGACGTCGTCTGACAAGCTCAAAACTGGGCTAATTGTATTGCCATCTTTGTCTTTGCATGTAATTTCTACCATCAGATCGTTGTCCGACCCGTTTTTTTGTGACACGATTACAGCTTTTTCAATTTTTGTCGCAGGAATTGTAATCTGTTCGCCGTCCGGTGCCTCAAAAATTAACCTGTCAGTTTCAGGGTTTTTTTCCAGTATTATCTTTCCGCCAACGATCTGCGTTCTCCATCCAGGATATCCACCCATGTAATCACAATCATACTCGTGCTTGTCGCGTGGTTTTGTTGCTTTCTTGTCCATTACTGCAGTATTTCGCAAAAGTTCTACTTGTTTTTTGATATGTCTCCAAAGTTTTGCCTCGAATCTTTTTGTAGTGTAAATCCTTGCCGCAGTTGCCGTGATTCCAACTACTGGTATTACAAATAACGGCGCAGACACAATCAAATTGTTGCCCCATTCGCCAACTCCAATCCTTATCTCAAAACTGTCTGGCGTGCCTTTGATACTGATGTCGGTACTTCGTCTTGTGCCTGCTACAGTCCTGACGAGCCCCTTTTTTTTTGCTTGAATAAAAAACATCGGCATTGGCTCGGTTTGATCCTTTGAAAAGGCCACATCAAATTGATTTTCTATGAGGTGGGCCTGAATTTTTGTTGCAAGCCTTTCGACATCTGTGTTATATCCGTCAAATCGTTGGGTTTTTGCCATTTTCCTACAAATCACGATTACACCATTTGCGATTAATCTATGTGCAAAATCGGAATGAACAAACAAAAGTCTGAAAAATCAATGATAAAATGTGGTTAAATTGGTCTTGGGAGGAAAAAAACCCTCCCAAGACCTTCTGGCACAGCGACCTTTCGGTCAGCTGGTATGGGGATTCTTGATGAAATTTAGACGTGAAATATTAAAACAATTGCGTAGAATTTGTCCAGTTTTTTATCTTGAGCATTTTATCAAAAACTGATTAACGAGCTGGTTCATACAAAAACGTGGAAATTTCCAATACTGAGATATCCGATCTTCAAAATTTCATCGTCGAGCTAAATTCCGCCCAAGAAAGCGTGGTAGTAGTAGAGGGAAAACGTGACTCAACCGCATTAAAAAAACTCGGATATGAGGAAAAGATTTTAGAATTTCACAGTTTTGGCGGTATAACAAAGTTTGCAGATTCGGTTTCATCCCACAAAAACCTGATAGTGCTTTTTGATTTTGACAGAAAAGGAAAGTACCTGACAAGACGAATAATCATGCAGCTAGAGCGCCGAACTAGAATTGATCTCTCATACAAAAAGAAACTTGCCCAAATAACACGTGGTAAGATTAGAACCATCGAGGAGCTTAGCAGGTATGCGTCGTTTGTTGATGATTTTGAACTCGCTTAGCAAGATTGTCGCACACACTAAATCATACGGTGCCTGACACGCCATGAAATAGATGTAAAAACCAACAAGTTTCTTTCTAGTTGTTTGTACGAATCAAAAACCAACAATTACTTAAAAAAAATCATTGTATTCATTTTATGCCTTCATTTATCGATGGGCACCACGTAGGTGAATCAAGACTAGAGGAGATAAAAAACATGGCCAACACAATTAATGAATTTGGCGTCTCGACATTAGACATGTTTTATAATAAAAAAGAACAAGAACTTTATTGCATTTTGGATGCACCGGATGAAAACGCAATCAAAATGCACCACGCTAAAATCAACCTATCATGCGATTTTATAACTTCAGTTGAGAAAGTGCACACACAATCGGCAGAAAATACAGAAAAGCTAAGGACCATAGGTGAACTAGCGGCAAGAATAGCACATGACTTGAGAAATCCCCTCTCGGTTATCAAAAACACGGTCGAAATAATGGAAAACAAACAAAAGCTACGCATTGAGGAGAGGCTGATCTATTATTCAAGATTGCATCGAGCTATTGAAAGAATCTCACATCAAATCGAGGACGTTCTTGACTTTGTGAGACCTGTGAGCCTAAACTTTGACAAACACCTTGTAAACGAAATTCTGGGCTCCGTCTTAGATAAAATAGTAAAACCAGACACAATCAAAATCAATATGTCGTCAAACTTTGTGTATGCAGTATGTGATTTTACAAGGCTTGAGATTGTTTTTACTAATCTCATAATCAACGCGGTTCAAGCAATGGATAACTCCGGCCAAATAAGCATTGATCTTTTTGATGAAGAGAATAACGTCCTGATAAAAATCTCAGATACTGGTTATGGCATACCGCAAGACGTGTTGCCTCAAATCTTCGAACCATTATTTACAACCAAACAAATTGGAACCGGTCTTGGGTTAGCAAGCTGCAAAAAAATCATCGAACAGCATAATGGTGTGATAAATGTAGCTAGTACAGTTGGAAGTGGAACCACATTTACAATAACCTTACCAAAAAACAAGATCATCACCAACAAAATAAAACAGCTGGCATAGATTTCAAGCCAATGTGCATTTTAATAAAATAAAAAAAGAGGAGGAAGTTATTTATTTCCGATAATAAAGACCACGCTTGCGCTGGCACTTACATCCTGCTCAGATGAGAACACTGGTGCTCTTGCAGATTCGGCCATGTCCATCGCATACCCTCCTTTGTAGTATGGCATTGGTGGCGGATAGCCAAATTCTGATAGGCTAACGTGTTTTACCCCGATTATTTGATAGTTCAGGGGGACAAGAGCCTTTTCTGCCTTTGACTCTGCGTTTCTTATTGCGTCAGCTAACAGATCATCGCTTACCTGCATTTGTTTTTGAGGAGTCAGCGTAAAGTATACGGTATCAACTCTGTTTGCTCCTGCCTGGACAGCACTGTCAATTATGTCTGATGCCAAGCTTAGGTTCTTTGTTTCTACGCGTATGATGTTTGAAACACTATATCCAATGAGTTTCTGTTTGTAGACTCCAGTCACTTTGTCCTGATACGACTCGTACACAGGATAAATTGTGAGCTGTGCCGTGCTGATTTCGTCTTCGGTGATGCCAACTGATTTTATTGCATCCACGACGGCGTTCATTTGCTGCGAATTGGAGTCAAATGCTTCTTTTGCTGTCTCTTTTTGCACTTCGATGCCAAACTGCACGTTTAGCAAGTCTGGATCAACTGAAGTGGTTGCAGTTCCAGTCACGGAGAGTGTTTTCTCCCTTGATGGATATGGCGTCGACTCTGTTTGAGCTTGGGCGTCAATTCCTGCTGGAATCGCGCCAAGCGAAAACGCCAACGCAAGAACAATTCCTGTCGCTGCTGCGATTGTTATTGTTTTGTTCATGTGTGTATTATGGATGGTTTGTTTATTACTTTTGATTAAAGTAGGATTTAATCGAAAAGTATATGATTGAAGTCAGTGGTGCCGTAAAAATCTCATAGAATACATGCCTTGCAAAGAAAACCTATACATCATAAAGTTATGCATTTACAAAATACTAGTTAGAGCATGAGTAAAAAGGCAAGACGGATTGAAGAGTTGAGGATGAAAACAGGTAGAAGTAAGCGTTGTCTTGATTGTAAACAACATGGATGCATTATTGATAGTTGTCAGTGTAACTGTCACAAATAATTTAGGAAGATCAAAAGGGTTTATGATACGGAGTTTGATTTTTGTTTAATTGCTCTGTCTCTTTTACAGAAACTACAATATTCTTCTGGTGAATTGCGATTAATTGGAGTTAAACAATCGTGGCAATATTTCATGAATTTGTTGTATCAATCCAACTTATTAAGAAATTATGAGTTTTTAGGACAGTTATCTGCTGTCATAACTTCACTTACACGCATAGATTTCAATTCATTAGTTACGTTCTCAAACGTAGCTTAGTTAATTCAGTCTTTCCTCACAGATGTGCAAACTTAGACTACTACGCTGGCGATAATATCACATCAATACTCGTCATGGGGTTTCATTACAATGCCTGGTTAATTAGGCAGAATCACCTAAACCCTGTTATGAACTCCACATCGCCTTCGTATAGAAAAGTCTGCTCTGATTGCAAAAGAATGAAGTGCCATAAAGGATGTAACTGCGACTGTCACTGGAATCCGTGACAAATGAATTCAGTTTGGTGTGTTCTCATTGGATACTATGTAGTTAACATCATCAAGCACGATGCTTGCATAAACTAGCGTATTTTTTTGTGCCGGTATCTGTTCTTGATGTATCTGGCATGATAGTCATCATGTGATAATGCATATTTCATAAAACCATCATAGATTTTTTTTGGTACATCGTAATATTGATAGGTTCCACCTTGGTGAAATTCTATTTCTAATGTTTGCGTTGACTCGTCATAGCCAATTATTCTCATGTCTCCAGAGTCTACTCGTGTTCTTTCCATACCTGTTTTATATGCCAAAACTAGATTTCTTCCTTCTCTTGATTTGCCAAACACCATATGCAGGGGGAAAAGTTCCTGCTCCTGGCATTTTCTAATGTATCTGGAGTAAAGTACTGCTTATCTTTTAACTCCATGCCAACAATTTTACAGTTTTCTTGCATGTTAGCTAAGTGATGTACCGTGTTGGTCTGTCTGTTACCTAGAAAACCTTGCATTCTAAATCATCTGGCATTTTTTGGGTGGGTTTTTTCATGGGCAAGTACCTTGAAAAAGGTCTCTATGTTTCCTTCCCATGAAAATTTACAATTTTGACAGTTCCACTTCATATTTCTTCTTTCTCGAGTTTCTTGTTTTCAGATTCTTTGATTGTGTTTACATCATCTGCTGTCTTTTTTTTATCTTGTAGTCTTGCGAATATTTTTTCTAACATACTTAGTTAGGTAGTTACTAGCATATAAGGAAGAATTTCTAATTTTAATTAAGAGATAGACGTATTTTCTTACCTATGGTTTTTGATTTTCGGTAATTGATTTCTTTAATTCTTCATATGACTCTAGGTATTCTTTTTTCATTAGATTCTCAGGTTTTGTCTTGTTGTTCTTGTTCTTTTGTGGCTTGGATGTGGTTTTTGACTGTGTCATATCACAGGATGTTCACTTATGTGGAATATATCTTGGCCCTAGTTGCATTAAGCGGTTTACCAATGTCGATAAAAAGACAAAACCGAGCACATTCAGAATTTTGAAGGTATTTGTAAATCATCAACGATCTTGCTAAGTTTTTGACCACAGTTATCACAGATCCAACTGATGGTTCTGCTGGTGTTATTTCTGTCCTTTTCTGTTTTGATAAGGGTTTGTAATTTGGACTCTTTCAAAAGTTCACCACAATTCTCGCATCTCATTGCGCAGTATGGTATGTCTTCACTGAATTTAGGTCTTTACATCTGTTAATGTCCATAAAAAATCTTAATCAAAAAACATGGCAAACATGGAATTTAGTCGAAAGTCTTAATATTATACATTGAGACATGCTTGGTTTATGGGGGATTCGGAAGATCCGGTTGGAATCAACGATAAAATCGAGATTCTCTCAACAGATGATGACAAAATAAAGGCAGTTGGTGAGCTATTAAGCTCAGACTCTAGCAGGGCGATTTTGAAATTATTGTTTAACGATCAGATGACTGCAAACCAAATTGCACAAAAAACCGAGATTTCACTACCTCTTGTAATTTATCACCTAAAGAAAATGCAGGATGCTGGAATTGTAAGAATATCGCAGACAGAAAAAAACACAAAATCGCACGACATGAAATATTATACAGTTGACAAGTTTGCTATTGTGATCCTGCCTTCAGGCCTTACAGAAAAGGCAAGATCGAGCAAGTCACTGTCTAATTCGTTTAACCGAATATACCGATTTGCCACAATAGGTGGTGCAGCAATTGCCGCATGGTTTTCAACGCAATTCATGCAACAAAACGGCCAGGTTATAGTGTCTGACGAATCAATGCGACAGGCTGATACCCTGATTCAGGGTGCAGAGGAAGCTGCGCAGAAATCGCTTCAAGCACCATCAGCAGAACTGGCGCCATATGCAATGCAAGCCGATTCGGTGCCCACTGGAGAGCCGACCATTGACATTTACGTATCCATAATTGTAACCTTGGGCGTCGTGGTAATAGGCCTCATAATAGAGCGAATAATACGATCGCGAAGAAAAGAGTAAACCACACAAACCATGACGCTAACTAATAGAGAAAAAATTCTAATCGTAATATCAAATGCAATATCGGTGTATTCGATTTATGCCAAAAACCCAGGCACGCTCCCAAAAAATATGTCGCTAATCGATTTTATTCTGAAATCCACGCCTGAGGATCTAAAAAAAGAGATCTCGATGGACCTAATCGATGAGATTTTTGACTACGTGTCAAAAACACAAAAGGAGCTTTCATAAAGCCTAGCAATTAACAGAAATTAAAAGAACATGACTGCGATTGCTACGCTTGGTTCCCATTGCGCGTTGCAGGTTCTAAAAGGGGCAAAGGACGAAGGCCTCAAAACAATTCTTGTGTGCGAAAAGAAAAGAGAACGATTGTACCGAAGATTTGGGTTCATTGACGAGATGATACTTGTAGACTCGTTTCTTGAGACACTTGATGCAAAATGCTCATCCGTTTTAGAAAAAAATGATGCCGTTTTGATTCCACATGGAACCCTCATTGCACAGATGACGACAGAGCAAATAGAATCAATCAAGACTCCAGTGTTTGGTAACAAATGGATTCTCAAATGGGAATCTGACAGAATGTTAAAGGAAAAACTCATGCTCGAGGCAAATCTTGCAGTCCCATCATCAATTCCAGATCCAAAAAAAATCAAAAAACTAACAATTGCAAAAAGGCATGGGGCTGCAGGCGGAAAAGGATACTTTCTTTCATCTGACGAGGAGGATTACAAAAAAAAGAGAGACAAGCTGATTTCATCAGGATTGATAAAAGGAGATGGTGACCTTTACTTGCAAGAATATGTGATGGGCGTCTTGGCGTATTTACAGTTCTTCTATTCTCCTTTGAATGAAGAGTTGGAATTTTTTGGAGTTGACAAACGGCACGAATCCGATATTGAAGGACTAGCACGAATACCATCAAAACAACAAATGGACATGGATTACATTTCGTCATTCAATGTTATAGGGAATAGTCCCATGGTTTTGCGTGAATCGCTTCTAGATGATGCATACAGCATGGGTGAAAGATTTGTAGAGGCGTCAAAAAGACTTGTCAAGCCAGGTATGAACGGCCCGTTTTGTATAGAGGGGGTTTATGATCAGGACGGCAAGTTTTGGACCTTCGAGTTTTCCGCACGAATCGTAGCAGGAACGAACATCTACATGGATGGCTCACCATACTCGACTCTGCTATATGATGAGCCAATGAGCATGGGCCGAAGAATAGCAAGAGAGATCAAAAAGGCAACTGAGGCAAACAAGTTAGATAAAATCACTACTTGAATAGCCTGGTTTTTGAAAAAACAATGGCCATCGTAGACACAACCACCATTATTGCCAATGCGCCAAAAGGAAATTCCGGAATGACGCTGGTCCCAATTATTTCTATTTCCTCCGAGTCTGCTACAATTGGAAACGTTATTCTTGGATTGTCTCCATCATATGTCACAACGTAATCTGTTTCAAGACCATCTACTAGCACTATAAACTCCCCATTTTGTGCGCTAAGCAAATTCGACTGAAAACCTATCTCGAATGTAGAGTCATCGACGTTTGTAGTTCCAATAAGCAGTGATGTTGATTCCTGATCCACATCCATTGCAACAAGTTCTCCATCAAAGTTGTATGATACATCGAATGTTTCCCCGTCAACTTCGATTTCGTATGTTCCTTGGTCTGCAAAAGACAACGGAATTGCAGATGCCAATGTGATTGATATCATGATGAGCAAGTAGTTTTTCAAGTAGTAATCTTCTAAATTCTTTGAATATAGGTTTTTCATTTGTTTTAAAATACAAGAATTAGATTAAAATGAGATTTAATCAAAGGTTATAATCATTTGAATGTATGATCTAAGAATTGAATAAAAAACTGAACGCGATAGTATTTGGATTAATTGGAATGCTGATCATTCAAGTGAGTCCTGCATTTGCAGACCCGAGTACTCTGGCATATTATGGAAAGGGTGTCGTGACCGAATCAAGCCCATTTGTAGATGAGGTGATTCGAACAATAATCAATAATGATAAAGCTGCTGTAGTTCATCCAGGCCAAAACGGAATTGAGATAGTTAGAATGGATATTCAACCAAGTGAGTCATGCGTACAAACTCAATTGACATTTTGCTTTGTTGGAACAGTTACTCTGACAAAAAATACCAACATACATGAAATTGGTGATGAAGTAGAACTCACACTTGATCTGCAAAACAAAAAACAGATCATGACTGTGATGTCAGGCCAAATGCAAGGCACTACAATCACAATTGATCTTTCAAAGACAATTGTCAAATCAGATGATCCGTTTACAATTTCAATAATGCAGGAGGGAGGTTTTGCTGGTCTGCCAGGCAAAACCATGACATTTGATTCCTCAACTGGAGAAACAACACTAGTTGACAGCATGCGTGAGCTAACGACACCATTATCTCAAGACGACATTGAGAAAATCACAAAAATGGTACGAATAAACAATTTATTGAACATTGAACAAACGGACTACCCACCACATCCCTCATCAGCGGATTATTTTACATATTCTCTTGAATTTTCGCAGGGGATTTTTCAAAAGACCATAACATGGACTGACACATCGGAAAATGTTCCATCAAAACTATCTGCATTAAAGCAAACAATTCAATCTATTGTTGAGAATGATGAGTCATCAGATCAAGATGCAGAAATTGCCGAAATTGCAAAAAACTTTGTAATGTCGGCACCAACATTTGCCTTTGATGGGATGGAAGACACCCTGACAATAGGATCGATTTCTGTTTTGGAGTCATTTCCAGTACAATACCAATTAGAAGTATTATTCACATCTACACATGGCGGATTTGGAAACAGAACAGGACAGATGATCACGCAGGTCCTTACGCCACACATAGTAGATGTACTAATTTCAGAGGGTAACGTACTTTCTGCCGTGATTGACGATACCTGGGATGAAATGAACCATCAATTTGTGCTAAAAGCACCCTAGCCTAGGTCTATTATCACTGCCGCTTTTTCAATACCATCAAGTTCTTGCTGTACGGCATTCAGTATGTGGGATACGGATGTTAGGCTTGAAAAATCAATCAGTTTGAGATTGTTTAGCAGATAGACCTGAGGGGCAATCTCGCTGTTTCGTGATTCTAAAAAGTCATCAAGTTCTTCAAGAATTGAGATTTTTCCACCCTGAAACATTTTGGCGTTTTTGATTGAGAGTTTTTGCCTTCCAAATCTGTCTAGTACAAGTATGTGGTGTTTATTTTTTTTGCTGAAAAACTTTTTTTCTGAAACATGACCTGTGAATACAAAATAATGATCCGTCTCAAAGCTAAGCTCAACTAGATCTCTGCTAATTCCAATCATCTCACTTGTACGTATCAGCGCTTCGTCTAATGTGAACACATTCTTTGCGTTCTCAGAGCTGTCAAGCTCCACATTTCCAGTAGCAGAGATCCTCAATAGCGATTTTTCAGATATGTACTCACTGTTTATAACAATTGACTCTGGTACTGCGCCTCTGTCTGTCATCATTGTATGAATTTTTTTATGGAGCTCGGAGATTTGTTGTGGTGTTGGGTTGGTAACAGTGTGTTCTATTTCTTCTTGTATCATGGATGATGCAACTCCAATTGAAGAGATTATTTCAGCATGCTCTGCTTTCTGATATGGTATGCCAAGCTGTTTTGCTACAAATGGTACCAAGACAGATGCTCCCCCACCGCCGCCAATTATCTGCGTCTTGTTCTTTTCCATCTTGAATTCTTTTAGTATTTTTGAAACTACTTTGGTTATCTCAAACGATGCAGTTTGAATTATGGACATTGCTGCTTCTGGGCCTGAAACTCCAAGCTCGCGGCCTAGTAACTCCATTGCTATTTTTGCGGATTTCTGATCCGCGTATGCATAGTCGTTTTTTTCTATCATACCAAGCGCATTTGCAGCACAGGTGTTTGTTATAGCAAACGTCTCACTCTCGCACTGTACTGCAACGTATGGTTCTGCGTCGCTTTCTTTTGGCTTTATCATGATGATTTTGCCTGTTTTGAGGGTGTCAGGCTCTGCAAAACACGCATAACGCATGCCTGCGATGTGTGCGCTCCTCGGGCCGACCTTCCAGACACGCTTGTCTTTTATTTTGAGCATGCTTCCGCCAGCTACGCCCAAAATTCTTACGTCCATTGAGCGAATGCATGTTGGGTGATCCTTTATCGTAACATATCGAATTTCAGGTCTTCCGTTTTTTATTATACAAATGTTGGTACTCGTCCCTCCAACTTCAATAAATATTCCATTTGTCACTTTTAGATGCAATAATGCACCAGCAACACTGGCCGCAGGTCCTGAGAGAATTGTAAGGATTGGTTTTGTTTTGAATGTATCCATGTTGGTAACACCACCATCTCCCTTCATTATCATGAGTGGCGCGGTGACACCGGCATCTCGAATCGCACTCTCTACAAAATTTGCAACCTCGAATGTTTTTGGAAGGACGCTTGCGTTTATTGCGGCAGTCAGGGTTCTAATTTCTAGGCCATAAATTCCAGAGATCTCATGTGATGCTGTAGCTGGAATTTTGTTAGCCATGGCGGTTTTCATTACAAACATTTCGTTTGATGGATCATCAACGCCAAAAGCTTCTGAAGCTACGATTACTTGTGCCCCCTGGTCCTTTAGACCATTTATCGCGTTTTGTACCTCTGACTCTGAAATAAGGTACGCTGTGTCAAGAAAAACATGATCTGTTTTTAGCGTTTGATCAGAATTAAATTTGGCATCTTGAAGATTTGTTCTTTTGATGACGTTATTTTTTTCGGGGGTGACACCCATTGCTATTATGCCGACCTTTGCAGTGTCTGATTCAAGCAGTGCATTGATAGCTTGCGTTGTACTGTGCGCAATTAACTCAATCTCTAATATCCCTATCTTGGTTTCTTCAAGCAGATTTGATAGCGCAAGTACAATTCCCTCTGAGACTCCTTTTTGCGCTTTGTGTGTAGTTGGAACTGTGGATTTGCCAATTATTTGACCCGTTTTGATGTCTATTGCCACTGCTTTTGTGAATGTACCGCCAACATCGATTCCGACCCTAATGCGTCTCGAATTCATTTTCTTCCCTTCGTGATTTACGCATCGTTGCTATTCTCTCTTCCCGTCTTGGCTTTATCATTAGGACGTATGATGCAGCAACAAGATACACTGCAAGCAAGGCTATTTGCCCTACGACTGACTCCAATGTGGGGTAAATGCCAGTCATTTTTGCCATGTTGATATCAAGTCTTGGAATCGTCCCAAGAAGGCTGGTAAATGGGATTATGTCGAGTGTTTGCAACTCCCTTATGGCGTTTCCTAAAAATGCAATTGAGAGATATGCACCAACTCCCATCGTGAGTCCAAATAGCATTTTGAGAGGTAATCTTTTTCCAATTTTCCTTGTTACGTAATACACAGCTAAAAGAGATGCAAGGCCTATGACAAATCCAAGTACCACATACATCTCCATGTATTTTGCAAATCCAAACATTGCCTCATAGAACAAAACCGTTTCGAATCCCTCTCTGTACACAGTAAAAAAAGATAACATGACAAACACTGTTACACCACCAGTGGTTGATGCCTGCCACACTTTTGCCTTGACAAACTCCATCCATTTTTTGTGTTCGATTTTGTTCAGGATCCAAAAACTCACATAAAACAAGACTGCGGTGGCCGATAGTGCTGCCACTGCCTCAATTAGTTCTCTGTTTGCTCCAGATATCGCAATGATGTAAGATGCAACAAACCAAGTAATGGCAGTTGCACCAAGCGCAATTATTATTCCATAATACACATATGGTTTGAATCTAGTGTTTCTTGATGCCTCAAGATAGGTGAGAATCGCACCCAAGACCAGAACCGATTCCAGCCCTTCTCTGAAAACTATTGCAAACGATGATGTGAATGCGATAGCAGGAGCAAGCTGACCAGTTCCAGTCACCAGTCTTTCAGACTCGTCAAGGCTTCTCCTTACCAGAATCGTTGCCTCTTCAACTTTTTCATAATCTGCCTTTTGGTTAATGAGACTTCTAAGCTCGGCAAACTGAAGCTCGACTTCGAGTGTAAAATCCGGATCAATTGCGCGCAGTGAGATTTCCACGTACTCATAACTGTCTAAATATGCTGTTCTAGCAGAGGTGAATGCAGCCTGATAATTCCCTTCGCTGTATTGAGCAAGCATGGTTTGAAGAGTGGCACGAATAAAGTCAATTTCACTCATCACGCCTGATTTCTGGTCTTGTGTTGCAGAACCCATCGGTTTTAGCACCTTTTCTGATAAACTTGCTGCATTAGCAGTGATCCCAGGCGTACGCTGAATATCGGAGACTAGTCCTTCAGCGGTATCAAGATCCTTCAAAATTGGATCATTGATGAATGCCTCGATTTCTTCTAACGGCCTTTTTTCCTTTACCATCGTACGCAATTCCTCTCTCATGTTGATCTCCATTTTGTGTAAAAGATCTACATCGACTATTTCGATGTCCGCCTCAAGATACTCGAAATTATCCAGATATGCTGCAATTACGTGCTCTTCGGCTCGCTCATAATTATTATTCTTTATTTCAGATAATGTCTGATCATATAACTGTCTTATTACATCATATAGATTGTTTTGATTAGAAACTATGGTGTCAGTTCCAGTTAAATCGCGCTGAATCGTCGTAATCAGTTTTCCAACAGAAACAAAGTCATTTCTGTCAGATATCTGAGACCTCAAATCAGAAAAAAATGACTCTATCTCTCCAGTCTGTCGTTCATCAAATGAAGCGTCCAACTCAAACAACTCGTTTGCTCTGTCAACAAGCAATGTCGCAATGACGTATTGCTCGTGATCATTTTCCGATATGGCGACTTGATAACTTTCGTCTGCCGTGGTTAACAAGTTTGAGACTACAAAGGGTATTTGCTGCGAATTTGGAAATTTATCAAAATATTGTTCAGCTGAAACGATATCGGAAATTATGTTTTGGGGCTGCTCGCTGTTTTCAATTTTGGAGTGAGTGTCAATTAGTAATAGGTGCAGATCGTCAGTAAATTCAACCTGCGACTGCCTTAAACCATCGATTTGGTGACTATAATAATCAGTTGTGAACTTGGAGTATTTTTTTGCAGCATCAAAATCACCATTCTCTATACTTGATTTTATCAGACTCGCACCGATTTTGGTTATTTCTTTGGTTGTCTGTATTAATATGGTATCCTGTGATTGTGCGTGAGCAAACTGTGATAATGACACTATGATAATTGCCAATAACAATAGTCCTCGCCAACCGCTCAATGTTTGGTTAGGAACAGCTAACTGTATTTAAAGCAGGGATAAATTCTATGATTATAGAATGATGACTCTTGGGTTTTTAGTTTGACTGAAGGTTAAGTGTTGGTGTGGTTCCCCCAACTATTATTTCAGCTTTTTTAATTCGGCTTTTATAGAATTTGATCTTTTTTCCTGCATCTGAAATTACATATTTATCGACATACACCAAGGTCAAATCTTCGAGATTTGATAGGATTTTGTAGACAGTTGATATCGACATTTTCAGCTCATCAGCTATCGTTTGCGCGTCTTTTGCTTTTGGTGTGACAGAAAACAATACTGCTCTAGAATAAACATTAGCCAATGTTTCTATGATTTGTTGTGTGATATCGTATTGTCGCAGTTGGAATATTGGATTCTTTGCCATATCGCATCAAAATATGCCTAGTTTGGAGCCAGAGTCAAGCTCGGCTCGGGTTTTTTTATGGAAATGTCAGCTTTGCTTATCCTGCTTCGATACACTTTGAATTTCCGCCCTTTGTCTGAAATCATCCATCTTTCAACATTGATTAGTGTCAAATTTTCAAGATCTGCCAGTTTTTTGTAAACAGAGCTTAGTGGAATTTTGTATTTGTCTGAAATTTCTGCTGCAGTACGGCCATGTTTTATGAGCGAAAACAAAATTGTCCTTGATTCAGCATCAGCTAAGGCTTCAATCACTTTTTGGGTGACATCATATTTTTTTAATTGTGGTAAGGTGAATTTTCGGCTCAAGCCGTTGTCTACTCGGCACTCTCATTTAAATAAAATGTTATTGTTCTAGTTTCATAGAATAAGAACGACGGTTTAAATGTCAAGTATTTAACAATTGTTTCAAGTCTATTGTAGTTTTGATTGCATGATGCCATCTGGTTGAAGTTTTTGCCACAACACGCCCAAAATCAAGCTCACGGCAAGCCAAAATACAGACACACCAATTACAGACGCTGCCCTAAAACCATTTACAAGATCTTCTGGAGCAGTTATTGGGTCTGGGTTTGCAGGCATCATCACAAAAACAACTGAGATGAACGCGGCGTATCCGACAATGGCTAGGAATTTCTTGTTTATTTTCTTGTAAATTTGGTAGAATCCTATTGCTGAAAGGCCTGAAATGGCAATAAATGACAAGTATAGTGTCTGTCTAAGTATGATTGTCTCTGGGTCACCCACGGTTGGCGGATTTGCCGGGTATTTGGCAAATGGTATGATGTAAAGTGTTGCCCACATTATTATGGATAGAACCAAGGCTTTTTTGATCAAGTGTCTACCTGGCAGCATGTTTTTTGAATATGCAAAAACTATTCCAAACAAAGCACCAATCGAGGTGCCAAGTATGGCACCGGCCAATATTTGTCCGCCTTTCTGCCATGCTCTATAGGAATAATATTCAACCCAGAACTCAGACGTGTCATCTGCTTCACCTGATGCAAACATGTTTTGATTTTCAATGCCGATTGCAGTATCAAGGTATGGTTCAACAATTGCTAGATTGACAAGACCGTGGATTGTTCCAGCTGCACATCCAGAGAGCAAGACAATTCCAATAAAAAGAAGCGTTTTCATGATTAGTCCCTTAGTGACATGGAAATCCGGCTGCATGCCTCATGTCATGAGTCAGCTCATGTATGTACATGTCTGCATATGCCTGTTCACCAAAGACAACGCTCAGTAAGTGACCTTGGTCATATCCAACAACAAACATTCCAAAAACAAAAACTGCCGCAAGCGCAATAATTGCAATCTTTGGAATTGCTGATTTTGAAATTACAATCTCTTTTGCACTAGACATGAGATTCGTGCCAATCTTAATGTATTTAAGTTCTTGGACAATTCATCCAATATATAACTCGACGGGCATGAAACGGCAAATCCAGATCCTTCAAAACATTGTATCAAGAAAAGGCTCAGCTAAAATCTTAACTTTTTCAGTACCACATGTTTTCAAGGCATTACAACTTTTACACAGGGATCAATTTGTAAGTCGTGCAGTTTTTTGCAAACAGCTTCACATGGGAGAGGGCGCAGTCAAGACAATGATCGCACATCTAAAGGAGGAGTCCATGGTAGATTCAACAAAATCAGGCACATTTCTTACAAACAAGGGAAAAAACTTCATAAAAAGTATCTTGGATGTTCTCTCGGCCGAATCAGTCATTAAAAAATGTCAAATTGTACAAGGAAAATTTAATCACGCTGTGATCTTAAAAAAATATGCGTTTGCTACGCGAACAGGAATGGAGCAAAGAGATTATGCCATATTGTATGGTGCAATGGGGGCAACCACATTACTTTACAAAGAAGGCCGATTTGTCTTTCCAAACGAGACCGTTGATTGCCTTGCAAATGACACAAAGACAAGAGAGACGTTATTGTCTGATCTTCGTCCAGAAAATGGAGATATGGTAATCATCTCGTCTGCTTCTGACCAATTTATAGCTGAAATTGCCGTAAAGAATTCAGCACTGTGGACGCTTGCAACGCACGACAGGTAGTAGCAAACTATTTGAAGAGTTCGAGTTTGGCTAGTTTGTGGCAAAGTATTATCTGATAATTCCGGCAGCTATTGGGATATTTGCAGGAATATTCGTAGCTGTTTATTTTGCAAATCCACAAAATACACAAGATGACTTTACAATGTCGTATCTATTGGAACTCAGCTCCCCATACGAAGGAAATATTTCCGCCCCAATTACAATCGTGGAATTTGGTGACTATCAGTGTACATTTTGCTACAAATTTCACGGTTCCAGCCTTGGTATCATAAAGCAAGAATATATCCAGACAGGCAAAGCCAATCTTGTTTTTGTAGACTTTCCCCTGAATGGTCCTGACTCTGTGTTAGCCGCAGAGGCATCACATTGTGCAAAAGATCAAGAAAGGTTTTGGGAATACCATGACACCATATACCACAACTGGAAAGGGGAGAGAACCGGTTGGGTCACCAGGGATTCTCTGAACCAGTTTGCGCAAACAGTAGGGCTGAATTTAGAACAATTCAATTCATGTCTTGACTCTAAAAAATATGGTGAACACGTACTTGACACATATGATTTTGGCCAAAAGATTGGAATTAACGCAACGCCGTCGTTTTTGATCATATCTGGGGAAAAAATTATCAAAATAACTGGCAATCAACCAATCGATGTGTTCAGAAAAACACTAGATTCCATGTAGTTGATTTCTGCGTAGATCAATTGCGATTCGTCCGTCATATTTTGGGTTTGATTCCAAAAGCCCACGCAATGCAAGTGTCTTTATACACTGTGATACATATTGCGGCTCCACTCCACCGAATCTTCTTGCCTTTTTTGATACATCCTGAAACAGACTCTCGTTTTCCAGGTTTGTAGTCTGGCACATGTTTACTCTGAGCAAGAGTCCGAGATCAACAAGCTTGTGCATCGAGACATTTTTTCCCTCAAGATAGATTTCAGAGACGAGATCCTCAATGTGATAAAATCCCTGCTCAGAGACCCTGTATCGTAACAACTTTGGATAGTCCTGAGCTGAAATATCGTATGGGACTGTCTGGCTTTCCACGCATCGCTCGCCATACCTTAATTAATTACTAGTGCGGCACTTTATGGCAAAAACTTATTCCATTTTGGAAATCCTTCAACCAAACTTCTTAATATTGAATCCATAGAGGATTCAGATAATGGGCAAAATTAACGTTGAGAAGCAGGATTCTGTCAAGATTTACAAAATTAAAAAAACGCTTGACGAGATTTCACGCTATTCGGGAAGGGGAACGGAATTGATCTCAGTTTACGTTCCAAAAGGAAAACAACTTCACATGATAATCAATACGCTGCGTGAAGAGCAAGGAACTGCAGATAACATCAAGTCAGATCTCACAAGAACGCACGTTGTAGATGCCTTGTCCAGAGTGCAACAACGGCTTAAACTATACAAAAATACGCCTGAACGAGGTTTGGTGATTTTTTGTGGTGCATTGCCACCAGAAGGAGGAGGTCCTATAGGAAGTGAGGTGATTAAACTATGGGAGATAGAGCCGCCAAAGGATCTTACTACATTTCTGTACAGGTGCGATGATCATTTTCACGTAGATATTCTAAAAGATATGCTAAAAGATGACAATCTCATTGGATTCTTAGCAATTGACACCAAGGATACTACTTGGGGCTTGCTACACGGAAACAAAATCGAGGTCCTAAGAGAGACAAGCTCAGGTGTTGCAGGAAAGCACAGGCAGGGAGGACAATCTGCTAGAAGATTTGAAAGACTACGGGAAATGGAGCTTACCTACTACTATAACAGAGTTGCAGAGGCAACAAAAGAGTTCTTTATTGACATTTATCCAATAAAGGGGCTCATAGTTTCTGGACCAGGCCCGACAAAGGAAGACTTTCTAAAATCAAACTATCTTGATTACCGACTACAAAACATGGTCATCACCACACTGGACACATCGTATTCTGGCGCTGAGGGAGTTCGCGAGGCATTCATAAAAGCACAAGATGTTTTGGCAGACTTTAGACTAGTAGAAGAAAAAAAACTCGTAGACAAGCTATTTCGAGAAATCAACTCGCACTCTGGCATTGGAGTTTATGGCCTAAAAGACATCATCAATTTTTTGAAAAACAATGTTGTAGATACGCTTTTGATCACAGATGACACTAATCTTTATCGACTAGAAATAAAATGCAAGAGATGCCAAAACATTCAAGAAGACATACTAGAGCGTCCAAAATTACTTCCTCGCCAAACAGAACTACTTGGAAATCCGTGTCCTGGCTGCAAATCCACGGATCAAGAAGCAACATCACAAGACTTGGTTGATTATCTATCGCTTATTGCGGCACGGGTCGGGTCAAAAATCGAGGTAATTTCCGGAATTTCAGAGCACGGCTCTATGCTAAGCAGTCTTGGCAAGGCTGGAGCCATCTTGCGATACAATCCAAATCAATAATTTTCATTATTGGAAGAAAATCAACTGATATCTCAACATCTAGTATGTAATTTTCATCGTAGAGGCCTGATATGTGGGACACCTGGACATATTTTATCGCCACACACTTGGTTGCCTACATGGTGTACATGATGGTGTTTTGGTGATTTTTTAACTGCTTTTACAGCAAAAGCGAGTTGATCCGTGTCGGTAATGACAGTAATGATTGCCATCAATAACATAGTAACTAATAGCGTTGCAGTCAGTTTTATCATGATGCGTACTGACTATCACGTATTTTAAACTACATGAAAAAGTCCAAGAACAAAAATAATTGGTTTTTGATGATGTGATGTCAATAATAAATCTCAAAAATGAGTCAATAATCTATCTTATTGCAGCACTGTCTTGTGTTGTAGTTAAAACGTTGCCATCTTGCACATTTACTATTTTATGCTTAATTGTAGAGCCCTCAATTTTTTTTATTAGGAAACTAAGCGCAAAAGGTTTTTGGACTATTTGTATGGTGTCATCCCTGACATCTCTTAGTTTTTGCATTATGCCGTTCCCATATGCTGACAAAAAAATCATTCTTTGGTTTGGACGACATTCTAAGATCTCCCTTGCTGCATCGGCGCCTGTTTTTCTTGGCATGTCGTGATCAAGCAACACAAGATCAAATGGAAGGGTTTTATTTTTTCTAAATAATTCCTCGTACTTTGCCTCATTGGTGTAATAATCGACGCATTCTACACCGTCTTTTGCCATCGTGACTTTGTGGTTGCGTTTTTCAAGAGCAAGCTTGTATTGTTTTGCAGTAAACTCATTGTCTTCTGCAATCAGGATGTCAAGCGTCATACGATCCATTTTAGCCTCAAAGAGCGTTTTAAGACTAGTTTTTTTGTTTTAAACGAACAAAAAGCAAATGTTTGTTCCAATAAACATCATTGGGGTCAAATTATACGTAAGAGGATATGCAGTGTGGCCAAACACATCCATCGGATCTCAAAAGATGATGAGTACAAGAAAAATCAGAGCATCCAGGATTTGTCAGAACGTGAAGAGTGGAAGTTTCTTTCAGGCATGGAGCCAAGGCCTGACAGTCTTGATTCGCTATCAGATAACAAAAGATCAATTACATTCTCAAATAAATCCCACAAAAAATCGTCCAATGAAGAAAGGGTAAATGAAAAACTCGAAGAATTCAAGGATCAAGTGACCAATACAGAGCAATACATCAGGTTTGCTAATGAGGTTATAAAAGAAAAAATGAATAGGTTAAAGCAGCTCAAAGATGACGAAAAAAAATTCTATGACGAGGTAGACATTCTTCAAAATCGGCTAAAATCCAGAAATGAACTTGATAAGCTCAACCCAAAATATCTGACCGAGAGCGACGCAAAGGCGTTGATCATACATCTTGAAGAAGAATATGAAAAAATGAAAGACAATCTTCTTTATCAGGAGATTATGGTACAAAAAACAAAGGACTCTATTGCAGCAAAAAGAAAGCAGACAAATCAGATAAAAGAAGAGTTGAGGCGCATCATACAACGACAAAAAATATTTGAAATAACAGATCCAATCGCTGTTCTAAAAGATGAGCTAAAAAAGGCAGGAGTTGATGAGAAAAACAAGATTTTTCAAATTATAGACGATTTTGCAAAAATAATAGATATGAAAAATCTCAAAAATCAGAGTAACAAAGATTAGTCTTTTAATTGCTGCCTTATTTGTTGCGCCAATGATTCAAGGTCATCTGGCGACGGAATCGTACGTTTTGTCCACACCGCACCCATATCATTGTATCTCGGGATGATGTGCACGTGTACATGTGGAATTATTTGCTTTGCAGCACGTCCATTGTTTTGCGCTAGGCTAAACGCATCTGCATTTGTCGCAGCAAGTATTGCTTTTGCTATTTTTGGAATTTGTGAAAAAAGTTCTCCAACACTTTGATGGTTCATGTCAATTATTTTCTCATAGTGTTTTTTTGGCAGAACCAATGCATGTCCCTTGTCGATTGGATATTTGTCTAAAAACGCCACGTGGTCATCGTCTTGATAAATGAAATGGCCGTCTCTCCTCCCAGCAATGATGTCACAAAAAAGGCAATCCATGATTGCAGTAACGATCTACAATTTAATATATTATCGATTGATTAATTAGGGCTGTTTTTTCAATGTGGTTGTTTCATGGGCAACAACGACAAGAGCGTAAAAAAAGACAAGGATGAACGACGAGAAAGTTTTGCAGACAGGCAATCAAGACAAAAACGAAAAAACACGTTGATTGGACTTGGCGTCTTGGCAGTCGTTGCAGCTATTGTTGCCTTTGCATCTTGGACTTTTATTGAACAAAGCGCAACTAACCCGCTTAGCGGACCACCTGGCGCAGGAAGGCTCAATGATGAGCACGAACACGCATCAATCCTAGTCAGAATCCACACAGACAAGTTTGATTTTTCACTTCCAGCATATCAGGTAAAAAGCCCATACATTCACTTTGAAGGAGGGGATGGAAACACCATACACAGACATGCCTCCAATGTGCCATTGGGATTCCTGTTTGACTCAGTAAAGATTGCCTTGACGGATTCTTGCTATGTCTTCCCTGACAAGGCCGATGAACACACATTCTGTACGAATCAGGACTATTCGCTCAAGTTCTACGTCAACCACCAAAAAGTAGATGGACTCGTTGATTATGTAATCAACGAAGACGACAGGATTTTGATATCATATGGAAACCAAAACCAGACGCAAATTGATGATCAGCTAAGGGAACTTGATGCCCAGGCCATACTCAAAAGCTAGGTTCTAGGCTTTGATAATTGAGAAAATTCTAATATGTTACACTACCAAAACCAAACAAAGTGAATGAAATGGAGATCTCAAGCAGAAACGTAGTTGTTGGTACAGCAAGGGCACCACATCGCGCAATGTACAAGGCAATGGGCCTATCAGATACTGATTTAGACAGGCCGTTCATTGGTGTATCGCACACTGGAAACGAGGCAACTCCATGTAACATGCATCTTGGAAGGCTAGCGCAAAAGGCAAAAGAGGGTGTACATGATGCAGGCGCCACACCACGAGAATTTAGTACCATTGCAGTAAGTGATGGCATAGCGATGGGTCATGAGGGGATGAAATCATCGCTTGTTAGCAGAGAGGTCATTGCAGATTCAATTGAACTTATGGTAAGGGCACACCAGTATGACGGTCTTGTAGGGATTGCTGGGTGTGACAAAAGCCTACCTGGAACAATGATGGCAATGGCAAGACTGAATCTTCCATCGGTGTTTGTGTATGGCGGAACAATAATGCCAGGATTCTACGATGGCAAGCAACTCACGGTTCAGGATGTCTATGAGGCAGTAGGTGCATATGATGCAGGCCAAATTACACTTGAAACACTAAAAAACATTGAAAACTATGCATGTCCATCAGCTGGCTCTTGTGGAGGAATGTTTACTGCAAACACCATGGCCTCAATTTCAGAAGCACTTGGAATAGCACTGCCTGGAAGTGCCAGCCCGCCAGCAGAAGATGAACGAAGAGATAAAATGGTTTACGACACCGGGGTCGCTACAACAAAGCTATTTGAGCTTGGAATAAAGCCAAGGGAGATTCTTTCGTTTGAGGCATTTGAGAACGCAATTACAATCCTTAACGCAATTGGCGGGTCAACCAATGCAATATTACACCTTTTGGCAATATCTCATGAGTCGGGAGTAAGTCTGACCTACGATGATTTTGAGCGAGTGCGAAAACGCGTTCCACACATTGCTGACCTAAAGCCTGGCGGAATGTACGTCATGAACGATTTGGACAAGGTGGGCGGAGTGCCAATGATGCTAAAGAAACTGCTTGACAAAAAACTACTACATGAAAACGTCATTACAGTTACTGGCAAGACAATGAAACAGAACCTTGACGCGATATCAATCCCGCCGCCACAAAATACCAATATAGTAAAGCCAATGGACTCACCACTACATCGGGTCGGAACTGCGGTGGTTCTCAAAGGATCCCTTGCACCAGATGGCGCTGTAATAAAGATTGCCGGTGTCAAGATCGTAAAGTTTGCAGGAAAGGCAAAGGTCTTTGATCGGGAAGAAGATGCATTTGATGCCGTATCTAAAAATCAGGTAAAGGAAGGCGACGTAATCGTGATACGATATGAGGGTCCAAAAGGCGGCCCAGGAATGAGGGAGATGCTAGCAGTTACCGCGGCCATAGTTGGTCAAGGCCTTGGAGAAAAAGTAGCGCTTGTGACAGACGGGAGGTTCTCAGGTGCCACTAGAGGATTCATGATAGGACACGTCGCGCCAGAAGCATATGTTGGTGGAAACATCGCCCTTGTAAAAGACGGCGATGAAATCAACATAGACACGGAAACCAACAAAATTGATTTGCTGGTTTCAGACGACGAGCTAGCAAGGCGCAAAAACAACTGGAGGCCAAGAAAACCCAACTACGAAAGCGGCGCTCTGGCAAAATACGCATCACTCGTTGGCTCTGCAGCACAAGGTGCCATAACAAGCCCCAAGTGGAACTAGGCCGATATCGCAGGGAGTAATTTAAAATCCAAAAAAGATTTTTGGTTTATTTTATCTATGATTGGAATTATGCTTGTTAGCGATAAAATAGAATCAATCATGACTAGCATCATTCCATCCTCAAACTGTGTAGTGTACTCGTAATACTTTTCTCTTTTTGTTAGTGTGTAATTGAAGATTCCAAATTTAGCATCTGACTCCTTGATCATTGTTGTCTGCAGCGTTCTTTGCATGAATAACATTTCAAGATCCTTACCGTCAAGTTGTGATGAAAGACATTCCTTGGCCTGGAGTTCCAAAATTCTTCCTTTTTTGTTAATGATTGCTACTAACGCAATATTGGAATCAAACTCAATTAATTTTTTGCAAAAACCTGAAAACCTCACAACGTCACCAAGCCTTAATTGATACATCAATCAATTTAAGACAAATCAATTGATAACAAAATCGACAATAGACTTTGTTTTGATATGGAAGATACATGTAGACACGTAACCAACGTAGTCTGGTGATAAAATCAGTTGTGCAGTTCGCACACAAGGACAATGCTGCCATCAACTCGTTGTGCTGTAAGCCTTATTCCTTCTTTTAGTTCTTGTTTGCAAAGATGGCATGTTGCCTCTGTCGCTGAGGAACAGAGAACATTTGCCTTTCTTTGGAAATATATCTCGGAATAGAGGACTGTGCTCTTTGGCCTGCCAACTAGCATCTGACTCATGGATCTATTATGTGCCTGATCTCATATAAAGGTACCGTACCATACCGTAATATTTTGAATTTTGAGGCTAAATTACGCATCTTTTTGCCCACGATTTCCAAAATTTTAGATCTTTGCTGAATCTGAAAATGCCTAGAAATTATAAATAGACCGCAGAACCGATGTCTCACATGGGTGGCCATCTTTGGAAATTCCAAACCTACAGTAATACCTCTAGGGCTACCTGGATCACAGTTTGAGATCTATTCTAAACTAGAACAAAACTATTCTCACACATTTCTGTTTGAATCACTCACTGGTCCTGAAGAGCTTGCCGAGACTTCGATCATTGGCTTTGATCCACAAATAATTGTTCAGGGATTTGCAGATAAGATCATACTGCGTTATGAAGACGGTACAACAAAGACCATACCGACCAAAGATCCAATCTCTGAGCTAAAAAATCTGATTGGGCACACAGATGACACATCGTTTAGGTATCTTGGAGGTGCAGTAGGAATCATAAATTACGATGCAGTGAAACTATACGAGAACATTCCAATCAAAGATGACAACACCAAACCGTTAATGGAGTTTGGCATTTATCAGGACGGCATACTATACGATAACAAGACAAAGCGATCATTATACTTTTACTATGATGAAAACAGAATAGACAAAATAAAGATGAGCGAAAGGAATTTTGACAAAATTAATCTTTTTGAGATCACAACAAACATTGATGAAAAAGCGTTTGAAGACATCGTGCTTAAGGCAAAAAAATACATCCATGACGGTGATATTTTTCAAGTGGTTCTATCAAAAAGATTTAGTTTTTCCGCATCAGGGGATTATCTGCGTGTGTATAAGGAGCTACGTGCTCTGAACCCATCCCCGTATCTTTATCATATGAAGTTTGGAGAGAAAATATTCATTGGATGCAGCCCAGAAATGCTTGTACGAGTAACTGGAAAGGAGGTTGAGACTTTTCCTATCGCAGGTACAAGAAAAATCACCGACGATGAGGAGAAAAACGAGCAGCTAAAACAAGAACTTCTCAACGATAAGAAGGAGTTGGCAGAACATACCATGCTTGTTGATTTAGGAAGAAACGACGTAGGAAGGGTTTGCAAGTATGGAAGCGTGCGCGTGACAGAACTAATGCAGATAAAGCGATTCTCCCATGTGCAGCACATAGTTACGCACGTTGTCGGTACCTTGGATGACAAACACGACATGTTTTCCGCATTTGAGGCTGTGTTCCCAGCAGGAACTGTCACGGGCGCCCCAAAAATCAGGGCAATGGAGATAATAAACGAGCTAGAGCCTGACGTCCGTAGCCAATATGCTGGCGCAGTAGGTTATTTTTCAAACAATGGCTGCTGTGACTTTGCGATTGCAATTCGTAGTATCTTTTTTGATGGAAATTATGGGTTTTTGCAAAGCGGTGCAGGAATTGTTTCAGATTCTACTCCGCAAGGCGAGTTCAAAGAGACAGAGCACAAGGCAAGTGCAATGATTGCAGCACTAAAGGAGGCAACAAAATGAAATTTTTGATTCTTGATAACTATGACTCCTTTGTGTATAATATCGCACAGATTCTAGGAGAAATAGGAATATCCTCAGATGTGATAAGAAACGACAAGATAACGCTGGAGCAGATCATTAAAAACAATTATGACGCAATTGTGATATCTCCAGGCCCAGGTACACCAGAAGACAAAAAACATTTTGGTGTCTGCTCTGATGTCATAACAAAACTAGGTTCTTCAATGCCGATACTTGGTGTCTGCTTGGGCCATCAAGGAATAATTCACGAGTTTGGTGGCAAGGTGGTAAATGCTGGAGATGTAAGACACGGAAAAACAAGCCCGATACAACACTACGATGACTCTATTTTTGCAGGAGTGAAGAATCCGTTTAGAGCAACAAGGTATCACTCACTTGTTGGCGACAAGACAATAATTCCAGATGCTTTGAAAGTGACGGCAGTTGCACAAGATGATGGTGAGGTGATGGGCGTAAGTCACAAAAAATACCTGATAGAAGGTGTCCAATTCCACCCAGAATCAATACTCACCACAGAAGGAAAAAAGATTTTAGAAAACTTTGTCAGGTTGATCAAAAAATGATTACAGACTTGACTGCCAAGCTACAGAATGGACAGAACCTTTTGCTTGAAGAGATGGATAATGTTATGGATGAATTGCTTTCCACCCACGTTTCAGATCAGGAAAAGGCAGAGTTTTTGAGGCATTTGACAAAAAAAGGTGAAACAGACGACGAACTGTACGCCATGCTTGCAAAAATGGATAGCCTTGGCATACATGTCAAGCCAAAATGCGATGGAACCCTCATAGATGTGTGCGGTACTGGTGGGGACAACATGCAGACATTTAACATATCGACTAGCGCAGCATTTGTGATTGCGGCCTGTGGAGGATTTGTCGCAAAACATGGAAACCGTTCAGTGTCAGGAGTTTCAGGTAGTGCAGACATCTTCGAGTTTTTTGGGTACAACCTTGACAGTCCACCACAGAAAATCGAAAAAATAATTGAAAAGTTTAGAATTGGATTTCTATTTGCACAAAAGTTTCATCCTGCGATGAAAAATGTAGCTGCTGCAAGAAAACTAGTCGGCGCAAGGACAGCTTTTAATCTGCTTGGACCGCTTTGTAATCCAGCTCAGGTCAAAAACCAGCTGATTGGGGTTTTTTCAGACCAGTATCTTGAGAGAATCATTTCAATTTTAAAAAGACGGAACGCACAAAATGTCATGACTGTCCATTCTGAGGACGGACTTGATGAGCTGTCGGCTAGCTCAAAAAACAAAATTTGTCTTTTGCATGATGGTAAAATTGAAAAATCGATAATTGATCCACAAAAGCTTGGATTGCATGAGTCCACAATAAAGGATCTTCAAGTGTCATCAAAACAAGAAGCAATCAAGTCTTTTTTGTCAGTAATGAATGGAACTGCAAACCGCTCGATGCAAGAAATAACTGCGCTAAATGCGGCCGGTGGCCTGATAGTAGCAAACATTGCACAAAATTTTGATGAGGGTGTAGAGATGGCACTACAAACGATCAAAAGCGGCAAGGCGTATTCACATTTTATCCAATTCGTAAAAGAATGCGGCGATTTTTCAAAAATCAGTGAGGTTGAATCGACATGACACAAATACTAAAAAAACTCGTAGAAAATTCTTACAGGGCAATAGATGATGGCACGTATAGGATTTCCGAGTCACTCCAGCACTCAAAAATTGATCTAATTGAGGCAATTAAAGAAAATAGGCATGCGTCATTGATAACAGAGGTCAAATTTGCCTCCCCATCCCTAGGTAAAATAAGGCAGATCTCTGATCCTGTCGAGATAGCAAGATCAATGGTGCAAGGCGGCGCAGTAGCCCTATCGGTTCTTACGCAACCATACTTGTTTTCCGGTTCGCCAAAGTATTTTATGGAGATTAGAAAACAGCTCAAAGTCCCAATGTTAATGAAAGATATTGTTGTTGACAAAGTCCAAATTAATGCCGCAAAAAAGATTGGTGCTGACTATATGCTGCTAATACAATCACTGTTTGACTCAGGACACCTAAAGGAAATCGATGAGTTTGTGGAATATGGTCATAAGAATGGCCTAAAGGTACTAGTGGAATCACACACAAGAAAAGAGTTTGAAAATTCACTAAAAACAAACGCTGATCTTCTTGGAATAAACAACAGAAATTTAGATACACTTGAAATTGACATAAATACGACAAAAACAATCCTCGATGGCTTTGATAAAACAAGAGTTATAATTTCTGAAAGCGGCATAGAGTCGCCAAACGACATCGTGTTTTTGAAAAAATGTGGAGCTGATGCATTTTTGGTTGGCTCTAGCATAATGAAAAACCAGGACATTGAACAAAATGTAAGGAATTTGGTTGGTGCAATATGAAAATAAAGTTCCCAAAAGACGGCAGGTTTGGCCAGTTTGGCGGAAAATACATCCCGGAGACGCTGGTTCCGGCAATCGAGGAATTGGAAGAAAATTATCTCAGATACAAAGATGATCCGTCATTCAAAAAAGAATTGAATTATTATCTTACCCAGTATGCTGGGCGCCCCACTCCATTGTATTATGCAAAGAATTTGACTGAAAAAATTGGCGGAGCAAAAATCTACCTCAAGCGAGAAGACCTTCTTCATGGAGGGGCTCATAAAATCAACAACACTCTAGGCCAAGCACTCTTGGCAAAACGCATGAAAAAAACAAGAATAATTGCAGAAACGGGGGCAGGACAGCACGGCGTTGCGACAGCTATGGCGTGCTCATGCCTTAGATTAAAGGCCGAAGTCTATATGGGATACAAAGACACCATTAGGCAAAAACTGAATGTGTTCAGGATGAATCTTTTGGGATGCGATGTCCATGCGGTAAAAAATGGTTCGCAGACACTCAAGGACGCAATAAACGAGGCAATCAGAGACTGGATTACAAACGTAAATGACACATACTATCTTTTGGGATCTGCAGTAGGGCCTCATCCGTATCCAGTGATGGTTAGAGACTTTCAATCAGTCATAGGTAAGGAAGTCATGCAACAAATGAAAAAACTTGGCAAGGCGAGCCCAGATACAGTGATTGCATGTGTAGGTGGCGGGTCTAATGCAATTGGAACGTTTTATCCGCTAATAGACACAGATGCAGAAATAATTGGCGTTGAGGCAGCTGGTAAGGGACTCAACACTGGACATCACTCCGCAACGTTGAATGCCGGTTCGAAGGGAGTTTTACATGGAATGATGACATATCTTTTGCAAGACAAAGAGGGCCAGATAAAAGAAACACACAGTATTTCGGCAGGCCTTGACTACCCAGGTGTGGGCCCAGAACATGCATACCTAAAAGATGAAAAACGTGTCAAGTACGCAAGTGCCACTGATAGAGAAGTAATTGAGGCGTTTTTGCTTTTAACTAGAACAGAGGGGATCATACCTGCACTAGAGTCATCACATGCGATTGCCCAAGCAATCAAGACTGCAAAAATAAAACCAAAATCTGAATCGATCGTAGTGACGCTTTCCGGGAGAGGTGATAAAGACGTCGAGGTAGTTGAAAATTATGTCAAAAGAAATTTCAAGAATTCAAGCTAAGTTCAAAGAACTTGCGTCAAAGAGACAAAAGGCACTGATCACATATGTGATGGTCGGATATCCTAGCCAAAAGGACACCCTTGCTGCAGTTATGGGACTGATCAGGGGCGGCACAGATATCATTGAACTTGGTTTTCCGTTCTCTGATCCTCTAGCAGACGGCCCAGTGATTCAGAATGCAAGTATGATTTCACTAGAAAAAGGAACAAAGCTGGGACAATTCCTTGAGATCGTCAGAAAAATTCGAAAAGAGAGCAATATCCCACTGGTATTGATGACGTACACCAACATTTTGTATCATCAGGGCTATGACCGATTCTTCAAGGCCGCAAAAGAGGCAGGAATAGATGGATTCATCACACCAGACATGACTGTGGAGGAATCAAAAGAGTATCTGAGAGCCGCAAAAAAATACAAACTTGATACTATTTTTCTTGTCTCGCCAAATACCACCAAGCAAAGACTAGAGAGAATCATCAGGCAAACTACCGGCTTTTTGTACTTGGTTTCAGTTTTTGGCACTACTGGCATGAGAGTAAAGATACAAAAATACACAATAGATGCGCTAAAAAACACCAAGAAGGTCACACGAGCCAAAGTTCCAATTGGCGTTGGTTTTGGGATATCGACTGCAAAAGACATCACACATTATATCAAAAACGGTGCAGATGCAGTGATTGTCGGGAGTGCGCTGATAAGGCTGATCGAAAATACGCCCGCAACAAAACTTGAAAACGCTGTCGCCGCTTTTACAAAAAAACTAAAGGCCGCAACAAAATAATCCATCACTTGGAATATTTCATTTTTAATCCAAGCAAGATCATGTTCAACGCGATTGTTGCAACGTTTGCTCCAATTATTACCAGATCTTGTTTTTCTATCCCATAGATGATCCACAATGACATTCCAATTGAGATTAGGATCATCAGCAAATAGGATACGTCGTTGAGGCGTTTTGTCTTGTATCCCTTTATTATTTGCGGTACAAAACTGGATGATACCAGTACGCTTGCTATGCTTCCAAGTAAAGTGAGCCAAATTCCTTCAAAAAACAATTCTTTTCAATGGAAACATAGCGCATTAAAATTTTTGCGTGTGGATAAAGGAATAAAAATACCATTATCCATCTGTAAATGTGCAGACAAAATTCATCTTTGTTACAGGCGGTGTGATGTCTGGGCTAGGCAAAGGCGTAGTCACATCTTCAATTGCCAAACTACTGCAATTATCAAATCAAAAGGTTTCTTGCGTAAAAATTGATCCCTACCTAAACTACGATGCTGGTACGATGAATCCGATTGCCCACGGTGAGGTCTTTGTTACAGAAGATGGCGGCGAATGCGACATGGATATTGGGAATTATGAGCGATTTTTGAACCAAAGCATTGCAAAAACCCATAACATAACGACTGCCCAAATATATTCAGCAGTAATTGAGGCAGAAAGACGCGGCGAATATCTTGGCGTGTGCGTGCAAATAATACCTCACGTTACAGATGAGATAAAGCGCAGGATACGAAACATTGCGCAAAATGAAAACTTGGACGTTTTGGTAGTTGAATGTGGTGGAACTGTTGGTGACATTGAGAGCTTGCCGTTTTTGGAGGCACTAAGACAACTAAGACTCGAAGAAGGATCAAAAAACGTAATTTTTGTCCACGTTACCTTGGCACCGTCACTAGATGTAGTCGGTGAACAGAAAACAAAGCCGACGCAGCACAGTGTCCAGGAATTACGTAGGATAGGAATTCAGCCTGATTTGATGGCAGTACGATGTTCTGCGCCACTAAACGAATCAACAAAGAAAAAAATCTCCATGTTTACGAACGTTACGTCCGATGATGTATTTTCATGTCATGACGTGAAGTCGATTTTCATGGTTCCACAGATTCTCTATGATCAGGGGATAGTAGATACAATATTTACAAAGTTTGGAAAGGTTGGATTGCTAAACTCGTCTGCCAACTGGGACAAGTGGAATGCGATAGTGAATTCGCTTGAAAAAAATGACGGCGAAGTAAAAATTGCAATGGTTGGGAAATATGTCACACTTGCAGATAGCTATGTGAGTGTAAACCATGCATTAAAACACGCAGGAGCGAAAATTGGCAAATCAGTCTCAATAGACTGGATTGACTCTGAAGAAATCAATGGAAACGTTGAGAATTTATCAAAATACGACGGAATACTGGTGCCTGGAGGATTTGGGCTCAGAGGCGCTGAAGGGATAATCAAAACTGCAAATTATGCCAGAGAGAAAAATATCCCCTATCTTGGAATTTGTTTTGGATTCCAGCTTGCCGCAGTCGCATTTGGGCGTAGTGTCTGCAATTTCAAAGACGCGAACTCTACTGAGCTTGACCAAAACACTACAAATCCAATTGTGGATTTGCTTCCAGAACAAAAAACCGTCTCAAACATGGGTGGCTCGCTTCGACTAGGGGCTCATGAGATCTTGGTAAAAAACAATACGCTTGCACACAAGACATACAATTCCAACACCGTCATGCGACGACACAGACACAGATATGAAATAAACAAAAAGTATCTTGAGGTTTTTGAGAAAAACGGGATGATTTTCTCAGCAGAGAGCGACAATTCAAAAAGAATGGAGATGCTTGAGATCCCGTCGCATAAATTCTATTTTGGGGTCCAATTCCATCCTGAATTCAATAGTAGGCCTGGACATCCTGAGGAATCGTTTGAAGCGTTTATCAGGGCTTCTGCAAATTAGACGATTTTTGAGATTTCGTAAATTTTTTGCCTTGCATCACGAATTGAGATCTTCTTTTTGACATATCCCTTGTCTAAAAGATGCCTTAGTGCAAGCCGTACAGTTCTGTCTGGAAGGAGTGTCTTTTTGGCAAGGTCTCTTTGACCCATGGATCCTTCGTATTGGAGGGTTTTTAGAAGAAGTTTTGAGCTTGGAGGCATATTTAGAAGGTCTTCAGCAAGCTTTACCTTTTTTGCCAAAGCGGAAACCGCAGAAGAGTCTTTTTTCAGTTTTATTATCTTTGCAGAAGGTACAATTTTTGTACACTCTAAGGTGTTGTTTATTCTAAATCTATCAGCACCATCCAAGACCACCTCGCAGAACAATCTCGATGAGACATCATCGACTTCAATTAGGCCGGTATCATTAACGATCAAAGGCCTCCTAGTGATATCAAGTGAGTTTACAGACACTATGCCAAATACTGGCGAGTCCTGAAATATCATTGGCCCCCCAGCAGACATTGAATATGCGGAAGAGCCAATCGGGGTGGATATTATGACGCCGTCGCTAGAATCATGCCAGACTTCTTCGTTGTTTACCCTCAAAATGTGTTCCATGAGCATTGCACTTTTTGACGGAAATACCGCGACATCGTTCAAGACAGGATAGATTGGCTTGCCGTCTATTTTTACCCCGAGTCTCGTAAACTCGGAAATTGCAAAATCAGTTTTTTTTATCCTGTTGATATATGACGCAAACTCTTTTAGATCAACCTGGGCTAGAAAACCACTCGATTCGGACTCGCTTACGCCAAGGATTGGAATTTGAGGATCCTGCGTTTTGTGAAAATAATTTCTCACGCCCCTATCGCCGCCTGTAACTAGTATGCAGTCAATGTCCTTTCTTGATTTGTAGCCAACATACATAGAGGAAAGTCCATGCTCATCTAGAATAGTCTTCAATGTTTTTACTGCAATGTCAGATGGATGGGAACCAGAAATTCCGATTTGCACGAATCAATAACTTCCAGCATTATAATAAATTAGATGTCTGTGAATTTGATTGTATTATAAAAGTAAGCGGCATTTGCTTCTGTGGCGCCTCTTGACGGTACTTTTTCAAGACCTACTTGTTTTGATTCTAGTGCTGCTTGTGCCGCACCTCCTGCAAAACTTAGCGCCCACAAAACATCTTTTTCTTTGAGTAGTGTACAGCAAAACGCGGCAGTGAAGATATCTCCCACTCCGGACGTGTCGTAGATATCAACATTTGGTAGATTAATCGAATACTGTTTGCCATTATACAATAGTGAGACATCGCGTTTGTTTGTGTACAGCACGTGTTTTACTTTTTTTTGCAATACAAGTGCACCATCCAGCCCTTGAAGCCCGGTCAGGTTAAAGACCTCGTTTGGATCTGATTTGAGCACGGTGATTTTCGAGAGATCAAGATTTGTTCTCTCAAAAAAGATTTTTTTATCCTGGCCAGCTCGACGAAGGAATCCTTGCGGGTCAAGGAAAACCATTTCCGAGTCTGTTTTTATTTTATCAAGCGTTGATTCTGAGATTTCATTAAAGACAGGGCTGAGAAGAATACCATCAGCGTTGATTTTGTTGTATTCTATTTCATCACAAATGTTTTGCAGCCATAGGGTTCTCAACGACTCATTAACCTCCAGCTTAAAACGTGTGGTTGGTTTTTGTGACGGCGTGTTTTCAAATTTTATCTTGTTTTTTTGTAATTGCTCAGTAAAAACAAAGTCAGTACCAAACTTTGTGACAAGTTCAACGTCAAAACCAAGACTTCTGGCGGCAAATGCACAATAACAAGCAGGCCCGCCAGGCCTTTCGTACAAGTCATCACCTATTTTGATTTCGTCTATTGTACAATGTGAGAATATCCCGAGTTTCATTTTCTTTGCTCATGACTATGTGGATTTAGTTTTTTGCTTTCCAAAACACGATTCGCACATGATTTGACCTCTCTCGATTACAAGATCCATATTTGATTTGAGGCAGACGTGGCACAGCCCTCTCATCACATTACATACTAGGAACTAGAATAAATTCAATTTGTGGAAATTGTGGAAAAAGTGATATCCTAACATCCTCTTTTGAAGCCATGAAGGTTCCAATTCCAGTAAATCTTGACAAAAAGCTAGTTAGCCTCGTCATGATGGTCTCGCTAATCGGAATTGGCATTACGATTTTCTTTTCGTTTCATTATGGCAACATCATAATAGAAGAACAGGTGATTGATCAGCTGGCAAGCCAATCTGCAATAAGATCAGATTCCATCCAAAGCTTGCTCAACTCAAAAATCCAGCAGATCCAAGTCATTGCGACAGATCCGATGATTCAAAATCTCATAAACGAATTCAACCTGGTTGAAGATGAGTCTACTTTTGCTACAAAAATTATTGAGAGAAGAATAGATTTTCTAATCGAAATCCAGGCCTTTGAGGCCACAATTGGCGGATTAAATGACCTTGAGAATGTGGAAATAGTCAACAAAGACGGTAAGAAGCTTTTCTCATTGCTCAACACCAAGGATACAAAGAATTTTCTTGCCGACCAAGTTTTTATCAAGGGGACAAAAGAATCGTTTGCACAGCTAACGCTTGGCAAAGACAACAAAAGAAAATTAATTCTTGCCACACCAATTTTCAACAACCCAAAAGACACAAAAGCCATTGGTGTTGCAATAGTTACCGCAAATACACAAGCTATTGATCAAATTCTACTAAACAGACTTGGCCTAGGAGAGTCTGGGGAGTCATACCTAGTGAATGCTAACAAGATCATGGTTTCAGAATCAAGATTTGTTGAAAATTCTCCCTTCAAACAAAGAATTGATACAGTCCCAACCAATCTTTGTTTTGAAAATGGACAGAATCATCAAGGCTTGTACCAAGATTACCGGGAGACAATAGTCCTTGGTGCGTCAAACTGTATGAAAGATTTGGGGCTGGTCTTACTTGTGGAAATTGACGACGACGAAGTATTTGAGCCAGTATCACGTCTTCGTGAAATGATCATTCTGATTGGCATAGTCATAACGATGTCAGTTGGAATAGTAGCGTTCTTTCTTTCAAAACGCATTTCAAAGCCAATAATTAAGCTCAAAAATGCTGCAAATAGAATCGCGCGTGGAGACTTTGACGTTAGGACAAACATCACTACAAATGACGAGATTGGGCAGCTGTCCAGATCATTTGATCAAATGGCAGAAAAAATCCAAGACTCTCTTTTCAAAATAAAAGAGCGCGAAGACATCATCAAGCAGCAAAAAGACATATTGTTGCAATTTTCCCAATATAGTTCCAATTATTGTGTCTGTTTTGTAGATATTGTCGGCTCAACAAAGCTTACCTCAAAGCTGTCCGATTTGCAAACAGCAAAATTCTATTCCATATTTCTAAATTCTGCTGCAACTGTAATCACACAAAACTCCGGAGTGGTAGTAAAAAACATAGGAGATGCGTTACTGTATTATTTTCCAAAGACGGATTCTGACGACATTGTACCATTTGAGGAAGTGCTTGAATGCTGCATGAAAGTACTTGAGGCAAGAGAAAAAATCAACAAAACGCTAAGAGATGAATATCTGCCTGAGATCAGCTACAGAATAAGTGCAACATTTGGCCCAGTCCGAGTTGCCATAGTTGCCACTTCAGCAATTGATGATATCTTTGGCATGACCGTAAATGCTTGTTCTAAGATAAACTCTTTTGCAAAACCAGACACGATGGTAATTGGGGAGTCATTATATGAAAAAGTCAAGTATATAAAAAACTACAATTTTGAACTAGTTACCAAATACAGCATAGATGCTGAAAACAAATTTTCTGTATATCTGGTGAATCAAAAGGAATAACTATCAAAACTATTGTTTTTGCATAATAAGCAGTAGAATGCTCGTACAAGATTATAAAGAGGCATCCCAAATGGCAGTCATGCCATTAAAGCGCGCCAGCAGAGGCAGACGAAAGGGAGGTAAGGGTTCTTCCGATAGGATCCAGTGTACCAACTGCGGAGCAACAGTTCCAAAGGACAAGGCAAAAAAAGTCACATCAAGACTCAATCTAGTAGAGGCATCCCTCGCCAAAGAACTGAGAGCTCAAGGCGCATACATTGCTGCACCAAAAGTTCTGAAATGGTATTGTGTGTCATGTGCGATTCACTTTGGTATACTAAAGATTAGATCTGCGGATTCCAGAAGGCAGACTGGAAGACTATACTAGTCATTCCTGAATGTTTTTTGCAGTCACTATGATTCTTTGAATGAATGTGATTGCTGCAATTATGACTACGATTATCACTGCATATGGCATTAGGCCAATCATGCCAATTATTGCGATGACCAAAAGGCGCTCTGCCCTTTCTCCTATCCCAATTCCCTGAAGCTTTACTCCGAGGGATTCTGCCCTTGATCTTGTATAGCTTACAAGCAATGATAGGGTGATTGCCAAAAACACAAGATACGGCTCTGCAAAACCACCAACCAACAATCCCAAAAATATGGCAACTTCAGCTATTTTATCGAAAACAGAGTCCAGGAATCCTCCTTTCTTTGAAGTCTTTTTTGTGACACGCGCCACTTGCCCATCAACAATGTCAAAAAACCCAGATACCAAAAGCAAAACGCCTCCTATGATTGCAGCGTATTGGATTTGTGGATTCAAGCCGTATGCCATAGCGGACAGAAATGCAAACGCCAGTCCCACAGATGTCCAGAAATTTGGCGAAAGCCCAGTAGAGGCAAATCTGTTACCAATTTTTTCAAGGTGTGGTTTTAGCGAGTCTCTGAAATTGTTTAACATTGGCTTTTTGAAGGTTAGATTAGTCTATTTAATATTCATTGCAATCACTGTCGACATGATCTTTGCGGCAATAGATGACGTCGCGCCAGTATCATATGTCGGGTTGAGCTCCACAATATCGAGGCAAGATATTTTCTTGCCATCCATGGCATAAATCATGTCAAATAGCTCCCTAGATGTAATTCCAGTAGCTTCTGGATTTCCAACACCGGGGGCAAATGCGGGATCAAGTACATCAAGATCAATGCTAACGTATGTTTTTTTGAAAGTCGAAAGTGCGTCCTTGACCATTTTTGGGCCGTTTCCATCACGTATGTCCTTATCAGTTATTGTCTTGATGCGATGTTCGCTTAGAAATGCGAGCTCTTCTTTGACAAAAGAGCGTGCCCCGACATGGACTATGTTTTCCGCTCCGCGTTTTTCAACCACGCGTCTCAGATATGCAGCATGGCTAAGATGTGCATCGGCATATCCATCCCTGAGATCATAATGTGCATCAAAGACAATGTATCCAATGTCTTTTGGGAAGCTAGTAAGTGTGCCATATGTTAGCGAGTGTTCGCCCCCTAAAATTACAAGTAATTTTTCCTTTTTTGCAAGCTCGCTAGCTATCTTGCCTGCCATATCCGTCATTTCATCGACACTGACTGTCTGTTTTGTGTTACCGAGATCCTGTATGTTGACAGACTCTAAATCCACACCAAGTTGTGGATGAAATATCTCTATGTTGTTAAACGCATTTCTTATCGCATCAGGACCAAACCTTGTACCGGGCTTGTAAGAATGTGTCGAATCAAATGGTATGCCAAAAACTATTGCGACTGGCTCACTGTCGTCATTTGGGGAAATGATCAGCGGACTCTTGTTCACGTACAAATCAAGATAGCTCATCTGTAAAGCATTCAAAAAACCACTAAAATAAATTAATAGGAATCGTCGGAAAATAGGTTTTAGCTTAGAAGGATCCTGTTTGTGGTTTCTTCTTTTAGAACTCGTTCAATCTTCTCGATTAGGCTTGAAGAGTTGAATGGTTTTTCAAGAATGTCGATATCTTTACCTTGGCCAAGCTCTTCTATTTTTGATTCAAGCTCGTCCCCAAAACCAGTTATAAACAGAATCTTTTGGTTTGGCCTTACTTTGAGGATCTCTTTTGCTACATCAAAACCTGTCTTTTTTGGCATGGAGTGATCTAGTATGACTACGTCGTATGGGTTTTGGTTCTTGGCAGCCTCTCCCACATATGTAGAAAGGCACTCCTCTCCATCCAATGTCAATTTAACGGAATGCCCTCTGGATTCAAAGATTTGTTGGTACAGTATCGCATATGCAACACTGTCGTCAGCTACTAGGATGTTCATGCCCAATCTTCTTCATGGTAGTTGCGGTTTCTTTGTTATTCTAGTTTGAGTTGTTTAAATTAGACAAACAATGGCACGTGGGTAAACACCATTCACACCATGATCTGCGGCCTCTTTGATAGGTATAATGACAAATTCAGCTTTGTAACCGGCTTGTCTTTTGTCTGTTCTCTTATCTCTTTTACAAATTCACCAAAGGCGATCTCTTTTACACTGCCGGTTTTTCTATCCCTGACGGAAAGATTTGGCTGGCTAACCTCTCTTTCACCAATTACCAGACTATACTGTATCCATTCTGTTTCAGACTCTCTGACTCGTTTTCCAACGGTCTCAGTTCTATCATCAATGTCTACTCGGATGTCATTTTGGTTTAGCCTCTCTGCGAGATCCTCACTGTATTTCAAAAACTCCTCCTTTAGAGGTATGATTCTAACCTGGGTAGGGGCAAGCCATAGCGGTAGCTGTGCTTTTCTTCCCTCTTTTTGGTCAAGGGCTGCCTTTTCTAGTAGCGCGTATATCACGCGTTCTATTGCACCGCTAGGAGAGTTGTGCAGTATTATCGGGTGATGCGGCTCATTGTTCTCATCATAGTACTTGATTCCATATCTTTGCCCGTTCTCAACATCAATTTGGTCTGTGGACAAGGCGGATGCTTTTCCCATGGTGTCAACATAGTTGAACTCCCATTTTAGAACAAAGTAAAAGAATCGCTCTTTCCACATTTCCACCAGTACTGGTTTGCCTATTTTTTTGACAAGTTCCTCGATTACTGACTTGTGTTCGTTGTAAAATTCCTCGGTGAAGCGAATGGCCATTTCATAGTCAGAATCGTCGATTCCAATTTCTTTGAGGACAAAGCGCGATAACTCGAATCGTTTTCTAAATTCCTCTATTGCCTGTGGAATGTCTGTGCAAAAAGCATGGCAATCAGGCATCGTAAAGGCACGCAGTCGTCTTAGCCCAACAAGCTCACCTGACTGCTCCCTTCTGAAGCTGTACCTTGTAAGCTCATACAGCTTCACTGGCATGTTCTTGTACGATATTTGAAAGTCATTTGCCATCAAAAACTGCCCAAAACAGGCGGCAAATCGCAAAAAGAGTTGTTTTCCCTCCGTGTTGATATTGTACTGTCTTGCCGGAAACCGATTAAAATAACTCTCCATGCTTGGATGATGCGAGTCATACATGATTGGAGTTTCCACTTCAAGGCCTCCGTATTTTTTGACCTCATCTGTTACAAATCTTTCAAGAAGTGATTTGATCAATCGTCCATTTGGATAAAACCTCATGTTTCCAGAATCTGATGCCGGCTCATAGTCTGCAATGGCCATCTTTTTCATCAGCTTTACATGTGGTGGTGGTTCGTCTACCGCTCTTTTTTTTGCAGACTCATATTTTGCCAAAACCTCTAGCTTCTGGTGTTTTGAGAAATTAAACTTGTCAATGTCGTGCATTATTCCATCTGGTGTCATGATGTGCCAATATGAGCGAATTTTTGATTCTGATTTGAGTGCCTCTGATGTGTGACCCTCATCATGATCATGTGTTCCCTTTGTAATCACTTTGGAGCTTTCAGCAAGTGGGTGACCTTTTACTTTGACATTGTACGATTTTGTCCATCCAAATGGGGCCCTTGATACTTCATAGTCAGACGCAAGCGATTCCATCTCTTTTAACAGGCTAAATGCCGACGTCGGTGATGCAAGGTTTGAGCTTAGATGAGCATATGGATATAACAATAGTTTTTTGCAACCAACTTTCCCCATGCTTACAGTAATCTCTGATATTGCCTTTTTTGCTACTTCGGAATCATCACCTTCTTCTATTGCGACAAATGCAACCACTACTTCGTCTATTCGTTTTGTTTGAGGCTCGATTTCTTCTGCTGATTTTATCTCTTTTTTAGTAGGTGTGTATTCTATGCTGTCGCAATGAAGCTGTAATATGCGCACAATCTCAAACAGATCTTGCTATTGAATTAAATGTTATGTCGCGGATTTTACTGGGTTTTTGATTTTATTGTTATGAGGGATCGTAGAATTATGCCAGACAAGCCAACATTATTCAATACAAAGTCGGCAGCTCTTTTCAGTGCATTTTGTCCCCTATACCCTTCATCGTAAATCATTTCAACTTGGCCTCTATCGGTCTCTACTAGGGATGTAATTAGTGAGTAGGGGCCTAGTTTTTGATCTGTTTTTTCAACATAAAGCCTCAGCACGATTTTTTTTATCATGAAACCTTGGTCGGTAAAATTTCCAGCATCAAGAAGTGTTATTGAATCGTCTGCTTGCCGATTTACTCTTTCTGGATTTGCAATATCGATGATTTTCAATCTTTATCATTTATGATCGCAATATGTTTTAAGAATTTCAGACTTGATCACAATAATTAAAATACCATTATAAAAGACGCAAGACATGGAGAACCACCACCATCATTTCCACGGAAAAGACATTCCTCACATCAAGCTTAGCTCAAAAACCACAATTGAAGACCTAGTTGATGTTTTTGCAAGATCCGGATATAATGGAAGGCAGTTAGGTGAAGCTGCAAAACTATATGCACGCATGATACAAGAAGACGTGACTATCTGTTTGACTGTTGCTGGCGCCATGACTCCAGTAGGCTTTGGTGGCATCATCAAAACACTGATTGAAAAAGGGTTTGTAGACTGGATAATTACAACTGGTGCAAACGTGTATCATGAGGATCATTTTGCGTGGGGCCTTCCAGTAAAACAAGGGCATTTTGAAGTAGACGACATGGTATTGTATGAAAAAGAAATTGTGCGTATACGGGATGTCTATATCAAGTTCATGGAGACTCTTGAAGCAGAGGACAAAATCGTCCAAAACATGTTCAAGGATCAGCTTATCGGCAAGCCCTTCACATCCGCAGAGTTTTGTAACGTTATTGGTAAGATAAGCAGTCAAAAAGCAAAGTATCCAGAAAAAAGCTTTTTGGTTTCTGCATACAAATATGATGTTCCAGTTTACGTCTCGACTCTCAAGGACTCTTCGCTTGCATTGAATCTTGGAGTTCATAGGCTACAAAACAAGGTATACAATCTGGATTTCGTTCGCGAAATACTAGAACAGGCAGCAATTGTCCACAATTCAAAAAAATCTGGCATCTTGGAACTTGGCGGTGGCGTTCCAAAAAACACCGCACAGCAGACAGGTCCAATGCTCGATCAAATACTTGGGAATAATGATGGTGGCCAAGACTACATAATTCAGATTACTGATGCTAGACCTGACACAGGCGGTTTGTCTGGTGCGACACTTCAGGAGGGAAAAAGTTGGGGCAAGGTCCAAGATGCACACTCTGGCATGGCCACAGTTTATGCCGATTCAACCATCGCGTTTCCAATCATAGCAGCATACGTGCTTGCAACACAAAAGCCAAGAAAACCAAAAAGAATCTACAAGAACATAAACCAGTATTACTCAAAGCTCCAAGAAACATACCTACAAAAGAACAAAAAGCAAAAACTAGAGAAAAAAAGAAAAAACTAGAATCGCTTGTATCTTGCCCGCTCAATTTCGCGGTCTTCTTTTGTTTCCTTTTTCCATTCTTTGTAGTGTTCCTTGCAAAGAACTGCTGCCTTTTTGGAGGATTTCAGGCGCAACCCGGCACTTTCTACCTTTGACGAATTTAACGAGCGTGCACCGTCATTGTTGCAGCCACCAACATCGCATTTTGCGCCTTTTGAGACTATTCCCATAGGAGTTGATTCCCTTGATGCTATTTATAGTTGAAAACCGTTGTCGTCCAATAAATTTGAAAAATTGTAGAAAAAATCTGTTCATGTTTTGAGGTCATGTTCCTAAAAAGCCTGAGCTGATTATGTTTGTTCAGAATAAACTAACTGTAGGATAAAGTTCGGATTTTATTAAAAAATTCATGGCATTATCTGATTTTGAACACGCCAAAAACAGCCCAGCGGCCAGTGATACTGTTATGGATGTTAGAAATAGAGATGTAATTGGCGTGCAAAAGGACACAAACCTTTATGACATAATATTAAATTTAACCACAAACAAGATTAGTAAAATTTTCATCTATGACAAGAACAGACCTGTGGGCGTCATTACAGATAAAGACGTCACTAGATTTCTTTTCATAGATAAAAGCGGAAGAGATCTTCATGGTATTTCTGCACAAGAGATAATGAATGGTATCTGCTTTATTGCAAGCAATCTCACCTGCCAACAAGCAGCACAGATGATGCTTATCAATAAAATAAGTACACTTGGGATCAGCACAAAAGAAAAGTTTGATGGGATAATCACAAAAACAGATCTTCTCAGATACTATGCCACAAGGGAGCACGATAAAAGCAAGGTTTCTGATTACATGACCATAAGCTATTTTTCTGCACCGGATCATGACAGATTATATGATATAATCAGGAAAATGATTAGCTGCGACATATCGAGAATTGTAATAACTAATAAACAAAACCCGATTGGCGTGCTCACAATTGGTGATATTTTTAGAATAACCATGAACATAGACAAGTTAAGCATCGTAAAATCAAGCCTAAGCAACTATTCAGAACAAGACGGGTTGTGGTCAGCAACTGGTTTTGTAGGCTCTCAGCTAGCAGGCGAGATAATGACTGAAGGGATTATCTCAGCAGATGCCAATACCGATATGCTTACTGCTGCGAAAACGCTTTTGGATAAAAAAATCGACAGCCTTGGCATAAACAACAGCAACGGCCAGCTAGTCGGACTAGTGGATAAAACAAACATTCTGCATGCATTAGCAAATTCGAGGGTGGGCTAGAGATGTCTAGTGACTATGAACCATCGATTTTGATTGTAGATGACTCTCATTTTACAAGGAGAGCCATACGCAACATAATTGAAACAAATGGACTCAGCTCAAAAATTATCGAGGCCGGTGATGGAATAGAGGCAGTCATGAAATACAAGGAAAACCGCCCAACTTTAGTCACAATGGACGTATTGATGCCAAAGGCAGACGGCATACAGGCATTACGCGCAATAAAAAAACTAGATCCAACTGCCAAGGTTATCATGATTTCATCTACTGGAAAAAGTCATATTGTTCAAGACGCCATGAAGGCGGGAGCCATAGACTACATTCTAAAACCATTTGACCCCGCACAGATGGCCATATCATTAAGCAGACACGGTAGAGCATAACTCAATAAACAACTAAATTAAAACTGTAAATTTTATTATTCTTCTTTCTTGTTAGATTCTAAGCTAAGAATCTGTGTCTCAAACATCTTTTGTAATTTTTTTAGCTCATCGACTCGTAATTTTTGTTTGTCAAGATGAGTGTTAACTTGTTTTATGTATTGACTTGTTTCTTCTGCGGTGCGACACAGTTCGTCTATCTTATCATTTACGATATCATCTATTGTTTGCGAGTCTACCGCATCGATATCCTTCAGATATATGATTCGTTTAGGATTTAGAGAATCCTCAAACTCTGGAATCTTTGGGCTGGTTTCGGTAACGTGTTTTGTAGTATCATCAAAACGCACCATCCGCCTGAAATGTTCCTTTGTTTTACGATCAAGATACCTTCTAGCCATGCTAGTTTTCGTTCCAGCATATCCTATACTAATACTAGTTTGTAACATACACACAAACAATTTTTTGGATTTCCAATCAGAAGACGTGATGTTAAAATCGCATCTAACATCATTCGTTTATAAATGGATAATTTTGCATCAGAATCATGGGCGGATCAAAGAAGGCAAGTGCTGCACAGATGGAAAAAAAGCAAGAGACCGACAAGTCCAAAGACCAGCCAGGTAAAAAGGACAGAAAAGACAAGAAAGGCGAGAAAACCGAAAAAAAGGCAGAAATTACAGTCATAGTCAGTGAAGACCAAGCACTCAAACTCATCAAGTCAAATAATTATTTGACCGTCCAAGAATTAGCAAGACAGACGGGTGTAAAAATTTCTGCAGCAAATGCATGCCTTGTCGGATTGTTAAAGAAAGGAACACTCAAGCGTGCAGGCGGATTTAGCGGTCACTGGATATATCAGCCAGCAAGCTCATAAACTACAATAACGTCTCCAGATTTTACATCTTTTAGCGCATCAATGTCTGATTGTATCTTTCCAATCGGGGTCATTGGTTTTGAGGAAATTACATCAGCTAGAAAAAAACATACGCTCCCGCCAGTTGGAGAAAATGCAATATCGCCTTTTTTGAATTCCTTTCTTTGTCGTTCAATTCCAGAATTTATTGCTGTTTCAAAATACACTATGTTTTGACCAAGAAAATGCGCGTTTCCTTCAAGCGGCAAGGCTCGCAATATGGATCCAACTGTCTTTGGTGAAAGATGGCGCTTTAGCTCGCAGGTAAGTTTTGATTTTGTCTTTATCTCGACAACTAGATGTGAACTAGATACGGAACCAGCACTCACCTTCCAAGTTTTTGCTTATGAATATATAACCGTATTAGGTGAGTTTTTTGAGTTGTCTGATCCTGAAGAAGTTGAAGTTGAGGTTACCGAAGAGGTAGAAGAAGAGCCAGAATTTACCAGACCTGTCAGTACTGAAGAAGTTAGCGAGGACACAACGATGGAGGATGCAATAAATGCATACAAGAAAATTTTTGAAACAAAAGAACTAACAGACGATGAACGGGCCGAGCTTGACAAGAAAATAAAGGAAATGGAGCAACGCGAAATCATCGATATGGATCCCGTTCACGAGCCAATCGAGATTGCCCTTACAGGCAAAGGCAAGATTGCAATAGGCCCACCGACACTCACTAGATTTGAAAAGGCTAGAATTTTAGGCGCACGTGCGCTCCAGCTTTCGCAAGGCGCACCACCATTCATAGAAATTCCAGCTACTGCAAGAACATCGCTTGATATTGCACTAAATGAGCTTGAAGACAGGGCAATACCAATCGTAATCAGACGAAGATTGCCAAATGGGGATTACCAAAGCATCCCAATTGATTATTTTAACTAATGAATGAATCATCGATAAAACTTAAAAGAACTGCAATTTTGGAAAAATTCAATGATAAGTAATGGGGAGACGCAAAATCACGATCAGGTATTTTCAAGCCAGCCGCACGTCTATTACGTAAGAAATGAGCCAATAATGCAGTCAGCGCTAGATGTTTTCACGCTAATCAACAAACACCATAAGGGGATTTTATTGGCAAAAGGAAATTCGATCCCAAACGCAGTTGCAATTGCCAACATCATAGTTGAAAAGATGCTTCACGGCGTTTGCACAATTGAGCACATTACACTTGATTCTGAAAACTCTGATATGTTTGGCAAAAGGATGCTCTCAACAATAGAAATTTCAATAATTAAAAACTAGTATACGCTGCCGGGACCTTTTAGCAGCATGTTTTCACATTCTTTGCATATTGCTTCATCAATGTTTGTCTCCAAGTTGTGGTGGATCTCGCATATCAAAAGACTGGATTTGATATAATTACAAAGACTGATGAATCTAGCAAGGCTTGATGGGGTGTAGGCCATGTCTGAAGCAAGTCTATCACTTAGATCATTTACCATTTCAGATACCTGTTCATCTGCAACAAGCTTCTGGATTAGTTTTGGATCTCCGCGAGTTCCACGGATGTAATTGCTTATTGCAGCCTGCGTCACTCCGAGCATTTTTGATATTTCGTCTTCTCTGATTTTGTGTTCTTCGGCTAGCTTTTTTGCCAAAATAGCTCGCAAAGCTGGAATTAGAGTTTTTGATTCAATTTCTGCTGGAAGTAGCAATATGCAAAAATCCGTCTACAATCTATTTAAAGTTAACAATAAACATCATACAATCAAAAACAACAAAATTGTTTTAAACATAATAGCTGAAGCTAACTGTTATTTCATCAAAACTTAATTTGATTTTCAATTACAACTAATCAATGGAAGAATCTTTCAATGACACTTACAAAATCTTAGAAGACGCTGTTTCTAATTGTACAGCAGAACACCTCTTATTATCAGGAGGCCTTGATAGTACCATCCTAGCTTACTTTCTTAAAGAAAAAAAAATCAAAACGATCGCAGTCATTTCGAGTGATTTTATTGCAAACGATTTGACATACTGCCAGCTGGTTGCACAAAAATTCGATTTGCCCCTATCGATCAAAATGTGCAATATTGTTGAAATCAGTGATGGCATAGAAGAAACAATAAAGATTTTAAAAAACTTCAACGACATCGAGATAAGAAATAATGTTGTTCCATATCTTGCCATATCCGAGATAAAACAAGCTGGGTTTGATCAAATAATAACCGGAGACGGGGCCGATGAAATCTTTGCAGGGTACAGCTTTTTACTAAACAAGGATACGCGCGAGCTTGAGCTCGATCTAAAAAGAATTGCAAGAATAATGCATTTCCCATCTCAGGAAATCGGCAGATCACTTGGAGTAAAAGTCGAATCACCATTTTGCAGCAAAGAGGTACTAGAATTCGCCAAAACAGTCCCAGTCGAGCTAAAGGTTCGCGAGGAAAACGGCAAAAAGTTTGGCAAGTGGATCCTGAGAAAAACGTTTGAGGAAAAGATCCCAAAATCAATAGCATGGAGGCAAAAATCCCCAATGCAAGACGGTGCTGGCACGCAAGGGCTTACTGGGTTTTTTGATGCCAACATTCCAGATATGATTTTTGCAGAAAAGATCAAGAAAATCAAAGAAAAAGATGGTGTCACAATTAGAACAAAAGAATCCTTGCACTACTATGAGATTTATCGCAAGTACTATGAATTAGGCGCATCCGATGAACCAGGTACCAAATGTTCTGACTGTAAATCGGTGATTAAGAATGATTCTAAATTTTGCAGAATGTGTGGGAAATTTCCGCTTTAGGTTTTTTTTGCCCATTTTTTTGGTTTTTTCTTAAAAATTCGCCTGCATCCGTTGCAACAGAAAAAATACATTTTATTTTCATGTTCGTATGTCACAGCCAAGCTTTCTTCCATTTCGATTCCACAGACAGGATCCACTGGCATAAATTGGCGTCACATTTTTTCTATTTATACATAGTGCACATCCAGATTAAATTTGAAAAACTAGAATGCTTCAATCATCGTAGTTTTTAGATCATCGATTGTTTTCGCAAGCATTATCTTTGGACGCAGTTTTGTCCCATCAACAAGTCCCTTGGTAAATCTCATCGCCTGTTGTTTTATGTTTGCAAACTTGATTTTGTAGTTTAGCGCATAGTCAAGGTATTTACAAAAAACAGCTAACTTGTGATCTGATGAATAACTCTGGTATGAGCCGGTATTTAGAAAATCGTTGATTTGTTTGAACAGAAATGGATTTCCCATCGCTCCTCTACCAACCATAACATAGTCGCATCCTGTGTGCTCAATCATTTGCTTTGCAAGCTCGGGAGTTGTGATATCTCCATTTCCAACAACTGGAATGCTAACTAGATCTTTTAGCTCTCTTATCAAATCCCAGTTCGAGTTTCCAGAATATCCTTGCTTTACAGTTCTTGCGTGCAGTGTGATCATTTTGATTCCCTCTTCTTGTGCAATTTTGGCAATATTCTTGAATAGTAGATGGTTTTCTACTCCGGCTCGCATTTTGAGTGTCACTGGTTTTTGCACGCTCGCAACAAGCGTCTGGAATATCTTCCTTGTGAGATTCGTGTCTTGGAGCAGTGCGCCTCCTGCCATTTGCTGCGTAATGTGTGGCGCAGGACACCCCATATTGTAATCGATCATATCAAAAAATGGTTCGACGATTTTTGCGGCCCTTTGCAATGCGACTAGATCAGAGCCAAACAATTGGACTGAGATGGGCCTTTCTTTTTGTGAAAACTCGATGAATTCGCTAATTTGCTTGTTTTGTGATTGTAGTTGTTTTTCTTTGGCAATTATGGCGTGTATGCTGGTTAACTCAGTCACAACAAGCCCTGCACCCATCTCCTTGCATAAAAGACGTAGTGCAGCATCGCTAACCCCAGCCATCGGAGCTAGAAAGACACGGCTGGAAAACTTTGGTAGATCGGCCATGTGTGCATCAAAATTATTTTGCTATATAAAATGATGTAGAATTATTTGTTCAGCTCAAACATACTATAGAAAATAGTCGTTCAGAATAATACAAGATCATTGGAATGTCATCTCAAAAACCGCAGAGGGCTTGCCTATTGGCACAATACTGCGCTCATTTCATTTGCAGTTATTGCAATTACACTTACTTGGACTGTCATGAGTTCAGGGCTTTCATCAAGTGAGATGGTGAAAGAGGTCCTAGAAGATTCAGTCATACATTCTTCAAATGGTTTGCAAGTTGTTGGAAAGATGACTGGTGCTGCCGAAGTCACAGACAACAAAGTCACGGTAACTGCCACGCCGGTTACTGCAACCACAAGCGGCCAAGTTAACATGGCTCCAAATAATGTAAAGGTATCATACATGATAATTAAAGATGGTAGTCATACGATCACTTATGACAACATCTATGTTGACGCGATGCCAGACGACTCTTTTAACTCCATAAATGAGGCACTCGTTGAGGCAAAGGAAAGGGGCCTAATACGAGTCAACCCACTAGTCGATAGTGAAAAACCAGACACCACTTCTGCATTCATGTACTGGATAATCAACCAGAACTTTGATTCCGTCGTACAAAACAACGAGATAGCCAGTCTCGTAGTCGTTTATGCGGACAAGGACAGGCCTTCTACTGGAGAATACCTGATGATTCAAGTGGCAGAGGAACGAGGGCTCCTTTTGACTCTTGAGAGAACCGTCCCAAACATTTCAAGCTCGATTTTGGATCTTGGGGGAAAAGTAAAAGACAAAACCTAGGAAGAGACCATCTTTTTCACCAGTGTTTCAAATTCATCTTTATTCATTGGTGCGATTTTCATTATCTCCAAATTCTCATCTACATGGCTTGGTGTTTTTTGGCCAACAAGCGGTGCCACCACCCCGGGAGTCGAGCGAATAAACTGCATGCACTGGTGTGACGGCTTTAGATTGCCAAACCCAGGTAAAACCCCTGGAGCAAGCAATCGCCCCTGCATGAGCGGGACGCTGGTAAAGACGCCAATTCCACATGTTTGTGCTGCATCAAGTATCGACATATCAGATCCATTTGCTTGCTGGTTTTTGAGCATGTAGGCCTGATCATAGTACATGTTATACGGAAGCTGTATGAACCGAAATCCGTGGTCTTCGCCTCCAGCTTGTTTTGCAATCTGGACTGCATCATATAGCGAAAGATATTGCGGGTTTTCCTTTTGAACCCTAAAACACTCCCAGGTGGCCATTCCATAGTATCTGATTTTTCCTTCTTTTCGTTTTTGCTCGTAAAACTCGAAAACATCCTTTAGGTTTTTTATGAATTGTTCTTTTGAAATGTCCTGAATCTGACCCTCAACTGCATTGTGCAGATAAATCAGATCCACACACTCTAGTCCTAGATTTTTGAGACTTCTTGATAGCTGGTCATCGAGATACTTTACTGTCATGCAGTGATAACCAGATGAGATATCGTTTGGGCCAACTATTCCTGGCTTTGCATATTCTCGTTGGATGTAGCTCCAAAACTCTTCTTTGATGTTAGCATCGTTTGTGACATAGCCGTTTTTTGTGCTAATGAAGACTTGGTCACGTGCGATTTTGCCTTCTGCAATAAGATCAGATACTGCCTTGCCGACAGAGCGCTCTGCCTTTTGCGCCCTATAGTTTATCGCAGTATCAATTACGTTGATTCCGGCAAGGATTGATTTTTTCACTGCGTCTGTTACCAAAAGATCTGTCTGGTCGTCAGGATTCCCAAGATACGTGCCTATTCCTACATTTGATAGTGTCAGGTTTTGAACTAGGTTGTAGTTATCAGGAATCTCCCCTAGGCTTTGCATGAAATTTTTTGTTCCCTGCGGCGTTGCAAATCCAGAAATCATGTAACCCAAGTTGAAGATGTTCCGATTTAATCCTAATCATTTAGTCGTACGACCAAGTATGCCAAAAATCCGACAATAAAGAGTGCACCTGTGATTCTACTAAAGAGTAGTGTGGATTTCATTATTGGTATAAACTTGTCAATGTCATCAAGGCTTTTTTTCATCTTAAAGCCTGCACGGATTATTATTGGCGCAGTGGCAAAAGCAATCAAACAAAAAAACGGAAAGGCCCCTTTTGCAACTCCGCCTAAAATGAACAGATATGCAATTACTGGAAATGCCCAAAATAGGCTTGCGGCCCTTTGCTTCCCCAAAACAATCACCAGTGTCTTTCTTCCCTTTTGCTTGTCGGCGTCATGATCTGGAAATGACGTGATGAACAGGACAAATGCTGAAAGCGTTCCCACTACTATGCCGGCAGCTATGTTTTGCGGTAAAATCGCCTGGGTCTGAATGTATATTGTCCCAAGAACAATCATCGTTCCCTTGATTCCAACAAATATCTCGCCAAGGCCTGAATCAACAATTTTTGTCGAGTAAAAATAGATGGATAAAATGGCAAACCCAAGTATTGCTGCAATAATCCAGCCATATAGCGCAATAAAATATGCGCCTGCCACAGAGCCAAGAACCAGAAACATCATGCCTGCACGGTACACGTGAGTTGGTTTTAGCAGTCTTTCTGGTAAGACCCCGGTTCCTCCGCTGAATTTGGTTCGCTTTGTTGCAGTATCAATTCCTCGCTTGTAATCCCAAAAGTCATTTAACAGATCAACACTTGCATGCAAAGCAATAACGCCGCCCATCGTGATTGCTGCATTTATTGCATCAAGTTCCTGGCGCTGCCAATAAGACATCACAAGTCCTAGAGATACTGCAATTACAGATGCTAGAAGAAACTTTATTCGTATAACTCTAAACCAGACAGCTAGACTCATACAAGTGATTCGTCGCTTACGCTAAGTGGCTTTCGACCCATAAAACCGACATCTTTCTCATGCCAGAATTTTATTTCCTTTTCCCCTTCTTTCCAGCAAAGCCAGACCTCCTCTTCAAATCTTTTTGATGGGAAATCCAAGAGACCCTCCTCAAGGCTTTTGAGTACGACTCCCGTGTTTTCAAGATCCTCCACTGCACCATAGAATTTAGTCACAGCGGCATTTAGCTGTTGTTTTATTGCCACATAATCTTGAAGGTTAAACGAGGCGGACA
>JBQTHG010000006.1:0-58908 GCA_052390175.1 Nitrososphaerota archaeon | reverse complement strand
GCGCTTTTCAACAATTAAAGGAACACTGACAAATCATACTATTACCAAAGCAGGTCTTGCAGGCGAAAAGGCAATCTAGATCTGCAAAAAATTAAAAGATTTGAGATTCGGTTTTTGTCTCTAGAGTTTACCCACCAGGGCTCTCCAACAAGACAGATGATACCAGTTTTCCCTGTGTAATGTTGCATTTAGGGATGAAAGGCTCATCTCTTCCTTGCATTTTTTACAAGTTACCCATGTTTCACGAATATTCATGGCTTTTCTTTGTGATAACATAGAGATGGTTTTTTGGTTTGATTTAAAATCAGTTGTTCGTATTTGTTGAAAAACAGTCTACGCTAAAAACTTTTAAACTCGGATTATCCCTTGGCTTACCAAAAACTGTATTCCTTTGATAAAATCTTCATCCGTGATCGTTCCCTCAGACCACCACTTGGCGTTGTTTTTTACCCATACTGGAATTTGATTAGAATTTGATGGTTTGTCTGTAGTAGGAGGAATCTTTAGAATTTCCTGCTTTATCAAAAATTGGATTCCTGAAACAAAGTCAGAATCGCCTATTGTTCCTTCTGCCCACCACTTGGCGTTGTTTCGAATCCAGCTTGGAATGGTTGCCTCTGACGGCGTAGTTTGTGTAACTGGTGGAGTATGTGTTTTTGTGTCACTTATGTCAAACTGCAGGCTTGCAGGGATAAATTGATCAAAATTAACTAGACCCCGTCCAATTAGGACAAGCTGAAGCGTATAGCTGCCCTTGGACGGAATCGTAATTAGCCTTGAATCAACGCCGCTAGGCACCAATATGCCAAGAAGGTTTGCGTTGTTGCCGGCATTTACGATAAACTCGTCTCCCTTTGAGTCCTTGACGCTGTATGCATATCTGATTTCCTTTGCCAAGGCTCCAGATGACTCGAAGAATGCAATTGTAAATGAGACGTCCTTGCTTGTCCCATATCTTGTGTCATGGGATACAGTTGCCTTGTATCCGTTTGAAAACTTGATATCAGAAGATTTGGTTGTGCTGCTTGCTTCTGGCGTTATCTCAACTAGCATGGTATGTTTATCGTCGCCAATCTTTTTCTTGAGTAGTTTAAGCTCTTCTCCGGTAACAAGAAAATGAATTACGTTTGCATCTTTGCTTGAATAGGGATCAAAATGCAAGTCATTTGGAAAAATTGGAACCCCGTTTACCGTTCCCTTGAAGCTGTTAACATTTTGAAACGGGGCAAAGCTTTTTGGAATTTCTATGTCATTTCTTACAAGCTGTGTGTGTTCTGCGTGCTCCCAGTGAAACGGCATCTCAAATGAAATGGATTTTGTTGATTCTGAAAACTGGAAATTTTCTAATTTGTCCAAGAATGCTTTTACAGTTATGAGCGTCTGTCCTTGAGCGGTCTTGATTGAGAAATTTTGTTCTTGTGCTATGTTTACCGTGGTCTCAAAATTGATGTCCTGCGCAGTTTGTGTTTTTGGATTTGTTGCGCCAATTATTGCTACTTTGACTGTGTATGCTCCGCTTTTGTCAAATACTGGCCCCCTGATTACTGGAGTACTGGTAGGAGAAGATGTTAGTGCGCTTGGCACTATTAGATCCTTGTCACCCTCGTATTTGGTGCAACGCCAGAGCTCTTTTTCTGCACACCCTGAGGTTGGCTGGATTTTGACAACAAGCTCGCCGTCTTCGTCATAGAACATTTGAGATGAGACAAGCGCTTCCCCATAGAAGATCTGAACTCGATAGGTTACTTTTTCAATGTTTGTGTTGGTTTGGCTGTCATAGAATCTAACCTTGAGATTTGCACTAGAGTGTTTTCCTGGAACAAAGTCTGCAGGCTCTAGTGAGGTCGAAACTGTAACTTGCTTGTTTCCAAAGCTTATCGGCGGTGCTGCTTGGCCGCTATGGTGCTGTGCAAAAGCCAGATTAAATGAAAATAATACGACAAATAATGAAGCGGCAATCCAGATTTTGGCAGACAATATTGTACCCACTTTGCAACGGTATTAAAAATTAATTCATCATTTATTCTATACAGGTTTTAAAATTGAAAATTCCGAGCACTTTCTCATATGTGATAATCAAACTACCAATTAAAACTCAAGAACTCATCAATTACAGCAAATGATTGCAAATCGCATGTGAACCCACAAAATAAGCTCAGTTTTGGTACTAGACAAAGGAAATTTGGCAGGAATTGTTACAAAGACTGATCTGGCGTCAGTTTTCTTGACACGATCGGTTAGTCCACTACAAGTGTCTTCCATCATGACATCCAAAGTAGTGACAGTAATGTCTGCAGATTCTTTACTGCTTGTAGAAAGCCTCCTTGTAAAACATCGTATTTCAAGGATAGTTGTAGAGAGGAACAAAAAGCCGGTAGGAATAATCACAAACAGGGATTTTCTGCCTGCAAAGATGCCAAGATGGATTAGAGTCTGCAGATCCAAAAGAAGTTGAGAATTATAGGCTAAATCCACGTCCGGATGAATTCCGAATGAATCAGCTTTCCTATATTTTGTCATTTAGAGCAGAATACATCATGACTTCAAATCCGATTACGGTTGGTGCTGATGAGGATGTCTCAACTGCAGTACTCATTATGATCCGAAATGGAATAAGCGGCCTTCCAGTAATAAAAAAATCACTTTTATGTGGAATCTTAACAAAATCAGATATTGTAAAAGCTATTGCAGAATAGCTGTAATTATCCTTCAGAGGCTGACTTGCCACCATCAATGTTCAGGATTGTTCCTGTAATCCATCCTGCATCATCTGAGGCCAAGAACACCGCCGCATTTGAGACATCATTTGGCTCTCCAATTCTGTTTAGTGGTTGCCTTTGCTCCAAAACCTTTCTTGCCTGAGGGTCCTCCAAGTATGGCTTTATCATACCTGCGTTGATTATTCCAAGATTTAGACAGTTACACCTGATGTTTTTTCTTGCGTATTCAACCGCAATTGATTTTGTAAACATTGAGATTGCAGCTTTTGTTGCAGAATATACTGCCAGATGAACTCTCGGTATTGCTCGTTCGCTTGATATCGAGCCAATATTTACGATGCAACCACTTTTGTTGTCTAACATTTTTGTGATTACAGCCTTTGTCATCTTGAGCGTTCCCAGAATATTTGTACTGATCAGATCCGTAATGTCAGAGTCTTTCATTTCATGAAAATGAACGGCGTCATTGATTCTTGCAGCATTGTTTACAAGAATGTCTATTCTGCCATACTTTTCCACAACCTGTTCGACTAAACTAATTATCTGTGAGTCATCTGTGATGTCGCATGCCATTGAAACGGCAGAATCCTTGTTTTTTATGCTGGAGCGTGCCTTTTCAAGGGCTTGTATGTTTCGCCCAAGCATTATGACTGTGGCGCCTTCCTCAACAAATCTTTTGGACAAGTCGGTTCCAATGTCGCTTGAGGCACCAGTTATGATCGCAATCTTGTTTTTGAGTCGCATGTTTTACCTACTACAAAATCTCTTAAATCAATTGTGTTTTAAAGTCTAGTTTTTGTACCAGTTATCATTTTACAATTAAAACTGGTACTGGAGATTTATGCAAAACAAAGTTCGATACGCTCCCAAGGAAGACCTCTTTTAATGCGCTGCTACCGCGTGAACCCATTACAACCAGATCGATTTTGCTGTCCTTGTTCTTGATAAATCTGATAATTGTGTATCCTGGAACCCCAAATTCAACGATTTCGGTAAAATCAACATCGTTCTGTACGCATGTGGATTTTGCCTTGTCTAAGACATGGTTTGCATATTTTTTCTCTTCAAATTGACAATGAAGCGGATCAACCATGTGTGTTTCTGCCATTGGTATAGGGTTTAATGAGTAAAATCCGACTAGCTTTGCGTTTGATTTTTTTGCTAGAAATATTGCCACATCGAGTGCCCTAAACGAGTTATCGGAGCCATCCAAGGGCACAAGAATTCTTTTTACCGTAAACAATGTCTTTCAGTTATCTTTTAATCTAAATAAATAACTGGCATATTATCACTTCTGAGTTTCAATCATGAAAATTAACCGGCAGAATCATATCGACTTGCTATCGTACTTGCACCATGAAGAGTGACACAGTTCATGATTACAAGAACTGGAGTGAGATTGAATTTACTGTCAGTGTATTGATAGAGAAAATTTTGGACAAAAAAACAAAGTTTGGAAGTATTTCCACCATAAGCAGGGGAGGCTTGGTTCCTGCACGCCTTGTAGCAGACATATTGGATGTGAAACAAATTCTTGTAGATGCGGATTCAATCCCTGCAGACTCACTTTTTGTTGATGACATTTATGATTCAGGTGAGACATTTAGAAAAATCATCCAAAAGTCAGAAGATCCTGAGAATCTTGTCTATGCCACATTGTATGCAAGAAGAAAGCAGAGATGCCCAAAACAGCTGATTTATGCGAAATTGACAAGAGATAATGAATACATTGTTTATCCTTGGGACAGATTTGAACACGGTTTGCCTTACGAGGCCCATTAGTAAATTATGAAAGAAATTTGAAGAGTTGTTTTTTCCCTACGATCGCTGCAGAGACTAGCATTGATAATCCAACAATCAGGCTGACTTTGGAAGAAAATACTTTTTCTGATAAATCCCATACACCTCGCCAAAACAATACTAGTCCTGTACCTGTGATCAATAAAGAAAGTACATGTCTTCGTTTTTCTGTGGCAACTTCATTCATTGAAATCACGTTTGATTATTGAGGCTTCATACGTAAAAGAATCTGTTCTGTAATTTTTCTCATTTCTGAGTCAGAACCCCGCATTCCCGTCCACACGCACAAGACTTGCTTGTACGGCATCATTACGCATTGAAAATAGTTAAACACGGTACATGATTATCAAGGCTGAGAATTGACTGATTACTATACGTGATAATCTAAACAAGACGTTTAAATTAAAATGCGAGAGTTGTGTGGTGTTGCAAAACAAAATAAAAAAAATTCTTGTTCCAATGGACGGATCAAAAACATCCTTTAAAGCCTTAGATGTGGCAATCGAAATAGCAAGAGCGTGCCATGCAACAATTTTGGGCTTTCATGGAATATCGTTTTTACCAACAGGCTTCATGCCGTCAGTTGTACCATATCAGATTTATCAAAAAAAAGAGGCCGGAAAGTTTCTTGAACAGGCTAAAGTTCGTGCCGCAAAAAAAGGAATTTTGTTCAGATATGCCATAGTTTTTGGTAATCCGGTAGAGCAAGCTCTAGACATGGCAAAATCCAAAAAATGCGATTTAATAGTAATAGGTGCGAGGGGGAAAGGAAGAGTGAAAGAGTTTTTCTTGGGTAGTGTATCAAATGCAATACTCCACAATTCCTCCGCTCCCGTACTCTTGGTAAAATAGTGAGAAAACATGATGCACCGACGGATCCTTGTCCCTTTGATGGTTCGAGATACTCAAAAAAGGCACTCGATGAAGCAATAGGCATAGCAAAACTGACAGGTGGAGTGATTTACCTATGTATGGTTGTAAGCATGGGGGTATTGTTCCCCCAGGCTCGCTTCTTGGGCTTGTAAAAAGCGCCTCAACGGGCGAGCTGCAAAAGAGACTACTTAGGTCCGCAAAATTAGAGGCCGAAAAATTAGAGAGTTTGCAGATTTCATATTGCAAGAAAAAAGGTGTGAGGGCATACTACAAGATAATAATTGATGGCAATACTGCAGAAGAAATACTCAGAGCTGCCAAAAAGAAAGCAATCGATTTGATAGTCATTGGAAGCCAAGGTTTGCATGGCATAAGCAGGATCAAGTCTTTGGGAAGTGTAAGCAGAAAGGTCTCAGAGCTTGCCCACTGTCCCGTTTTGATTGTGAGATAATTTTTTGTATTTTTGAAGCATGCTCAGCACTATTTGTTCTGGCACTTGCTCAAATTTTCTGTAGAATTGAGCAACCGCAGAGAATTCTATTGGAATTTCTAGCGCAACAATCTGAACTCCAAATCTTTTAAGAATTTCACATGTAAGATATGGAATTACTGGAATTGCTAAAACTATTTCTTTAGTCTTTTTTTGTGATAACCATTGCAAAATTGCACAGACGGTGGCTCCTGTGGCAATCCCATCGTCTACTAAAATTATAGTCTTATCTTCAAGATCATAGTCCGTGTTTCCTCGATATGCCTGAATTTGTCTTGTAACTTCGGCTTTCTTTTTGATTATTTCTTGTTCAAATCTAGGATCGGATGAATAACGCTCCCAATCATGTCCATAATACAGCACTCCGTCAAATGTTACTGCTCCAATCGCGTATTCTGGATAGTCCGGTGGAGTGATTTTTTTGGAAATTATCACATCTAGCGACAATCCTAGAATTCTTGCAATTTCAGCCCCAACTATGACACCGCCTCTTGGTATTGCCAAGACCACACAGTCTTTGCCTTTTATGAATTCCAGCTTTTCTGCAAGTAGCCGTGCTGCGTGTAGCCTATCGTGTATCATAGTAAAGCAGATTGCGTATTCCAGTTATTTTACTATTAAAACTGGGATTGCTGATTTGTGTACAACGTAGTGAGAAACGCTGCCCAAGAAGTACTCCTTGATGTTACTTCTCCCACGCGAACCCATGATTATTATGTCAGCCTTTTTGTTTTTTGCAAAAGAGACTCCTCTACTAAACATAAAAAAGTTTCCAGTTTTGCCCACACTTGGCATCATTACACCAATACTAGGAGTGATACAGTTCGATTTCTATATCATATGGATGGGTGTTGGAGTTGTTGCCAGTGGTGTGGTTTTCTATTTTGTGTACAACAAAATCATCAAACAGAAATCAACATAATCATTTTCCTAAAATAAAAAATGCAAACATTGCGGTTCCAGATGGATCATGACAACTTTATGGTAATTTCCTCTCCGTTATCAATTGGTATTGTCATTGACTGAACGCTTGGGTTTTTCCTAACGTGTGCAACATATTTTTTCGTGAACTTGTTGTATCTTGCAGGTAGCAAAATATTATCAGCCCCTATTATCCCACCCTGTCTTACCATTGGCAGGCACATCTCAAAATATTCGATGTAGCTTTCCTTGTCCGCATCTATGAAAATGAAATCAAAAAACTCTTTATTTTTGGGATTCGCCAGCATTTTGGACAGGACAGCTTTTGCCGTACCCTTCCTAATTTCTACACAGGTTATTCCTGCATCTTTGAAGTTTTTTTTAGATCTTTTTATTTTTGAAGGATCGCCGTCAATTGTTATGATAACGCCTTTGGTTTTGCTTTTTTTTGTGTTTGCCAGTACCGCGTCAGCAAACCACATAGTAGAATAGCCCGTCGATGTTCCGATCTCAAGGATCTTTTGTGCCTCAATGGCCTTTAGAAGAATATTATAAAACAAGCCAATGTCTTTTGAAATTGCGAGCATTCTTTTTGCGTGCGGAATCGTATGCTCGTATTTCGTTTCATACTCGGATTGCTTTTGCAGTTTGTTCAATACAGTTTGTATTTTTTTATTCATAATTTCTTCCATAGGCTAGGTTCTCTTTAAATCACTTTACAACGAATATAGTCAGTTGGCAATAGAATCACCAAAAAGCCTTGTGCCCAAGTTTTTTAACAAAACCGCTACGACATACGATAAAGTAGTCGTATGGGCAACATTTGGCAAGGACAGATACTGGAAAAAAGAGATCCTAAAACAGATTCCAGATGGAGATTCGTTTTTGGATCTAGCGTGCGGGACTGGAATCTTGACAAGAAACATTGCGGATAGGCGTCCATACGCCAAAATAATGGGCATAGATATCACTGAGAGCTATCTTGACGTAGCAAAAGAAAATTCAAAGCAATACAAAAACATCTCTTATCTTCAACAAGACGCTGAACAGCTGAATCTAGGTATGAAATTCGATTGTATCGTTTCGTCCTATATTCCAAAATACTGCAATCCAGAGATTCTTCTCAAAGCTTGTGTAGATCATCTCAAACCAGGCGGAAAAATCGTTTTTCATGATTTTACATACCCGAAAAACAAATTTGTAGGAAAACTTTGGGACATTTACTTTGTTTTGCTGTATTTTGTTGGGTTTTTTATCCCAAGCTGGAAGGATGCATTTGCAGAGCTGCCAAAGTTGATTAGATCAAGTACTTGGCTGAGTGATTATACTAGAGCAATGAAGGATAACGGTCTTGACGTCCAACAAAAACTCTTTACTTTGAATTCATCGGCTCTCCTGATTGGAATAAAAAAATCAAGTAAGAAATCGTAAAACAAAAAAGATTACCGTTCCAGAGATCACACCCAAGCTTATGGTTTTCAGAACCAGTTCTTTTTTGTATGTCACAGAAGGTATCGCCATGTTTCTTTTGAGCTCTTTGTATTTTCTTGAGTTTGTTATCAGGAGATATGTCAGAGCAGACGACAAAATAGAAAGCAAAATGGCTTCTAAGGATATGGAATTTGTCTGAATTGCCGAGCCTGCAAAAATAGGCAACACTGCCCAAGAAATTAGTATTGATGTATTGTTATGGAATTTGCCTCTAAATAATTCCAAATTATACGCAAACAAAAAGAATCCCTCTATAATTCCAATTGGGAACAAAAGCGGTGAATCTAAAAATGCATAGTACAAGCCAATTGCAAAGGCTATTCCCAATGCCACAAGCGCTATTGCAGATACTTTCTTCTTTGGTAAATCGCCCCACGGTTTTGTCTTGCCACCTACCGCATCAAGGCAGTGAGCTGATATTCCAAGTGCCAAAAAATAGATCAGACAAATGGCCCCTAAGCGATCGAGTGCAAATGGCCCTGCAAGGGATCCCCATGCCGCAAAAGAAACAATGATTCCCGTGTAAGGTAAGAACAGCATTCCAACACAAATTCTAAAGTTTCGTGAACCAAATTTTGGAACAAACCATTCAGCGGCCCTATCTGTTTGCACATGATCTAATGGTAATTATCGCTTATATGGGAATCTGGTAAAATTTTGTTTTGTTTTAAAACCCAAAAAACGGATTTTGACTATTAAGCTGAATTTTTAAGCTAAAAAAACGGACGGTATTTTGTGGGTAAGTATCGCAAGTTCATAAAAAGAGGAACTGTTGAATCGTTATCAAAAGTTCCCTTTCATAGTAATGTCCCAGTCAAGCGTCTGTCTATGTTGAGCAAAAAACTAGTGCCAGAATCTGACACGCACATAGCAGTCCACTTTGTTAATTCCAAGAAAAAGAAATTTCCTCAGTATAGCTCTCTTCATAAACATGATCATGATGAAATTAATCTTATTCTCTCTGAAGAGAACAAACTGACTTATGCAATTCAGCTTGGTGACGAAACTTACAAGGTATCATCCCCCTCAACAATATTCATCCCCAAAGGGGTAAAACACAAAGCCAATGTAATTTCTGGTAAAGGAGTTTTTGTTTGTATAATTTTGTCTGATAATTACAAGAGCGTGTAAAAACTGGTTTTGTTTTGTTGACAATCTGTTGATTCAATTCAAGGTTGACGGAGTTGTTCTAGTAAGCTCCTTTTTCTCTACAGTTTTGAATTGAGCCACAAAAGCTAAAAAATAATTTAGAAAAAATTTGTAAAATCAATATCGATCTGCAAATAATTTATAATTTCTTGTACGATTTTGGGAATCAATAAAAAGACTTTTAATGAGTTATCAAAGGCCTGTGCCTAGGTGATATTAGTGCATAAACAGCTGAATCCACTGGATATATGCAATCAAATTTTGAGTCTTGATGACGCTATAAGGTTTGTTGGAAGAATCAAGAATAAGAGAGTGATTGCGTTTGCTCGACATCCTGACAAAAAACCATTATTAGATTCTGAGCTTGGAAACCTGGCTCACTACCACGCATCAGTTAAGGCAAGCATGGAGGAGATGTTTGATGGAGCCTTGGGGAAGACAAACTGGATGATAACTGCAAAAGAAAAGGTGAAGCTGATAACACTTTTTTTGGATGACGGATTACTCATCTTCTCAATTGATGTAGAAGCAAATCATGACGAAATTATCAAAAAAATCCAAAGCCTAAACATGGGATTATAATAAAAAAAAGAGAGTTTTTGCTAAGGCGATACTGCCCAGCCACGAGTAATCAGAAGTTCTGCAGTGCTTGACTTTACGCAAGCTGCTGAGCCATCAGATGCTTTGAGAACCAGTTCTAGTCCTTCTTTGCATTCAACGTCTTGTGGTGCGACTCCCTCATCCATCTGCATCTTTGGAGGTATTGGTTCGGTTTCGTCCTCAAATTCATCGGCGGGCACCGTATCTTCCATATGATCTTCCATCATGGTTTCAATCGGGACTTCGACAAATGGGCAGTTCACGATGAATCCTCCAAGTGTTGTGGCAAGATCTTCGTTTGAGCTTGCCTCGGTTATTTCCGCAGTAGTTGTAAGAAATGGCGCATTTTCTGGATCATTCCATGTTGCCATCTGGATTCTCCAAAACGGGCTGTAGAATTCATCACCAGCATTTGTAGAGCCTATACTTGCTTGAAATCCTGCAGGACCTGTTCCTGCGATTCCGTTTGTGAAAACATACAGGTCAGATGCTGCTGATGAAACTAGAGTGTTTTGCGTTTTTTCCACAAAGATTACCCCTAACATATCTGCGACCTCTTGTGTCGATGCATCAGTTGCGATATAGTAGATGGTTTCACCGTCTGGTGCAAATCCTCTGTGTGCAACAAATGTCACCACCATGTTTTCCGTGTCTATTTCAAGTACTTGTCCTCCACCGTACGGAGTTTCGTCAGTAAGCTCTTGATCTTCTCTAATCTGTAGATTGCCACCTTCCCATTGTATGAATGGACAGTTTACTACAACACCAGTTTCTTCGATTGTAAGTTCTTCTGCCTCTTGTGCTGCGAGAATATCATCTTCGGATGTGAGTTCTCGTGCAGTTGATTCGTCAGCCCATGTGACATGCTGTACTGCCCAAGCTGGACTGTATTCTGCGTCACCTGGTTGCGAATCTGCCACGTTTGGTTGGAATCCAGCAGGTCCTGAGCCCTCAACACCGTTTGTGAACTCGTAGATGTTTGCTAGTGCAGTTTCCGGAGTGTTTGCAAGTGTTGGTGTGTAAATTACTCGAAATCCTGTGAGTTCTGTGAGGTGATCTGCTACTTCCTCGACTGATGCTTCAGTTGTAATGTAAAAGACCTCGTTTCCATCGGCATATCCCATTACAAGTGGAATAGCTACTGGAAGACTAGTTTCAGTTAGATCCTGCATTAATGCATGTGATGGAACAAAGCTTGCAGAGAGTAACATCACCATGCTCAAAGCAACAGTTACTGTCTTGAACGTGTTTGAGTTACTAATTGTTAATGTGTCAGTTGTTCTCATATTAGAGAATGGAAAAATCTTTTGATAGATAAAAGTTCTTCCAGATCTAGTTGAGATAATTTGAAAGGTGTAAACCTAGAAGCTACTTTCCCACATGTCCATGTGCGGCATAAAGGAAACCCCAATCAGAAATGGTATAATGAATAGCGCGATTCCTATGCCGGTAAGTATTGCACCTAAAAGTAAGCAGTCTCTTGCCTTTTTTGGATCGTCTTCTTTGATTATGAAATATGCAATTATTCCGCCTATGACATTAAAGAGAATCGGCAGAAGGAACCACCAAGCGCTGCGTCTTTTTACTTCCATGTTTAGATCAAACCTGCTTTAGATAAAAACCCTTGAGTCACTTCAAATGTTTTAGCGAGACCTTGTCTAGGCCTGGAATCTTGGCAATCTCAAATCCTTCTGGCCTTTTTGAAAGCGATTTAGTAGCGTCAATTCCAAGTTTTGCAGTCAGGAGATTCTTTTGATCACTTGATGGATCCAAGCTAGACCCTCGAACCTTTTCAATTACGGTAAGGTTCCTGTCTGCCTGAAATCTTGTCGCCATGGCATATTCTACTGCAGTTGGATTTGCAGGATCAATGTCCTCATCCACCACTGTGACCATTTTGAGCGAGCGATGGGCTGCAAACGTTTTTTCAATTGCCTTTTTTGCATCAGATTCTTTTTTCTTTGATATCTGCACTACTGCGTGGAGCCAGTTGCATCCACCATCAGTCATTACCACCTGCCTTGCTTGAGGAACCGCCTTTTTGACATCGCGATTCAGCTTTGCCTCGATTGGCATTCCCATGAGCAGTCTGTGCTCTGAATACCCAGACAAGATATCATGGAATATTGCATTGTTTCGATGGTATAATTTTTCGAGCTCAAAGATGGGTTGCTCCCTTGCAAAGTCATATGTACGAAGCATCTCAACCATCCATTCCTTGTGGGTCTTGTCTGATAGGATCCTGCCTTCCATTACTATTTCTGCGCCAGACGGCACTGCCATAGAACAGTATGGGAGTTTTGTAAGTGTAAGCTTGCCTGCCAAGAGCCTGTTTGCTATTTCCAGCTCGTCTTTGCCCCATTCTGCCTGGTATGCACCTGCAATGGATATGGCCGGATGTACACCTACCGTTATTGCCACTTTGAGGTCTTCTTTGTGTTCTTTTGCGTCGACAAATGCTCGGTGCAGATGTCTCCCTTCAACCATCCGTACAGAAAAGTGTCTCCGATCAAGCGGCATCAGTCTATGAAATGAGGAGTTTTGCGTCTTTTTTTCAGGATTTTGGGCATAAATTATGGATGATGTGATGAATGGTCCTGGTTCTTTTTCAAAATGCGTGACAATCGGAAGTACTGACAGGTCTTTTGCTCGGTTTTCAAAAAATTTTGCGCCGGTGGCAATTTTTGGCTTTTTTGCATTTTCGATGGCAGAAATGACCTTGTCATGAATTGTTGGCTCGCTTGCGGAAATCGCCTTTGCAAATCTTGCCCTTGTCCCAACAAGGTTTGCGACCAGTCGCAGCTTGCTTTCTTTGATGTTCTCAAAGAGAACAGCGTTTGCGCCGTCAACTTTTGCAGTAATTGCCGCAATCTCGTATTTTGTAGAGACCTTCTTTTTTATGACAGAGAGATGACCTGATTTTTTAATCTGATCAATGTAGCTGCGAATGTCTGTCAATTCCTTACTGCCTCGGTTATCTTCTCAATTAGAACTTTACTTGCATCAGGCCCAAGCTCGCGTTGCGTATGCAGTGAAACCATACAGAGACCTTTGATCTCGGATGCTATTTTTTGAGAAATCAATTTTAAAAAAAGCGAGTCCTGTCGTATTGGAATTATTTCTGATGAGCTTGGAGCAGGACCTGCGGCCACTGATAGCATCATTGCGCCGAGTTTATTGGCACCCTCAGTAATTGAAATGAAAAAACCGTTATCGTACTTTAAGATGGAAACACCAAATTTCCGATTTTCTGTTTCCACAGATATTACTCTGTGGTCAGAACTTGACATTAATTGCTTGGATAGAGCTATGCCTTTATTGCTATTGCTTCTGCTTCTTGGGCTTCAGCCTCAACTCTGGCACGCAACTTGGCTTTGTATTTGAGATTTCGTGGTTTGGTTCTCAATCTATAACCGCAGCATGGGCACCAAAGGCCTTCCCATTTGATGAAGATTTCACAAATTTGACAACGTCTCTGACCAGAAGCATAACGTCCAGTTCCTACTGGCTTTTGTGCCTTGTATCTAGAGCAGATTCCCTTACATGTCATATTATGTCACTATGTTATAGGATTCGCAAATATTTAAGGATGGATCCAAAATTTCTAGAGATTTTATCTACAAAACATATAAAAATTTCATCATGTCTTGGCGATCAGCTCGATCAATTTGACAAAAACTCGCCAAGTCTTATAAATATCTTACGATTTTTTTACGAATGGTATATTACACCCCTAGGCACGGTTTTTAGGGCTTTTTTTGGCAATTTTTTAGCAATTTTTGTCGATTTTGCTAAAATTACCCGGTTCTTGAGAGCGGCAAAATAAAGTGTCTGTATCCTTCGCGTTGTGCGATGTATTTTGCAGACATCATGTCCCGCTCCCCTCGCTTGTTGTAGTTTTTTATCTTTTTTGTGGTCTTGTGCTCATCTACGAATTCCAGCTCAAAGTGCGAGCAAAATCTCAGATTCAAAAGGCTCGTGATTTGTTTTGCGACCTGCATATTTCCATTTCCTATTTTGACTATTTTTCGCTCTGCCCTAAGGCCGCCAAGAATCTTTGCGACGTGGGATGCAAGAGCGTCTGGTGATGTGTACAGGCCACGTTCTATTTCTTTTCCAAGATACATGACGGAAAGGCCTATCCGCTGTCCCGGGTCGATACCAATTAGAAGCTCGCGCTGGTTTAGTCCCGAGTCTAGCTTTTCAATTATTATTCCCTGGATTACGGTTGGATCTTCTTTTAGGATCTCTTCATTTAGGATCTCTTGGCTTGCAAATTTTGGCGATTCGTCCTCTGTTGTGAATATTAGATTGCCAGAATAGCCTTGGATTTCCGTTGGAAGTAGCGAGTCGTATTTCAGGTTCAGAAGCTTGAGCGCCTTGACAAATTGAAAGTATGGTTTACCGTAGGTGGTGGCAATTCCGATGCGGCGATCGTCTAGTGCGCTGATACCTTTCAATACTGTTTTGCCGATTTAAGGGTTTATGGCTTGAGAATTGTTGACACCACACTGTCAACTGCTTCGTCAAACTTGGAGTCGATTGTGGACTTGAGTTTGTCTAGTTTTGCAGCGCCATCTGATACAATCTTTTTTGCCTGCTGATCCGCCTTTGCCTTTGTTTCAGAAATTATCGATTCCGCCTCTTTTAATGCCATCTGAGTAACTTTGTCCTTGAGGGATTCGATCTCTTTTTGGGCCTTGGAGTTGAGGCTTTTTTTCATGTCGGCAACCTTCATGTTTAGAGAGTCAATGTCGCCTTCAAGCTCGGACAGAGACTTGATTATCTTACTAACCTTGGAATCTGCAACGGCTGCTTGTGCGGCTTCCTTCATAGCCAAAAACCCCTTAATTCCATAAATAAATCCTTCATTTGGTGCTCAAAAGTAGGATTGCCCGCGCAAGATCGCCGCCGGTCTCTTTTAGTGCGTTTGCCGCAACTTCCGGCGTTACATTTGCCTGTTGGGATACAAGCATTATGTCTTCTTCTGAAAAGACCGGGGTTTCCAGTTCCTTTTCCTCATAGCTATTTGCAATTACCTGAAAAATCGAATTGTCCTTTGATTTCATTTCTGTCACTGCAGGCTTGGCAATTATGATCTCTTTTTTGTCAGTCTTGATTATTACTTCTTGGACGTTTGTGAGCTCCTTCATGTCAAGGCCCATCTTGTCCAGCATTCTTCGCATTTCGCGATTGCCGCCGCGCATCATGGTTGTTTTTTCTCCAAACTAGATTTTAAACTATCCCTGACCTTGACTGCAACTCCGCGTTTTAGTGTCATCATCATCTCCGAGTTTACGACTGCTCGGCCAACTGCGATTACTCTGCCTTGGTATAGAACAGGCACATCTGCTCCAATTAGGATCTTTTTGCCGGCCCATGTTATGTGTTTGCAAAAAACTGATTTACCGTCCTGCACAAACGGTTTAGAGTCTTCGTTAATTTCTATGCAGTTTTGATAGAATTTTTTATTTTTTAGCAAGATTTGTGCAAAATATGTGGTTATTGCAAGACCACCATCTATTCTTAATGTACACAAAAGTTTTTTGTTTTGGTATACCTCACGAATTCTTCCAGTCTTTTTAGAAAATGTGATTTCAATGTCTTTTGGCAAACGTTTTGAAATGCCAGCTCCAAACAAGGCGTCAATTGTGTGTCGCAGCTTCAAAACTGGATCCATTACCAAGCAGAAAATTATCTGTTATTAATAGGTGAAAAATCGGTTCTGATATCCTCATCAATATATTTAGTGTCAATCTATATAGAAGATACGATTATCCCAGAATATGCAGGAACGTGAGGAGACAAGAAGAATTCAGTTTACAGGAAAATCATCCTATATTGTTTCACTTCCAAAACAATGGGTAATGGAATTAGGCCTAAAGCAGGGAGATCAGATCACAATTACAAGAGAGGGCAAGTCTTCGCTAAAGATACTTCCATCAAAAGAGCATGCAAAATCCGCCCAAACCGAAGAAGCTGTTTTAGAAATTGCACGAGACGATGATAATGCGACAATCATCAGAAAGCTTGTCTCGCTTTATTTTCTTGGCTACAAGACAATTCAGGTAAAACCAAAGGCAGACAGATTGCAGCCAGGCCAGCGAAATGCAATCAAATCAGCTGTCAAGGGAATGCTGATGGGTGCGGAGATAATTTCAGATTCTGTAGAAGGCATAACAGTCCAAGTTCTTGTAAACTTGCTTGAGCTGTCAGTGGACGGTGCGTTTAAGCGAATGCTTCATTTGGCAAAATCAATGCTAAAGGACTCACTTTTGGCAGTAAGAGAGGGCAACTTGGATCTTGCAAGGGAAGTAATTGACTCGGATGACGAGGTGGACAGATTTGGCTTTTACATCATTAGACAGCTAAAAATTGCAATACAAAACGAATACATGTTAAAGGATATGGGATTTACAAATCCAAGACAGTGCCTTGGGTACAGGCTTATTGTAAAAAACATTGAAAGAACTGGTGACCATGCCGTACTGATTTCAAAGGATCTTTTGGAATTCAAAAGGCCGGTAAGAAAAGAAGCTATGGAAAAAATCGATGATCTCAGCGAGTTTGCAATCGCAGTTTTAGATCAGGCCTGTCTTGCGTTATTCAAGGAGGATTTCGGCCAGGCAGAACTTGCAATCAAAAAGTCATCTGAGGTATCAAAATATGAAAAAAGGATACTCGAATCCATAAAATCGATAAAGGATGAGGAAGAGGCATACAGGATAAGAAGAATGTCCGAAAACATCACAAGAATTGCTGAATACGCAAGCGACATTGCGGAAATCGTACTAAACATGAACATAGAAAAGATGCTAAAAAAGCCAAAATCATAAAACCGATTTTGTATGATACCTACTGCAATCCTAATCACATATGACAACGAGGACTCGGTAAGAGAGGCACTTGGGCTTTGCGAGGCAGCAGGCTACAAAGCGACAAAGATAATCAGACAGAAAATGCTCAACAAGGCAAAATACGGAATAGGGGAGGGAAAGATGCTAGAGATCAAAGAGCTCGCAGACAAGATAGATCCAGATGTCATAATTTATGACGAGGTGCTAAAGCCGAGCCAAAACTACAACCTTGCATCCAAACTAAAGATAAACATACTTGACCGGGAGTCCCTGATTTTGGAGATCTTTGAGAGAAGATCATCCAGCTACGAATCACACCTTCAGATCAAGCTTGCACAACTTCGATATGAAATGTCGAGAGCAAAAGAAAAGGTACGCCTCTCAAAAATGGGCGAGCAGCCAGGATTTATGGGAATTGGAATGTACGAAGTAGACACGTACTTTAACGACATTCAAAACAGAATGAAAAGCGTCAAGTCAAAGCTTGCAAAGGCCGGAAAACAAAGGGCACTGCACAGGGAGGCACGGAGAAGAGTTGGCCTCAAGACTATTTCGCTTGCAGGATACACGTCAGCAGGCAAAACAACCCTGTTTAATTTATTGACTGGCGAGAGCAAAGAGGAAAGTGCAGAATTATTTACTACACTGTCTACCACTATAAGAAAAATTCTCATTGAGAAAAATCCAGTTTTGATATCAGATACCGTAGGCTTTATCAGCAAGCTTCCTGCGTACATGATCGAGGCATTCAAGTCAACCCTTGAGGAGCTCAAATACGCAGAGGTGGTGATTGTTGTTATTGATATTTCCGACTCTGATCTTGAGTTGCGAAAAAAGTTTCGAAGCTGCCTCAAAACTATGTCAGACCTTGATGTGGACCAAGAAAGAGTCATTTATGCGCTCAACAAATCTGATCTGATATCCCCAGAAGAAATAATTCAACGGGCCGAATTCATCGGCCTTGGCGAGAGCAAGAAATGGGTTCCGATCTCTTCAATAACTAAAGAAAACGTATCAAAGCTTTTGGAGCTTGTAGGCAAGATGGTTGAACGACCAAGGCAGCAAATAAAAGAGATCCCAAGAAAACAAGACTATACTAAATTTTATGAAGAAAATGAAGATTGAAGTGCTAAGAATAGGGCAGAGGCTTGTGCGAGACGACAGGGTGACTACCCACGTCGCGCTCGTTGCGCGAGCGTTTGGTGCATCAAAGATTTTCATGAATGAGGTAAATCCAGAAATCAAAGACACCCTTGAGAAGGTAAACAGATCCTGGGGCAGTAGTTTCACAATTGAATTCATTGATGACTGGAGAAAGCTTCTAAAATCAAAGAAGAAATCAGCCAAAATAGTTCATCTTACAATGTATGGAGAAAATGTCAATGACATCCAAGAAAAAATCAAACAAGAAGACGATATACTTGTAGTGGTTGGTGCGGAAAAGGTTCCAAGAGATGTCTACGAATATGCTGATTACAATGTTGCAGTCGGAAATCAGCCCCACTCTGAGATAAGTGCACTTGCGATAACTCTAGACAGAATCCAAAATGGAATGCAGTTCGATGCAAAATATGACGACGCAAAACTAGAGATAGTTCCAACAAAAAAAGGCAAAAAAGTCATCGCAAAAAACGATTCATTAAATATAGACAGACGGGATTGATTATCATTGGTCGAATCTTACGAAGATCCTTTTGTTAGGATCTCAGCCATGATTGGGGGAGACGAATACCTCAAGGTTGCGCGCGCACTTTTGAAGGCCGAAGATGCAACAGATGAGGAAATTGCAAGCTCCACAGGCCTTAGAATAAACATGGTCAGAAAGGTCCTCTATGATCTTTTTGGCAAGGCACTCATCACAGGTATTCGTGTAAAAGATGAGAGAAAGGGCTGGTTTGTGTACAGATGGCGTTCCAGAAAAGACGAGGTGGAAAACTTCATCGAAAACCAGAAGAAAAAGATCGCAGAACGACTACAGCAAAGACTCGAGTATGAAAACTCGTCCCAGTTTTACCACTGCGGAAACGAGGACTGTCCAAGGATTACGTTTGAGACAGCCCTTGAGATGTTTTTCAAGTGTCCTAGGTGTAATGGGGTCGTAAATCTCAAGAAAAACGATAAGCTCAAAAAGGCACTGGAATCCAAAGTCACAGATATCAGAAATGACATGAGACGTCAGCTGTAATAGTGTAATACGATTTCATTGTTTTGTCTCTTTATTTTGTGCAGTTTCAGTTTCAGCGAGTTTGTAATTTTGGAAAAGCCATCCCCCTCAACTAGGGTTTTTGCCTCCCTTCCTCCTGCGATGTAGGGCGTTATCGTGACTATGATTTCGTCGACCAGCCCCTGACGGACAAAACCCCAATTGGTCGTGCCTCCCCCCTCAAGCAGTATCGTCCTAATTTTTTGCTTGTATAAAATTTGCAAGAGTCTTTTGAGGTCTATTCTGTTTTTTCCCACCACTAGAATTTTTACTGGATATTTCTCAAGTTTTGCCAAGTTTTTCTTTGGCGCATTTTTTGAGACGACAATAATTGTCGGGACAAGATGGGCTGTTCTGATTATTTTGGAGTTTGGTAAAATTTCAGCACATGAATCCAAAACTATTCTTGTTGGGTTTTTGCCCCTTACATGTCTTACAGTCAAAAGCGGATCATCGATGTTGACGGTGTTTTTTCCAACAAGTATTGCGTCTGAGCTTGCTCGCAGTCTGTGAACACGTACCTTATCTTGCCTTGAAGAAAGTGCCGAGTCGCCACTTTTTGTGGCTATTTTACCATCAAGAGACATTGCTGCGCTCAAAACCACGCGTGGCCTAGAGCCTTCCATGGACTATTTTCCCTCCAATCATTACTGCCCTTATCGATGACTCGGATGCCCTATGTACTATTGAGGCATATGGATTGTGCATTGGCTCCAAGTCTAGTGCGTGTTTGTCTAGAAAAATCCCGTCTGCAAAATAACCCGGTTCAACTGAGCCAATTTTTTTGCCAAGTAGAATTCCGCCATTAACTGTTGCCATCTTTAGTATTTGCCTTGGATCTATTCTTTTTTTGTACAGGCCCATGTGCACCTTCCAGAGATAGTCCATTTCTTTGAACATGTCAGGCGAGTTAATCATCACGTTATCGGTTCCAATTGTCACTGTACAGCCATTTTTTTCCATGGACATAAAGTCAGGGATCCCCTCAGCTAGCGACGCATTTGCTCTTGGACAGATAACTATTCCGCGTGTCTTTTTTGCTGCATTTCTCAGATCCGATTTTGTTGCATATGTCATGTGCACAATAAAGTGCGGCCTTGCGATCAATGCCCGAGTCGTTTCTGTTTTGCCCGTCATTTTCTTTGATTTACTTGAGCTCTGTATTGTTTCAGCACTGTGAATTGCACGAATCTTTTTTGTCTTTGAATAATGTAGTAAAACAGAGTTGCTGTTTTCGTTTGGGCCGCTGATCCCAATACCATCACAGTTTTGTAGAACCGACTGGAGCTCTTTTTTCTGAGCGTGTGGGAGAGATATGTTTTTTTGGATTTGATTTTTGTTTTGATAATACTCGATTCTCCCTAGGACAACGGCGCGAATTGGAACTTGGGTTAGTGCCTTTCTTAGCAGCAGGATGCCGTCAAGCCCTCCTTCTCGAAAATCAACAAATGTTGTAATTCCCTTTTTTATCATAGAGTGGCACGTGTTTTTCATAAAACTTGTAAGGTACTCTGGCTTGGTCCGGCTCAAGATTCTCTGTTTTGAGCCCAGAATAGGGTGAATTTTGCTGTCGACTGAGCCTACCAGCGTCACATCCTTTGCTATTGAATCCCCAATGTGGGTGTGGGTGTTTATGAAACCAGGCACGAGTAAAAGTCCCTGGCAGTCAATTTTGTTTTTTTGATCAGCCCTTGCCTTTGTAAAAACCTGATTTGATATTTGCAGATTTGTTGATTGTATGTATTCTAGGTTTTTACCATACAGAACGCTGATGTTTTTTAAAAGCATGACAGTTCATAGATCTCTGGCTTTTCTTTTCCAGATGTTCGAATCTCACGTATGGTATCAAGCGATTTTGTTGCTAGTTTGACTGCCTCTCTTGCAGTCCTGCCGGTGCCTATACCACAGTTGAACGTAATGCCAAATTCCTTTTTTGCCAGCTCGAGAAACTCTTGCGCGCTTTGTTTTGAATTATCGGAGCTTACCACCATAAAGTTATCACCGCCCATGAAAAACGTCAGAGATTTTTTTGCCAAAAAGAATTCCGACATTTTTGCGTACAGCATAAAAATGATTGAGGAAATCTCGTATGGGGATTTTGTTTTTCTTGCAGATGTGATGTCTTCCACGTCAAGGTGCATTATTGTTACTTTTTGATCCTCCTTGCCGTCCACAAAGCCATAGATAGCATGTTCTTTATCCAAAATAACCGGTGTCCTTTTTCCTTCATAGGCCTTTAGGTTTGCGCCAAATGGATCATTAGCCCAGCCAATCGACATTGAGAGCTTTAGAGCAGAGGCCTTGACTAGTTTTTTTTGAATTTCAATGTGATCATCCAGTGTTAGGCCGTTCGTGACTACAAAAAACTCGTCAAATCTATTGGAAAAGACAAGGCAGTTTTTTTCAGAGAACAGTTTTTGAATTTCCTTGTAAAGGTGCGCCTGAAGCATTTGCAGCTCGTGCTCTCTGTCGCTTCCAAGAGTGAGTGTCCAAGGCCCGTATTCTGTGATTTTGATTATCGTTAGCTGAATCATCTGATCCTTTCTAGCTCCTTTGATATTTTGAGTACTGCCTCAACTGCCCTTTCTGCAACAGGCCTTATCCGTGCGTAGGCGTGTCTTTCCTGCATGCCTGGCCCAGATATTCCAAGCGAGACTGGTTTTTGGTACTTGAGGGAAAGATCAGTAAGTGATCTGGCAGCATTATTAGCAATCACCTCGTCGTGCTTTGTTTGGCCCTTTATTATGGCTCCAAGCGTAACTACTCCGTCCACGTCCTTTTTTTGTAAAAGGGCATCCACGATTACTGGCATGTCGTAAGATCCTGGAACTTTGCACGAATACTTGACTTGGAGTTTGAGTGACTTTGCCTTTTCCAGTGCCACATCAAGCATTCTTGAGGTTATCTCCTCGTTGAACTCCGCAGTGACAATTGCAATGTTCAAGATTAGTGCACCCTTGAGAACTCTAGTAGTTCTTTGCCATCAACAAAAGGAATGGCATTTTCTTTTGCAAATCTTTGTGCCTTTTCCACGGTCATGGCAGAGTATGTCTGTGAGTCCATCATCTCGCAAATTGCCGTGACCGGTGTAAGTTTAGCAACTTCGGCAAGATACACTGACATTTCCGTGTGTCCCTGTCGGCTTGCAAGCAATCCATTTGATGCTAAAAGTAATGGCACATGTCCTGGTGTGATAAATGACGAGATAAACTCTTTTTTTGGGTCGTCAGATAGGCACAGGTTTGCCATTTCCTTAATTGTTAGAGCCCTATCCCTGTCGGTGATTCCAGTATAGGTTTGCTTGTGATTAATCGATATTGAAAAGGTCGGATGATCTCCATATGGGGCGGTTCCCATTATCATTTGCTTAGAGTCTGCGTCGATGTCTGCAGAGCGGGACAAAATATTGTGCATGTATTGTAAGCTGAGCGATTTTGCAAAAGAATCTTTTATTGCCATGCATATAAGACCGCCCGCATTTTGTCTCATTCTTGATATGTGTTCAGGTGTCACAAACTGGGCTGCAACTACCATGTCCACTTCATTTTCTCTTTTCCCAGAATCATACAGTAACACAAACTCGCCGCGCTTTAGTGAGGAGATTGCTTGATCAAGGCTCATAGTAGAACTCGGTTCTACTAGAATAATAAAGGTTACTAGAAAATTAGTAATTACCACTAAATTGGTAATAATTCATTCCTGTTTTAAAAGATATTTTCCAAGAATATCGGTTTCAATATTAAGCTTGTCGCCAGTTTTTTTTGTCTGAAAGTTAGTTACCTGAATCGTGTGTGGGATAAGGCATACCGATGCAAGATTTTTTTTAACATCAACTACAGTAAGGCTGATTCCATCCACTGCAATTGATCCCTTTTGGACTACGAACCTAGAGAGGCATTTTGGTATTTCAAACCAGATCTTGATTTCTTTTGTCCTTTTTTCGATTTTTTTTATTATGCCAACGCCATCCACATGGCCCAAAACAAAGTGGCCTTCCAGTCTGTCACCTACCTTGAGACTGCGCTCTATATTGACAATACCGCCAACCTTTAGATTCCCAAGATCTGTTTTCTTCGTTGTTTCTTCAATCATCTCGAAATTGCACTTTGATTGCAAGATTCCCGTAACTGTAAGACAGACGCCGTTTAGTGCAACACTTTGGCCAAGCTTTAGTCCTTTCGCATATTTACCAAGGTCTACTGTCATTTTTACAGCGCTCCTTCTTTTGGTGTTTTTGTCAAATGCCAGTATTTTTCCAGTTCCTTCAACAATACCTGTAAACAATTCCGTTGTTTTGATGCAATTAGAGTATAAAATGATTTTTTTAATTATGTAAATCCTTAAAACGGAAAAAGGATAATTTGGATACTTTTTTACGCTAGAAAACTGATGATGATGTATTGGCATCAGGTACCCCCATAATGGAGAAAATCCTCTTTGGTGTTGCAAAACAATGGATTGCGGGAAACACCATAGATGAGGCGCTTGCTGCAGCAAAAAACTCGTACAAAAACGGCATGAGCGTGATAATTAACAGGCTTGGAGAATATCACACCTCAAAACAGATGATCGAGAGAACGATTGATGAATACAAAACAGTCATGTCCTCTTTTAGAAAATGGAAGGTAAGTGGGGGAATATCAGTAAAGCCAACGCAGGTAGGTCTTTCTCGAAGCAAAAAAGAGTGCATGCAAAACTTTGAGACCCTAACCAGGGCCGCCTTTTCTTCCCAGTCATTTGTGTGGATTGATATGGAATCCTCAGATCACACAGACGAAACAATAGAGATCTACCAGAAATTATTTACAAGATATGAGAGGCTTGGCATAGCACTGCAAGCAAATCTTACGAGAACTAGAAATGATCTAGATGATTTGCTATCCATCGGTGCCAAAATACGCCTAGTAAAAGGTGCATACAGAGAAGACTCCAAAGTCGCACTCAAATCAAAAGAAAATGTAGACCAAAACTTTGTCAAATTGATGAGGGTTCTTTTTGAAAAGGGTAACGAGTTTGGTATTGCAACGCATGATTCCAAAATGATCGAGCAAGCAATCATACTATCAAAAAAACATGAATGCAAGTTCGAGTTTCAAATGCTTCGCGGAATACGTGATGAGTTAAAGCCAGGTCTTGTCAAAAAAGGATTTGCACTTTCTGAATACATCCCATATGGGACAAACTGGCTCCCATATTCTATTCGCCGACTGAAGGAAAGAAAAAGAAACATCCTGCTGCTCGGAAGCTCTTTTGTTCAGCACCACAAGATTTGAAGGTGCAACAGAAATGATTCATAGGCACATTTTCACTGCCAACTTAATTTCCAGATGGTTAAACTAAACCATTCTAGCACTTTCGTTTGTGCCTAAACAGTCAACAAGAAAGCTTACTTTTCATCAAATCAGCTGATTACACCATATCAATTTGCTAGCCCATACCATATCATGGAAACAAAACAAACCCACTGGAACTACCAAGTTCGAGCGCCATTCAAGAGAGTCATTGCTTGGGACACACTTTTCTTTGTGTTAGGCATTGGCGTCGGTGCTGGAATAGGCGCATTCCTAGCAACAGCCTAGGAATCTTTTTTCCTTTTTTTATAGAACTATTCTTTTAGCTTGCTTTCCTGAAATATGTCAGATTCATACCAGCAGTATCTGAAATAGTCAAGGCACCACTCATGGAACATCGGATCAGTACTGTAAAACATCTCAGTGATGTCTGGTTCGCCTTCTATGTTTGGAAAAGAAATGCTTGCCTCCTTTTCGTTTAGTACTATTAGAGTCTGGATTGTTTTTTGCATTTTCCTTTCAACAAGTCCTTTTTCGATAAGCTTGTCAAAATTCAGCTTTTGAAGTAGTTTTTTTCTACCCCTTGGCACTACTGTTGATTCTGATAGAATGTAGTTAAGCTTGGCACCTTTTTCAATGCTCTTTACCTTTGGTTCGATTATGTCGAGCGGCACCTCAGTAAGTATTTCGTAGATGTACTTGTTTGCGTTTTTGTAAATTGATTTCCACTGCTCGAGTATTTTTGTTACTCCCTTGATGCACTCAGAGTTTGCCAGCTGGCCAATTCTCATTATGAATTTTGGCGGAATGTCACCAAAATTATGATCCTCAAAGTACTTTCTGTTTTCTGAGAGAAAAATTATTGATGGCATCTGAGAGCAAATGGTCTTGCCATATGTCGTAAGGAAATAAAACCCATCCATGTCCTTTACGATAAATCCACCGTCTTCTAGACGTGCAAAGTTTCTGTGAACTTCTTGGGTTGTTGCATCAATCTCCTTTGCCATTGTTGTGACCTTGGACTTTTTGGCCAGCAATCTGAAGATGATTTGCAGCCTTTGCTGGCTAGATAATTCCAGGAAGTTGTTTGCAGCCTCCTCATAAAGATCTACCATTGTACTCATTTAGTATAATCGCGAACCGATAAAAAAATGATGAGATTTTTCTCACTCTAGGCACGTTTTGAATAGGCAAAGCTAAAAACTGGCAAAAAGGGGAATCTGATTCTGATGAATCACAGGATAACGATCAACCCAATTGATGTGTTTTTGTGGAACCAAAGACATTCTGGCAAAGATGTAGTGAGGATTTATACAAAATTTTCCCCCCTAATGCAGATTGGTGCAAACACAAGAATGTTGAATTTTGGATTGTGGCGAGAAGCTTCTTCATTGCCTGATGCACAGAGAGAAATGTCTGAATACATTTCTGATTTTGGGAGTTTTTCCAGTGCCAGCAAAATATTGGATGTCGGAAGTGGTTTTTGCATCCCAGCTACAATTTGGAAGCAAAGATTTCCGCATCTTGAAATTTATTGTCTTGATCTGAATTTCTCTCAGCTGAATCACGATAGCAACGCTAGCATCATAACACCCATCAATTCCTCGTCTAATCACATTCCTTTTTCCGATGGAGTCTTTGATAGGGTTGTATCACTAGAGTCTGCACAACATTTTACACCACTAGAGAAATTTTTTAACGAATCAAAAAGAGTGCTTTCAGATGACGGCACCCTAGTCATTGCCATACCGATAACTAAGGACTTTGGATTCATTCCCCTAAAATTGGGCATACTGAACTTCACATGGCTTTCAAAAAAATATTCCAAAAAACACGTATTGCAATGTGCTAAAAAATCTGGATTTGTGATTGAAACACAGGAATCTGTAGGAGACTTGGTGTATCAACCGTTTACCAATTATTACATAGAGAATAGAAGTGAACTAAAGGAAAAATTATCAAATCTCTATTCTGAAAACCTTGAGAAATTGATCTACGAATCCATGAAGAAAATGAAGTGCCTATCAGACAACAAAGTAATAGATTACTTGCTTTTGACTCTAAAAAAGAAAACTTCTGTTGTGCCATAAAGTCGTAATAGGCATGCATTTGAACCTAATTTCTGCCCAGATAAGCGCCCGTTCCATACCCCAGTGAATCAGATTATAAGACGGATCAAACGACCAGACTCAAGACAAACGGGGGTGCAAGAATGAGCTTTAACGATAATTCCGATCGACAAAACCGAAGATTCGGTGGCGGATACAGAAGTGGTGGCGGCAGACGTTTTAACAACGATAGACAATTTGACGATACACCAAAACCAGTAGAAACTGGCAAAGAATACGACGTATCCATTACTGAGACTAGCAGGCAAGGAGACGGAATCGCAAGAATAGACGGATTTGTCATATTTGTGAAAGGCGGACAGCCAGGTCAAGAAACCAAAGTCAAGATCACACAAGTTGGCAGACGATTTGCAATTGCAGAAATCGCATAAACACAAAATCCGAAACTCTTTCTTTACAGATCAGGCAAACGCATGAACTGTAAGGGATTTTCAATTTTTTATATTTTAATATTTATCAAACAATATTACAATCGAACTATTGTTTTGCCAGATCTAAGAGAGCCTTTGCTCTTTTGTAGTGTACCTCGTCGATCATCTTACCATCGATTACGGTGGCGCCCCTTCCTTTTTTGGTTGACGCGACATACATATCACAGACTTTTTTTGCCCATTCAATTTCGGCCTTGTTTGGAGTGAACGCGCCATGAGTCATAGCTATTTGATCAGGGTGTATGATGCTTTTTCCAGCATAGCCAAGGCTTTTGCCAATCGCACAGTCTTCTTTTAATCCGTTTTGATCTTGGAGATCCTGCCAAATTGCATCGATTGCATACACTCCAGCTGCCTTTGCATCGAGTGGGATCTTTGCCCGTGCGTATTTTGCACCGTCTGGTTGTTTTGTGTATTCGATTCCCATGTCGTTTAGCAGATCAAACACCCCGAAAACTACCGCAGCTATCCTTTTGCTGGATGACGCAATATCGTATGTGTTTACAACGCCTTCCGCAGATTCAATCGACGGTACGAGTGATATCTGCTCTAGCTTCCGCTTTTTTTCAAGCTTTGATATGATTTTTCGAATTCTCAGCAATTCCTTAGAGTTGTTGACCTTTGGGATGACAATTCCGTCGAGCCCTTTCTGGATTATTTCCTCTAGGTCGTCTGGGATTTTGCCAGATGTTGGCGAGTTTGTTCGCACATAAACATCAGCGCTGTATGCTGAGCGCGATTTTAGCGCCTCCTTGATTAGCTTGCGCGCATTTTTCTTTTCAGAGTCAGGAACAGAGTCCTCTAGATCAAGACAGATGATGTCAGCTGGTATGGTCTTTGCCTTTTCTAGAAAACGCGGATTGTTCCCTGGGACAAATAAAAGGCTGCGAAAAAGCCTTGCCATAAAACGACTTAGGCGCCTTCTGGTTTCAGAAGGATTTTGCCAAAGAGTCCTTTGCCTGTCAGCATCTTTGTGTGAGCTTCTGCTGCTTGCTCAAATGAATAGACCGAGTCGACTACTGACTTGATTTTTCCTTTGCCCATCCAGTAGAGCCCATCTTCTAGCTCCGCTCTTGTTCCTTGTGTGGAGCCTAGAATGTTTGTTCCCTTGAAGAAGACATGTCTGAGATCTGTTTTTGCGTCATAACCAGTTGTTGCGCCGCATGATACTAGCGTTGCACCGTACTTGAGCAGTGTAAGCTGTAGGTTCCAGTGTGTCTGACCAATATGATCAAATGACACATCAATGCCCGGTACGCCACCCGTTGTCTTGGAAATTTCTTTGGTTATTTTGAATACTTCCTTGTTCCAGTCTTCCTTTCTGTGATCCACAGCATAGTCTGCCCCAAGCTGAATACATTTGTCAAGCTTGTCTCCGCTTGCAGTTGCAATTACTGTACAGCCGTACAATTTGGCGATCTGAATTCCAAATGATCCTACGCCGGATCCTCCTCCCATGATTAGCACGGTTTGTCCTGGCTTTATCTTGGCTCTGCCAACAAGCATGTGCCATGAAGTCAATAGTGTCATTGATGATGCTGCTGCATCATCATAGCTTACGCCGTCTGGAATCTTGACGACGTTAACCTCTGGAAGATGAGTGATTTCCGAATAGGCTCCCCAAAGTGGGCCTGTCTGGAATCCCCAAATGGTTCTTTTAACACAATCAAATTCTCGTCCGTCTGTGCATGCCTTACAAACTCGGCACGACATGTTTGAGTGAGAAACAACTCTGTCACCTACCTTGATTCCCGTTACTTCTTCTCCCACTGCAATTACATCGCCTGCAGCATCAGAACCAGAAATGTGTGGAAGTGGAACTGGTACTGGTTGTCCGCGCATTCCCCAGATATCGTTATAGTTTAGGGCTGCCGCCTTTACTTTGAATACAACCTCGCTTGGTTTTGGTTTTGGATCAGGAACTTCTTTTACTTTAAGGATTTTTGCATAATTATCATCTGGTGCATATTCTTCATAGACTACGCCCTTCATGAGTTGGATCTAAGATAACCCCTAATTATATTTTGTTTGGGTTATCTTCTGTTGATTTTGAAATCTCGTTTTGGTTGCTGGACCGACATTAGGATTTGTTTTAGCTGATCGTCGCTTACCTGGGAGTTGATCTTTCCCTGCGACGCCATGCCGATCAGATAGTTCTCTACAAGTCCAGCCAAGTCCGGCTTTACCATTTTGACGTTGTTTAATCGAAGCCTTGCCTCCGGCGAGAGGAGTTGTTTTAGTATCATTTCTTTTTGTGCTGAAATTTCCGCATCTTTTTGAGGATTCGGATCGTCTTGCTCATAGCTCATAGTGTTTCACTATGAATAAATTTTCAAGATTGGGTTTTGTACGGCCATCTCACTTAGAATGTCTGATGCAAGCCTGTCAAGTTTTTTCATTCCTTGGTGTGACACAACTCTGCCTTTTCCTTCTACTTTTTCTACATAACCCAATTTTTCAAGTCCTTGTATTGCGTGTCGTATGACTGCGCCTCCTGCATCTCTGTGATGGGAAAGTGCGTATCCTACCGCTTTTGAGCCGCCATACTCTATTCTCAAATCGTTTATTCCTATTGGGCCGTGAAGGTAGATTTTTCTAAAAACAGAAGCACATCGAGTGTACCACCACTCCTTGTCTTGTGGAGGTCTTTGTACGTGAGAGCCAGTCTTGACATATGCGGCCCAGTCAGGTCTTTCAATGTTTTCGCTTTTTAATATGTCAGCTAGTCTTGATATGAGAACATCTGCTGGTACATCATAGGCTTTTGCCATGTGAAAGACAGACTTTCAAATGGTCTTATAAATCATTTAGCGATGACTTTGCGGTATGTGTGGTTGCAGAACTGGCAGGTTATTCGTACCGATTTGAGTGTGGATCTGCCGAGCCGGATTTTGGAATTTACACCGGGTGCAATGAAGCTTTTGCACTTTTTGCAAAACTGCATTCTTATTTCATATGGAAGTTTTACTTTGTGTTTGGTGCTGATTTTTCTTGCAATATCTGCCTGCCTTTGAGCAAGATCTGGATTTCTCTTTGCATTCGATAACGCCTCTTTGACCAAAATCTGAATTCTCTCTAGTGCTATTTTCTTTGGGTCTACTTTCATCAAATAAAGACGGTTGGGTTTCCTTAAAAATTCGATCACATCATTTCGTAAGTTAATATGACTGCGCAGGTTCTTTTCTAAAATCAAGTAAAATGCAAACCAAGATCTTCAAGATTAACCCAAAAAATCCTCAGATAGCAAAAATAAGACAGGCAGCAGAGATTCTCAGGCAGGGTGGACTCGTCGCGTTTCCAACTGAAACCGTTTATGGTCTTGGTGCAAACGCACTAAATCCTACTAATGTAAAAAAAATTTTTGATGCGAAGGGACGACCAGCCGATAACCCCCTCATAATTCACATCCATGACAAAGACGATATCCAGAATTTGGCAAGCGAGATCCCCGATATTACGCATAAACTCATCAAGAGGTTTTGGCCAGGCCCACTCACCATAGTTTTGAAAAAATCAAAGATTGTTCCAAAAATCGCAACTGGGGGCCTTGATAGCGTTGCAATCAGGATGCCAAAGAACAAGATTGCGCAGCTTTTGATAAAAGAGGCGGGTGTTCCAATAGCTGCGCCCTCTGCAAACGTTGCCGGCAGTCCAAGTCCTACTTTATCAAAACATGTACTAGAGGATCTTGCTGGAAGAATAAATCTGATAATTGACGGTGGCCAAACAAAAATCGGGATAGAATCCACAGTGATTGATCTTACCAGAAAGACTCCGATGCTGTTAAGGCCTGGCGGCATCACACTAGAACAGCTGCAACAAGTAGTTGGCAGAATAGACGTTCACCCAATTCTAAAGGGGAAAAAAGCAAGGGCTGCCCATAGATCACCTGGCATGAAGTACAGGCATTATTCTCCAAATGCCAAAATAATTTTAATTGAAGGCAACAAAGCAAAAGTAAGTGCCAAAATTTCCAAGCTCATCATGACATTCAAGAAACAACAAAAAAGAGTTGGGGTAATGACTGCTGAGAAAGGTTTTGCACAAAAATCAGACCTAACAAAATATGTTGGCACCAATCATAGCAAAATAGCTGCAAACTTGTTCAAAACCTTTCGAGAATTTGATTCAAAGAAAATCGACGTCGTGCTTGCGCAAGGGATTAGCAAAAAAGGATTGGGTCTTGGCATAATGAACAGACTCGACAAGGCAGCTTACAAAAAGATCATGGCCTGAAAATATTTCAAGGAGATTTTAGGTGCGGCCGCCGGGATTTGAACCCGGGTAACGGGCTTGGAAGGCCAGCGTACTACCAGGCTATACTACGGCCGCACAAAATTGAAACGTCTTACGCCTACATAAAAATCGTCTTCTCGTATTCGTAGAGAATTCGAGCGACCACTACATGGGCCTCAAGCGCCCTTTGCTCAACACTATACAGCGAATCGATTCTTTTTTTGATGGAATCAGAAAAATCGCCTTTTGGGAATCCGCCAATGACAAGGCAGGTCTCATCTGTGCAAAGTTTGGCAATATCAGAGTAGCTGCTTTGTTTTTCCTCAGAGGACAGGCCGATTACCCTGTCAGGGTTTATCTTGTCAATCAGCTCAGAAAACGTCATTTCTTTTAGCTCAAAGAGTTTTTTGTCGTCGCTTTTGATGATTTTTTCTGCAAACAACTTTTCCATAATACCTGCAAACCTATGATATGACTTTGGAAGCCTGACCCCCTCGCCTACAAATATCACTTTGTCATCTATTGTGTGAACATAGACTGTGATTTCATCCTCTTCGTATAATGGAATGGTGCAGGCCTCAAGCAGGCAAAAATGCACGATGTCAGGCCTTCCCCGCTTGATCTCGTTTTTTATTCCCTTCATTGCAGCAAAATGCCACGAGTTATCAAGCAAAACCTCCGATGGATTTTTGCCCATTTTTTTGCAGTACGACACCACGGAATTGTGGCGCTGAAGCTCCCTTGGTACCAGCTCAAGCGATGACTCTGCAATTATTAACGAGAGCATTCAGAAGATTACGAGCTTGACTGTATTTGTCTTTTGAGCTCTGCCCAAGCAAGTTTTGGAGAATTGTCGGTGTTTATCAAGCCGGCATCACATGTGTAGCTTCCAAGTCGTTCCCTCACATATTGGTCGCCTGCCATTGCAATCTGGGACTCTGAAAACTGTTGCTCAACTGCGCAGCTCCCCTCAGGCCTATCAAATTGCCTGTACCAGTTGAAAAACTCGATACTTGATTCATTTTGTCTGTAAAAATCATATGAGATTTTGATGAATTCCAACTGGTCCTGCTCATTCCCGTTTACAAACTCAGATGTGCTCCAGCTAGTCTCAAAGAATGCGATTTTTTTGCCAGCTGCAAGATCCAGCGCCTTTTTCAGGTCTGCTTGTGCTTCTTGGGGAGTCTTGGAAATATCGTTTAGCCTATCTACTGGAAGATATGTAAATGCAACAAAATCCCCAAGCGAGCCAACATCAGTAACATAATGCTCTAGATTTTTGTTGAGCATGTTATCTAGTGAAAAGGCGTTTCCTAGCTTGACATTTGGATGCTTTTGCTTTATTTCGGAATACACGTTATTGAAAAAGTCCTTGTATTCCTCGACGCTTCCATCGGCATCATCAAAGTAAGAGTCAAGGCCGCCTCCAACTATCACATGATCAATTACTCCGTCATATCTTGAAATGATGGCGTCAAGTGTTTTCACTGTTTTTTGCTCAAGACTCGCTCCAAAGCCTGGTTTGCCCATCCACTCTGGGTATGGCCCGATAGTTCTGCCATTCACTATGGAAAAGTAAAGCGTCACTTTGAGATTGTTTTGCTTGTTTAGGCTCATCAAAACATCCGTGTTCTGCCAGTCATATTGATCCTGCTGCGGCTCTATGTGATTCCAAAACAGATACAGGTTGCTTCTTCCAATTCCGGTGGAAGAGGCCTTCGCATAGACTTCCTGTAGCTGATCTACTGTCACCTCATTTGTCGGGGTGTTTATGACAAGGCCTAGTTTTTCATTGTGCTTGCTTTCGTTTTGTGCGGGTGAGCTTGGCAACAATGCCAGAATTCCAATAGCAATGACAATTGCAATTCCAACTGCGGCAAAGATCTTCTTGTCCACAAATTTGCAGTAAAAAAATGATAATAAAAAGAGTTAGGCTTGATTTAACCGGATGTACAGCCTGAGAATCCGCACTCTATGCAGATGCTGCACCCTTCGACAAAGACCAAGTGGTTCTTGCAGGAAGGGCAAAGCATTTCTTCTGTCACTTCTTCTTTGATTGGTTCGTTGAGTACCTCATCAGGTATTTTTAGCTCAAGTGCGTTGTTGACCTGTGTTCTGATGTATTGGTTTTTTATGTTCTTTGCAATGAACTCGCGCAGGTATTCGCTTGCCTCTACCTTAAACGTCTTTTCTGCGTTTTCACTTGTCATGTGAAGCACCTGTGTGTGTCTTGAGCCGTCACGATACACAGTTATTCCCTTTAGTCCAATTTCGTGTGCCAAAAGATATGCTGCCTTTACATCTTCTGCAGATACGTCGTGTGGCATGTTGATTGTTTTTGCAATTGCATTTCCAATCCATTCTTGCCATACTGCCTGGGCCATCAGGTGGTCAGACCAGTGGATATCCATTGCAGTGACAAAGATGTTTTGGATCCATTGTGGAATTTCTGGCATGCCCTTCACCGAGCCATAGTTATCCGCGATTTTTGCCAAAAGTTCATCAGAGTACAAGCCATGTTCTCGCAATACCTGCTCGAAGATCTTGTTTGTGTAAAAGAATCTTCCAACTGTTACGCGTTTTTCAAACACTAGTGCAAACGTTGGCTCCATTCCGTTTGAGCAGTCTGCAATCATGGACAATGTTCCAGTGGGTGCGACTGTTGTTGCAAGTACGTTTCGTATTCCGTGTTTTTGGATCTTGGCGATGAGTGCGTCCCAGTCGTAATAGTGCACGCCTTTTTGCTTTTCATAGTATCCTGCCACTGGAATTTTTCCTTCTGGGTATTCTGTCCTTGAGCACAGATCAAATTCGCCCCTAGAGCGCGCAAGCGCAACGCTTTCTTCCATGGAATAATAGGTGAGTGCTTCTGCAAGTTTGGATTGGAACTCGTATCCTTCTTTGGAGTTGTATGGAATCCTAAGCTTGTAAAGAAGATCTGCCACCCCCATGACGCCAAGGCCGATTCTCCTTGATTCCTTTGATGCCTTGTCTATTTCTGGAACTGGGTAATGGTTCATGTCAATTACATTATCTAAGAATCGCGTTGTTTTTCGAATTGTCTCTTCGTATCTTTGCCAATCAAATTCGTATTGGCCGTCTGCTTTTCTTTTCACTAGATTTGCCAGATTAATTGATCCAAGGTTGCATGATTCGTAAGGATACAAGGATTGTTCACCGCAGTTGTGAGCGACAATACCGTTTGCGTCAAATGCGTTCACTCCGGGCACCTGAACATCATACACCTCTTCCATCCCATCTTCTACAAGATCTGCAACTGTAGCTACGAATCTTTCCTTGTTGAGATTCCTCTTGTAATCTGTTAATGACATTTCAAGGCGTTTCGTCTTATCAGAGTCTGCAAATCCTATCACATTATGGAATCGCAGCATGTTCTCACCTGTTATCACCAACTCGTGTTGTGATTTGATATGATACAGCTTTGCATGCCCCTTGCCATCAGGCATCATCTTCTCTTGTTCTGTTCTGCGGTTTGTGTATATGGTGGATATAATACCAAGTCGGTGTAGCATGCGTTGAACGGTTTTTAGTACACTCAGATCGCTTTGTGATAGGCGAATAGATACGCCTTTTTGTTGGCCGCCTTGTACACTGCCATCTGCATCAAATAGACCGCTTAGGAATCCCTTGTAGAATGCAGAGGATGTTTTTTCTACACTCTCAGTTATTGTCTTGTTCTCGTGTGTCATTCCCAGTGAGGTTGCGAGTTCTCTTATTGATGCAAGTGAAAGTCTGTATTCTCCCCTTTCTTTGATCTTTATCCAGCCATCAAAGTCGGATCTGTGCGGCATTTGTTGTGCATATTGCAGCACAAGCCCTCGTACAGATTCACTTCCTGCTGTTTTGCCCCATGAGGAAAGGATGGCGCTATTTCTTTTGATGTGTCCGTCACCCATCAATAGTCCCAATACGTATCCTTCTTCTTCGCCAAATCTTCCTTCCCATTCATAGTACCTACAATCATCAAGAACGAGTTTTTCACCTGGTTTTAGATCTTTTGACTGCTTCCACTCTGACTTGATTGTGTGTCTGTTCATGTGTTTGACAGCCAAAACTCTATGATCTTCGGTTAGGCGGAGATCAAACCCTTCTTTTGTTCTAAGCTTGTAGATCTTCTTGATTCCAGTGGAGAAGAAGCCGCTCGCATTCCATGTTTTACCATTGAGAAATATTTTGAATGGTTTTCCTACAAGTTCTGTGACCTTTCTTGGTCCTTCAGCTGTAGATACCCAAATATCAGCGGTAACGCATGGGTTGGTTGCCCGTAGTGGCATACCCCTTGCCTTTGCAAAGACGTTGTACTTGTTGATGTTATCAAAGAAGATGAGGCCTGGTTCTGCACTCTTCCACGCAGAAAGTGCAATGATGTCAATGAGCTGGTGTGCATTGATCTCCTGGACTGGTGTCTTGTCACGCGGGCTGCGGAGTGTGTACTTGCCGTCCTGCGTATCGACCAGTGCGGTCCAAAAGTCTTCCCAAATTCCAACGCTTACATTAAAGTTTTCAAGAATTCCTGATTGGGTCTTGTTCGTGACGAACTTTTCAATGTCTGGGTGCCATACTTCAAGGATTCCCATGTTTGCTCCTCTTCGCTTGCCTCCCTGCTTGACAACCTCGGTTACTGTGTTTATGATATTCATGAACGAAACAGGTCCTGACGCTACTCCAGATGTGGATGCAACGATATCTCCTTCGTGTCTAAGATCAGAATAGTTTATCCCAACTCCTCCGCCCGATTTGAAAATGAGTGCGGCATCAGATGTTGACTTCATTATATCACCCATGTCGTCAGGCATGCCAAGCACGAAGCAGGCAGACAGTTGTCCTAGGCGTGCTCCTGCATTCATCATTGTTGGCGAGTTTGGCAAAAAGTCCTGCCCTGTCATCAGGGTATAGTATTCTGATATTCTGTCTGCATAATTTTCAAACTTTTTTGCAGCAAGCAATGTCAAAACTTCTTTGAAGCTTTTCTTCATCTGGCCACGATTTGCCAGATAGACGTAGTGGTTGATGAGGCCGCGGAAGTGGTATTTGTTTAGGTAATATGTGCCAATTTTAAATTTGTATTCAAAGTCATCTAGCTTTGCAAGATATCGTCTTGCCTCTTCTGTGTCTTGTGAAATGCTTCCTTCTCTTGTATAAAGTTCAGAGTCGTACAAGATGTCTCCTATTCCAACCAGAATCGCAACTCGCTCAAACATTTGACTTGGGCTTTCTGTGATTTCGTTTTTGTTGTTTCGCAAAAGATATCTAGATGCCAAGACTCTAAGACAGTTCAGATCAAACGACTTTGCTACAGAGTCAAGGGACTTTGTGTTCAGAACCTTCATTTTGTCTTCGCGTAGTTTGCGACGCTCGTGTCTGTACAAAATGTAGGATTTTGCAATATCTCCATAACCCATTTCGATTAACGTTGATTCCACCATGTCTTGCACATCCTCAACACTTGGAGGGCTAGAGGCCGAAAATCCCTGCTGGATAAGCTTTGCAAAAACGCCATTGGTTAGCTCTTCTGCTATTTTGCGATCTGGCTGGCCGTTTGCTACCAGAGCTTTATAGATCGCACTTGTGATCTTTTCTTTATTAAATGAGGTAACTCGACCGTCTCTTTTCTTAACGTCTACAATTGAACTTTCGATTTGTGAAAAATCTGTCGTCATAATGTCTCCCCTCACTAGGTAATATTGGATGGGATATAACCCTGACTGCCAAAGATTTCAGATTTTAGCTCAACAATCTTTACACCATTCCAAGAAATTTTGGAATGGCCGTTCCTAGGAAAGAATACGAATTTAGTTAATTTCCAAGCTGATCGTTTTCTCAATAAGGATTAATTTTTATCTTACAAAAATAGACGTTGCGAATTTCAGAGTTTAGCTGAGTATGTATGGCGATTTGCAGGTAGGACATTTGTCAAAGAGTTTTTCGTCCTTGAAGCCGCAGTTCCCACAGATCGGGACTTCTTTGCTTGGCCTAAATGAGCCCATAAGATCGCCTGCCTTTTCGATCGCCTTTCTTATATCAGCCACCTTTGATTCCTTGTCAAACTGGAGTCTGACCAAAATCCCGCCGTTTAGAATCTTGGCAGTCTTGTTGGCTTCAACTATTTTTTCGGCTTTGGCACTCATGGAATCAATCTCAGAGGGCAAAAGAACTATCCCTTCCGAGTAGTTTTCTCCTCCAAGGGATTTGAGAACAGACATTTTTCCGTATTTTTCGCCGTCAAGGGAGCTAAATCTTGGAGTTCCATCGCTTTCAGTCATGGTGACGATTACAGAGTCGCCCATTTCCTTGCCTTTCTTTTCGGCAACATCCACTGCAGTCTGGAGCACTTTGTAAATTATCTCACGTCCTTCCTTGTCATCGTTGTAGCCAAGTATGCTGAATACCGCCTCCTTTAGGCCCACGATATTTACGACAAGAGACACTGAGCTTCGCTGCATGTATTGGGTGTTTGCTGCCAAGACTGGGTTCAGTCCCCTTCTTGTGAGATCAGAGATGTCTTTTTTGCGAAGGGACATTGCTGCAAGTGCTGGCTTCATCAGCAATGCAAGTCTTGCCCTAAAGTAGGTCTCATCTTTGTTTGATTCAAACGCAAGCCTTGGTAGGTTGATAGTTAGAGACTGGAGATTAATTGAGGATGTGCTGTTCTTTCCCTTGATTCTCATCACGCCGCTGTACGAGGTTTCGTCCTTTGAGAAAACGACTTTGCCGCCAAGCGAGATTATTTCGGATATTGGTTCTGAAACATCAGCAATTTTTCCGTTTGTGTGATCAATTATGAGGCCGATTTGTGGTACTGGTGTCATCTTGACATAGTTTTTGTATGCGTTCAAGATTGCCTGCACTACCTTCGGCTCCGCCCCAAGCTGGATTCTAAATGATACCAATGTTGGCTCTTTGGTATATTTTGATGACACCGATGATGTTGCCAGTGTACCAATCAGTTTTTCTTCAAGCTCTGAGACATTTTTTGCGTGCTTTGAGCAAAGCTGTACTAGGCCATCCATGATTATTTCCTTTGATGCCTCCCTTGAGGCAAGTGAGATTATCATTGACAAAGACGACATTAGATTATCGATGCTTTTGATGGTCTGAATTCGTGTTACCCCCAAGTATTTGCCCTTTAGGTCTATTCCGTCCTCGATTACCTCCTTTATGTTAAGGAAGATGGTGTCTGGTAGAAGCGACCATATGCCAGGATTAGAAATGTGAATGTCTCCTGAGAGGTGCGAATCTGCGACATCCTTTGGAAGTGTGTTAAGGAGGAGGCTTTCTGCAAAGACTGCCTGGCCTGCCCTAAAGAACAGGCCTTGTGAGCCATTGTCGATATTATCCACGTTTGTGAGCATCTCTTGTATGTCAAAAACAGGCACGCCTAGCCTTGCGAGCTTGTTTCTGTATTCCTCGTGTCCATGCTCGAGGAGAACCGAGTTCACCATTTCACGAATAAGCGAGCCTGTGAGGTACGTTGTTTGGTACTTGTAGATGCGATTTTCTACCTCTTCGGTGATTTTTTGCGCAAGCTCAAGTGGGAGGCTTCCTTCTCGAACCAGGGACTGGATGATTTTATGCGAGTTGAACTCCTCAATGGAGTCGTGTGATGTCCTCACATACATTTTTCCGCTCTCTATGATTGAGCGTTCCTCGATCTGCCTTGCGAGGCTTAGCACTAGCTTGCCAAGATTGGTAATGGTGTAACGTCTTTCAGATTTGTTTAATGCTACGAGTGATTGTCTCAAAAGTTTTCTTAGGTGGTATGCAAATTTTCCGCTTTCCTTTTTTGATTTAAAACCTGCAAGTGACTTGAGCTCAGAATAGGTCAGAGGTCCCTTTGAGTTTAAAATTCTTAAAATGTCAATTCTGTTTGGACTTGCCATAACAGAGAAGATCATCCTAACGCGCTTTGATGTGGATTGTAAAATGCCGCCGCCCTTCTTTGGATCTACTGTACCAGTGGCGACTTCGATACTCATTGTTATGCCTAGGAGATCAGGAGTAAATAAGACTTTGGACGTGATCTAAAACAAACTTTTTCAATCAGTTCTTGTTTACTTCGACAGAAAACTCTGATGTTGATAGAGTCTGTCCACAGGACGGACACTTGTTGTTGTAGTGTTTCATCACGTCTTTGATCGACTTTAACATTTTCATGTTAGAGATCTTGGCTCCGCATTTTCCGCATGTTACGTCAACAGACAATGAAGAAAGAAATCTTTTGGAACTATTAAAAATCTTTTTTGAAATTTGTTAATTAACGTCGTAAAATTGATTCACTGTTTTTCCAAAATTATTCCACGATCGTCATATCCAGTGATTTTGACCTTGGAGCCGACTGGAAGCTGAGCAGGCGAACTTATTCCTCCCAAAAATCCAGAAATCCTTAGATCATAGCCGTCAATTTTCATCACAACCCACGCATACGGGGTGTATTTCTCAAATCCGGCCGGGGGGACAGTTATTATGGTGTATGTGGCAACCGTGCCATTTCCGTCCAAAAACTGGCTCTCAAATTCCTTGTGGCCGCAGTTTTGGCAGAAATAGACCGTTGCAAAGTGCAGGTGCGCGCATTTTACGCATTTTCTGGCTAGAACCTTTCCTGACTTGACTGCATCTATGAATTCTTGCTTTCCCGACAAGGCACTACACGCTTTTGAATATGTGAACTGCGCAGCTTGCCCCTGTTGCGCCAAAATTGTGGGTTAGGCCTATGTGGGCGTCTTTGACTGTTCTCTCGCCCGCCTTTCCTGTAAGCTGATCAAAAACCTCAACAACCTGTCCTACACCTGTTGCGCCAATTGGGTGGCCTTTTGCCTTTAGTCCCCCAGATGGGTTTATTGGCGTGTCTCCGTTGCGAGCAGTTCTTCCTTCCCTTGCTGCCTGCACACCCTGCCCTTTTTCAAAGAAGCCAAGGTCTTCTGTGTCTACTATTTCTGCAATTGTAAAGCAATCATGCACTTCGGCAAAGTCAATATCCTTTGGTGTTATTCCGGCCATTTTGTATGCGGCCTGTGCGGCTAGCTTTGTACTTGGGATTGTAGTCATGTGTTCACGCCCCTGCAGGGTCGCAGGTGAACCACCCCTACCGGATCCTATTACCTCAATGTAGTTTTTAGAATGTGCTTTTGCAAACTTTTCATTACACAGTATGACTGCGCTTGCACCATCTGAGAATGGACAGCAATCATACAGTTTTAACGGGCTTGCTACAACTGCAGACTTCATTACATCATCAACTGTGATTTTTTTTCGAAGATGTGCCTTTGGATTTAAAAAACCATTTTCGTGATTCTTTACTGCAACTAAGGCAAGATCCTCCTCTGTTGCCTTGAATTCAGTCAAATATGCTCTTGCCATGGATGCGAAGAGGCCTGGGAATGATGCACCTGCACCACCCTCGTAAAAGAAATCAGAACAATATGAAAAATAAGTAGTCGTCCACTCCGTTCCTGTATGCGTTACCTTTTCTACTCCAGCTACGAGTACTGCGTCGTAAAACCCTGCCGCAACATTTGCAAATGCCTCCCTAAATGAAACAGATCCGCTCCCACAAGCCGATTCGATGGAAAGAGACGGCTTTTCTGAGATTCCAAGGTTGCTCATCACCACTGGCCCCAGGTGAACCTGTTTGTCTGCTACGCCAAACACGTTTGAGATGTATCCTGCATCGATCTTTTTTGGATCAATTCCTGCGCTTTCGATTGCCCCAACTGATGCCTGGATAGTGATATCGGTAATGCTATCATCCAGTTTTCCATATTTAGTGCTGCCAGCACCAAGAACGCAAACCTTTTCCACAACTGTTCGTGACCAAGTCCATATAAAAATTCTTCAACCAATAATTTATTGAATTGCGCAATTCAGCTAAACCGATTTTAGTGACAAAATCTCTTAAGAAAGAGGCCAACCCAGACAAGGTCAAAATCACAAAGAAAAGAATCAGCTCGCTTAGAGCCGAGATTCGACAGTATTATGACAAGAACAGCTACCTCTCATGGTCTGCAAGCAAAAAAATGTACGTCGTTTTAGGTTCAAACGAGCCAAAAAACGGACTAGTTGTCTGTCCAAGCTGTAAGGTGGGGAAGTTGATGATAATACGATCAAGGAGGACAAAAAAACGATTCATGGGGTGCTCAAACTACTACAATGGGTGTAGGGCCTCCTCTCCCCTTCTGCAAAAGGCGATGTTGTGTGCAACAAAGATCTCATGTGAGTATTGTTTGTGGCCACAGATACTGTTCCGGTATTCTAGACGGCAAAAGTGGACAAAACAATGTGCAAATATTAATTGCCCAAGCAGAAAGCCTAAAGCTTAAGATCTGAATAGATGTCTGTCCTTCTGTTCTGCAAAAGCGGCAGAACTTTTCTTGTTTGCTTCACCTTGTCCAGCGTGATATCGACAAAACTTATTCCTTGTTTCTTTTTCATGTCAAGCAAAACTTTGCCATATGGATCCACTACCATACTCCGTCCACAGTAAATGTTTCCTACCTGGTCTGGGGAAATCACATAACAGCCATTTTCTATTGCACGGGTTTTGTTTATTGTGATCCAGTGCTCTTCTTTCATTTCTCCTTTTACCCATGCAGAAGGTACAACTAGAATTTCAGAACCGGCCGATGCCAGAGAACGCGACATTTCTGGAAATCTCAGATCATAGCAGATAAGCATACCAATTTTTCCTATGCTTGTCCTGATCGGTGCTGAGATCTTTGAGCCTGGAGCAAGTTTTGTGGATTCCTTGAAGCCAAGTGCATCGTAAAGGTGAATCTTTCTATAAGTGGAGATAAGCTTGCCTGATTTGTCTATGATAAATGATGTATCATAGACTCTGTTTTTTTGTCTGCTTTTTTCGTATAATGTGCCCACAACTTGGATAGCGTTTTCTTTTGCTGCAACAGATATCGCATTCACAAAATTTCCGTTAATTGTTTCAGCAAGGGCAGCTAGATCCCTTGGTGATTGTTTTGATGTAGTGTAAAACATCATGAATTCCGGAAATGCACAAAGTTGCGCACCCTTGTTTGCAGCTTGCCTGATGAAGTCAAGAATTTTTTTCAGGTTTTCATTTTTTTGCGTGGATGCTTTGAGCTGCACGACTGCGATTTTTGTCATGATATGATTAAAAATAATGAAAATAAAAAGAATGGTGTCTAGAGCGGATTTCCTGCCTGGTACCAGTTTTCTTTAGGATTGTCTTCAAAGACAACAATCACGTGTGCTTCTTTTGTCTTGAGAATATCTACAGCAGACTTTGTGATCGCTTTTGCAAATTCCTCTTTTTGTTGCTGGGTTCTGCCAGGATACATAGATACTGTGACTAATGGCATGAGAAGGGTCTCGTAACGTTTGATTTATGCTTATGGAGTCTAGGTGTCTCCCTTCCATCCATATCTAGAACCGTATCTGGAGCCATACATGAATTCGGACTGGTGTGTTTTTTTGTACAAGTATCCTGTTGCGAGTCCTATGATAAATCCGCCAATGTGTGCCAGGTATGCCACTCCACCTCCAGCAATACCAAATCCACCAATCAGAAATGGAAGTATGTTTTGAAATATTAGCCAGAATGGCAGAAACCACTTTGCTGGAATGTGTGACATCCTCCAAAAGAACCCCAGCATGATGAACGTAGTTATTCGTGCGCGTGAAAACATCACCAAGTATGCGCCAAGCACGCCTGAAATTGCACCTGATGCTCCCACAGCCGGAATTGGGCTGTTGACATCTCCTGCAACATGGGCAAGGCCTGCAACTATACCCCAGATGATATAGATTCCAAGAAACTTGAGTCTGCCGAACTTTAGCTCAATGTTATCCCCAAAAATCCACAAAAACAACATGTTTCCGCCTAGGTGCATCAGACCGCCGTGCAGGAAAATCGAGCTCAGCAATCCTATCATCGGCATCTCAGGACATGAAACCTGGAACTCTTGTACAGATATAGAGCGTTCTCCTGTAATGCAGGCGGGCACAGCTCCCCAGTCATAAAACAGAGCAGCTGCTTGGTTGTTGCTAAACTCAAAGAACTGTCCGGTTATAGCCACTTCAAAGAAGAATACGATCACGTTTACCGCAATAAGCGCAATGGTCACTTTAGGTTTGTATCCTGGAGGTTTTGGGTTTTCGTCTCTGATTGGTAACATTTCTGATTAATTCAGATGAGCATTGGATAAAAATGTAAATCTGGTTTTAAGAAAAAACTCGGTAGATTGTCTGGTTTTGGTATGAATTTTGATTATACCTTGATTATTCCCTGTTTTATCAAGTACTGAATTCCCTGAACAAAGTCAGAATCGCCAATCGCTCCATCTGCCCACCATCCTGCATTCTTTTTGATCCAAGACGGGATTACCTGTGTGGAGCCACTGCCAGACTGTGTCGGAGGCACTTTGACGATTTTTTCTTTTATCAAGTACTGTATTCCTTGAACAAAGTCCTTATCAGTGATTGTCCCATCTGCCCACCATCCTGCATTCTTTTTGATCCAAGACGGAATTTGGTATGTTGGTGTTGTTTGGCCAGACTTTCCTATTGTGAATGTGGTGCTTCCTATCCCTTGATATTTTGTCAGCTCATCCAAATCGTGCGCATAGATGACAAGTGTAAGCTTGTAGTTTCCTTGGGCTGCAAACTTGACTTCCTGGATGTCAATTCCCTCAGGGGAGATCATGCCTGGTTTTTTTGGCTCATCGCCAGTGTTTTCCACTAGAACCTTACCTGAGCTGTCCTCAATTCGGTATCCATATCTTACAAATTTTAGCAGCTGATCCTTTGGATCAAAGAAGCTTATTTGGAGAGGGATTGTAGAGCCAATTCCAAGACTCGCATCATATGATACCGTGGCAGTAGCGCCAGAGTCAAGTTTTACGCCAAAAGAGTTTTTTGCAACAGAAGAAATTGGTGACACCACAAAGTCCATCGTATTTGTGCTTGCTGGAATCGCTTTTGCCATGTTGATTATGTCGTCTTTGCTTATCAAAAAGTGCAAAATTGAAGTATCTTCAATTGAATATGGATCAAGGAGCAGCATTCTTCCAACTGCTGGAAAGCCATTTATTTTTCCATCATAGGCTGTTGTGTCGGTGAATTCCTTGAATGCCTTTGGCACTCTGACTTCTTGATGGACAAAGATTGTTTGATCCTGAAACCTAGTAATGTCCCAGTCAAAAGGCATTGAAAACGAGATGGATTTTTTTGCCTCGTCAAATTTGAAATTGTCAATTTGATCATAGTATGATATTATTGATGTTGGATATGATTTACCGCCATACTTTATTGTGTGATTGGAAATGTCTCCAACACTAAGCCATGAGTTGAATGTTTTTACATCTTGTTCTGCAAAGATGTTTTGGTCATAGTCAATTCCAAATATCCTAATCTCAAAGTGGTACAGGCCAGAGTCTAGCAGCACGGGTGCATGTACATCTACCCTATCATTGTATCCGGTCCATGCACCTGGTATTTGCGGCACCTCATCTCCATAAATTATGACGTCATTTACATCCACATTTTTTGGCACAATTTTGAGGGTCAGATCTCCAGAATGAGCGTGGAATAGGTTCCTGAGTAGCAGTTTATCGTCTTTCCAAGCTGAGATAAAATACGAAGTGTGAGGCACTGGTTGCCCAGTATTATCATCGTATAGTTTGAGTTGGAGATATGTGTCACCTATTGTATCTTTGGTGAGAATTGGCGGGCTGATTTTTATGAAAAGTGCAGCTTGCCTGTTTCCAAAGCTAGCTGGTGGGAGATTTTCCTGTGTGAGTCCATCACCAGATGCCGATGGCACAATAGTATACGCTTGAGCTAAAAACAAAATAGGAAAAGTTGCGACAAAAATTGTTTTATAGTCCATTGATATTCGGCCGAGTTCAAACATATTTAACTTTTAAGCAGATTTTGAGAGTTGAACTTATGAGCCTAATTGCGGCTTGACTACGTGCAGCGATACTGCATGATCATCAATCAGTGCACCAACGCCAATCGATATGTCCTTTATTCTAATTCGGATTTTTTCAAGATCTATTGCGTCAAGATCGAATTTTGTCGCAATGACTGACTTTATTTTTTCTTCGGTATCAGAAATTTCGTTTAATGTGGATGGTATTGTGACGTCAAGCAATTTTCGAAATGATTCCTTTGGAATTTTACCTGTTCCGTCCTGAATGATGTAAAATGAGATTTTTTCTTGCGCGACTTCATGCGGCAGGGTATCCAGTGCATTTGCCGTGTAGAATGCCTGTACTTCAATTACATTGAAATTGTCTTGCGCAGCTGGAATAATTTGCTCGTTGCTAAAGCCACGCAAGGATGACAGTGGAACCTTTATGATTGCAAACCCTTCGATCATTTCTCTTGTTTCTATTCCAAAGACGTCTTTGATGTCTTTGCAGCTGAATCCAGTTGACCTTTCAGGCTCGAGTTTTTTAAACAGGGAAATCGAGGCTGGGCCGTCATTTATTACCGCATTCCATAAAACTCCCATCTGGTAGCTTTTCTTGTTGAGTATGTTGATAGATGTGTCATAGTGTCCTGGTCTCAGTGGCCCTTTATCGTCAGGGATTGAGCCGCAAACAAATTTTGCAGTGTAAACAATGTCTTGAATTTTTGAAGTAGAGTTTGTCGCTTCTTGCGCATTTGCAAAATTTGTAATTGAGCTCAAAAGTGTAAAGGCACACAACATGCCCAAAACCATCAAAACTTTCAATTTCAATGTACATGTAAAGAATCAACATTATAATGTTAGGATCAGACTCTGATGGAATTCTGAGAAAATTATTAATATGTTGTAGAACCGATCCAACTCATGAAATATTTGTTTTTGTTATTTTTACTACCAGTTTTAATGCTCCCAGTCTTTGCGCAGGAATTCCAGCAGCTGCCAACTGATAAAGGCACTTTGCTTGTAAATATCTCCACAGATCCTGCAAAACCAAACGTTAACGACTTGACAAAACTAAAGATTGATTTTATAAATCCAAAAACAAATGTGATCCAAGAACACATTGATTACAAAGTAACGGTCACAAAAGAGGGAGCTGCTGTTTTTGGCCCAATACCTCTCACACACACCACGATTGGTTCTGTAACAATTCCTGTCGAGTTCAGAGAAAATGGTGAACACAAGATAACAATAGATATTGAAGGAATTTTGTTTCAGCCCATTCCAGTTGAGACAGTTACCTTTACCGCGCTAGTTGGAGACTCGACGCAAAATGGCGAGAAAAACCCAAACGGCGGCTGTCTTATTGCAACTGCCACATATGGGACTGAGCTGGCGCCACAAGTACAACTACTCAGAGAGGTAAGAGACAATGTTGTCCTTAGAACAGACTCTGGAACCGCATTCATGTCAGAGTTTAACCAATTCTACTACTCGTTTAGCCCGACTATAGCAGATTTGGAAAGACAAAACCCAGTGTTTAAAGAAATAGTAAAGACAGCAATTACTCCAATGCTGTCTACATTATCAATTTTGAATTATGTTGAAATTGACTCTGAACAAGAAATACTAGGATACGGTGTTGGGATTATTCTTCTAAATGTTGGAATGTATTTCGTTGTTCCGGCATTAATCATAATGAAATTACGTAGTCGTACAAATGGCTGAAAATTTGAATAGGATTTTTATGTAACTGGGTTGGGAACATTACCAATGAAGACAATAACCATAAGTTCCATCTTCGTAGTATTTGCTTTGATGGTAGTTGTGCCGTCTGCTTTTGCAGATCATGAAAATGTTGAAGTGAACATAGCTTCAGGGTCATCAACACCGGGATGCGAAGAAACCGAGGAAGGATGCTTTACTCCATCAGAAGTAACAATAGATGTTGGAAGCGAAGTAACTTGGATAAATGACGATGCAGCCCACACTATAACAAGTGGAGATCTTAGTGCAGATCCTGACAATGTGGGGACTGTATTTGACAGCGGCCTTTTCATGGCAGGAACTACTTTCTCACACAAATTTGAGGAAGCAGGTACATTTCCATACTTGTGTACAGTTCATCCATGGATGACAGGAACCGTGATTGTTCAAGAAGCTCATGCTGAGAACGGAGAAGACGGTGAAATGGGACATGAAATGGGTTCTGTTACTGCAATGTCAGCTGACGGATCAGTCATGATCGAAATTGGCGCAGCTGCACCAGAAGCAGGCGAAGAGTTAGCCGTAGAGGTTGAATTCACTGATGCTGATGGCAATGCAATTGAGCATGTCAACTTTGACATTTCTGCAACGCAAGACGGAACCGAGGTTCTGGCTGAGGCAGGACAACACTCACACACCGGCATAGCAGACTTTACAACAGCTGCACTGGAATCAGATAGTCCTCTAGACGTTCAAATCACAATCCTAGGTATTGGATTGCCTGATGATGAAGCAAACTGGACTGGTCCAATAGGTGAGACTGTGTCAGCACAAGTGGTACCAGAATTTGGTCCAATTGCCATGATAATTCTCGCAGTTGCCATAGTAAGCATAGTTGCGATCACCACAAGATCTAAAGTAATTCCAAGACTTTAGATATTTCCTATTTTCTTTTTGCCATAGCAATTACTGCAAGTACTATACCTGCTGCACCAAGTGCTAGGCCAAATACCGCAAAGTCATAGGATTTTGATAAATTAGCATCTCCGATATTGCCGCTGCCAACTTTTGACTTGAGATCAGTCACATCTTTTTGAATCGATGCCATAGCGCTTTTTAGTGCCGAAACGTCTTGGTTTGGTACAGAGCCGGTCGGGGGAAACGCAAGAACATCTGTACTTTCCACGTCCTCTATCTCGACTTGCTCATTTACCTGAATCCCGTTGATTGATCCCTTTAGTTCTATTGTGAGTGAACCAATCTTTGTTGGGATTATTTTTGCATAATAATGGCCTGCCTTGGCATCAGATAGAATATCCAGTGTTTTCGTGACACTACCTGACTTGACTGTGGCTTGCAGGTCTCTGAATGCGTTTGTTACGCCAGAAGCCACGCCATTTCCATCTTCTTCTGTTATCGCAAACGTGATTGCATTTTGCTGGCTGACTAGTGGAGGCTCGTCCTTCCAGCCCACCTCGATTTCATATTGGTCAACAGTGATAGTTTTGTGCGCAAACGCAGAAGAAAAGCCGGATAGTAAAATCACTACAAAAAATGCCAAAAGAAACTGGGTCTTCATGACATTCAATATTTGTGATCAAGTTATTTACTTTGTGCACAAACTGGTAGAATTATCAAACTTGTGATAGATTGTTTAAATTAGCAAAATGGCCATCAAGGATTAAATGAAAAAATTTCTCATTCCATTATTGCTGATTTCTTGTTTAGCTATTCCATTAGCTTATGCGCATCCCATTGTTAAATACTCGGATCCGGCATCATCTGCAACCGTATCAGCTGGGATCACACAAGTTGTTATCCATTATTCAGAAGCAATAGAGATTGATTTTAGCGCAATCAAAGTACTCGATAACAACGGCAACCAAATTGATAATAAAGATACCAGATACTTTGGAGAAAAAGAATCGTCGCTGGTTGTAACTACGCCACCGCTAACAGATGGCATCTATACAGTGACAAGTAAAGTCCTCTCAAAAGTGGACGGTCATCTAGTTGACGAGGTGTTGTTGTTTGGTGTTGGCAATGTAAGCGTACCTCCGCCAAAACAAAAAGATGTCACGGAATCGATTTACTTTCCGGAGGCAGGCGCTAGATTTCCAGGACTTGTTGGCCAGGTGATAGTTCTTGGCGCCGCGATATCTTCTCTTATAATGTGGAAGGCAATACAGAGAAAGAACCTAATTAAGGAAAACATTGCAGATCTGCAAAAATTCTATCATGGCAAGTTTTCTTCGATTACAGGCATTGGACTGTTTTTGGTATTTGCATCAAACATTTTGATGCTGGTTGTACAGACCATACGTCTGCAAGCCTCAGCCTCAGATGTCTTGCAGACATCATTTGGCTCAGTATGGATACTCAGAATGGCAATAACGATCATACTGCTTGCAATTTGGTTTTTGATGGAAAACAAAACATCTGTCTCATCAAAAAAACAGGTCTTGATTCTTGGCCTCTCACTCGTGCTGATCGGCACTACAACCATAATTGGTCACGGCACTGCGAGTGAACAGACTTCTGCAATAATAATCGATTATGTCCACAGCCTGATTGCATCAATTTGGATTGGCGGCGTTGTCTTTTTTGCATTTGTCTTGCTACCCACATTTTCAAGGCTGGATGGCAACAAAAAAGAACTCATGGTGCTATCTATGATCCCCAAGTTTTCCTCTATGATCATAATTTCATTAGGAATTCTAATAATTACTGGACCGACACTTTTGTGGTTGCTTGAGGACGATGTTGCATTACTAAGCCAGTCCTACTATGGGTTTCTGATAATTGCCAAGATAGCAATTGCTTCTGTGATGGTGGCACTTGGGGGCTACAACCAATTCAAGATACAAAGGACGGCGGAAAAGACACTCAAATCAAATGACATCATGGTACACAAAAAGCTTAAAAGATCACTTAGAATCGAGGCCATCCTTGGGATAGTTTTGCTTGGAATAGTTGCATTGTTGACAAACGCCTCGCTTCCTGCAAGCCAAGCTGAGGAAGAAACACAGCAGATCAGTTACGGGTTTGGTACTGCAGTGTTTTCCGAGAATATCAGATTCGATCTAAACATTGATCCCTTTAGAAGCGGTGCCAATACCATTTCGGTTTCTGCCTTTGACTCACAAGGAGAGCCGCTTGACGATGTTAGTGAAATTAAGGTAAAGATTTCAAATCCGCAAAAAAACATTGTGCCTATTGAGATCCCACTAACCAAGGCAGAGCCCCAGTCAAAATATGAGGGAGAAGTGACCTTTGGTTTCTCAGGCAAGTGGAATGTTGAGCTTGAGGCACAAAGAACACAGCATGCAAACGAAGGCACGAGTCTTGTTGTGTTTGTAAAACCCCACATCTCTGAGCTAAAGACAGAGATCTCAGAGTATGGCCTGCCAGACAGTGCAGCACCACTCTATCCTGCATATGATGGCGATGACACCATCTGGATTAGCGATGCCTCAAAGCCAAGACTGTGGAAGTTTTCTATTTCTGAGAAGCAGTTTACGCCATACCAATTTGATGGAAAAACCAGTGTTTTTCTCAAGGTAGATGACGGGAAGGTGTGGTTTACTGACACGCCTAACAGCAAAATTGGATATTTTGATCCAGTCACAGAAGAATTCCATATCATATCACTTCCAACAAAGTCCATCCCTATTTCACTAGAGACGGATCTTGACGGCAACCTATGGATTGCGCTAGTTGACCAGCACATGTTACTAAAATACAATCCAGAAAGCAATCAGTTTGAAGAACATAAAATTCCTACAAGCCCATCTGGTCCAGTTGGACTCACACGAGATTCAAGTGGAAACATTTGGTTTGCGGAATCTCAGAGTGGGAAAATCGGACTAGTCGAGCCGCAAAGTGGAAAAATGCAAGAATTCATGCCAGATACGCCACTAAAAGAACCATTTGCTCTCTTTATCGACCAAGATGGAAACATTTGGATTTCAGAGCATGTGGGGCTGAGCATAACCAAGTTCAGCCCGGTTTTGCAAACATTTGAGACAGTTAGTGTCACGGATCCAAACTCTCTGCCATTCGGCCTTGCGCAAGACAAGTTTGAAAACATTTGGATTGCACAGCATACTGTAGACAAGCTTGGTGTGTATGATCCACAAAAAGACGAGTTTGCCGAAGTCGACATTCCGACAAAATCCACGTTTACGCAATTTCTGACTGCAGACAAGAACGGGAACGTCTGGTTTGTCGAACAACGCGGAAACAAGCTTGGCAATGTCATGATATCAGAAAACCCGTTACTGAGTATGATCCAAGAACAATCAGTCTTTGAGATAAGATATTCCGAGCTTGTGTCCCCGCTTGTTTCTGCTGGAATAATTGCAACTTCGTTGTTTTTTGTTAAAAGCATTCGCGACAAGCGAAGACTCGATTCGCTAATAGACTGATCTTAGAATAGTTTGTTCTTTTCGAACGACATGGCGGTATTATCCAACTTTGGTATAATTTCCCACATGTCAAGCGAGGAGCCAAAGAAAGGTGCAGGCTATTTTGCAAAGCAAATAAAGGAAAGCGGCAAAGCTGTAGAACCTCCAAAAAACGAGCAACCTCCAGCTGAGCAGGCAGTACCAGCATCCCAAGCAGGGCAGGTATTTGAGGAAAGCACCAAGTCAATTGCATCGATGGCAGGAGACATGAGCGAGACTGCAAAGCTTGCTTCATCTATGCGGGAAGGCATCGAGAGGGTAAACAAAATTGCTAACATGCTAACTTCTGATAACCCGTTATGCGACGATTCGGGAAGTTGCAGCTATGGCTCAGTAGAGTTTTCAGCTAATACACCAGACCAGAATTCAGATCCCAAGTTACAAATTGCAGACGAATCTAATCGGGATTTGCCGCAACCAACAGAAAATGAAGAAAGAATTGCAAACATCATAAACGAATACGCAAAAAAGAACCTATCAGATATAAAATTGGATGCGGACTCTATACGGCAAGAATTGCAGGAATTTAAAAACGATATCAAGCAAAAAGAAACAGAGCTCACTGAATTTAGAGAAAAAGTAAACCAGGCGCGATCGGAAGGAAGCAGATCTGAGGAACAGAATTACGCTGATGACTCTAATTTACTAACGCAGATTACTACTAAAGACTCAGCTGGCGATGTACAGCAACTATCAGAGTTTGATGCCGCCACATCTGTGGATCAGCAAGCCAATTTCGACTCGATACAAGAAACACGAGAATTTGATAAATTTGCAACCATACAAAACCAGATCAAGGACGGGGAAAGAAAACTCTTAGAGCTACGATGGAAGATTAAAAAGGCAGAAGTTGAATGCGCGGAAGTAAAAATAGAAAAAGAAGAACTTGAGGGCTTGACATCTGAAATTCGACAATTAGAATCAAAAAGAGATCAATTGAAAGTCGAAGTCAGGAATTTGGATAGTCAAAACAAAGGGACAAAACAAGAGCTAAGGGAGCTAGAACAGAAAATAGAGCGAGCCAAAAAAGATTACGAGGAAAAACTAGTCGCAAAACAAGAACTCGATGATGTGAGATCGGTCCTTGACTATCTGAAGCTAGACAAGGAGGCCCTCAAGTCAGACCTTGAGGAGTTAAGGGCAAAAGCCAAAGCAGCCGAAAAGGAATATCTGGCCAAAAAAGCAGCAAAAGACGAGCTCGAGGACGTGCGATTTACCGTTTCCACGCTAAGGGCAGAAAAGGACACGCTTACTGCAGATCTAGAACAGCTGTATACCAGGGTTAAAAAGGCAGAATCGGAATTTGATGAAAAAAAACTCGAAAAGGAAAAGCTTGGAGAGTTCAAGGCAGTCATTACTCATCTAAAGATAGAAAAGGATGCTATTGAAGGCGAATTGGCTGAGCTCAAAACAAAAATCAAAAAAGCAGAATCAGATTACCAGCAAAAAAGAGATGCAATAGAAGAACTGCAGGAGGTACGTGACGTACTTGCGTATCTCAAGCCAGAAAGGGATTCTCTCAAGGCAGAGATGAATCATCTTCGAGAGAAAATTGAAAAAATGCACGAGAGCTATGACGAAACAAATGCAAAAAAGCGAGAACTCCAGCTAGAATACGACGAATTAAAGTTCAAGCTAAGAAAGCTAGATACTGAATATGAGGAAAAAAAGAGCTCTTATTCGCATTTTACTAGATAGTTTTTTGATATTCGATTTGTTTTGGTTTTCCAATTACACCGATATGTTTTGCCACAAGCGATCCGACCAGAATTGCTACTGAAATCATGACTATCGTTCCAGATGGCGCCAAGTCCAGATAGTATGACAGAACTATTCCGCTGACAACTGAAAAAACCGAGATAGACATGGACATTACGACTGTTTTTTTGAATCCCTTGCCAAACATCATGCTTGTAATGTTTGGTAAAACGATCAATGCGGAAATAAGCAGTATTCCAACGAGCCGCATCGATGTAATTACTGTGACGCTTGCGAGTACGACAAAAATATAATTTAGCCTGTCAACATTCAGCCCGCTTACTTTGGCCTGTTCTTCATCAAACGTAAGATGCAACAACTGCCTTCGCAGTGTAACAAGCGCTGCAACCACTCCAGCACTTATTCCAAGTATGAGCAAGGTGTCTTCCAGGCTGATTAGGAGAATGCTTCCAAACAAAAAGCTGAACAGATCTACCTTAAAGCCTCCCGTAGTACTAATCAAAAGCACGCCTATTCCGAACCCCGATACCAAAAGTACAGCGATTGCTGCATCACCTGAAATCTTGGTGCTTTTTCTAAGCTTTGTTATTCCAAGTGCACCAAGAACTGACACAACAAATGCAGTCCAGAGTGGATACACGCCAACTAGCATCCCAATTGAAATTCCGCCAAAGGCCATGTGAGATATTGCGTCGCCAAAAAGAGAGTAACGTCTTAGAACTAAAAATGTTCCCATCAGAGAGCAGATTATAGCAATGGCTATTCCCGCGACCAGTCCCTTTTGTATGAAACTATAGCTTAGGATTTCAAGACTCATGGTTAGTCGTGATCATGCATGTGCATCTGCATTGCGGATTCGGTGTATGTCTTTAGAAGCTCCTCGTTTGAGAAAAACTCCTCTTTTTGTCCATGAAAGAACAGTTTTCTGTTCATGCATGCCACTCTGTTTGCAAGCTTGGAAATTGCCTCCAAATCATGAGATGACCACACTATTGTGATCTTGTTTTCATTGTTTATTTTTTGCAGTAAATTGTAAAACTTGTTTTGCGCCTCTACATCTACTCCTGTTACTGGCTCATCAAGTATCAAGAGTACCGGATCCTTGACTAGTGCCTTTGCGATAAAGACGCGTTGCAATTCTCCTCCGGATAGCTCACCAATCCTTCTGTCCTTTAGTGATTCTAGTCCTACAGTTCGTAATACTTCAAGAACTTTGTCACCGTCATTTTTTAATTTCTTGTAGATTCTATTCCAATGATAACCGCAATTTTGTAAAAGAAGTGCTCCCTTTGCCAGTTTTTTTTCTGGTATGAGCCCCATTTCTACTACTTCTGAAACGGTCACCGGAAAATTCTGCTCAAAGTTGACTTTTTGAGAGACGTAGCCAATCAGGGGAAGTAATGGATGATAGTTTTTCCCCTCATATCCAAAAAGCTTGATGTTTCCTGCGTGATTTTGCAGTCCGATTATTGCCTTAAACAAGGTCGTCTTTCCAGCGCCGTTTGGGCCCACAATTCCAAGCAAGTCTCCCTCCTGTACGTTAAAGTTGATCTTATCAACTGCAAAATGCCCGTTGTACTTTATTGATACGTCAGAGACTTCTAAGACATTCATTGACAATCAAGCGCCATTCTTAGATTTTGTAAATTTTCTTCCATTTTAATTATGTAAGTTTTACCAGCTGCCAAGTCTTCATCTGTAAGACCTTCCAGAGGGCTAAAAACCATTACCTGCACTCCAGCTTCCTCCGCAAGAACCTCTGCAAGTCGTGGATCAACTAGATCTTCTGCAAATATTACTTTGATGTCATTCTTTTTTACAAAGTCTACAAATTCTTTTAGCTCAGTTGCAGTTGCTTCCGATTCTGGTGCAACTCCAGAGAGTGCAAAAATCTGCAAGCCATACCTGTTTGCAAAATATGTGGCTGAATTATGGAAAGGCATGAAGGTATCTTTTTTGCAATTTAATAGTCCTGTCTTTATTTTGGCATCAAGCTCATCAAGTTTTATATTATATGCATTAGCATTTGCGTCATAGTATTGCGCATTTTTTGAATCTGCCTGAATCATTGCATCCTTTATCATCATAACCTGATGTTTTACAAGAACAGGATCAAGCCACACATGTGGATCATACTCAAAGTCATGATCATGTTCAGACTTTATGAGATCAATTTCTTTTGTACTTTCTACAAAAGTTATGTTTTCATATTCACCAGAATCAATTAATTGTTCTACATATGGTTCAAATCCAGCCCCATTGTAAATGAAAATATTAGATTCTCTAAGACTCGTTATATCGCCACTGCTTGGCTCCCAATCGTGTGGTTCCACGCCTATCGGGATAAAGCTTGAAACCTCGGCTTGTTGTCCACCTACATTCCTTGAAAATTCATAAAGTGGATAGAAGGACGCGACAACTTTGAGTTTTGGATTGGCAGCCTCATTCTGTTCTATTACTGGCTGATTTGTTGTACCTACTGACTGGGTTTGAGTAAACCATAAACTCACTATAATGGCTATTGCAATGCTGCCACCAATTATGGCTAGTTTTGACTTTTTCACACTCTTGTATGCGTATTTTTATTAATAAATCTATAAAAAGTTAATAATTTTAATGGCTATCTTTATAACAAATTTAATAATAATTCCCTCAATGCCAATCATTTCAATCTCACTGAGTGACGAGTTGTTAGCAGAACTCGACAAGCTGCAAAAAACCATGGGCTTTGCCGGCAGATCAGAGGCCATCAGGGCAGGAATACGAAACTATGTCTCAGAAGAAAAACAAAAAGACGAACTCTCAGGAAATCTGCATGCAATTTTGCTAGTCGTCCACAATGATGAGTTTGATGACATGATTGCAGGCATAAAGCACAATTTTGAGGATCTAATCATCACACATCTGCACAGCAAAATTCACGGCAACAAGTGTGTTGAGCTGTTTATGCTAGATGGCGAAGCTGAAAGGGTTAGCACGATTACACGAAATTTTAAGATCAACAAGAAAATGGACAATGTAAAACTGGTAACACTATGAATAAAAAATTCTTGCTGGTCTTTACTTTCATAGCTATGCTACTAGTTCCAGTACAATACGGACATGGACATGGCCTTGGTCTTGATACAATAAAGTCAATCAGTGTCGGCAGCAAAAAAATCACAGTCACAACTCAGATCGTCCCAACTAATTTTGACGACAGTGCAGAAAAGAAAATTGTTGTTAGTGTATCTGATGCCGTGACAAATCTGAACATCAATAACGTAGTTTTGCTGATTGGTTTGTACCATGATGGGAAAGTGGTTTTCGAAGATTCATTTTTTTCTAGTAACGGCACAATCACCATAGATGTAAACCCATCTGAGGTTGATCAGCCAGTTATCATAGGAGAACGCCATTCCCAGCTCGATGCATGGCATGCAACGGAATCGTCCCCAATTGAGCTAAAAGGCCCAGTTTTCGATTCAGGTGGTCTCTATCATTTTGAAATTGAACGAATTGCTATCAACGAATCCAACAGTATTGTAGAAAATCTAGGATCATTTTTTGCTGATGTCACTCTTACCACAAATCAAATCTATGACGAACAAGATAGAAATGGGAGTGCAGTCAAATTTGGTGTCAAGTCATATTATGACAAAGTATCGAGTTTCGAGTATGATCCAGGCACGAATTCCCTCAGCTTTGAGATGCCTTTTGACTGGAATGAGCAGAACATTTCCCATGTTCCTGTAGTGCATGAAGAGGTCCATTTTCCCAAGGATTTTAGCCATTTTGTTACACCAAGTTATGTTGGCAAGGTAAACGGGATAGAGTTATTCAAGTCATCTGTAACAATAGATGACTATTCAGATGAAAATGAAAGAATTGTACACTTTGTTCTTTCTCAGGACAATCTTAGGTATCTGAAGCAGGCTCAAAATACTGGAAATGAAAAGCCGCAAAACATGCAGTTTACTTTGGAGACGGATAGCAAGCTGGTTTTCCCAGTTATTGCCATGACAAAGGACGAGCAGATTCAAGTCGATCTCTCATGGGATCCAGTAACTATCGAGCCAAACAAAAACACCAAGCTGATCTTTACTTTTCGTGACGCAAAAACCGGCGATCTTCTACGTAACACATCATATGATTTGGTAATTTCACAAAATGATAAAGAACTATACAAGAAATCCGCAAATGCACAAATAGGGAGTGATTTTGCCGATTATACTTTCTCCGAATCCCAGACAGGACATGTTTCAATCAAGTTTGAGAATCTGCGTGGCTCTGATCGGAGTACAGAATTTAGTATAATTGTGGTTCCAGAGTTTGGCCAGATGGTATTTCTAATGTTGTCTATTGCGATCATAGCATCCTTAGTGATTGGAAATAAAAAATTCAGGATCTAGTGTAGTTCGAGAAGTTTTTTGGCATTTATTGGATCTAAGATGATCAGCATACGCATCTTTAGGTCACTTGTTGAAAAAAATTCGGCGGTGCAGGCGACTAGAGATTGCGTCTCGATTCCAATATCCATTGCCGGAAACTCTAGCAGAGATCTGAACGTATCCACTGCAAAGCCAGGTACGTCGGAACTAGTCTTACAGTCCTGCTCATTTGATAATGCATTAAAGAAAGAGCCAGAAAGAATGTTTCCTGTTTCCGACAGTGAAGATTTGCTCAATTTTGTAAAGGCACCAAGACTTTTTTTGCCCAAGAGCTTGGCTGCAAATCTCTTTCCGTCTTTTTCAGGCATGTAATACAGCACTCCTACATTGATGTCGCCTGTCTGCTTCAGGTATACTGCTGACATGTCGACTGTCTCTGAGAAGGCAGGAGTCAGCTCGTCAAGTTCAGAGATGTCAAGTAGTCTTGTTTTTCCTATCTTGTATTGGACTGATTCGCCCGTAATCGTAGATAGCGCTTCGACTGTTTTTGGAGAGATACATTTGCTAAAGATTCCAGAAAGCTGCTCAAGTTCGTTTTCGGTTATAGCAAAGGTTTGCATTATTCTTCGTTCCTATCTTTGCCTCATTACCTTGTTTAGAACAAGGCCCACATTGCTTCGATCAAATGGCTTTACAATATAATCGCGTGCACCAAGCTTCATGGCATCTTGGACTATCTGTTTTTGTTCAACCGATGTTACCATCACTACTTTTGCAGCCGGATCTATTTTCATTATTGCGCGCAGTGCTTGAATTCCATCTGCTTTTGGCATGTTTACATCCATAGTGACCAGATCAGGTTTTTGCGTCTGATATGCCTTGACTCCTTCCACTCCATCACCTGCTTCGATTACCTCTGTTGCAAGACCATTTCCTTTTATGATGTCTTTGAGAACGGTTCTCATAAAAGAGGCATCATCAACGACAAGGATTTTCTTTACACCATAGCTCATTGTCTATTGGCCTCCATTGCTTCTTTTATCTCAGAACTAGAGTCTTCAAGAAATCTGACTGCATCAAGCAGAACAATTAGTTTCTCATTATTTTTCACTATTCCTTTGATATAATTATTGGATTCCAGTATCGTTTGCGGTGCTTGCTCAATGTCTTTTGTCTGTATTCGCATGACCTGGTCTACTTCGTCAACCAAAAGGCCGGTCAGTACGCCGTTTACCTCGGCTACTAGGATTCTCTGCTTTGAGGAGTTTGTGCTATCCCCTGAGACTAGCCCTAGTTTTTCCTTTACGTCAATTACAGGTATGATTAGGCCCCGTAGGTTCATTATTCCTTTGACATAGGATTTTGCCTTTGGGATCTTTGTGATTGATTCGACTGCACGAATTTCACGCACTTGTTCTATTGGGATTGCATATTGTTCGGTTTTTTGTCCATCAACAAGACAGAATGTTACTGCCTGGAACGAATCAAACGAGACTACCTGTGCTGACATTAAAAAATCTCCTTGCTTGCTTTGGCTAGCAAAAATGAG
>JBQTHG010000005.1:0-39801 GCA_052390175.1 Nitrososphaerota archaeon | reverse complement strand
TGCATCAGGTGTCGCGAGATAGGGTTTGCCAAGGATCCGCGCGGTGAGATTTTTTTGAACCGAGAGAATTACTCCTCGTCTGGAGGGGATGAGGTATTTCTGTCGTATGATGACTCTGATGACAGGATTTACGGGTTTTTGAGACTCAGGAAACCAAGCGGCAGCGCACACAGAAAAGAGATTACACCAGAATCATGCATCGTGCGCGAGCTGCACGTTTATGGAAGGCCGCTAAAGATAGGGGAGCGCGAGACGGGCCAAGTCCAGCACTCCGGTCTTGGAAAGAATTTGGTGAGTGAGGCAGAAAAAATATCAAGTGAAGAGTTTGATGCGAGAAAAATCCTAGTCATCAGCGCAGTCGGGACAAGGGAATACTATAGGAAGCTTGGATATTTGCCGGATGGCCCATATATGGCAAAAATGTTGGTCTAGTGTTATGTCCGAAGATGATTCTAAAATAATTGGCAGGGGCACATGGGTTGACAAGCTTGCATGGGAGCTTTTGGAGCGAGAAAAGCAGCTTGGAAGAGACATGAACCTTTTGAGAGTCGAAAGCGGTCTTGGTGCCTCTGGAATTCCCCATATTGGGAGCCTTGGCGATGCTGCCCGTGCCTATGGTGTCAAGCTTGCGCTGGAGGAATTTGGGTACAAGTCTGAGCTTATCGCATATTCAGACGACTTGGATGGTCTAAGAAAAATACCGGAAGGCCTGCCAGAGTCGTTAAACGAGCACATCGCAAAGCCAGTTTCCCTCATTCCAGATCCGTTTGGGTGCCATGACTCGTATGGTATGCATATGAGCAGCATTCTGCTTGACGGTCTTGATAAGCTTGGAATCAAGTATAATTTTATCCGCGCTTTTGACACATACAAAAAAGGACTGCTGAAAAACCAGATTCATACAATTCTGATCAATGCGGAAAAAATAGGAAGGCAAATTGCAGAGATGGTCGGACAGGAAAAATACCAAAAGTTTTTGCCGTATTATCCAGTTTGCGCAAAGTGTAGCAGGCTGTACACTGCTCAGGTGTACGAATATGATTCACAAAAAATGAAAGTCAAGTACCGGTGTGTTGAGGCCGAGATCGGCGCAAGAATGTTAAAGGGATGCGGTCATGAGGGTGAGGCCGACATTACAAAGGACTTGGGCAAGCTTGCATGGAAGGTAGAGTTTGCCGCAAGATGGCATGCGTTTGATGTGAGGTTTGAGGCCTATGGAAAGGACATCATGGATTCAGTCAAGGTAAACGACTGGGTTTCAGACGAAATACTTGGCCATCCGCACCCGCACCACGTCAAATACGAGATGTTTTTGGACAAGGGTGGAAAAAAGATCTCAAAATCTGCTGGAAATGTAGTGACATCGCAAAAATGGTTCAGGTATGGAATGCCGCACTCGATGCTTTTGTTGCTGTTCAAGAGGATCACTGGCGCAAGGGAGCTTGGGTTTGAAGACATCCCAGTCTTGATGGACGAATACAACGAGCTTGAGGACGTTTACTTTGGAAAAATAAAGATTGACAACGAGGCAAAGCTGACCAGGTCAAAAGGGCTCTACGAGTACACGAACCTTTTGAATCCGCCAAAGGTGCCTTCCATCCACGTAAGCTACAGGCTCCTAGTCGAGTTGTGCCGTATATTCAAAGATGACAGATCAAGCCTAGTCATGAAAAAACTTGTAGACTATGGCACCATCAAGGCTCCGGATCCATACGTCGAACAACTAATCCAGCTTGCCGGAAACTATGCGGACGACTTTGAGGAAGAACATGAAACCATACAGATACAGCTAGACGACACCACCAAAAAGGCACTAAGGCAGTTAGTCGAAGTACTCGATGGGCAAAAGGATCCGGAGGATCTGCAGAATGTAATTTACAACATTTCAAAAGAAAATGGTGTTGCGCCAAAAGAATTCTTCATGGCACTATATCAGATAATTCTGGCCGCAAACCGCGGACCAAAGATTGGGCCGTTCATAATCGACATCGGAAGGAAGAAAGTGGCGCAGACCATCAGCAAGTACGTTTGAGCGATGGCCCACAACGAGCACAACAGATCAAAAAAGAGCGGGGCTTATTTTCTGATAATTTTTGGAGCTCTACTTTTCATGATAGCGCCAAGCATTTTTTCCGACAAGCCAGAAATAGGCCTAGCTGTGATAGCTTTAGGCTTTGTAATAGGAGGTCTGGGGTTTTTCCTCCGCTTTGTGAGAAAGTGAAATATTGTCTTGTTAGTTAGAGAATAGACATGGGGCTCTTTAGGCGCGAAAAAAAGGATGCGGATGAACAACCCATCGAAACAGTTGAGGTGGTGCGAGTAAAAAGCCCAGAGGAGATTCAAAAAGAGCGAATTGCAAACGAACTGGAGTACTTGCAGGGCGAGCTCAAATCAAAAACAGAGCATCTTGACTCTATTTCTGAAAAACTTGGCAAGGCAAAAGAAGAATATGACGGGCTAGTCGGCACCTTGATGGCATCAAAAAAGGAGATAAACGAGAACAGGGCCATGTACGAGCAAATCCTGCAAAAAATCAGCGCCTCAGAATCACAATTAAACTCAATCCAACGGCAGATTGACGAGAAAAAAGCCATACTAGACGAGCTGAAAAATGCGAAAAACACGCTTGATTCCACCAAGGCGGAATACCTCAGATACAAGGCAGAATCAGAAAAACTAAAGCCAGATCATGATTCGTACGAGGAGATAAGAAGATCCCAAGAAGATGCAAGAAAGGAAATGGAAGAAACCAAAAAAGAGTACGAGACAAAGAAAAAAGAAATTGAAATCGCAAAAAAAGAACTAAAGTTCATAGAAAACCAGCTGGCAAATGCCACAGAACGCTCTACACCAAAAAATGTTGTAGCTGCTGCAAGCTCTGTTGTGTCATCGCTTAACAGCAAGCTCCTTGCAACACAAAAAGAGATGGAAACACTAAAAATTGCTCTGCAAAGAGAGCGAGAAGAGCACCAAGAGACAAAAAATAAGCTAAAACAAAGCTAGACAAAAACTATTGTAGCCTTTTGATTATTTCCTTTTTTATAAAGATGAACTCTTCTTCCGATATGGCGCCGGTCTCTTTTAGTGATGCAAGCTTGGCAAGCTGATCAACAATGGATCCCTCGGAGTTACTGGCTTGCGCGACAAGACTATTTCCTTGTTTTACATCGATAGTACTTGAGTTGAATTGGGGACGGCCGGTCACCTCTTCTAGGAAGGTGTTGTTTGAACACCCAACAACCTGCATGTGTTGAACCAGCTCCTCTCCTGCAAATTCAATCAGTGAACCCTTGACGGATTTGTATCCGCAAGTGTCGCAGATTACGGCGAACATGCCAGAGGCCAAATTTGGAATGGTGTTGACGTCTGTCTTTCGTACATATTCGGCATATCTTGTCTTGCCACACTGGTGATTCTCCGTAGGCTTGTGTTCCTCGCAGAACTTGAATCCGCAATACTGGCATTTTGACGGGGATTTTAGTGCCTCCCCACAAAATAAGCACGAATTTGCTTTTGTTCTTGGCTGCGACAGGCTCAATTTCAGTGTCCGATTGTCTCCAATTATTAAAAAGGAGTAGCTCATCCTATCCGAAAATCGCTCTAGCCAATCAACTGTGTTTTTATTGTGCGTCTCAAAAAATACCATATTGACAGTTAGGGTTTTGACACTTTTTGCATTGATATGCACGATCAGTTTTGTACCTACATTTGGAGAACTCTATGTGCCGGGGTGGTTTTCTGTCGTACACCAGTACTGGAAAAGCGAGAGGATCTCGGATCAGGAATTTGCAAACGCCATTTCCTATCTTCAAAAATTTAGTGTATTGACACTAGCCGAGTCAGAGACTGACGCAATAGAAAATTTTCTTGTTACGGATTCTCTGATAAGGCAAGATACACTTGGGCATTCCGATTTTTCAGACTGTAGCTCTGGATGGTATGTGACAGGATACTTTACACCTGTCGAGTCTGATTATACTGGCAGATTCATTACGGTGAATGTTGATGACATCTCTTACAATTTCAGAGAGGACTTTGTCACGGAAATCAAAATTGAGGGCTGGGGTAAGACAGCATCAGGGAATTATCTTGGCTGGTTTGACGAGTCATTCCACCTGAGCGATTTTCCGCTAGACGCAGTTGGAAACGAGCTTGTAGTCAACGCGATTGCAGTAGATCGATCAATCATACCTGCAAACACCAAAATCACAATCCCAAGTCTTCCAAGCCCGTGGGACGGTATGGTCTTTACCGGCTCGGATATCGGTCCTGCGATAATCGGAAAACACATTGACGTTTACACTGGTGAGGGAAATGACGCGCTCGATGAAGCATATCGGATCACGGGGCATCACAACATAGTTTGCACGGAGTCCAAATGATGCCGATATTACGCTCTATTGGCAAGGTTTTTTCGTTTATTGTAGTTGGCATTGTCACGGTAATTGTTGGCTGCTTTATGATCCGGGGCACGATGCACTTGTGGGACAGGCAAAAAAAAGACGACGATGAAGAGTCTTGAGTCATTTTAATGAAGAGTAAAACAATAGCATACTTTCCAAGTACACACTGATTCTTTATTTTTTGGTTCTGTCGGTTGTCCAGCGTAATTGTTCCCAACAACAACACGGATCCCAAGTACAGCTAGGACAATCACTTGACGATTTTGTTAATTTACATTCTAAATGTGTACACCCACAATCGGCGCATCTTACTTCAACCATTTTACAACTCCTTGTTTGTCCCGATCAAATCCCAAGAAGTCCCATCGTCCGAACTTTTGTAAACTTCCTGAAATCCGTCAGGCGAATATCCTGCCACATAGAAAATCTTGTTTTGGGCATCAATTGCAATGCTCATTATGGTGAGTGTGGGGTTGTTAACTTTTTCCCAGTTTTGTCCAAGATCAAAAGACCTTGAAAGCCCAAGCTGTTCTGTAGCTGCATAAAGAACACCCTCTTCATCAAAGGTTAGTGCAAATATCACGTTCCTTTTGAGTGGCTCAATTGGTGTCCAAGTGTTTGCGCCATCACTTGATTGGTATATTCCATTTCCAGATCCAGCAAATACCACGTTAGGATCAGTTGGGGAAATCGCAAGTGCTGAAACATAATCTGGAGGATTCAGTTTCTGCCAGTTCAACCCTGCATCAATAGTTTTGAACAAACCCCTGTTAGCGCTATCAAACCCAATTAGGATGGTTGGATTAGATTTGCTCACACTCATTGCATGAAAATCAACTGGAGGTTCCAGTATGGTTGCGACTGTTTCCCAAGTCTTTCCCCCATCTGTGCTTTTGATCAAGCCGGTATTTCCACCGGTTGATGGGTGACCGCTTGCGTAAAGTGGTACTCCCTGGGAATATGGCGCATTAAATGCCATGTAATCGGCTCGTTGTTCGTCCACCTTGACTGGAGGCCCACCATCCACACTGTGGTAAAAATCGCCATGTGTTGCAATGTACAGAACGTTTCTGTCAACAGGTTCTATTCCAAGACCGTGAATGTGTCTCCAAAACACTGTTCTTGAATTTTGTGGATTATCAGGATTTTGGACTGCAAAATTTGCTAAAACAATTGCAACGCCAATCCCTATTGCTATCGCAGCTGCAATAATTATGACGAAAAGTCTTATGTTCTTTGAGCCTTTTAATTTTGATTCATTTTCTTTCATAAAACAAACACCATTTTTTCAAAATCTATTTGAAGATTTTACCAGATTATTTTGCAATTATCCCGACATCCATGTGATTGTTCATCATTGCCATCATTGATTTTCCATCGGGTATGACATGCGTGTGAATAGTGTAAATGCCTTTTTTGTCTGGCGTAAATTTGACTTGGTATTTTCCTTGACCGATTTCCTGTGCCTGCATCATTGATCCCACCATATCCATTGTAGACATTGATGGGCCTTGCTCTATCATGATTTGAACTTGGGCATCGATTAGTGGTTTATTGGTTATTTTGTCTTTGATTAGTAGGGTTACGGTTGCCTCTTGACCAGCTTTGACTAGCTGGGAAGACGCAGGTCTTATTGTGACATCTTTTGGTGCTTTGTTCATCATGCTGCACATACCCATCATGGATTGGGCTTCTGATTTTTGCGAAAATGCAAAGGCAAGGAAAACTGTAGATAAAACTATGATTCCAAATAGTGCCATACCATTTATCCGATTCAACCTGAATTTACTTGAAATAATTAGATATTTGAATCAGCGCCTTTACAATTGTAAAGTCTAATTTTTTGAATTATACTTGAAATCAAACACTAACTTATCAGTGTCCGAATTCATAAAAATAAAAAGAGAAGGTTTTGGAAAGTTTAGCTTGTTTTTGCTATCTTTGGTGATCTTCTGTCAACAAAGAATAGCACGCCGCCCACTATCAGAATGATTATTCCGATAATGCCAACTCCAAGTCCTACAAGTGTGTTACCCACGCTAGCCAATTTTGCATCGTCGTCATTGACGCCTAAAAATGGAACATTGCCTATTATGGCATCAACAGTAACATCTTTTGTGTCAACATTCTTGATCACGATGCTGTATGTTTCACCTTTTGCGGCATCAAAGTTGCCGATGTAATCTCCGCTAAGATTGTCTTGCCAAACAGTTGTCCCTGCCTTATCTAAGACAGAGGCCTGGATTTGGCCCTCATATGGCTGACCTCGTATCAGCACAGAGACAGAACCGCCCTCTTGCGAGGTCATTTCTGTTGTGTACTGTCCGTCTGGCGTAATGGTGGCCTGTTTTACGATCAGGTTGTTTGTAAGAAAGTCTTTTGCCAAGACGCTGGAGTTAACTCCCAAAACTACAGATCCTGCTGCCAATATGCCTACGCCTACTAGCAACAGCACGTAACTGCGTTTTAGAGCTACCATGTTTTGACGAGCATTTTGGTGCTAACATTAATGATTCATAGGAAAAGTTTTGATAAAACGCTAAAAATTAACACCGAATGCATTCAGCACCTTATTTTATTGGGTGAGTAGGTTTTTTTGCTTTGTGAAGGTTTGTGAAATAATTACAGTTTATCAAGATCATAGTCTTTTCTGTTAAGCTTGTACGAAACAGTATTGTTCGTTATGCTAAAATCAGCTGTGCAACCAAGCGTTTTAAACGCAGAGTCATAGTATGTCTGAAAATAAATTGACCATTTCATACCCATGTCGTGCTTCATGACAAACTTGACAGCGTCATCTTCAGATATCTCACTGAAATGAAAGCCTGCCGCCTTGGCCCTGCTACGAAGAATTGATATCCACTCATTTACGTCAAATTTTCCACGCATTGCCAAAAGCATGTCTTTTGGAACATTTTTTCCACTTGTTTCTGCCACCTCCATTATGATTTTATCATCTAATTTGTCAAAATATGAGATCAGGATGTCCTTTGGGATCGGAACCCAGCCCGTCTTAGCTGCTACGACATCCCAATCAACAGCATGTGAAAGAAGCTGGTTTATTGCAGAATTGATGGTGGTGCTTTCGGATTTTGCATAGGAGCGAAGCTTGTTCATCGTCCCCTTGTTGATTCTTGCTGTAATCGTTTCTGTTTTTTCGATTTTGTAGTCTTCAATCATAAAATAATCAAATACTTATATGGATTTACAGTTAAAGTATTTTTTCATAATTTCATGAAAACAGAAAATCACATCACAAATGATTACAAATGAATATAGTTGCATGGAAACTAGTCAGTGATTTCAGCACATTTAACAGTGATGAAGATGTTTTGTACCTAATGTTTCAGGGATTAGAGCAAGCTTGGAGCGAATTTGAGTCGCTAAAATACAAATCTTATACTCTAGGCAACTTTAGAGAAATTCCACAAATACAGAGTCTTTCTGAAGAAGAACAGTTTGAAATCGAGGTTGTTGGAAACATTTTGCCGTTTAAAACCAACAATTATGTCGTAGAGCACCTAATAGACTTGAATAATATCCAAGACGACCCCATCTTCATTCTTACATTTCCGCAAAAAAACATGCTACGACCACAACATTTTGCCCAAATGTCTAATGCGCTAAAAAGTGGATGTGACAAAAAAACAATCCAGTCCATCGCAAACAAAATTCGATTCCAGCTTAATCCCCATCCTGCAGGCCAGATGGAACACAACATCCCACAGCTAAAAGACGGTACGAAGCTTTTCGGAATGCAGCACAAGTACAAGGAGACAGTCCTTTTCTTTCCAAGCCAAGGCCAGACATGCCATGCCTACTGTACGTTTTGTTTTAGGTGGCCTCAGTTTGTAGGAATTGAGGAGCTAAAATTTGCAAGCAGAGAAATTGACTTGCTTGTGCAATACCTAAGGGAGCATCCCGAAATATCTGACGTTTTGTTTACCGGCGGTGACCCGCTAATCATGAAATCGCGGATCTTATCTCAATATGTGGATACATTGCTTGATGCAGGCCTTCCAAATCTCAAGACGATCAGAATTGGCTCAAAGGCACTTTCGTATTGGCCATACAGGTTCCTAACAGACGACGATGCCGATGATGTTTTGGAATTGTTTAAAAAAATTACAAAAAAGAAAATTCATCTTGCGTTCATGGCGCATTTTAATCACCCAGTTGAACTTTCGACTCCAGCCGTAACAGCGGCGATTCACAGAGTGCGAAAGACAGGTGCACAAATTCGCACCCAATCCCCCGTCCTTGCCCACATAAATGATGATCCGCAAGTCTGGGCCGATATGTGGCAAAGACAGGTGGGCCTTGGCTGCATACCGTACTACATGTTTGTGACAAGGGACACTGGAGCTCAGGACTTTTTTGGAGTGCCGCTCGTTAGGGCACATGAGATCTTTAGCGATGCGTATCAGAAGGTCAGCGGCCTTGCAAGAACGGTTCGCGGTCCAAGCATGTCTGCAAATCCAGGCAAAATCCAGGTTCTGGGCAGTGTAGATGTTGGAAAGAAAAAGGCGCTAGTACTAAGATTCCTGCAAGGAAGGAACCCAAAATGGGTGCAAAAGCCGTTTTTGGCAAAATATGACCATAAAGCCATCTGGATTGATGATCTCAAGCCATTTTCTGGAAAAAAATTCTTTTACGAAGAGGGCCTAGAGCAGATTTTAGCTGGCTCAAAACCAGATAATGAAAGAACCCGAAACAAAAAAGTGAAAAAGAAAGTAACGAAGATTGCTGCCATCATTAATAAAAAATACAGCAAATTGTTTGAAGACAGAAAAGGCCTAGACATGTGGCATATTGGGAAAAAGAACTTTTCTTAGGATCTTAAACGAGAATGAATGCAAAAATATCTCTAGTCACACCTACATTCAAAATGCGTGTTGAATCAAATTTGAGCTGAGCATCAGCTAGAAATACTACAAACAGCATAAACACGTCATGGTAGGACCACAAGACGGCGGCTTTGGCTTTGACCAGTCAAAGAAATACACCAGCGTTGAGAATCTGGAACAGATTTGTGTCCAGTGCCAAGCAGGCCAGCACGCAAAATGTTTGGCAAAATCAAAAGAAATTCCAAGTTGTGAGTGCGAGCAATGTATAGTTTTTGGCTAAAAAATAAAAATTAAGAGAGGTCTGCGTGTCCAAACAAGACCGAAAACTGCTTGCACCAAATTAGAGCAGTGTCATATTTTGAAAGATCAGTTCCCTCTGGAATTTGGTAGTTTTGGTTTCCAATGTTTGCCTTTAGTTCTCCAAGGCTCACATATTCTGTTGCTTTTTCATCTGTTGCCAAGTACACGTAAAGATCAGGGCCGTTTGTTGACTCAAAGTCCTCTAGTCTTAGCACCTTGCTTCCATCATCTAATGGAATTACCTTAGCCATGCCTTCTGCATTGTGAACGCCATCATTTACACCGACAAAGCTTCCAGTAAGAACAGTAATCGGTACTGGTTCTGATTTTTCCATCACGGTGTCAGATTTTTCCATCATTTCGGTTTCTTCCATCATGGTATCAGATTTTTCCATCATTTCGGTTTCTTCCATCATGGTATCAGATTTTTCCATCATTTCGGATGTTTTGATAGCAGAACTAGGTAGTGGTTCGTCGATTGTAGTGTTGATAAACAGTGGCGAGCCAGCATAGACTGCGGCTGGAATTATCGCTGCAATAATAATTCCAATTATGACTTTTTTGTTCATAGGCACAGATTCCTGCCATACATTAAAACGGTTTTTCCAGATTATATCCAATTTCGTTACAAATCAGCGTCAGGCTCAGATTCACTGAATCCAATCATGTTGATTCTTTTCTCTAACTCGTCCTCATCGCCTGACGTTTACGTAACCAACAGTAAAATAATAATTCATTGATATAGCATCAATGAGAATAGCAAAACCAATCATAATCTTGGGAATAATACTAATTGTTTTTGGCGCTGTTTTCCAGTCTCAGGGAAGGGGGCAGATTGGCCCAGAATCCTCATTCATGTACTACAGCAACGACTGGATCTATTATGGGATGGGAATCATAATTTTTGGAATAATTACAAGTGGGTTCGGGGTTTTTCTTCTGAGACACTAGATCACATGTAGTGTTACCGTGCTTCGTATCTTTTGCAGCTGCCGGATCTTTGAGGATATGAGCTGCGCCATCAGTTCTTCAGAGTCAGTTTCCACTTTTGCCACGATGTCATAGTCACCATATGTTATCGTTGCGGTTTTTATCTCGCCTATTTTTTTCAATTCCGCAAGTACCTCTTGCTCTACGCCGACATTGCAGCTAATCAGAATGTACGCCCTTTGCATCATCTCACATCCAAGGTTTCCAGTGAATTTGTCTTTAGGTCAAAGACCCGTATGAGGTGGTTATTGGTATCTGCAATGTACAATTTATTTTCAAAATATTCCACGTCACTTGGCTCATACAGCGCCAAGATATCACATGTTGGATTATCAGGAAGACAGACCATGTTTTTTTCCGCCTTTCCAATTAGTGTGAAGACCTGGTTGCTTTTTTGATCAATTACCCGTATTGCTGAATTGTAAGTATCTGCAACAAAAATGCTATCCTGTGTTGCGCACAGTCCAAGTGGGTGTTGGAATAACGCGCCATCAGTAGGCCCATCCTGGTGTCCAAATTCAAAGAGCCCATGCCCGACAATTGTCCTCACCTGTTTTTCTGCAAGGTTGATTTGTCTTACTGCCGAGACCTCACTGTCTGCAAAATACAAAACATTCCCAAAAATTGCAATGCCGCTTGGCTGGGCAAGCTGCGCTTCCCTGACAGGCCCATCGATTATGTCTTCCTGCCCAGAGCCTGCAAATGGCAATACCATCTCTGTTTGTGTGTCATACGTCCAGATTTGGTGGTTTCCTGCCATTGCAATATACACCAAGTTTTCCTTGCATGCCACATCCCAAGGCGAGCTGATTGGTGTTGACGTTCCCTTTCCCCCTCCAGAGACCCAAGGCCCTTGCATTCCAGTCCCTGCAACGGTCACCACCTTGTTTTCTTCAAGGATTATTTTTCTTATGGCGTGGTTTTCGGTGTCTGCAACAAACAGATGGTCATTCATCCATTCTACCCCCTGAGGCCTGAAAAACTTGGCAGCGGTAAAATCCCCGTCTGCTAGTCCTGCCACTCCGCTTCCAATTACAAACAATATTTTACCGCAAGTGTCCGTGACTAGAATTCTGTTGTGGTTTGAATCGCTTATTGCCATTTTGCCAGTCTTTGATATTGCTATTTTGCCAGGAAATGAAAGTGCGTGGCTGGCCTGTGGTCTTGAGTTTTTTATTTCGAGTGGATCCTTTGCAAGTGTTCCTTTTTCTGCGTGCCTCTGTAGGAGTATTTCGATGACGTCCTCGATTGCCTCTCTTTGTCCCTCGCCTGACTGCCTGTACACTATTGCACCATTTGGGTCAATTATGAGAATCGTAGGCCATGCATTTACTCCAAAGCTTGACCAGATCTGCATCTTGTTGTCCACCACCACTGGGTGTCCTATTTCGTATCTCGATACTGCAGATTCGACATTTTTTGTCTCCTGCTCGCTCAAAAACTTGCCAGAGTGCACGCCGACAAACACGACCGGCTTTCCCCTGTACTTTTCCTCAAGTTCTGCAAGTACTGGCAAGGTGTGCATACAGTTGATGCAGCAGTAGGTCCAAAAATCAACTACCACCACACTCCCTTTTAGCTTTGATATCGACAATGGTTCGTCTGTGTTTATCCAGTCGAAATCCTGCGGAAACTCTGGCGCCCGGGTTACTGAGAAAAAACTTTCAAACATGTATTATTTTGGAATGCAGGCCTTTACCTTGTCGTCGCCCATTCTCCAGTTCTTAAAAGACCAATACTGTCCGCTTGCGTGCTTTGCGTCTATTTCCTCGCAGCTCATGTTTTCTATTTCTGCCTGTTCTGCTAGAATGAGCGGCTTCATCACCATCTCCTTGTGATACACCACATAACCCCCGATTCCGCTAGCAAGTACCAAAAACACGATTCCTATTACGAAGATAGGATCAACCATAGCTAGCCGTTGATTTGGTAGGTATTTTAGCTTTATGAAACATATCAGATTTTTGTTGTCACCGAAGTCTTTTCTAAGAAATTGATATTTTAGGAATCATCCCCTGTGCCGCACACCTAACTAGTTTGGAATGACGACATGCAAATACAACACCTTTCAAAGTAAGACCTTTTGAAACTTTCACGCCAATAATCGTGTTACTTCGTTGAGATCATAACTATAATGTTTAAAACTATATTTTTTCACACTTTGCCATGAGAAGATTTGATGATTTTCACAGTTTTAATGGAAAAAACATTCCTCACATCAACATTACTGACGATCTTTCTATTGCGGATCTAATCAAGATATTTTCAAATTCTGGTTTTAATGCAAGGCAGTTGGGCCATGCTGCAGAGATTTATGGTCAGATGATAAGAGAGGATGTCACAATTTGTCTTACTGTAGCTGGCGCAATGACCCCTGTCGGTTTTGGTGGAATTATCAGGACCCTGATTGAGAAAGGGTTTGTAGACTGGATAATCACCACGGGTGCAAACATCTATCATGAAGATCATTTTGCCTCAGGGCTCCCTATAAAACAGGGGCATTTTGACGTTGATGACAACATACTCTATCAAAAACAAATAGTGAGAATACGCGATGTATTTGTAAAATACTACCAGACGCTTGAGATAGAAGACCAAATTTTACAAAAAATGTTTGAGGCCAAATTTACTGACGAGTCATTTACAACTCCCGAAATGGTGAATTTTCTGGGAAAAATTAGCAAGTCCAATGCCCCATTTCCAGAAAAAAGCTTCTTAACAGCAGCGTACGACTACGATGTCCCTGTTTTCATATCTACGTTGAAGGACTCCTCCCTAGCGCTCAATATGGGTATTCACAGGCTGAAAAATAAAATTTACAAATTAGATATAGTTAGAGAGGTATTGGAGCAGGCTTCAATCATCTATAATTCAAAGAAGTCAGGCGCCCTAGAGATGGGCGGTGGTGTCCCGAAAAATATGATAGAGCAAACATCACAACTATTAAACCAATTATTAAAATCAAAACAATATGGCTTGGATTATGTCATACAAATTACCGATGCCAGATATGAGACTGGTAGTTATTCTGGTGCAGAATTAAAAACTGCTAAAAGCTGGCGCAAGGTTAAACCGCAAGGAAAACTGGCTACGGTTTATTGTGATTCTACAATAGCTTTTCCACTCATCGCGCTTTATGCCCTTGCTACACAAAAACCACGAAAACACAAAAAACTTTACAAGAATCTAAGTTCCACATATGCATCGTTTTGTAAAAATTTTCAGAGCAGAGCAGCATGAAGAGAAATCTTCTTTATTTCGACTAGACGTGATATAACAAATGATAAAACTACCAGAAAATATAGTCCATGCCTCTTTTTTTTTCATAGATATCGTAGGACTATCTGATCCCATCTTGTCCACCACCACGCAGACACAGAAGATACGCGTGCTAAATGAAAATATTGCAAGATGCTCCACGTTCGTATCAACAGATCCTAAAGCGAGGATTTTTTTATCGACCGGAGACGGCATGGTGATTGGGTTTCTTAACGGTGTGGACAAACCCCTCAAACTCGCAATCGAGATTCATGAAAAGCTTAACCTTTACAATAATGAAAAATCTGAAAGTGAGAAGATATTTGTTAGGATTGGACTAGCAGTTGGCTCGGTTTTTTTTGTAGATGATGTTCTTGGAAAACCCAATTTTTGGGGGTCAGGTGTAATATTAGCAAGAAGAACCATGGACGTCGGGGACGCATATCACATTCTAATGACTTCGGAAATGGCCGAAAGTTTATTTGAATTATCCTCAGATTATAAGAAAATAATTCACCCGTTACATGATTACACTATAAAGCATAATCAGACAATTTTGATTTATTCTGTACACAGTGAAAAATTTGGTAATCCAAAAAAACCTCTACATGGACTTCGCGAGATAACTAAAATCATGTCTGAGCTTGAAAAGACTAATCAGCGAATCCTGTATAACGATATAGAATTCAACTTGATTTTGAAAGATCCAACAACAAATCTAATTGAACACAAAAAAACTTATAGCCTTACCAACATATCCGATGAGCCAATTTTTGAAATAATGCACGGAATGATAATAAAAAAAGAATGTACATTTCATGACTTGGATATTAAAGCGTATGATAAGGATTATCAAGAGCTGCAAATTGTTGGCATAAACTTTGATAGCCCAAATAGAAAGGAATTCACAATAAAACTAGACTCTCCTGTTTTTGACACAGAGAAAAATTACAAATACACTGTAAAATATGTGATTGAAGAGCAATTCAGGTATTATGAAAATGTGTTTTTGATTAATGCAAAAAAATTCAGAATGAATTTTACCTATCCAACTGACGGATATGCGATTGAACCAAAATTATACATCACTGATAACATTACCAAAGAAAAAAAACTGCTAGATATGAATCCAAAAATAAGAAAAGGAGTTACAACGACTTCATCATGGCAAAAAAATGATGGAATAAATTGCGATGATATTCTACTTCTTGTCTGGTGATTATTCAAAAATCAAAAATTCTGATATTAGATACAAAAACTCTAAACTGCTCATTGTCAATCAACCTATCAAAAATTTTGTCGATTTGAAGTCTTGACTTGCACGAGTTATCCAGCATGCATGATTTTTCAAGCAACATCAAGCAAGTCTCAATGTTTCCCACCATCAATTCGCTCCTTGCCATATCATACATTATTATTGGATCAGTTTTTTGCTCCAACGCGGATTTGTAGCACTCTATGGATTCATCATATCTACCAATTTCATGTAGAGCGAGTCCTTTATAATGCCAAAACTTGTTTGAAAATGGCTCAATTTGTTTTGCCTGATCAAAATGCTTGACTGAGCGTTCAAATTTTCTTATTTCCTTTAATGTTTGAGCTTGATTTGTTAACTTTAAAAATTCTGAATATTTGATCTCGGTTGCTTTGTTGAAACACTCTACTGCCTCAAGGTACTTTTTTGATAAAAAGAGCAGAACCCCTTTTGCGTACCACGAATCATAACTTTCTTTGTTTTGCTTCAAGTCATTATCAAAGCACTCTATGGCTTTCTCGTAATTTCCTATTTCCGCATGGCTGCATCCATCATGATACCAAAAGTCTTTTCTTGTTCTGTTTTTTTTTATTTGTTTGACCTTATCAAAACACCTTAGCGCGTCTTCATATTTACCAAGATTCTGTAGAGATTCCGCTTTCTGAGTCCAGTATTGCTCTGGGTCGCTCACATTTTGATTATGGGAAGTCGGCTCATAAAGATTGTTTGATAACGTGCGAAAAGATCATTTTTAGGTTCTGCACTTCAGTCAAACCTAACTTTACGTAATACCGTATACGGCATTCGTTCTGGCTCTGAGTACGGCCCTTTAGCAAAAATTTCAAAATAGTCTCGTCTTTTGTGTAACATTGGATCAGCCTCAAGTTTTTGCAAATAATCTTCAGTCCATTTCCAATTGGTGTCTGTATTGCACGCGTACAGTATCCAATAAAATTCGCCATCAATCATGTCAATATCAAATGGAAATAACCTGCAGTCTAAAGGCCTAAAAGCATAGATCTCACATTTACCACTCCAGAAAATGCATTCATGTGATTGTTTTTTTCGAATTTGTTTTAACGTCTTGCCCGCAATAACCACATCTTCTAGAAACTCGTCGGTTGCTTTGTCATTATTTTGGAAATTTACAAGATCCTCTGGAAACACGACCGCCGAATCAAAGCCCGTACAACATGATTGGTGCATACAGTTTGAACATAGTGTCTTTATGCTGTATTTGTCATCATTTGTCAAACACGCAAAATAGCATTCACTGAACTAAAAACTTATCAAACGAGATCTTACAGGACAGATTGACTTGGCACATAGTTCATCCAGAGTCGTATTTGATTTACAAAAATTCAAAATTATCCTAGACAAAAACGACAAGGACGTTTCACAGCAAATTCTCGAAACTGGTTGGTATAAAGACGAAGAATTTGAAATCAAGATCTTCAAAAAACAACTCAAAAAAGGTATGACTGTCCTAGATCTTGGCGCCAATATTGGCTTTTACACACTATTAGCAAGAAGCATGGTTGGGAAGAAAGGCAAGGTAATTGCATTAGAACCATTCCCAATAAACGCAAATTTACTAAAAAAAAGTATCCGAATCAACAAATTTGAGAACGTTATTCTGCTGGAAGCTGCCGCATCTAACAAGACTGGTAAATCAACAATGTATCTTTCGCCTGATTATAACTCAGAGCATTCTTTACTAAAACTGGATTTTAATTATCCGACAGTATGGAGAAAACAAAAACAGATTCCAATAATGACAGTTACTGTAGATAGCTATTTTGGAAAAAAAATACATGATTTTCATGTAGATGTAATAAAAATGGATATTGAGGGTTTTGAGACAAATGCTCTTTCTGGTATGCATGATACGATAACGTCAAACAAGAATCTTGTTTTGTTGACGGAATTCTGGCCAAACGGCATGATAAAGAATCGTTCTTCGCCAAAGGAGTTTCTTGAAACTTTAAAACAATTCAATTTCAAAATTCATCATATCGACGATGTCAAAAAAAAAGTTTATCCAGTGACAATACCTCAAATGCTTCAACTAATAGAAGAAGGGGGCAAGAATCCTAAAGACGAAACCATGAGGGAGTGGGGCTGGTATTCTAATATATTATGTATTAAAACAACAAAATCATAAAATCATAAATAGATGATTTTTGATAAAGAACCGTTGGGTGGCATATTTACTCTTCGTTCAATAATGGTAAAGCCAATTCATGAACGCGTTAGCCAGTGTTACACAATTTTAAAAGAAGACGGAGACATGTCCTTACGCGTAGAGGCACTTTGGGTTTTAGCCGATTCGTTCGCAGAGATCCCCTCATCGGATCCATTAAGAGATGAAATAGGCAGGATTCTTGAGGGCACATTGGCTAATGACCCAAGCGCAATCGTGAAGCATGAAGCGTGTTATGTCATTGGTGAGAATAACCTAAGAAAACAGATCAGGTCTCTACAAAATGCAGCGCTAAATGATCCTAGTGAGCTCGTAAGACACGAGTCAGTAGAGGCACTAGGCCTGCTACAGGACTTTGGCAGTGAGATGATACTAAAAAAAGCTATGAGCGATCCTAGCGTTGTAGTTAGAGAAACAGCCGAGGTAGTTTTAAAGCAATTAGAAAGAGCAAAATCAACGAATTAATCGATGTAATTGGCAACCACGCCAGCAGACTTCTGTCAAACTATTCATTTCTAGGTTTTTGCAACATTTGTTTTTGTTGTGCGGGAATCAAATACCTGTAACCAGAAATGTGTCCGAGGCAGTTGCTTGAACCACAAAAACAATCGAAATCTAGTCCGTCTGATTTTAGATCCCAGTCAGTTGAAAGATAGTTGAATGTTATTTCATCACCAATTTTTATGTCTTTTATTGCAATGAACTCAAATGTGTCTATATCATATCTAGTATTTGGATCACAGCTATGATTAATGTGGTCTGTGAATTTTGAGAGTTTCGCATCGACAAATCTATTTGGTCCAATTTGAACCGAGTTTATTGTGGCGTCTTTTCTGGATCGAATTATTATTCCAGCCTCTTTGATCACTATTTCCTCTTTTTTAAAAGGCTTTTTTGTGATTAGCCCGATTCCTTTTTTATTATCGAGTTTTAACTCAAAGGTTATCGGTACGAGCAACAACAAGTCGACACTGTAAGAATCTTAAATCCTTATTGGTGATGTCGGATTTTCATTTAGTGATGTGTTTTAATTTTGCAGCCAAACGATTTGAGAGTCGTATTTTAGCCGGCATGCCTTTAACAGTAAGAGAGACCAAATCCCGTTTTCCATATAGGTAGACCTTTTTGTATATAGCATCAATGAATTTTCTGGCAACTTTTCTTTCAAAATAATCGACCTTGGTGAGTGGAAAAACCATCACGTATGCCTCATTTGGTTTGTCAGATGGTTTTATCGGGACTAGGTAGAAAGTGACGTTTTCAAAGACTAGGGCTCCCAATCTCATATAAAATTGAATTCGCTTTTTTCGTATTTTCGTTTCTCTAGAATTGCTATTGGATTCCTTTATCACCAGGAAAACCACGCCTATTGGATTTATGATTTCTTTTGATATTACATTTACAGTGAGTTGAAACATCTTGGTTCCAATTCCCTCATTCTGTTCTGTAGGGGATACCGCCATAAAATCTAAGAAGCCAATTTTTAATTTTTTGAAAATATAAAACAACGATATTCCTATTATTTTGTTATCAATTTTTGCGACATACAAGTTATAATTTGATGTTGTTAAAAGAAATTTTCTGACAATAGCTGTTGGATAGGAATCGATATTCTTTGTAGTAGCTGAAAAGATTTTCATTGCCTTGTAAAACTCAGCAGAATCATAGCTCGTTATTTTTTCAAAAACTAATCTGTTGCCCATAAAAGATGCACATGGTTGAACACTAATAAAAATGTGTTATTATTCTGATGTTAATTAGAGTATAGAGAGAGTAACTTTTTATGATAAGATTAAGATAGGAAATTAATTGTCAAAAATTGAAAATAACATCAAAAATTCAATTGATGTTAGAGTTTTAGGAATCATAGTAGCCCTTGCCATAGCCTATCAAGTCGGATCTTTCTATGTAGACAAGAATGCGTTTAGCATTACAGACATTCTATACTTGAGCGGCATTTTGTCTTGCGCCATTTTGTCCATTTTTGTTGCAAAAAGATATCGTGGTTCAGAAGTTTTTGGAAAAGCCTATTTTTTCTTAGGCATAGGCTTCATTTCGTGGTTCATTGGTGAAGTTTTATACTACTACTATCTTTTCGTTATGAAAATAAATCCTTGGCCTTCGCCATCAGATGTTTTTTTTATTGGATCATATGTCTTTGCTACTCTGCACCTAGTTCTCAATACAAGATACTTTAAACGAAGCTGGAATATTTTGATGAAGGTATGGATTACTGTGATTCCCATATCAATTACAGTCATCTACATTCTTGTGGCTGCTCAAGAATGGGGAACGTATACGGATCTTCCATTTGACCTATTTTACAGCGGGATTTTTGCAGGTGGTGTTTCTGCCGAATTGGCATTTGCCGTCATAGGACTCAGTGTCTTTAGACATAGTGTGTTAGGAACAGTTTGGTTGTTGTTAGTTGTAGGAATTTTCCTATGGGCGGTGGCTGACATATGGTTCGTTTACAGTGAGATTTTCTTCGAGGAGGGAGAGTACTTGTCTCCATCCCACCCCATAAACACTCTTTGGATTTTGACATTTATGCTAGTCACATATGCGTTATTCAGACATCGAAAGATGGTCTGAATGGCAACTCCAGATACAAGTATATTTTATCACATTTGTGTCAGTTAATCACATTGGAATCTAGAGATAATCATCTAACGGAAAATGTGAATTTGTAATTAATGATTGAGTCATTTTTGAGGATTTTATTATGTTCACACAATCTTTAACTACTTAAATGTACATTAGCTAAAGCTGGCTTGGGATAGATTTTGGGCATAGACGATACTGCTGAACTTAGTAGAAAAGAAATATTGATAAAAAGATTAGCAGAGATTGAGAAAGAACAAGAAGATCTGATCAAGGAGCTGATGCCTGGCGCACTAAAGGACATTCGAGATGAAATAATACAGATTGGAGATAGCATCCCTCAAATTACGAAGTTATCTGATTACCCACACTATGATGTTGTTGAGGGAAAGCTTGAGGAATTTAGACGTCAAGCACGAGAAATGGGCAAGACTGAACATGAAGTATGGGTATCTGGAACATTCTACAAGCATCCTGGAATTTACGATCATGCAGATACCAGAAAATTGAATGTGCTTGGGATCTCCACTACAATTATAGAAAAAATCCGAAAGAAAGATGGTTCAACTGAATCCTTCAAGACGCTGACCAGAAGCACGTCTGAAGATTCGCTTATCCATGCATTAACCTATGCAAAAAACAAGATGGATTGCAATGTTCGATTGATAAAGTTACGAGACCACGATTTTGGCTTTTGTGAGGGGTATTACAGCTCCAACAAAGAAGGTTGTCAATGGCCGTGTTCGGTATCTGTTCTAGACAAAGGCACGGATCATTTGGATCTTGTTTACTATGGTTTGACAGAATGGGCAGACATAGTAATACTTTCAACCCCCATCCGGTACAACAATCCATCTTCATTGTATTTTAAATTGGCTGAGAGGTTGAATACCGTCCACAGTCATGTTACACTAGAAAAAAAGACTCTGATAAAAGACAAGGTAGCCTGTTTTATAATAACTGGCGGTCAGGATGGGATCCAGGCGGTGGCCGGTAATTTATTGACATTTTGGTCCGAGATGGGATTTTTGTTTCCAAGGTTTTCGTATGTAGGCTGGAGTAGAGGTTGGTACGCAGAACACATGTCTATGAATTATTTTGAGGCACTAACAGAGGAAGAATTTGAGGCAGATTTAGAAAGTATGGTAGATACTGCCATTGAGCTTAAAGAACGCCTAATCAAAACTAGTAATGAGTACCCCAAATACAACAAAGAAGAATACTACATAACCAAACACAAAAGCTACAAGGGATATGGGCCTAATGCTCTATACAGCTCAGGAAAATTTTTAAAAAAATAAGACGGATTTGATAGTGATGCCTAGCTACCAAGCATAAACATGAAGTATGAGTTGCAAGTACTCGCAGATGTGATGAAAAAATGCTGAATGAAAATATCGAAGTTCGTGATCATCATAAATGGAAAGGCCAGAAAGGGCTTTACGCAAAAGCATTCATTCCAAAAGGAACCATTATTGGAACATTTGGCGACAGAACCGTGGAGTCATTTGCTGCTGAACAGCTCAATTTTTTTGATCCCGAGTTCAAAAGCCATCTGCTAAAATTTGGTTGCTATTACAACGACAAATGGTGGCTAAATTTAGATGATGCACGATTCATCAATCATAGTTGCGATCACAATGTAGGGTATACTGACGATTTTACAGATGTGGCGATAAAAGATATTCAGAAAGATGAAGAACTGACTTGCGACTATAGTACTTTGTTTCACCCCACATTGCAGATGATTGAGTGTAACTGTGGTTCAGAAAGATGCAGAAAAATAATAAGATCATATGAATCGACAGAAAAGATCAACGCCGTCTCGTGATTGCATTTTTGTTAGCTTCTTAGCTTACTAGTTCTCATTCTAGCTAATCGTATCATATATCACAACATGCCGTAGTTTCAAACATGGAAAGCGAGTTTCAGCCTGTAGACAAATTCCGTCATAATCAAAAATTTGAGTATCTTTCAGCTCAACTACATGACATGATCGGAGACATGATTTCATTTTCTGGCATATGCAAGGATTACTGTGTGTGTATCGTTGATGCCGTAAATTCTACTAGAGCCACTGCGTCGTTAACACCAGCAAAGACATGTAAGTACTATAGTGTTTTTCTTAACGCAATTGGATTAGTTGCCAGGGGGTTTGGTGCATCAGTAGTAAAAAATGTAGGAGACAGCATACTTTACTACTTCCCAAAGACGGCGGAGATTTCAAACAGATCATCATTTTCTGACGTCATGGATTGTGGACTTCAGATGATTGAATTGCGACATATCATCAACAAAAAAATGTTTGAGCATGGGATCCCGCCCATTAGCTTCAGAATAAGTGCTGATTTTGGCCCCATCATGAAAGCCAAATCACAAAGCTCGCTTGTTGATGATATCTTTGGGGCAACGGTCAACATGTGTTCAAAGATAAATTCGAAAACAATGCCAAACACAATGACTATTGGAAGTGACATGTATCAAATAGTTAAAACGCTTCCCGATTACAAGTTCAAACAAATAGCTGAATATCGAGTCGGTTTCAAACAGAGTTATCCCATATACGACGTAACAAAACATTGCTAATCTAATTACGCAAGCATGCTTTAACGCCGCATGAGTGGCAAATGAAGCATGGTTCCACAGCTAGTAAAACTTAGAAGTCCAGCTATTCAACAAGTATTATTGAACTCCGAGATAGCAAATGACATCTTAGAATTTGCAAGCGAGCAACGGGTGTCCATACTTTTACGATTACATGAAAACGATTCTACCGTATCAAAAATTGCTAAAGAGCTAGGCGCTACAATTCCAGAAGTGTTTAGAAATTGTGGGCGACTTGCCACTGCTGAACTAATTGAGAAGGGGCCTGATGGTAGCTATCATTTAACTATGTACGGAAAAACTGTATGTGCACAGTTACCGTCTTTTGTTTTTATGGCAAAAAAAAGAAAATATTTCAAAAATCATGATTTTGGAGATTTACAAACCAAATTCATTCAAAGAATAGGCGCTCTCGACTCATCACAACACATTACGGGGTTTGTAAAAGTTGTGGAACAATGTAATGAGGTCTACAACAATTCTAAAAAATACATTTACAATGTGCTATCAGAAGTTTGGTATAATCAGGATCTTATGAAAACGTTAGTTGAAAAGCTAGAACACAACGTATCAATTCGTTCCATATTCGCAGAATCCACTATAGTCCCAAAAGAACGAAAAAGGATCTTGGAAAAAACTGATTTTAAGAAATTTACTCTAGAGGGTGTCCTTGAACGAAAAATGAAAAAGGAAATCAGCATCTCGGTACTTTTAAATGAAAAAGAGGCATGCGTGATGTTTCCTACAAGAGGGGGTTCGACTGACTTCAGAGAGATGATTTACAGCGATGATCCGACTTTTCATGAGTGGTGTTATGATTATTTCAGTTTTTGTTGGGAAAATGCTGGGGCATTCCGCGAAGATAAGCTGAAAATGCAATAATATTGAATTTGCAAGGAAGCTAAAAATTTACTTGGTTAGCTAAGTAGATGTTATCATAATCATAGTACAATTACTCAGTGATATGATGATCCTAACACACAAGGGAATTGTTGCCCACAGGTTGGAGCTTACTCCAATAAAGTGGGCAGGGGACGGGTACAGGAAAGAGCAGATAAAAAAGATGGCATCCATTCCACCAGATACCACGCTTTGCGTAGGGCGTGGAACAAAAAGCATAAAGCTCGCAGACTATCCAAGGATTGAAAAAACAATCTTCCTGAAAAGAATCGTGCTCAGTACAGAAAGGGGTACTGGTACACGTATCCTTTAATTTTTTAGCCCCAAATTTTTTCTTTGAATGTCCATTTTTTGTTTAGGACGAAATTGCTCAGTGCCGCACAGAACACCGCGAGGACGAGTGCAATCGGATATTGTACGTTGTAATGATCCACGAGTAGGTAGACCATGCCTAGTTGTGCAAGTGCCCCAAGCGAACTAAATCCGATGAATTTCGCATATTGTGGAATCGTGTGTTTTGACGAGAAGTCATGGTCCTCAAATGTCCAGATTTTGTTGAGGACAAAGTTGCTGCTCATCGATACCATAATTCCAATTATTGTGGCGTGCATGTACCAGAGATTTGAGACCACGCCCAAAAACATAGACGATACAAGGTAGTTTATCGCAAGACCGATCGCACCAACGGTATAGAATCTGGCAGCCTTTGAGAGAAAGCTTACCGATGGCCTTCTTTCTTCTTTTGCTGCTGCCTTTCCATATCGGTATAGCTTCCATGCAGCATTCAGATAGCCAAATGCCACACTGGCGTCAAGCTTACTTGCGCCAAGCTTTCTGTTTGTAAAAGTGTACGGGATCTCAAGTATGTTCTTGTTTTTCGTCTTTACCAAAATCTCCAGCAGCATCTTGTACCCTATTGCGTCAAACTGCAGTCCTTGGATTACATTTTTCTTGAATGCAAAAAAGCCCGACATTGGATCCTTTGCGTGAACGCCGAGGCCACGCTTTGCGATCAGTGTTGCAATTTTGCTCAGCAGTTTTCGTTTTAGCGTCCAGCCGGTAATAGATCCACCCTTGACATATCTTGATGCAATGACAATATCACATTTTGGCTGCTTTAGTGCATCAAGCATTTTTGGTAAAAGAGCCGCAGGGTGGGACAAGTCGCTATCCATCACCACTATTGTATTCCCAGTAGCGTACTGGATTCCCTTGAGTATTGCCGAGCTTAGGCCTTCCTTTGTTTTTCTTTGAATAACATTAATTGTATGGTTTGCAATCTCTTTTACCTCATTTAGATAATCTTCAACTAGTTTTGCGGTGCCATCAGGCGAATTGTCATCGACTACTATCGTCTGCGCAGTGGTGTTTTTTGGCAGGTGCTCCTTGATCGATTTTAGGACGTCGAGTATGTTCTGTGACTCATTATATGTTGGAATTATTATTGAGACCTGCGCGCTTCCTCCGATGATCCTTTCCTTCATGCTGCTTTTGCCAGTCTATGTAGATATTAATTTTTTAGTAAACTACCCATGACTAAAGAGGCCATACGCTTCCCAGTCCACCCAAGCAAAATACTTTAAAAGCCAGCCTCAAGCGGATCGCTTGGCTTCATTATTTCTCGCATGAGTATGGTTGCAAAGGATCCGCGCTGCAAGGTAAAGATCACCATGTCTCTTTTTGCTTCAAAATCAGTACAGATGAGACGGGCCGTCCTGAATCCCCCCTCGTTGCTAATCTCCTGCATTTCCTTTATGTAAAAGTCAGATGGTGTTATCTCCTCGTCTTTGAGTATTTTTGATATGTGAAAGTCAAACCTCGTCTTTTTGAAATACGAATATCCAACCAGTGGAATGGTCAGGTTCTGGCCTGGATCCATTTCGTATTTTCCAAGCTTGGAGTTTTTGTCATAGCAGACATCGTTTTGCGTTGGACTGAAATCCTCGCCGTACTCAAATGCCTTGCTCAGAGTAAGGTTAAACAGATACGACTGGTATGCGTCAACAAAAAGTCTCCTAATTGACAAGGGTAGCTTGATGATCGCCTTTTGCGGATTTGAGTGCTGTATCATTTCCTTTAGCAGAGTTCTCTCAAGGTCCATCTGTCTTGGTATGGTCTGTAGCATTTCTGGGAATTTGGACTGGTCAGCCATTTCCTTTCTAAGAGCGGTGTTTTCTTTGGAGTCATATTCTGATGTAAATGACAGAATCAGTCGTACTGCCTCGTCAAATCTTTTTTGTATCAGCGCCTTTCCCACAAGGTGCGTTACTGCCCTCTTTGAGCCAAACCTCTGGTAGCCAAAAAAATTCAGAACCTTGTCAGCTTCAGAAAAGTTTGAAGGTTCTGCACTTGCCCCACTTATCCTAATGGTAAAACGATTTCCGACCATGTCTTTTGCAGATAGCGGTTTTTTTACAAATCCCATTCTTTGCAGCGAGATTTTCCCGTCAGAATAATCCTGCAGCGACTTTGTTTTTGCCATGGAGCAAACAAACTGCTCAGTTATTGCAGATGCGTCCTTTAGTCCGAGTGTCTTTAGTGTGACGCCGGTTTTTTTGAATATTGACTCCAGCGCGTGATTCGTGTCGATTCCAGACTTTTTTAGCTTGTATACTGCAAACCCATCCTCTCGCGATATTGACGAGAGTGTTTTTTGTGCAAGCACCTCAGAAACTACAAAGTCCTCGTTTTGTTGCCGGATTTTTCCGCCACAGCCGGAATGACTCGTGGTGTACGATAAAATTCCAATGTCAGAGTCTATTTTTGGGATCACTGGATGACATTGACTGTGACAAACTGGGAAACTGTCACGTCGTTGGTTCTAGCAGAGATCAAAACCTTGTATGTGCCTGGTAGCGCCGACTCGCTTGCAGCAATTGATATTGGAATTGTTTGCGGGCCTTGTGGGGCAGAAGTTGCTAGCTGGATTGTCACGGTGAGATCATCAAACCCTGCCGTTGTCCTTGTCAAAAGGCTCACATCAATACTTGAAGTGGGTGCAATATGCAAGTCAACTTGGGCTGATTGCCCGCGAGCAAGTATGACTTCTTTTTGCGTCAAGGCGAATTCCATTGGCAGATCCTTTGTAAGATCCACTACGCCGATGTTGTTTTCTACCCATTCCGTAAACCAGATTTTGTCCCCTGCAGACTTGATTCCAAAGGCCTGTGCGATTCCACAATTAGCGTCTGCACAGTCAGCCCAGTTCGGGTTCTGCGATGGTATCTGATATTCCACTAGCAACTCGTTTTCAACATCAAAGACTGCGATTGCGTTTGCTATTTGCTCGTTGAACACTAGCTTTCCATTGTCAATTTGCGTCCAGTACGGTCCAGATGTTGGCGATTTTATGACGCCAGTAGCGTTCCCATATGTTGATTGCCTTGGCTCAGATGTCACGTATCTTGTGAATTTCTCATCAGATGGGCTGAATTTGAAAAACGAGCTGTTTGAAGTGTCTGCAATCCAGATATTGTCGTTTTGGTCTACAGACAGTCCTATTGGGGTTGCAAGTGATGATGGCAGATTAAATGCCTCAGTGTATTGTAATGCTGTGGAATTGTCCTCGTTGTTTGTAGATACATAATCGGAAAAACTAGCGTAGTCAAATTTTACTAGTGCGCCACCCTGTCTTAGGATCCAGTTTGTGTACCAGACGTTTCCATGTGAATCCACATCAAAGCCGCCTACAAAGGATCCAGGTATTGGGCTTGGGACATTTCTGTATGTATTTTCTTGTCTTGTGTCAAAAAAGCTGATCTTGCCCCCGTAAAAATCATTTACAATTATCTGGCTTCCGGCCACCTTGAGATGCTGTGGTAGGGAGTCACCACTTGCAGGATATGCAATTTCTTTGTATGTGCCATCTGCTGTGGAAAACTTCCAGATTGAATCAGATGCATCATCCGTGTACCAAATGTGCCCATCATAGGTGTAGTCCATCCCCCACATCATGGAGCGGTTCATCTCCTGCCAATCAGGATTGTCGTATTCTGTGAACTGTTGCGTCATTGGATTAAATTTTGCAATGTTTCCTGTGTTGGTCTGGGCAAACCAGACGTTTCCCTGAGGATCTGTAGTTATGGCCAAGGGCTGGGTGCACTGGGTAGGTATCTTGAACTCGGTTACATACGCATTAGACATTGCATCGCCAGTTCCACAAAATCTCGGCCTCTCTACGTCTGGAAAGTTGTCTGCGGGCGTACCGGTAATTGTCATCTGATCAAGCGGGCTTTGTTGTGGCATGCTGTTAAACGCCAAAGTTATAGTAGAAGTTAGTAATATTACGGCAAAAAATCCCGCAACAATTAATCCTTTAATTTTCTTCTTCACATTTGCGGTTTTAACGACCCTCGTTATATTTATTGAGGATTACAGTAGCTTGAGATCACTTGTGATTTTATCGACCAGATCCTCTGGTGCAGGTCCAATTGAAATGCATGTAAAAGTCCCAGGGGCAATCTGGGTATGTCCAGCGTCTGTCACCTCAGACCACGGCAGTCCAAGCTCAATTGCGCCTTTTTTTACGTCCTCGAGTTCTCGCTCACTGTTTACCTTGAGCACTATTTTTTCTTGGCCGCCCCACCATTTTGCAAACCATTCTGGGTGCGACTTGCGTACACTTTCAGCTCCCAAGACACATGCATGTCCGACCTGGGCCGCAATCTTGCCCTTCCCCATCCCAAGGTCTGCCCTTACCACTATTACCTGTTTTATTGAGCTCATCAGTATTGTGTGCAAACAACCATTGAAAAAACTTTTGAATCAAGCCTGCTTTGATAGAACCACTTAAATTAATCCGCATGGAAAAATAACGAAATGGCTTACGATGTCATAGTAGCAGGCGGAAGCGTCGCGGGGCTTTTCTGTGCAAGAGAGGTAGCCAAGGCAGGCCACAGCGTGCTGGTAATCGAAGAAGACTTTGAGATAGGATCGCCTGAGCATTGCGGAGGGCTGGTTTCGACATCAGGTCTTGAGGGTTTGGGGGTAGTGCCGTCCACTAAGACACTTGACAGCCAGATCCAGAGCGCCGTACTTAGTTCACCTGGCGGTACAAAGATTTCAGTCGACGCAAAAAGACAAAACGTCATTGTCATAAACCGGCGCGAGCTTGACAAGCAAATAGCGCACCAGGCACAAAAAAATGGAGCGGAGATCAAGGTCAAGACATCACTAAAAGAAATCAAGGATGGACAGGTAGTCACCACCTCCGGAACATTTGATTGCAAAATAATCGTGGATGCAAGAGGCGTCGCTGCGCTTGGCCAAAAGGACAGGACAGGTATGCTCCAGTCGGCCCAGTACGAAATCTATGCAGACTGGATACAAAAGGGACTAGTCGAGGTAAATTTTGATTCCGAAAAATATCCCGGGTTCTTTTCCTGGGTAATTCCTGCAGGAAATGGAATTGGAAAGATCGGAGTTGCAGGGCGCGCAATAAACGCAATGTCTCTACTTGAAAAGTTTCTGGAGCAAAAAGGCAAACACAGTGTAATTAGAAAGGTATTTGCGCCAATTTGGATAAATGGTCCGATTGAGAGATTTGTGTCAAAAAATGTCGTAACCGTTGGGGATGCAGCAGGACAGTCAAAGCCGACTACTGCCGGTGGCATATACTCGTGTGGCATCGGCGGAATTTTTGCAGGAAAGGCAATTTCAGAGTTTTTAGAGACTAGGAAAACAGACGATCTTGAAAACTATCAAAAGTCATGGAGTGAAAAGTTTGGCAAGGAATTTGAGAGGCAGCTTTTTGCAAGAAAAATGCTCGATCGACTTGATAACAAGACAATAGACAAGCTGTTCGGTGCCATCACGCCGGAGATGATGGAGGACGTATCCAATGATGATTTTGATTTTCATACATCTGCAATTGTAAAGATGCTTGGGCTCAAGGGATCACTCAAAGTGGCGCAGACGATTTTTGGCTCGGAAATACGAAAGCTTCTCAGCTAGTCTGAAACAGACTAAGCAAGCTATAAATGGAATATATCAAAAAAGACAGCTACATGTCATCATCACTGACGCTTCCAGTATGCAGCTGCTGCAACAAGCACATAATGCCAAACGACAAGTGCGTAAAATTCAACTGCCCAGAATGTGGCTCAATTTTGGTTTGGCGATGTGAGAGCTGTAGAGAAGCTGCTAGGACATATACTTGCAAGTCGTGTAACTTTTCAGGACCATAGAAAAATGGCGCGCCTGTTATTGATTACAAAGATCCTTCCAACGGGAGCAGAAATAGACCTGGATACCATAGCAAAGAGCATCCAGGGGAAACTGCAGGGTGGAATTTCGCTTGAAAGATACGTCAAAGAACCGCTGGCATTTGGCCTGTACTTCATCAAGGCAGAATTCAACATGGACGACAAAGAAGGACAGATGGATCTGCTAGAAGAAACAGTCAGGTCTGTTGAGGGGGTATCAGAGTTTGAGGTTCTCAATATGAGCAGAAAATCAGTAGATGTGAAGTGATCCCGTGGCCCGAAAGGACGAACCACTGCAAATGCGAGTAGGGGAGGCAAAGCAGCGCGACGTTGGCAAAAAGCGCGCCAGAGTAGGCCCAGACGCCATGGATTTCCTGAAAGCAAACCCAGGTGATATCGTAGAGATAACTGGAAAGAAGACAAGCTGCGCAGTTGCTTGGCCCACAGACGAGGACGACAAGTTCACAGACATCATCAGAATTGACGGCCAGACAAGAAAGAACATTGGCAGCGCGCTAAATGATATTGTAAAGATAAAAAAGGTGCCAGCAAAGGTCGCAAAATCCATAGTTTTGGTACCAGTATCGGACGTCGTGACAGTAGACAAGGAGTTTACTGACTTTGTAAAGAACCGACTCAAGGGCCTGCCATTCTGCCAGGGTGATGAAATTTCAGTCATGATTTTGGGAAACCCAATGGACTTTAAGATAGGCAAGTGTGCGCCAAAAGGTATAGTAACCATCGACAAGACCACAGAATTTTCAATCTCCTCTGAAAAATCAATTGACAAAAAGGTTCGCATCACATATGATGAAGTCGGCGGCCTCAAAAATGAGCTCAAGGTAATGCGAGAGATAGTCGAGCTTCCACTCAGACACCCGGAAATCTTCAACAGGTTGGGAATAGAGCCGCACAGTGGAATTCTTTTGTACGGGCCGCCAGGATGTGGAAAGACGCTGATTGCAAAGGTCTTGGCATCAGAATCAGAGGCAAACATGTTTTCGATTAACGGTCCTGAAATAATGAACAAGTACTACGGCGAGACGGAGGCCAAGCTTCGCGAGATTTTCAAAGAGGCAAAGGACAACTCGCCAGGAATTATCTTTATCGACGAGATAGACGCGATTGCACCAAAAAGAGAGGAGGCCTATGGCGATGTGGAAAAAAGAGTAGTAGCCCAGCTCCTCGCGCTGATGGACGGCCTCACAGACAGAGGAAACGTAATCGTGCTTGGCGCAACGAACAGGCCTGACAGTGTCGATCCTGCACTCAGAAGGCCTGGAAGATTTGATAGAGAAATCGAAGTCTCTGTTCCAAACGTTGACGGAAGGCTAGAGATACTTCAAATCCACACAAGGGGAATGCCGATAGCTGAAGATGTAGAGATAAAAAGACTTGCAGCAGAAATGCACGGATATACCGGCGCCGACATAAAGTCACTTTGCAGAGAGGCGGCGCTAAAGGCAATACGAAGGTACCTTCCCGAAATTGATCTAGAAACTGAAAAAGTATCTGCAGAAATCCTCCAGTCAATGGACATTCGACTCATGGACTTTTACGATGCGATGCACGAGGTCATCCCGACTGCAATGAGGGAGTTTTACGTGGAAAGACCAAAGGTCTTCTGGAACGACGTCGGCGGCCTAGACGAGGTCAAAAGAACGCTCCAGGACAACATACTTGTTGCGTTAAGGGAGCCGCAAAAATTCTACAACATGGGCATCAAACCCCCGAAGGGAATCCTGCTTTACGGTCCACCTGGATGTGGCAAGTCGCTTTTGGCAAGGGCAGTCGCAACTGAAAGTGGAAGCAACATGATACTTGTACGCGGTCCTGAGATTCTCTCAAAATGGGTAGGCGAGTCGGAAAAGGCAATCCGCGAGATCTTTAGAAAGGCAAAGACATCTGCACCGTGCGTTATAATTTTTGACGAGATGGACTCGCTTGCTCGAATGAAGTCGGGCGAGGAAGCCGGAATAGGACAGACAGTACTATCGCAGCTCCTAACTGAAATGGAGGAGAGCGGCCCCGCCAGAGTGGCAGTGATTGGAATAACAAACAGGCCAGACCTTTTGGATAGTTCCCTTTTGAGGCCGGGAAGACTAGAGCCAGTCTTGTACGTTCAGCAACCAGACGAGAAGGGAAGACTTGAGATCATCAAAATTTTGACGGAAAAAATGCCTCTTGCTGACAATGTCAATCTGCAAGAGATTTCAGTGTCCACCCAGAACTACACCGGCGCAGACCTTGCGGCGCTGTGCCGAGAGGCAGGAGTCCATGCGATGCAGAGTGACTCTACCAAGATAGGCAGCGCAGATTTTGCGGCAGCGCTCAAAAAGATAAGACCGTCAATCACAAAAGAGGTCGACCAGTGGTATTTGACAATAAGGGAAACTATTTCTAATGTCGTGCCAAAACAAATGGACAAGGCGTTTTACGGTTAAAAGACATGTCACAGATTCCGATGAGAAATGTAGTGTATGAAAAGATCAAGGGCGCCACGTCCATGACAGACGAGGAGCTGCAAAAAAGCCTCACAAAATCTGGAGTCACACTTGCACACGACAAGTTCAACAAGATTCTGCTGGACCTGGAAATAATGGGACTAGTCAGGGTCTCCTGGCTCACAAAGGACACCAGAAGAATCGAGGTAGTTGTTGATAAAGTAGAAGAAGACGAATATGAAGAACAGAACAAGGAAATGATGGAAAAAGACTACGAGGCGTCATTTCCTGGCTTGGAAGAATCAAACTGATTTAGAGGCAAGCAGTTAACGCAGTAACTGTATTTTATTAGATGTTTTTCAATTTAGCTACTTGATTCACTATGTCTGTTGAAGTAACTATTCCGACAACATTTTCGCCTTCAACTACTACAAGCTTTCGGATTTTTCTTGCTGACAGGATGTCTGCAGCGGTCAGAATTGACTCGCCTGAGCTGATGGTTTGTAGGGGATGTGATGCCACTTTGTTGGCCGGTGTATCAAAAGCGTATTTGTTGGCAGCGATTTTTATCGCAAAGTCCCTGTCCGTGATTATTCCGTGTGGACGACCGTCTTGCTTTACCAATATGGCACCAAAGCCTCCCTGCTCCATCATCTTTGCCACCTGGTAGACAGTGGTCAACGAATCCACAGACACTATGGCTTTTGTCATGATGTCTTTGACTAGAATGTCCGATAGTCCACCTTTCAAGTTCATTTAGTAAGGTAACAGGTTTGTATTATGAATATCGGCTTTGCTAGTTTAATTGTTTTATACTTTGTACACGCAGTAGAATCATGGATGTTTCAAAATGCGAATGCCCTCCAGGGAATCAGACATCTGAAGACGATGACGGAATGCTGATTTGCAAGACTTGCGGCGGCTGGGTCAAACCTGAAACCTAAAAGCTATTAAGGTATCAGCCCGACTGCAAAAGTCGTTACATTGGCAGACAGATTTGAAACCTCGTCGGATTCAACAGCACCTCGATTTTTCCTCCGTGCTGCTCTACAATGTTTTTACAGCTTGACAATCCAAGGCCTGTGCCCTCCTGCTTTGTCGTAAAAAGAGGATCAAATATTCTTGGCAAATCACCATCGGCTATCCCTTGGCCAGAATCTGCAAACTCGATTATGGCACGCCCCGGCTGCTGTGAAACATTGATGTTTATTGTCCCGCCTTTGTTTCCTATCGCCTGCACTGCGTTTCTTAGAATGTTTGTAAACACCACCTCGATTTTTTGCGCGTCAAAAACAACCATCAGATCTTGTTTTGATATTTCCATCTTGATGTTCTCTGGAGGCGGATTCAAGTCGATGACCGATTTTATTGCACTCAGACACGACTCTGCTTTTTTGTCAGCCGGGGTCGTCCTCACGTAATCCAGCACATCATCTATTTGGTGAGACATACGGTTGACCGATCTCTGGATTAAGGAGATGTATCTCTTTGACTTGTCATCCTGTGCATCTCGCGTTCTGGATAAAAGCTCGCAGGAATTGCGAATCGTGCTCAATGGGTTCCTCAAATCGTGGGCAATTCTTGAAGAAAGCTCACCTACTGCCAGCAATTTTTCGTCTTTGACCTGTTTTTGCGCTATTGCCAGCTCTTTTTCCAGCTCGATTTTTCTCTTTACGTCTTTGCTCATGGCATTGAACGATTCGCACAGCTTGCCGATCTCGTCTTTTGAGTGCACCATCACTTGCTGGTCCAGATTCCCCCTTCCCATGTTGTTTGCCGCCACATACAGAGACTCGATCGGGTTTGAGATGTTTCTTGCAAAGTAATAGCCTACGATTCCAGACGCCATGGAAATAATTATTCCAATTACAACTAGTGTGTCCTGTAGATTTATCAGCGGCGCCATGATCTCGTTCTTTTCAAAATCCAGCAGCAAAATCCAGCCAAGCTTCTCAGGATACTCTAATTTCAGTATGGCAGTATAGGTGGTAAACTTGTCCGATGTGCCATCTGACCACATCAAAAACCCCGAGTCGTCTACACGTGCAAGCTTGACTGGTGCCAGGGTCGACAGGTTAGTCCCAAACTCTTTTAGCTCAGTATCACTTGTAAACGAAGACAGATTCTCACTATCCACGCTCAAAATGGAATACCCATCTGGATCAACTATGTATGGGGTGTTCTGGTACGGAATGTTTTTTTGCAGATCGGCAAGGTCGTCTTTAAGATAATATAGATTCAGGACACCTTTTATCACTCCCACAAAGTCTCCGTTCTCATCCTTGATTGTAGTGACAATATCTATCGAATATGCCTTTGAGCTCTCATCATATTCTGGCTGGCCAATCCATGCATGGTTTTTTTCCGACATGGCCCCCACGTACCAATTCTCATCAGACTGCAAATAGTCAGATGTTCTGTCAGTCGAGCCAATTACTACACCGTGCTTATTTGTGATAAAAATTTCTGAAAAGGCCTGCTTGTTGTCATGGGTTCTAAAATGATCCTGGTAGCTCAACAAGCGGACGGACAAATCATTTGTCAAAATATCTGAAATTATTGGCAAGTCCTTTCTCTCCTGCCAGTCATTGTCGATCTTGTTTATGTAATCATCAAGGTTTTCAATTTTTTCAAAATCTGAATTTGAATTTTTGATAAAGCCCAAGATCTCGGCGTCGTCCGTTACCGAGACCAGTTCGTTTGTGTTTCCTTCTATTCTGTGGTATATGTTGGCAAGAGTCGATTTTGTTGCCTGGACAGAGTAAAACCCAATGGTGTCAGTAATCTGGTTTTGTATTATCTCCACTGAGACAAAGGTTGTCACTAGGTAGCTTAGCGTCAGCGTGACAAAAATCAGTACTAGTTTGGTGCGTATCTTCAATGTTCATACTTGCATATGTGTGATAAAATCTACAAGTTTGTTGCTGCCGCACAAGCTTGCCACACATTCCATGGCATTACGCAGATCCCTCATCAGGGATTGATTTAAGCCAATAAAATTAAACGGTATGAGTGTCACTCCCATAATACACGGGCGGTCAAAATTACCGTTTGTGGAAAGAAATTACGGATTGATTACTGCGCGGCCGAGGATTTTGCGCGCCTTTAGGTCTTCGAGTGCATTGTTTGCCTCAGAAAGCTTGTATTTTTTTGATATCAGCGGATTGATCACACCGCGTTTTGCTAAACCCAGCAGCTCCAGCATGTCGTTATAGTTTCCAGTGTATGCACCCTGGATGGTTATTGCCTTGAGCGGTATGGTAACCAATGACAGCTCGATAGAACCACCAAAGAGTCCTACTAGGACCATGTTGCCTCTTTTTCTTATTATCGCAAGACCCATCTTGACGGTCGGCGGCGCGTTGACAAAGTCAATGACACAGTCAGCCCCCTTGTTATTGCAGAGCGCCATAATTTTCTGCACAGCTTCAGGATCCTTGGAGTTCACGGTATGGTCTGCCCCAAACTCCTTTGCGGTCTGTAGCTTTGCCTCGTCTATATCCACGCAGATGATGTTTGCGTTTGTGATTGCACGAGCTATCTGTACGCCCATCAGGCCAAGTCCCCCTGCGCCAAAAATAACCATGCTATGCTGCGAGTTGGCACCTGACTTTTTGACTGCAGTGTATGCTGTAAGTCCGGAACATGCCAATGATGCAGCTGCATCGAGGTCAATTCCTGAAACCTTTGCTAGAAACTTGAAATGCGGAATAAGTACATATTCGGCATAGCCGCCGTTTTGAAAAACACCCAAAGAGCGCGGAGCATCGCAAAGATTATCATTTCCTATCCTGCATGCAACGCAGACACCACACCCAATCCAAGGATATACAAGGACGCTGTCACCTACACTAATACCTTGAACTGCATCACCAATTTCAGTCACCGTGCCCACAATTTCATGGCCTGGTATAACTGGGAATTTTACTCCCCTGTCTGTTACTTTCATAAAGCCATCGCCGGTATCGTAGCCTCCTTCCCATAGGTGTAAGTCGCTGTGACAGACACCAGTGGCCTTTACCTTTACTAGAACTTGAACGTCCTTTGGCTTTGGCACGTCGACTTCGGCAATTTCCAAAGGCTTGTTAGGTTCCATGATTCGAGCGGCTTTCATCGGAATGTATCGTCATACTTGCAATATAAGAGTTGACTGGGAAGGGCAAAAAAATAGAGCCTCCAAGTATTATTAGACAAAACGCGATTTTGTATTGATGAGTGAAGCGGAAAACATCTCACAGGCCCCAGTAAACGTTTTGTTTAACCCAAACACAATCGCAAAAAAAGACGTCTGGGAAATCAACATCGTGCAAATTCTTGAGATTCTGATTCAAATTTTAAAAAAGGCTGACAAAAAAGACCTCAGGGTGGCAGGGATGGCAGCATTGTCATCATCTTTGATACACCGAATGAAAGTGGAGAGAATTTTTGCGCTACAAAAGCTGGCCATGGAAAAAAGGGAGCTGCGGCAAAGAACAGATGTAGATATCCAGCTGCTCAACATCCCGTACCGTCATGAGGCCACGTACCCAGTAACACTGGATGAACTGATGACCCTTTTGGAAAACCTCATTGGGACAATCGCAAACCCAAGATCAAGAAAGGGCGGGCTCCGCTTTGAACCAGTAGAGGTTCCCGACTTTAAGGATTATTTCATATCGCTTGAAAACATTATAGAAAAATACGAATCCATGATAGTAAGAAAAATAGAGGGGCAGGGATTTGGCTTTCTCCACTCCATAATTGCTGACCTTGATACTACTGATTCTATCAGGTGCTTTTTTGCAATCCTGTTCTTGGCAAGGGATCACAAAGTAGATCTGGAGCAAGAAGGCGACGACATTAAGATCATTTTGATCAAGGAAGAGACAAAATGAAGATAGATGATGACTCTGACGCGACATCAAGGCTTGAGGCGGCACTGTATTCTGCTGGAAGGCCTCTTACCATAGAGGAGCTAATCAAGGCATCCGGCACAGAATCCAGGACAAAGACGCTTGCCCTGCTTGGTGCAATAGAAAAAAGAACCAAGGCGGCCTTTAAGGCAATCGAGATAGCCACACTCCACGATGGTTCGTACGTGTTTCAGCTAAAGCCAGAATTCAACGACGTCGTCAGAAGATACGCCTCAAGGCCTATTCTGCCAAAGGCCACACTCAAGACACTGTCATACATTGCATACATGCAGCCGATCTCCTCAAAGCAATTAGTGGAGACCCGTGGGTCTGGAGTTTACATTCATCTCAAGGAACTTGGTCATCTTGATTTCATATCACACCAAAATGTCGGCAGACTGAAAATTTACATGACTACATCCAAGTTCCAGAAATATTTCGGAATAACCGGAGACTCGGACATTCTAAAACAGATTTTGTTTAAGAAAATGCGCAAGTCAACTCCGCAGCCGGTTGCACAACAGGCATAATTTTTTGCCGCATCTTGTCGAATAATTCCAAAAAACCGGATAGAACTTAAATTAGAGTGCCATAAATCCGGTTTGTGAAACGCTCAACTGAAAATCTTGCAACAAGCAAGATAACCGGCGGAAGAAGAGTCCCGCTAAAGACTAGAAGAAAGTATGACATGGACAGATTTCCAAACGAAGCAGTAATGGGCCAGCAGGTAACTGTGACCAGATCTGTTAGAGCAAACCTTGTCAAGACAGGACTCAAGACAATTGACTATGCAAACCTTGCAATTGCCGGAGGCAAAGTAAAGAAAACAAAGATCCTCAAAGTTTTGGAAAACTCGACAAACAGCGATTACCAAAGACGTGGAGTCATCTCAAAAGGCGCAATACTCGAGACAGAGGACGGCAAGTGCCGCGTTGTGTCAAGGCCTGGACAGCACGGACTAGTAAATGCAATTTTGATAAAGTGATTTGATGAAAGATTACGAACACTTCGTAATCTGGTTGGATTATTTCAACAAGACCCTGACAAAGAAAATGGGGCGTAGACTTCCAAAGGACAAATGTGTTTTCGATCCATCGCTCAAGGAGCTAATCGACGCGACAGTTGAGGCCGGGTTTACACCAAAAGAATCCGACGACAAGGTAAGGTTCCCAAGACGGGCCTTTGTCAGGTCAGGGTATGTCGTGTTGCCCAAGGTATCACCCAAGACAAAAGTTCTTTACAAGATTTCTGAAAAACTTGTTGCAAAAAGGGCAAAGCAGTCCAAATAAAATTCGTTATAGCTAGTAGCTAAAGTAAAGTTGACAGAAGTCTATGATTAGTTCGGATTCATTTTAGAAAATAATTGCAGGAGATAGGGGAAATTATACATCTAGCCGCTAGTGGCCGGGTCATTATACGACTCAAAGGTACACTGGATGAAGGCGACTTTGTTTGTGACGAAACCGGCAGAAGAATTGCCAGGGTTACAGAACTAATCGGCCCCGTCGCCAGTCCGTATGCATCTGCCATATCCATGACAAACAACATGAGAAAACTTGGCGGCAAAAAAGTCTACTACCTTAACGAACCTGCGATTAAACACCAAAGAACAAGGAAGCGAAAAAGATGAACATCACAGAACTAGAAACATGCTGCCCAGAATGCAAATCATCTCTTGTAGATGATGTTCAAAGTGGCGAAAGAATCTGCTCCATGTGCGGAATTGTCGTACTGGAGCAGCTGGCAGATTATGGTCCAGAATCAAAAAGCTCAAGCCTTGAAGAAAAGATCAAGCTCACAAGAGCAAGCGGTCAGACAACATTTTCACAACACGACCTAGGAATCGCAACGGAGATCTCCATTTCCACAAAGGACTACTCTGGAAAGACTATCAACTACCAAGTTGCAAACCAGATGAACAGTCTGCGAAAGTGGCAGCAGAGAGTCAGGGTCTCAACTCCAAGGGAGAGGAGACTTGCAAACGTCCTATCCATGATTGGTGGTACGTGTCAGAACCTGTCACTGTCATCAAACGTTTTGGAGACTGCGTCAATGATTTACAGAAATCTTGACAGCTATATGGAAGTCAAGGGAAAATCTGTCGCGTGCATTGCAGCTGCAACCATTTACATGGCGTGCAAGCAGTGCGATGTCGTAAGATCTCTAGAAGAGATCTGCAGTGAAACAGGATCAAACAAAGACATCAAGATGCGAACTAAACTCGCAGCAAAATACTACCGCATGCTAGTCATGGAGCTTGGTGCAGTAACAGCACCTGTCATAACCATGGACAAGTACATCTCCAAGATTTCAAATCTGACCAACACGGATGTCCGTGTTGAGAGACTGGCCTTGGAGATTGCAGACAAGACAAAGGACACAAACGTCGCAGACGGAAAGGCGCCAAATGGCATTGCCTCTGCGTACTTGTACATTGCCTCGATTTTGCTTGGACAAAACGTGCTCCAGCGCGACGTCTCAAGCGTAGCAGGGGTGACAGAGGTCACGATTCGAAACAGGTGCAAGGAAATCCTTACAGGCTACAAGCTAAATCTGACACTACGACCAAGTTTTGCCAAAAACTAATCCCCCCTCTTTTTGTTTTTTTCAGGTTAGGATCAGCTAAAATTAGTCGAAATTATATAGAGAAATGAGCGATTACGACCATATGGCAGTGCTGGAAATCGTCGACTTGCATGTACAAAGAGAGGGAAAGCAGATTCTCAAGGGCGTTAACCTAAAAACAGGCCCAGGTGAGGTTCATGCAATCATGGGCCCAAACGGATCTGGAAAAAGCACGCTTGCATACACACTTCTTGGCCACCCAAAATACGAAGTCACACAAGGAAAGATTTTGCTTGACGGCGAGGACATAACACATGCGTCAACAGATGAACG
>JBQTHG010000004.1:0-2027 GCA_052390175.1 Nitrososphaerota archaeon | reverse complement strand
GCATCGATTGATTTTTGATGAATAAGCTCAATGTCTTTTGTAAGATCGTAGATTTTTTTTAGATCGTTTTTTGAAAGTTTGCTATTTGAGATGGCATTTGCTATTTCCACTATGGTGTCACTCGATGTCTCCAAAATGTTTGCCGCAATTCTATAGTCTAGTACATCAATATTTTCTAGATGAAACGCAGTGGCAAGCCTTTTGTCGCTAATTGTGGAGCGTATTAGCCTTACCAAGAGAAAGTATTGCCTGTCTACCTCGTCGTCCCGGTTCGACATGGTTTGGAGATTTGATCTGTCGTCTGAGATTAACGCCAAGGAGACATCGTTGAACATCCCAAGTGAAATGGAGCTGATTCTTTTTAGGATTTTTTCTGGGTTTAGCGTGGTTGCGTCCAAAAGAAACTGCACGTTTACGTTTGCCGAATCTTCCTCTACTATCTCCATTCCGACTAGGCGCCTCATCGAGTTTCGAATTTTTTCGCGATCCTCGATTGGAATGATTGTTTTTCCCTTGATTCGAATTATGTCATATCCAAGAAGATATGCACCAATAATATTTGCAACAATGTTTTCATCTTGAGGAAGTGGATACGATATCACAACCTCCTTTGACGGGCGTTCTGACTTGTTTACTGTAATTGTGACAGAGTTTCCGGTTGTTTCCAGTTCCACCTCGATGCTCTTGTTTAGCTTGTTTGCATCTACCCATTCCTTTGGAAGCGACACCAGGATACTGCTCCCTATTTTTTGCAGGCGTCGAATGAATTTAGGCAATTTATACTCATTTAATTAATTTAAGCCATATTCTTATATTTTTGGCTAAATTTATACTCGGATCAGTGAAGGGGTCGGCATTTAGCCCTGCGCACATCACAGGGTTCTTCAAAGCGGAGCTGGACGAAAACAAAAAGCCAGAACACCAAGGCTCACTTGGCGCAGGATTTTCTATCGAGAAAGGCGTCACCACTACAGTCGAGGTGGAGGATTCCGAATTTACCGATTTTAAGATTAGGGTTTCCGGATATCAGCCCGACAACACACAGGTATCTGAATTTGTGGTCAGGGAGTTTTTGAAAAATCTTGAGGGTAGTTATTTTGTAAACATACATCATGACATCAAGGTCCCAGTAGGCTATGGCCTTGGCTGTTCTGCTGCCGTTGCACTTTCTTTGGCCTATGCACTAAATGAGGCATTTGGCACGAGTTTTTCAAAAGAGCAGCTTGGCCAAATGGCACATAATGCTGAAGTTATATGTAGAACTGGCCTCGGAGATGTCCTAGCATCGTATCACGGCGGATTTGAAATTAGGGTGAAGGGTGGTGCACCGGGAATTGGACAGCTTGAAAAAATTTCAACTGAGGCATACTCTGCAATCATGATTTGTTTCTCTCCAATTTCTACAAAACAGTTCCTAAAAGAAAGACTTTCATCGATTAACGGCCTTGGCGGCAAGATGGTAGACAAGCTTGTGCAGACTAGGAACATTGATCAGTTCCACGAGTTTTCTGTGGAATTTGCAGATTATGTGAATATCATTACTCCAAAGATGAAGACAGTGATCAATGATCTCAAATCACATGAAATAAAATGCGGTATTGCACTTTTTGGCGAGACAGTTTTCACACTAGTACCACGAAAAATTGAAGAACAAGTCATTGAGATTTTAGAAAAATATTCTGATGGGATCATAATCAAATCAAAAATTGACGACGTTGGCGCAAGGCTAGTCATCTAAATGAAACCAGTCATTCCAAAAACTCATCCACGCGCAAAATCGCTGTATATTCGAGAAAAACTAGTACATGCGTTTGATTCAGGACTTGTGGCAAAGGAAGGCCTCATGGCGCATGGACGAGGTGAGGCCTTTGACTATTTGATTGGGGAAAAAACCTCAAAGGCTGCAAAAAACGCAATCAAGGCTGCAGCCTCGATGCTCCTTTTGGCAAAAACGCCTGTAATTTCTGTAAACGGCAACATTGCTGGGCTTTGCCCAAAGGAAATAGTTGAGCTTGCACATGCAAGTG
>JBQTHG010000003.1:0-5311 GCA_052390175.1 Nitrososphaerota archaeon | reverse complement strand
CCTGCAGCAGACATGTGGATTTTTGGCCTCAAAATATTGGGGGTATCATCAATACTTGGTTCAATCAACTTTATTGTTACAATTCTCAAGTGCAAGCACCCTGACTTGCCATTAAGTAAAGTGCCCCTTCTTGCATGGTCCTTTTTGACCTCATCATTAATTGTAGTCTGTGCCATGCCGACATTTGCGGCAGCACTAGTGATGTTGTTAACTGACAGACTTGGTGTATCTGGATTCTTTGATCCTTCCAAGGGCGGAGATCCAATCGCGTATCAACATTTGTTCTGGTTTACTTTCCATCCAGAAGTGTATGTTCTTGTGATTCCAGCAATTGGCATGATGTATGAGATAATCCCAAGGTTCTCAAGAAAGCCGATCTTTAGCCATTCCTCTGGAGTCTTTGCATTTGTGATGCTAAGTATAGTTTCATTTTCATCGTGGGCCCATCACATGTACGCAACTGGAATGTCATTTACCGAGAAAACCGTATTCATGATTGGAACGCTTGCAGCAGTTCCGGCATCTGGAATGCACGTTTTTAATTTCCTAGCCACAATGTGGGGCGGAAGAATCAAGTTCGCAACACCACTTATGTGGTCAGTCGGAGGAATCGCACTCTTCTTCTCAGCAGGTGCAGGAGGCGTGGCAAACGCAGCGATGCCATTTGACTTTATTACACATGATTCGTATTGGGTAGTTGGCCACTTCCACCTCTTTGTGATGGGAACAATTGCGTTTGGCTCTATTGGATTTCTTTACTATATGTTCCCATTCATTACTGGAAGAATGTACAACGAAACAATGGGCAAGGTTCACTTTGTCATGGCGTTTATTGGAACAGTGATGGTCTTCTTTACGCAGCACGTTCTTGGCCTTTACGGAATGCCAAGAAGAGTTTTCGATTACATGCCATTGCCGGAATACATTGTAATGAATCAGATTGCCTCAGTTGGCGCAATGATAATTGGCGTAAGTATGGCTCTTTGGTTATTCAACATGATATACAGCTCTGCAAAAGGAAAGGAAGCAAACATGGATGACCCATGGAACCTTGGCGGCAAATACTACTACCCACACCAGGCAAAAACGCCACACCACGCAAAAACGTCATACTAAGTGATATTATGGAACAACACAACGAACCAATCTACAGAACAAGCCCAGCAAGAACTGGAAAAATGCTTGCAATCATGTGCGGTATTTGCCTTGCAGGCGGAATACTCTTCTTCAGCTTTTGGGATTACTGGATCTCATTGCCTCCTGGAAACCAAATGATGGGTGGAGAAAAGCAAGAGGGTCCAGCAGTTGCAACAGGAAAAACAATTCCGGTAACATTGAACTTTGTCGAGTCGTCTGATTTTAGAACACTTGCATTTAACGCGCTTCCAGGCGAGGAGGGACACAACCCAGTGATACAAGCAAGCGTTGGCGACAAAGTAGAATTCACGATATCTAACAATGGAAAATCATTCCATTCATTTGGTGTTACTCCTGCAACAGAAGGATTCAGCGATATCCTTGCAGGAACTGAGGTGGCAAGCGCAAACAACCCACTAAAACCTGGACAAAGTGGCACATCTGCATTTATCCCAACAAGCGAGGGTACATTCTACTATATCTGCACCGTCCCAGGGCACCGAGAAATGGGCATGGTCGGTCAAATCGTGGTTGGACCAAAAGGCGAGGCTCCACAGGCAGCAGCACCGACAGGCACGAGCCACAACTTTGATCTAGATTTCATCGAGTCTGCCGACTTCAAAAGCTATGCATTTAATGCCTTACCTGGAGAAGATGGCAATAATCCAAAATTCATGGTAAAATCTGGCGACTCTGTGACATTCAAAGTCACCAACGCTGGAAAATCATTCCATTCCTTTGGTATAGTTTCAAATGTAGATGATCCAAACTCCATTGTCTGGAACACGGAAATAAAATCTGCAAACAATCCAATGAAGCCAGGCGAAGTAGGCGAAGTCACTTTCAATGCGGGGGCACCAGGATTGTATCATTACATATGTACTGTTCCAGGCCATGCGGCACTTGGAATGCAAGGCGATTTTACAGTAGAGTAGCTTGTTTCTAAAATATCTAGCACTAACATCACTTGTAGTTCTGTATTCGCTGATGTTTATTGGCGGATATGTATCAGCAGCTGGCCTTGGCTTATCGTGTCCTGACTGGCCACTGTGTCCAAACGGCCTTTTGCCTGACAACCAATTTCTCATAGAATGGATTCATAGATTTGTTGCCGCAACCACAGGCACACTGATTGTAGCAACCACAATTGGAGTTTGGCTTAACAAAAATTCCGACAAAAAAATCAAAATATCGAGTATACTTGCAGCAATTTTTGTTGTAATGCAAATCACACTTGGCGCACTGGTAATTGATCTAAAGCTACATGCAGTGCTTGTTGCAATTCACTTGGGGATCGGAATTTTGCTATTTGCAATGACGCTTCTTACAGCGATCTTTGCGTTTCGCCTCGGCAAGGCAACAATCCAAACTAAGGTCTAGCTCTTCTGAACTTTTTTGGTAGGTAAATGTAGCCCATAATTATGGCCAGGCCAACTGCGCCTGAAGCTATTACATAAATGAAGATATACCCAAAGGGATTCTGCGTGCTTATGTTGAATGGGTGCGTAATTACCCTTCCTTCGGCATCATACATGTCTACTCTAAAAATGTGGTTTCCCTGCTTTTTGAAGACATAGTCAAAGCTCCAGTGCCCTCCTTCAATTGACTGGGGTGGAATGCCGTCCACTTGGACATCGTCGTAAAATATTCGGACCCCCATCGTAAATCGCTTGACCTCGTTTAGGTCAAGATCAGTTATGCGAAATAGTATCTTTGCCTTTTCATTAACACCTGGGATTTCTGGATCGGTTGCGATCTGGACTCGGTTGTCTCCAATTGTCGATTCGGCGGAATTGAAGAGTGCGTGCCCGTTTGCCTGCGCTAGTGGAAAAAACGCAAAGAGTAAAAATGCGAAAAACGCAAATTTGAACACGATCTGAACAACCCGATAATCAATATATGCAAAGTGATTTTTTTCTGACAAATGACAAAAGCTTTAAATGCAGACTTGGAAAAATGCCAAATGTTGACTACAGTTAGAAAATCAGTCGATATCAAAGCGCCAATTGACGCAGTTTTCACGTATTTTGCAAGACCAGAACATGTCTCCGATCAAATGACAGACAAAGGCGTTGCAATGACTGTAATCCCAATGGACATCAAAGACGGAATGGGCGTCGGTACTACATTCAGAATTGTGGGCGACTTTGGTGGAAAAAGACTAGAATGGGACTGTGAGACAACCGAATTTGTAAGAGAACAAAGAATTTCCGCGAAAATGATTAAAGGACCATTCAAGAAATGGGACATCACATCAGAATTTACACCAAAAGCAGAACGACTCACGACTGTTACCATGACTGTAAACTATGACATGCCATTTGGCCCAATAGGTGGATTCTTGAGCAAAATCAAGTTTGCCAAGTCAGCCGAAAGAGGAATGGAAAGTGCGCTTTACAAGGTAAAGGGCTTGCTTGAAGGAAACGGCTCTATTCCTGTGTATATTACGCTTGACGCATACCAAAAACTTCTAGAAGAAAAGAAGAAAATGAACAACGTTCCAGTCTCTACTGTTCTGACTGCGATTTTAGAGAAATACAACGAAATCGAAGCTAAAACTTCAAACTAAATTTTTCAGATTAACGTTAAATAACCGCACCAATGTTTTTTGCTCTAGGGTCTATGGCTCAGCCAGGTAGAGCGAAGGACTCTTAAAATTACTTGGAGACATCCTTATGTCGTGGGTTCAAATCCCACTAGACCCGCTTATCCTGTCCCTGCGAGTCCTGTTTTTGCAGGACTACTTTTCCAGTCGGAAGAGTGCCGACGTATCGCCAGCCTTCCGTGATTAGTTTCTCTGCGTCCTCCGGCGTTACGACTTGCTGAATGTCTTGCAGTCTGCCAGGTTCCTGACAAACGTTTGCACCTCGGCAAGTTGCTCAGCCGAAAGTTTTCCAACTGTCTCCTTGACTTGTTCTCTCTTCTTTTCTGTTACATCATCTGCGGATTTTTCCAGATCAAGAAATTCCTCGCTCCTCTTGAAAGACTCGCGCATCTCGTCCGTCAGCGCCTTCGGAAGAATGCTCTTGTTGGTAGTGTATCGCGCTTCAATGCTTCCTTTGTGTCCCATGAAGAACACTCGGAAGTCATGTGCGATTTTTCCTCTCGATTCTGCTATCAGCAGTTCCATGTCGAAGAACGCTCTCAGCAGATACGGTCTCCATTGGAACCTCGGTCTCATGGTGTCGCGTATCGCCTCCTCCACCCTGCTCGTCGGGAGAAACTTCTTTCCGTTGTTGTCTCCCCTCTGGTTCTCATACTAGCGTCTGATGTCCTTGTCGTCTAGAAGATGTTGATACTTCTTTTGGCTAATAATAAAAAATGAATTCGCAAAAATAAATAGGACTCAGACCCAAAAGTTGGTGGGCCCGACGGTTTCCAGACCCGTTTGGGTTCGAGTACTAGGAATTTTTCAAATTTCTGTCAAATTCTCTTAGAAATTTCTGGATAGTGCGTCTTTGCACACCACTCAATCTTGCACCAGTAACGTCAGACCACACCCTATCCATTCCACCATCATTTATTTTTGAAGCAAATTCCTGAATCTGGGATCGTATATGATCTGTAAGTTTTGTTTCTTTGCACTGCTTTACAATTTTTGAGATATCGATTCTTTGTTGTTGATCCAAAATCAAAGAGATAATATCGATAGCGTCCTTTTCAGGCCTGCCTTTTGGAATCAATTTCAGTATTATCAGAGTATTCAAATCAACTATTGGTGCCGTTGTATCGAACTTCCTGTTTTCATCATATCTAGACCGAACTAACAAGTTGCTCTTTTCATGGAACAATTGCTTGTCAATAGGATAAGAATTACCTGTGGACATATCGTATATTTTTCCCACACTAATGTGCACGTCTATAAAATCAGAGTCAAATTTCTTGCTTGCCGCAAGACCAAATTCAGTATCTCTTAGCTTGTACCCTAAGTCTTTCAGAAGGGCAGTAAACTTCCCTTTTTCCTCCTTTGCCACAGCCATATCGATGTCTTTTGTATGCCTGTAGGCGTTCGTAAAGGCCCTTACGCCATAGCCACCTATTACAATCGTTTCAACACCCCATTCCTTTGCCTTTTCTACAATGACCTTAAGGTCTTTGAGGCTCTCACGCTCAACATCTTCTGGTTTCGGATTAGCCATGTTATCTCACCAAATCAGTGATAATCTTGGATACA
>JBQTHG010000002.1:0-3019 GCA_052390175.1 Nitrososphaerota archaeon | reverse complement strand
CTGATTGAGGGAATAGAACTTGCCGAGCGACACGGCCTTAGCAGTCTTGTGTTACACTCATCTCTGTCTGAAATAAAAAAAATAATTGACATGGGAGTTCCACCAATTGTAATTCTGCCTGGGCTGTTTGATGTAGTACAGCACGCTTCTGTACTTTCTGGCTATGATGAAAAGGAGAAATCAATCATTCACTACATGCCACAGCCAGATCAAATAGGAATGATCCCAGAAAGACAGTTTGATAGGCTTTGGGAGGAAGATGGGCGACTAGCAATACTTGTTGCCCCAACCGATATTATATCCACTATACGGGTGGATAATAGATCAAGTGAAAAATCCAACAGACTTTGCTTTGTCTCAGAAAAGCTAAATTTGCAGGACAAGACAGAAGATGCAATAAAGACCCTAAAAGACGCGATAAGTCTTGATGAGACAAATTCTACTGCATTATGTCTTCTTGGTGGAATTTACAATGAAAACAACTCCCAAGAATGCGTCCAGTATTACGAAAAAAGCATAGAACACAATAAAAGATGTTATCTTGCCTATAGGGGCCTTGGTAATTACTATCTGAAAACCAAACAATACGAGAAAGCAATCTCATATTACACTCAAGCAATTGACATCAATTCTAGCCGATTTGGACCAATTTACAAAAATCGCGGACTTGCAAGACTTGAACAAAAGAAAAACAAGGAAGCAAAACAAGACTTTGAGGACTATCTAAAACACACGCCAAATGCAAAAGACAGAGACGGCATACTGCAGGCAATAAAGGAACTATAAGTGCGGAGTGCGGGAATTGAACCCGCGACCTTCAGCTTGGGAAGCTGACGTCCTACCAGGCTGGACTAACTCCGCGCAAATCGATTTTTTGAAACTACATTATTATAGTTTTGAACACATACAAAATCATGGATGCCCGCTGTCCACAATGCGAAAAGGTTGCAGTTCTTGATTCTGATATGAAATCCGTAAAATGTCCTCACTGCAACTTTGAGGCAGACTATGACACTTATCTGGAAATAATGAAGGACAAGGCAGTTAACATGGCAACTGATTATATTCCAAGAAGACCAGGTCTGTAATTACCAAAAAGAACCCTTGTCTGAGCAGTCAAGGTGCGCTCCACAGTTGCTACAAATCATATGGCATGCTTGCATGTCATTCATCTTGTTGCTACAACGCGGACAGGAGATCTCTTCTTTCATTTGGTCTAATTATACAAATCAAGTTTAAAGATTTTTCCCAAACGTTAATTACCTGCTCAAAATCCTTGAGCAATACTTGGCTAATTTCAAGCTAACAATATCAGACAAAAAAGGAAAATCGCTATCAAAAGAACTAAAAGATAGGGAGGCAAGCGTACTGGTTGGTCTCCACATTGGAAGCGAACTTGACGCTGCAATAGCAGGACTTGGCGGTAAGCTCAAAATCACTGGTGGAAGCGACAAGTCAGGAATTCCAATGCGTTCGGACATTTATGGTTCTGCACGAAAACCCGTCTTGATTTCAAAGGGAGTTGGCCTACAAACTGCAGAAAAGGGACAACGCAGACGACGATTGATCAGAGGAAACACGATCTCAGAAGAAATCTATCAGCTGAATTGTTCATATGACGGTGAGCTCAAAATCGAAGAAGCTCCAGTAGAAAACAAAGAAAAGGCATAAGTTAACATATCAGAGTTTTTGAGATTTGGTAATGCACTGGCGCGACACTCTTCCGGATTGGTATGTAAAAAAATATGGCTATCAGCCCTGCGTTAACATTGGAACTGCAGGACATGTAGATCACGGCAAGACCACTCTAATTCAGGCACTTACCGGTCAGTGGACAAGCGTTCACAGCCAAGAATTAAAGCGAGGAATCACAATCCGTGTTGGATATTCAGATGCTGCGTTTTACAAGTGTAAAAGCTGCGAGGTGCCACTTGGATATTCCACAACGCCAAAGTGTCCAAACTGTGAACAGGAAAGCGAACTATCGAGAGTTGTTAGCTTTGTGGACAGCCCAGGACATGAAAGTCTCATGGCAAACATGCTCTCGGGGGCCGCACTTATGGATGGAGCAATGCTCTTGGTCGCAGCAAATCAAAAGGTACCACAGCCTCAAACAAAGGAACATCTTCTAGCGCTTCAAATTCTTGGAATACAACAAATTGTAATTATTCAAAACAAAGTCGATCTAATCTCATACAAGGATACGATGGCTAACTATTCTGATATTGTAAAATTTGTCAAGGGAACAAAAGCAGCCAAGTCTCCAATCATACCAATATCTGCACAGTCAAGGCTAAACATTGATGCGCTAATTGGAGCAATTGAGGAAACGATTCTAACACCAAAAAGAATCGAATCAAAAGTTCCTGTAATGCATGTTCTAAGATCCTTTGATGTCAACAAACCTGGCACGAAGATCAAAGACATAAAGGGTGGAATAATTGGCGGAAGCCTCACTCAAGGAACATTTTCAGTAGGAGACGAAGTTGAAATAAAGCCTGGAATTTTCAATTCCAAGAAAAACACATACGAACCAATTCGGACACAAATCGTCTCCTTGGGAACTGCAGCTGGAATTGTAGACGACGTAAAGCCAGGTGGCCTAGTCGCAATAGGAACAAAACTTGATCCCTCTTTGACAAGGAGTGACTCTTTTGTTGGTTCTGTCATTGGAAAGCCTGAAACGCTTCCAGAAAACTCTGTTAATGCAAAACTTGCTGTTAATCTCTTTGATTCCGCTGTTGGGACAATAAACGATATCAAGGTAACGCCGATTCAGGTGGGCGAATCACTAAGACTTAACATTGGAACGGCACCAATTCTTGCCAAGGTAAACAAGGTAAAGGCAGAAAAAATTGAAGTCCAGTTCAAAAGACCAGTATGCCTATTTGAGAGTAGTAGTGTTGCCCTGAGTCGCAAAATTGAAGACAGGTGGAGACTAATTGGAGCAGGCGTAGTTGGTTGATGTAATATGCGACACAAATTTTCTAATTCATCTAGCCAACAATAGAATCAAAAA
>JBQTHG010000001.1:0-53120 GCA_052390175.1 Nitrososphaerota archaeon | reverse complement strand
ATCCTACGGCGATAAATCATTTGAACCACAGGCCATTCCAGGCACTGTGATCTATCGGGGATTATTCTCAGTTTCCCGAGGTTATCCCCGTCCATAGGTTAGATTAACTACGTGTTACTGAGCAGTCCGCCTTGTATTGCTACAACGACTCGCATGGCTTAGTACCAATCCGATAGCAGTCAGGTCCCGCAGGATCAACGGGATTCATTTCATTTGGTTTATTCTAATTTGGAATTGGACGGAATGCACTAATCTTCACATGTTCAGATTAGATCGTTTTGATCAAATCCTCATTTTGTATGCGTAACTGGAGGCCCGTAAATCACTAAATGGCATACTACCATACTTCATCACAAGCGCCGCCAAAGCGTTACGTATGCAAAAGGAAAACATAAGAAATATCAATATAAACCCTTAGAAATTTTTGCGACGAAATTATTGATTTTCGATCAAAAATATATTCGGCAATATAAAGTTGCAAGTCAGTTGAAACTTGAAAAAATTTACAGGGAAAAGACTCCGCGATCAGCTGAGCTTTTTGCAAAATCGCAAAAACTCCACATCAACGGGGTAAGCCACAACATCAGATTTTTTGCGCCGTATCCGTTTGTGACAAAGTCTGCCAGCGGAAAATTCCTCACCGACGTTGACTCTAACAGATATGTTGATTTTTGGATGGGGCACTGGAGTTTGATTTTGGGGCACGCGCCAAGGCCCGTATTTACAAAAGTGAGAGAGCAGATACAAAACGGATGGATGTACGGAACAGTGAACAAAAACACGATTGATCTTTCAGAGATAATTTCAAAGGCAGTACCCGTAGCGCAGAAAATTCGCTACGCCACCACCGGTACTGAGGCCACCATGTACGCAGTCAGACTGGCGCGCGCAGTAACTGGGAAAAAGACAATCGCAAAAATCGATGGTGGCTGGCATGGGTATACCTCTGATCTTTTGAAAACAGTCAACTGGCCGTTCAGGCAGTCCGAGAGCAGCGGGCTTGTGGATGAAAAGCACATCACATCGCTCCCGTATAATGACTTGGAAAGATCACTGGAGATCCTAAAATCTGCAAAAAAGGATCTTGCTGCAATAATCGTAGAGCCGTTGCTTGGGGGCGGCGGGTGCATCCCCGCAGCAAAGGACTACCTCGCAGGACTGCAGGAATATGCAAAAAAAAATGGCGCGCTCTTCATACTGGATGAGATAGTCACCGGGTTCAGGTTCAGGTTTGGGTGCCTGTACGAGACCATGAGTCTTGATCCTGACATTGTCACGCTCGGGAAAATTGTCGGCGGCGGGTTTCCGATCGGCGTCATTTGCGGAAAAAACGAGATAATGAAATATGCCGACACAAAAAAGTACCCAAAAACAAAAAGGGCATACATCGGCGGCGGAACATTTTCTGCAAACCCAGTTACAATGTGCGCCGGCAGGGCGACACTTGAGACGCTAAAAAACACCAGCTCAACATACGCAAGGATTGGGAAACTGGGCGAAACGACAAGAAAGCAGCTAGACAAGGCCTTTGATGGCAAGGTAGTCACTACTGGCAAGGGCTCGCTGTTCATGACGCACTTTGTGGCAAATGGAATCACTGAAATAAAAAACGCTGCAGACGCAGCACGATGCGATATGAAATCATTACAAGAGTTTCATTTCGAGATGATTACAAAAGACGGAGTGTTCTTCCTTCCAGGAAAGCTCGGGGCGTTTTCCAGCGCCCATTCTGAAGGAGATGTAAAAACCATCATCGATGCGGCCACGAGGTTTTCTGAGGCTAACTAATTAGATATTAAAAAATAAGACATGGTAAGACACAACACATGATTATTGACCTTGGTTCAGCAAAACCAGTCATTGGGGATGAAGGAACGCAGATAAGACAAATTTTTCATCCGCACAACACCATGCTTGGGATTAGATACAGCATGGTAAAATGCACGCTGGAGCCCGGCAAAAAATCAAAACCGCACATTCTCAAATCATCTGAAGTGTATTTTATTGTGAAGGGAAACGGCGTGTTACACATTGACTCGCAGGATCACCAAGTGAGGGCGGATCACGCAGCATATGTTCCCCCGCACTCAGAGCAGTTTATTGAAAACACTGGGACCACGCCACTTGAGTTTCTGTGTATTGTTGACCCAGCATGGAGAAAAGAAGACGAGGCCGTGGTGCAGTAATTGGACTGCCGTCGATTTAAATAACTAGTACGGAGTTTGTAGAGACATGAATGGACTGGACATGCTCCTGTACAGGGCAATACTGCAATCAATCCAAAACGGGTTAAATGCTGAAAAACTTGAGCAGATAGACAAAAGACTGCAGCAAGAGCATGGCGTAAAATTTTCCGAGTTGGGCAACAAGCCAAACAAAATAAAAAACCAGTTGTTTGAATTTGAGGACGAGCTGAAGAAAATTGAAAACAAGGTATTGAGAAACTTCCTTTTGATTGAAAGCCAGTCTTCGGAAACATGGCTCGTAATAATGAATAAACACCTAACCGAACTAATTCTAAAGACGTTTGCAGATGAGGACAAAAAGATGATTTTAGACTTTACAAGGATCAGATCAGAGACAATACCTAAAATATTGAGCTTATGCAACATCCCAAACACTTCAGGGTATAGAAAAATGAGGCAACTAATCGATGACGGTTTTGTCATACCAAACGGCATGGCCGAGACGTTTGAGGGAAGGCGCACACTGCTCTACAAATCAATAATCCAAAAAATCCAAATCACCATCGATAAGGGCGACATATTTGCCAGGATCCTCGTTCCTAAGGAAGGCATCAACTCTAGCGAGATAATAAAGGCAATCGCAGATACAAACCAAGGCAAGAGAATTCTGGCAAACTAGCATATTTTTAAAACAGTTTGAACATATCATAGCATTGAACACTGCGCAGGCATTTCAGGTTCTACAACTAAGACCTAGCTCATCGTTTGTCGAGATCAAATACGCATACAGGAAACTCGCATTGGAGCTACACCCAGACAAAAATAATGCCGAACGAGACGGCGCAAAATTCCGCCTAGCCACTGAAGCATATCACTTTCTAAAAAACAGCAACAAAGCAATCAATTCGAAAATCAGAGATCACGCCACTGCGAATCATGCGGAGTCAAAAAAAGACAAAACATTTTCACGCACTGGGTGGGGTGCAAGGCCAGATGACAGGCCTCCTGAAGAAAACTGGGAAAGATACACAAGGCAGACAGAACAGAGCGATCCTTTCTTTTGGAAGAAATTTGTTTCTGAGTTCTGGAAGGAATATGAGGCAGAGAAATCAAAGGCAGAAAAACCCTATGACTTTGAAATAATTCAGGAGAAAGAGCAGGACTTGTTTGTGCATGTGGAGCACAGCCAGTGTATCGGATGCTGCAGCTGTGAGACTATCGCGCCACAAGTTTTTTGTGTAGACAAGCACTCAAAGATGAATCCAAAATCTAGCGTGATAAACCAAAAGGGGGCAAAGGCAGAAAAAATAATGGACGCAGCGCAAACCTGCCCTACAAAGGCAATCAAGATAGATGAGCAAAAAACAGGAAGACGCCTGTACCCGTACTAGTTTATCTTCAGTTTTGATAATATTTGATCAAATTCTGAATCTGACAGCTTTGGCCTGTTATTGAACATGTGATGAACCGCAGATGCAGAATCATCAGTGCTGCGAGGTATTAGGTGCACGTGTACATGCGGGATTTCCTGTCCTGCCCCCCTGCCGTCATGTACGGCAAGCAGTGTTGCACCAGTTAGGCTATCCACTTTTTTCATTACTTTGTGAACAGCATCAAAGAGGTCCTTGTTGTCAGCGTCGGTCATTTGTTGTATTTTTTCATAGTGATTTTTGGGGATTACAAGTGTGTGCCCTTTAGACAATGGAAACACATCCAAAAACGCCATGGAGTTTTTTGTCTCCAAGACAATCCTCGTTTTTATCTGGCCATTTACTATCTTGCAAAATATGCAGTCCATGTGGGTGCTTGGTCGTTCTTTCATATATTTTACAACCACATGTTTGCATTGGATGAAAAGGCAAGACTCGACTGTCAGAAATATAAAGGCAGCCAAGCAATCAAAGGCATTGTCAATTAAAAACATAACAGTTCTTGGCTCCGGAGTCATGGGACACGGGATAGCGCAGGTCAGCGCAATGTCAGGGTATAATGTTGTGCTAAGAGATGTTGAACAGCAATTCCTGGACAAAGCAATGGAAAAGATAAGGTGGAGTCTTGAAAAACTCGTTTCAAAGGAAAAGATTTCAAAATCTGAGTCAGACGAGATTCTTTCTCGAATAAAAACGCAAGTTGATCTTGCCCAAGCTGTTAGCTCAGCTGATCTAGTAATCGAGGCAGTGCCGGAAATAATGGATTTAAAAATGAAGGTCTATGCGGAACTGGACAAAGTAGCTGACAAGAGAATTATTTTTGCCTCAAACACGAGTACGCTTCCAATCACAGAAATTGCCAACACTACAAGCAGGCCTGAGAGGTTCATCGGAATTCATTTTTTCAATCCACCGCAACTCATGAAGCTAGTTGAGGTCATACCGGGACAAAAAACAGCTCAAGACGTAGTAGATCTGACAGTCAACTATGTGAAATCGGTGAAAAAAGAACCGGTAATCTGCAAAAAGGACGTACCTGGATTCATAATAAATCGACTATTCATTCCACTTGTCCACGAGGCATGCTGGCTAAAACAGCGTCAAGGCCTCAGACTAGAAGAGATAGACTCTGCAGTCAAGTTCACAATGGGATTTCCGATGGGGATTTTTGAGCTCGCAGATTTTACCGGGATGGATGTGATTCACAAGGCTACAGTTGAGCTACAAATACGCGATAAAAAAGTGATTTTCCCCCATCCAGATGTCGAGAAGATGTTCAATGAAAAGAAGCTCGGTCAGAAATCTGGTGAGGGATTTTACAAGTACTCTGATGACAAGTATGAAAGGATTCAGCTTGACGAGAATTTAGCGAAAAAATGCAATCCGATTCAGCTTGTTGCAAACATTTTGAACAATGCCGCATGGCTTGTAACAAACAAGGCAAGCGACATCGCAGAGATAGAAAAGGCGGCACAGCTCGGACTTGGCCTGAAAAAACCAATTTTCAAGACGGCGCAAGAGTTTGGAATCAAGAATATCACAGGCGAGCTAAACGAGCTTGCGAAAAAATACGGCCAATTCTATGAGCCGGATCCTCTGCTTGCATCTATGCAGTGATTTGACTTAGGATGTACTTTATTGCGTCCTGAGGGGTGTTTGCTCCAGCGATTTTGACATTTTGTCTGTGATCAAGATGCTGGTCTGCGTATTTTGTCGCCATGCCACCCGAGTTTCTTAGTGTCACTATTGGTTTTTTGTGCATATACGCAGCACACATCTCAGAGAGGGTGCCTGACCCACCGCCAATAACAATCACGCCGTCTGCAGATAGCGCCGTCAGAAAGTCTCTTGACAGTCCAAGACCGCTCGGGATGACAATGTCGCAGTATTCGTTTGCAAATGATGGATTGTCCTGAGGTATGATTCCAATTGTCAGCCCCTTTGCGTCATGCGCCCCATGCGCTGCAGCCCTCATCACACCGCCCAATCCGCCGGTTATCAGAACGGAGCCGGAGTTAGCCACCTCTTGTCCTACTTCGTAGGCAAGTTTTTCCAGCTCGGGAGTGCATCCGTTTTCATTGTTCCCAATAACAAGAATTTGTCTTCGTTTTGTCATCTGTTTACTGTGGGTTTGTCCCAGAAATATTGTTTTCACAAGCTGAAAACGATCAGCGTAAAGGATATAACATTAGCGTGAGAAGTTGATTCATGACAAAAAGGACCATGCCAGTATGCATGACGCCGGCGCAATACGAAAAACTTGCCGAGATTGCAAAAATGAACGGAATGGTTGATGCAGGCCAGGCAATCGAAAAGATCCTAAAAGAGATCTAAAGGGCATTTTTATCGATTTTTTATTTCAAGTACGTTTTTTAAAAGATACATATCATAAAATGCATGGGCCTCTTTAGCAAAAAATCAGTGGTTTGCACCCTATGCAATAAAGAGACAACGCATTCGCACAAACCAAAAAAGGAATGGGGTTTGCAGCCCCCGCTTTGCACCGAATGCTACATGAAAACAATGGAGCAGTACTACAGTGGTACCTTTAAGCAAAAATGTGTGAAATGTGGGGTTGAAAAGAAGATCACCGATTTGTGGGAGCCAAGATGGCAGTGGGACATGGAGGGATTGATGTGCAAGGCGTGTTTTGATTCAAAAGAAATCGATTTTGGTCAAAAAAAAGAGTTTTGTAGTATTTGTGCAGCAAAGCTGAATTTTTTTAGGTACAACCCAAAAGCAGACTGGAAGATCGAAGGACAGCTCTGCAGAAAGTGTTGGGATGAGCAAAAGGAATCCCATAAATGAAATTTTTCAAAAAGAAAGTCAAATGTGAGTCATGTGATAGTGTGTTTTCTTCGCAAGAAAATCTAATGCAACACACGCAAATTGTTCATGGGAAAGACCTTCCATACGACTGCAAAGCCTGCAATCAGAACTTTTCAAGCATGCAAGAGATGCGGACACACTTGCAAAAATATCACAGCTACAAAAATTAGATCGCTTGTACTGTTTTGACTATTGGCGGTCGCACCTTGGTAAAGACTCGAAAACCGCAGATGCATTTTATCTCAGGTAATCTGCTAAGCTCAGAGTTCGTTACACTTGTTCCACATCGAAGACATTTGTAGATGACATCAAACTTTTCGACTACAGGTCCAGATTCAAGAGGTGTTGGTTCGTCAGACATTTGATTTGTGACCTGCTTTCTGTAATTTAAGGCTACTTTAGAGATAGCTCGATGTAAACGTCGTCTGGAATTTTAAGACGCATCAGCTGTCTGATTGCCTTGTCGTCAGCATTAAGATCAATTATTCTTCGGTGCATTCGCATTTCCCATTTTTCATATGTTTCAGTTCCGTTTCCACATGGAGACTTTCTTGTGACTACATTGAGTCGCTTTACTGGAAGCGGCGTTGGGCCTTTTACGCGAACGCCTGTTTTCTGCCCGATTCCCATAATCTCAGTGCAAACACCATCTAATTTTGGAAGACTGGTGCTTGTTAGTTTGATTCGGGCGGATTGAGTCATCTAAAAACCAGATTTAGGGTTTGTGCGCTTCTGTAATGTCTTTAACGATACCTGCTGCAATTGTTGCACCCATGTCTCTGAGGGCGAATCGTCCCATTTCTGGAAAGTCTTTGAAGGTCTCAATGCATGTTGGACGAACTGGCCTGATTTTTACAATCGCAGAGTCGCCGACCTTGAGGAATTTTGGATTTTGCTCATCCACTGCACCAGTTGCTGGGTTTATCTTTGCCTCAAATTCGGTGATTGTTGCAGCAACCTGTGTTGTGTGTGCGTGCATTACTGGTGTATAGCCAGGTGCGATTGCTGTTGGGTGATGAATGACTATGATTTGTGCTCTGAATTCTTTAGCGGCCATTGGAGGATTGTCTGGGTGTCCCAGTACGTCACCTCTTTTGATATCTTTCTTCTCAATGCCCCTTAGGTTAAATCCAATGTTATCTCCTGCTTCTGCAGATTCCATCTGTGTGTGATGTGTTTCAATGGATTTGACTTCGCCAATTGCGCCTGATGGCATGATGACAATTTTGTCTCCTGCCTTGAATTTTCCAGTCTCGACTCTGCCCACTGGGACAGTGCCTACACCGGTGATTGAGTAAACGTCTTGGATTGGTAGTCTTAGTGGTTTTCCAATTGGTTTTTCTGGAACTGCGAAATCATCAAATGCCAAGAGCAGTGTTTTTCCAGTCCACCATGGCATGTTTTCTGATTTCTTTACCAGGTTGTCTCCTTTCCATCCAGAAACTGGAATGATTGGGACTGCTTCTATCTTATAACCTACAGATTTGATTAATTTTTCAGCCTTTTCTTTTGCGGCCTTGAAAGCTGCTTCTGAATATTTGCTGTCATCCATCTTGTTGATTGCTACAATGAGTTGGTTTACGCCGAGTGTTTTGAGTAGGAATGCGTGTTCTCTTGCTTGTCCGCCTGGAGCAATCGCGGTATCGGTTTCACCTTCTTTTGCAGAGAGTACAAGGACTGCACAGTCTGCCTCTGATGCACCAGTGATCATGTTTTTGATAAAGTCTCTGTGACCTGGGGCGTCAATCAGGGTGAAAAAGTACTTTGGAGTTTCGAATTTTTGAAAAGCGAGATCGATTGTGATACCTCTTTCTCTTTCGTCTTTAATGTTATCCATAACCCATGCATACTTGAAAGTGTCACCTTTTCCAGTCTTTTCAGACTCGGCTGCATGTGACGCAATTGTTCTTTCGTCCACCAAGCCCATATCCATAAGGAAATGACCCATGGTAGTGGATTTTCCGTTATCGATGTGTCCAGTTACGATAAGATTCAAGTGTGGTTTTGTTGCCATAGGCACTTCGTGATTTGAGGGGTTTATTACCGTTACGATTTTTTCAAGACTTTGTGTTATTTTTTAGATTTTTTTGATCTTGGGGAAATACACCCAAGTTTTCAAAACATTGTCCCGATCCAATACAAAATCGCTCGAAGATTAGGGATTTTGCTAGTTCCAAATCGCCCGTTCCAAGGATATGAAAATCTCGAATTTTTGCCAAGTGACAATCAAAGACATAAATCAAAGTAGGCAATCAAAAATGCCATGAAAGTCACCGTCTCTGCAATCAAAGCTGATGTTGGTGGGATTGGCGGCCATACAAGGCCAAGTGATGGGATACTTGAGGGAGTAAGAAAGACAATCAAAAATGCAGGGAATCTTTTGCTAGATCACTATATTGGATATTCAGGCGACGATGTCCACATTATCATGTCTCACACAAAAGGCGTTGACAGCTCTGAGATCCATGGCCTTGCGTGGAAGGCATTTGAGGAGGGAACCAAAGTTGCTAAGTCCGAGGGGCTCTATGGCGCAGGTCAAGATCTGCTAAAGGATTCTTTTTCAGGTAATGTAAAGGGAATGGGCCCTGGCGTTGCGGAACTAGAGTTTGACGAAAGGCCGAATGAGGCGTTCACTGTGTTGGCCGCAGACAAGACCGAGCCAGGTGCTTTCAATTATCCTTTTTACAGATTGTTTGTCGATGCCCTAAGCAACACCGGGCTAATAGTAAACAAATCTCTTGCTGCAGGTGTAAAGTTCAACGTCATGGATGTGGAGGAAGGAAAAATCGCCGAGATCTCGCTGTGGGAGGACAAGCCGATACTAGAGGCCGCGCTAATGTATCCTGGTCGATATGTCGTTTCTTCTGTTTTTACCAAGTCGGGCGAACCAATTCTCTCATCGTCTACTGATCGACTACACAACATAGCAGGCACGTATGTAGGAAAGGATGATCCAATCGCGATAGTCAGAACTCAGAAAAACTTTCCAGCTACAGAAGAACTAGGAAGTGTTTTCAACAATCCCCATTATGTTGCAGGCAATACACGTGGAAGTCACCACATGCCACTAATGCCAGTCAAGCTAAACACTGCAGCCTCTATCGACTTTTGCATTCCAATCGTAGAGGCATTAGTGTTTTCAATGCATGACGGCAAGTTCACAGGACCGTTTGATGGATTTTCAACACCAGACTGGGACTATATCAGAAACATAGCAACCCAAAAGGCACTTGCCATGAGAAGTCAGGGATTCATCCACCCAGCGACTCTAGTTCCATCAGAACTAGAATATGCAGAAGGATACAAAGCAGTGATCGACATCTTGCACAAAAAGATGAAACCAATCGAGTCCACAAAAAGATCACATGGAACCAAGAAATACGAAGATCCTGACTAGACAACACAGCTAAACCAATTCAGACCAAAATACACAGCAATAAGGTTAAGTGCAATAATTCACACTGCTAGTTATGCGGCCAAGGCCAAACAAGGAAAGCATCGTATTGTTTGGAATCGGGATTATATCGAATATTTTCATCTCTGTATTTGGTCAAATCATACCAAATGCTGTAACTGGATTTTTCCGAGAAATCGGCGGGGCCATGATACTCATATTGGTATTTGCGTTTGCGTTCACATGGTTTCTAAAGGCAAGGCCGCATAACAGACCAAAAAAATACTCTGTCATTGTCTTTGATGTGTATGGCCAGCAAGTGCAAATCGATGGTATGCGGACAGATTTTAGAAATCACGACGTGGCGTGGAGTTTCATGAAACAGTACAAGGCAGATCACCCAATGCACAACTTTGCAATGGTTGCAGATGGCAAGAATTCGGACAAGAAAACAATTTTCAGATACATCTAGTGTCAAGCAAAAGTCCTAAATACTAATTACGAAAAAATCTAAACAAAATGCCCCTAGACGTAATTCAGGATAAAAATTTGTTAGACATCATAGACTATGCATTGGAATACCCAAGCATGGTTCTTTCCATAGTCAAAAGCCCTCAGATTCAACCAACGGCGCTAATTGACTTTGCTTACGGAGTCTATGTCGGATACATTTCAGGTGTGTTTTTTGACAAATTCCTTGCAGAAAACAAAAGATTTCTAAACGACGATGAACTTGACGAGTTTTACTCAAAAGTAGCTGCAAGAAATTCCGAAATTACATTAAAGATCAGGGCTCACCTTAAAATAAAATAAATCCCCATACGACTCACTTTTATTTTAGAGATTGCAAAATTTTGCAATGAGATTTTCTTTAATTTCAGAAACATTTGAAAGAATGGAATCTACTACAAAAAGGCTAGAATTAGCCCAGCACTTAGTTGACTTGTTCAAGCAGACACCGCCAGACATAATCACCAAGATAGTTTATCTGATTCAAGGAAAACTACGCCCTGACTTTGAAGGAGTGGAGCTTGGCGTTGCGGAAAAGCTTGCAATCCGTGCAATATCAAAGTCTTCTGGGATTCCAGTCAAAAAAATAGCTGAAGTGTATGCTGAGGATGGAGACTTGGGGCATACAGCTGCAAAAATGATAGAGCAGAAAACCCAGACTACGTTTTTGGCCCAAGACATCACAGCTGAAAGAGTCTACGAAACGTTATACAAAATAGCCAAGCTTGAAGGACAGCGCTCGCAAGACATGAAATTAAAATATATTTCCAGTCTGCTTAACGATGCAACCCCACAAGAGGCAAAATTTATTCTCAAAATAGCTATGGGGGTATTGCGACTTGGCATTGCCGATAACACGATAATGGACGCACTGTCAATATCATACACTGGCTCTAAAGAAAATCGGGCGAGACTAGAAGCTGCATACAATGTATCGTCAGACCTAGGCAAAGTGGCAGAGATAGTTGCACGCAATGGTTTAGACGGACTAAGAGAATTCCATGTTTCAGTTTTCAGCCCCATTAGGCCGATGCTTGCAGAACGAGTCAAATCAGAAGCAGAGGCAATAGAAAAGCTGGGAAAAGAATTTGCAGCAGAGTATAAGCTTGATGGAGAGCGAGTTCAGATTCATTACAAAGACGACAGGGTCGTGCTTTATTCAAGAAGACTTGAGAATATCACTAGTCACTATCCAGACATTGTAGAAAACATTCCAAAGGCTCTAAAAACAACGGAGATAATCTTGGAAGCAGAGGCAGTTGCAATAAATGAAAACTCTGGCGAGTTTTTACCGTTTCAGGAATTGATGCACCGGAGAAGAAAATACAATATCGCCAGAACCGTTGAGGAATATCCAATCACTGTGAATCTCTTTGATATTTTGTATCTTAACGGAAAGGATCTTTTAGACGAACCTTATCAAGCCAGAAGAAAAAAACTCGAAGAGAATACCAAAGAGGACAACTATACAAAACTTGTCACAAAGACCCTTATCCATTCAGAGAGCGAAGTTGAGGATTTTTTAGAAAACGGAATAAATGCAGGGTGTGAGGGGTTGATGCTCAAGGCGCTTGATGCCCCATACAGAGCAGGTGCACGCGGAAGCAACTGGCTGAAGCTAAAGCGAGAATACAGAAACGAGTTAGGAGATAGCCTTGATTTGGTAATCATTGGCGCATTCTTTGGCAAGGGAAGGCGGACTGGCAGGTACGGCACACTTTTGCTTGCCACATATAACCAAGAAAACGACATCTTTGAGAGCATTTGCAAGGTGGGAACGGGCTTTACAGATGAGAACTTGGATCAGTTTTATCAGATTCTTTCGGACAAGGTCACCATAAAAAAGAATCCGAGAATTGAGAGCGGTATGGAACCGGATGTTTGGTTTGAGCCAGAGTTAGTAATTGAGATAGTTGCATCTGAAATAACACTGAGTCCGGTGCACACAACTGCAAGAGATGCAGTTAGAAAGGGGAGTGGGCTCGCACTGAGGTTTCCAAAGTTTACAGGCAAGATCAGAACGGAGAAGGCGCCGGAGGATGCCTCAACTGACCAAGAAGTCATCACGCTTTACAAGAGCCAAAAAAAGGTCACCCAAGACGCATCTGAAGTCTAGAGCCTGCAAGATTAATTAATCCCATCTCAAGTTATACAAAAGGATGTACAGTGGGGAACTAGAGGTACAAGCAAAACGAAAAGCAATAGCAGTTTTACAAGATGAAATTAACAGAATCCTAAACGCTGCCAGAGAGCTTGCAACGTTACCTGATTTGATCATGAAGAAGGACAAGGCCGGAATCAAGACAGTAAACGAACAGATCTCCAGCATTGAAGAAGAAGTTGAGAACCTCAGAAGAAAGATCACACGCGAGGTTGCCGATGTTGGTGGCCTAATCATGAATAGAGAAAACCTTCTCAACACCGCATACACCATGGACGAGATTGCAGGATACATTACTGGAATTGCTTTCAATCTTTCAAACATCAAGCCGGCCACACTCAAGAGTTCAAAACTGGACTCGGATGTATCTGAATTGATAGAATTACTAGTGGACGAAGTCTACAAGCTTAATGAGATAGTTCGTGGCCTCAACACGAATGCAGCAAATGCAATTGAGCTTGCCCAAGAGACTCAGAAAATCGAGCGCGAGATAGACAAAAAATATCGTATGGCAGTGATCAAAGCACTAGATGAAATAAGTAACCCAAAAGAGCTGATGCTTGTAAAAGACGTCATACAGGGAATCGAGGAAATGTCAGACAAATGCCAGCAAGTCTCTGATTCATTCATTCTGCTTGCACTGAGCCTATAGCACCATCACTTTTAGAAATTAAACCCATTCAACTTGAAAAACAAAATAATTTGTAGTGGTCATTTAATGGTAATATCGTGCAAGGCGAGCTAGTAGAAAACAGAATTGTTGTATGGGACACAAAAGATGCCAAACGCCTCTTTGCAGACTCTTACTATGGAAAACCGATTGGAATTCCAAAACCAAAGCCAGAAGAGATTGACGTTCCATTGATCTTGGATCTGATTGAAGGATGCTATCTCCAAGAAAGATCACAGATCACCATCCACAAATTAAAAAAGAAGATTACAAAACAACAAATGCTAGAGATCTGTAGAAACGAATATCATAACTTTGATAAAAAATACCAAGTATACAAAGACTTTAGAGATAAAAAATACATCGTTAACCCAGGGATCAAGTTTGGATGTGATTTTGCAGTGTATCAGAGAGGGCCTGGAATAGATCACGCTCCGTATTTGATCCAAGTTTACAACAAAAACGACACAATATCCTCAACAGGAGTAGTACTAGCAGGAAGACTTGCGACAAGTGTGAAAAAACATTTCATATTGGCAATACCGCATGGAGATAAAGTAAATTATTTGGCACTTGACTGGTGGCGGGCCTAGATTTTCTTTATGTGTTCTGCAATCTTGTTATAGATCTCATACAAGTCTTTTGTTATTTTAAAATCATGTGCGTTTTGCCACTTGCTGTAGATTCTCACCCCGGTTTCCGACGGGTCGACAAAAATTGTGGCATTTCTTACAGACTGCTTTATGATAAGATCATTTAGCGAGACATCCTTGTTAAGAACTTCTGCAAGTAAACCGCTACCTAACCAGTTTACTGATTCGGTTTTTTTTGAGCCAAAGTGTCCTTTTGTTTTTAGTGTGGTTTTTGCTACATATTTTGATGGATTTGTGACATTGGTTTTTACAATGAAATGAGCCTGAAATTTATCCTGAGCCCCCCAATGTGAAACAGTGGAATCTTGCATAATTTTTACCCTTTTTGAATAATTTGGATTACGTCGATATTAGAATCATTTAGCTCAACACAGCCCCTGTTTGTTATCATTCTTGGAGCTTGAGAGAAATTCCTGCCATAGTAGTCTTTTGCCTTCTCTGTCGAGTCCATTCCAAGTTCCTTTGGAGCGGAACTGACTCCGATCTCTTTTAGCATATGCGATAGCTTCTCAGGCCACGTCTCATAAACAAAAGTGTCAGATTCAGAATCATGCATGTTTTTTGATTGTCTAATACCCACAAATAAAGTTTTGACACTAATTGATTCAAATAAATAATACGAATCAATCCAAACTCTATGCTAAAGTTTGCAAACAAGATCGTCTTAGTTACTGGAAGTGGAACCGGAATAGGACAGACAGTTGCCAAGCTTTTTGCCGAAAATGGTGCAGGCATAATCATTTTGGGAAGGCGAAAAGAGCCGCTCGAAGAGACAAAGAAGATTCTTGACGATATAATTAGCAAAGTGAAAAGCAATGCCAAAGTTTGGCTATTTTCTGGCGTAGATGTAAGCGATGAGGTCGGGGTTTCTCAAATGTTTGATAGTCTCAAAAATTCAAACGTGGGTGTGGATGTCATAGTAAATAACGCTGGCGTCTCAGGACCGGTAACATGTTTTGCAAACGCGCCACTAGACGAATTCAAAAGCGCCGTTGGAATCCACCTCACAGGTACATTTTGGACATCCGTTCAAGCACTAAAAGTGATGAATGCGGGGGCAAAAATAATCACCATATCTACATTCTTTACAGAGGAACGACCGTTTGAACAGCGACCGTATAGATTCAGAAGCCCGTATACTGCGGCACAGGGAGCAAAAAACAGACTGGTTGAGGCAATGTCATGGGAGTTGACCGAGAAGGGAATCGTATCAATTGCGACAAATCCAGGCCCTGTTCACTCTGATAGAATTTACAAGACAGTTTATCCAAAAGCAGCTGCCGAATTTTTACGCGTTAGTGGGTTTGAGGATCTCAGTCCAATCGAAGTTGAAACTGCGAATAAAGACATCGTTGGACTGCTTGGAGAAAACGAACAAACCGTAAAAGAAGGAATTGGAAAAGCTGCTTCAAACATTGCGAAAATGAAAAATGTAGACCCCGAGAAAATCACTCAAACGTTAACCAAGTTACTCGCAAAGATTCAAGAAATTGCAGAAAAGGTGCAAAAAAACACATCGTTTATGATTGCAGACAGGCAGTTTTTGTCTCAGACCCAAGTTGCTCAAACTGTTCTAGCACTTGCCGATGACGACATTGCAAAAACACTAAACGGCAAAGTCATCCCTGGGGACAGAGTCTTTTATCCGGTAAAAATCCACATTGCAGCCACTGTACCTTCTGTTTTGCAAGTAAGCTTTGCGTCACAGGTAGTTGTGTTTGCAATCGATGCAACCGACAAAGCAGATGCCGAACGGGCCGAATTTTTAGCCCAGTTCGTAGAGAAAAGTGGCGGTAAGGCAGTATGCCTCATTTCTGAGACAACCCCAAAAGAATACCAAGACTCAATCAGCGCAAAGTTCCACTCACATGTAGTCAACTTGAAAAACCCAGATGACGTCCAAAGATGGCTCAACGCGGCAAAGACTCAGGGTAAACTATCTACTCTGGTATACTGCACAGGCAAAGTGCCTTCGAGCCTAAAAATCATCGAGAGTACCAGAAAAAGCTGGGATGATCTTGTTGACAAATTCATAAACACCCCTGCAACCGTACTCCAGACTGCGTTTGAGACGTTTGTTCCTGGAGGTAAAAAAGATCCACGGCTCTACAAGAATGTCACGGGGACTGCAATGATCATTGGTCCAGATCTTCCCTCCGGCGCCAAAGTCTCAGGCGCCGATAGAGCACGTGTAGAAGTCTTCAGGGGCGCACTAAGACCATTTACAACCACAGTGAACCAAGAGTTGAGCGATGTCCTCAAATCAAAGATAAGATCGTTTCTTGTTTTACCAGGCAGTGTTGAGGGAAAAGATCCTGACAATAACAAAATTGCCCAGGCCCTCAGTTATTTTGTCACAGATGCCGCAAGAAACTCCTCTGAGGTCACGTTTTACGTAGACGAGACCAGAGAGTAATGAAAAAGTTTTCTGACCTCAAAGTTGGAGAAGAGTTTTTTTCCACCTGCACTTTCTCAAAAAAAGAACTAGAGTCATATCTTGCATTTTCAAGAATAAAGAATACCATTTTTGATGACGACGAATACAGTACAATAGTTTCAGGCCGTGCGATAATTGCGAGGATGGAAGGCGAGTTTACAAGACTCAGCCAAATTTACGGCAATATGATTCTGCTTTATGGCATGGACGGCGACCCAAGCTGGGAAAACAGAAACACCAGATTTCTCAAACCGCTCCATGTGGATGACATTCTAAAGATAAAGTTCACACTAGCCGACAAAAAGGACTTGGACGACGAGTTTGGCATGATTGTAGTAGATTTTGAAGGGAAAAAAGAAAACGGCGACGCTGTAGTCATTTCGAAACGCAATATCTACAGAATTAAAAGAGAACCCCCAAAATAGCCTTAAATTTTGCAGTTATTCCGGAACGCAGGTTGTTTCCAGCTTTCCATCTTTGACTTTGATGTGGAGATACCTGTTATCTTGAAAAACCAGCGTTATCCCGCCATCTTTGTCCGGGTCTTCTACTTTGATTAATTCTTGCATCCGAATTCCATCAAACTTTACCATGCAAGTCACCAGTAATTCTGATTAATATCCTTAACCGGTGTTTGAAGGCCAGATTCCAGCACCGTCCAAAAACAGTTTGATTGACGCTGCAATCATCGCAGCACTGATCAGTATTCTTATGCTTCGCTCTTTGATTTCTATGGATAATCTGGCACCTACAAGACCCCCAGCAAACGCCCCAACCGAAAGCAATAACGCATAGTCAAAGTCAGAATGTCCCAAAAGAGAATGGGTGATCATTCCTGTTGCGGATGAAAACAACAGTATTAACTGTGATGTAGCTGTCGCATTTTTCACCAAAAGCCCAAGTCCGATTATCATCAAGGGGACAAAGATTATTCCTCCCCCTATTCCAAAAAAGCTAGAAAGAATTCCCGCAAAGAAGCTTATCGCAGCAGATGCCACAATCATTTGTTTTGATATTTTTGCTTGTTTTGATTCAAGATCCCGTTTTATGAACAAGTAAAAACATGATGCGACTAGTACCAACCCAAACAAGACCTTGAATACATCTGGAGTAACCTCTGCAGATACAAAGGCTCCAAGTACAGATCCTGGAACCGACATTAGTCCTAGTCGTACTCCAATCTTATAGTTAAGGCGTTTTTGTTTTGCATAAGATGCAGTCGACGCAGCAGAATTGCTAAATGCTGCAAAAAGGCTGCTGCTTGCTGCAATTGTTGGCGATACGCCTAGAAATGTCAATACTGGAACTACGATTATTCCTCCTCCAAGGCCGATTATTGAGCCAACTACGCCCGCTACAAATCCAAGCGGAATTAGCCACAGAGTTTCAAACATTTTTGTTATACCAAGTAATCAGGTATTGAATTTTGTCCTGTGGATTTATCAGGATAAATCTTTTGGAATTGATACTGAAAAGACAGTGGGATGGTTTGTAACACTTATCATTCCTTGGTGTTGCTGCACTATTGTTTTTACCGCCGGAAGCCCAAGGCCTGTCCCGCAAGACTTTGTGGTGAACAGAGGCTCAAATATTTTGTCGAGAATTGATTCTGGCACTCCAGGCCCAGAATCCTGCACTCTAAATGTGATATCGTCATCGGTTTCATCAAATTGTATCACGATTTCACCGCAATTTTCCATTGCTTGGATAGCGTTCATTATTAGATTTGTAAAAACTGCGCTAATCTTTTCGCCATCACAGAAAACAGATACGGCATTTGTTGGCCTTTGAATGCTAATTTGATCCGGCTCGACGATTTTGTTTATAGATGATTCCATTATATCATGTAAAGAATGTTTAGTGCAGCTAAGCGGGGATCCTCTAACAAAATTCAGCACGTCATCTAGCTGAAACACTAGCCTGGAGGAAGCGCGATCTATTGATGCGAATAATTCCAACAGATCAGCTGAGATTTTTGTAGAATGTTTTAGATTTACAAGCTCAACTGCGTTTTTTATTATTGCCAGAGGGTTACGCATATCATGTGCAAGCCTAGCAGCCATCTCACCAATTGCCGAAAGTCGTTCAGCCTTGAAAAGCTCGGATTGGAAATGACTCAGCTCGCCAATCTTTTTTGTCATTTCATCAAGGAGCCAGTCACGTTGATCTTTTATTTCTTCAAATTTTACAATCTTTCTCTCAAGAGTCACCAGCATTTTTTGCTGAGTTACGTTTTGTTCTGCAAGTCTTTGTTTTTCATATTTGAGCATCCTGATTTTATCGAAAAGAGCTTCTTCAGGAATGGAATCTCGCATGCGCAGTGACGATCGTGAATCCCACAAGCAGACAATGATAGCAGAAATCAGATTATAACGGGCTGTTTGTTTGAAACAGACAGACTAGCCATATATAAAAAACTGCCAGAGATATCCGTCCTTGTTGGTACTAAGCTCCAGTTGGATTGACTTGTCCTCGAGTGTCAGCTGCTTTGATTTACTGTGTGGTTTTGTATCACTCAGGTGAAATTGGCGCAGGCCATCAACCCATTGCGCAGTATTCTCAAAATTGCCAGGCATCACTTGATGCCAACAGTCACAAACTAGATTTTGAATAACAGTATCAACTGATACTTTGACAGAATCAATTTGCGACATTGTGGGATCTGTTTGAATCAGTACGAGGACAATTTTGGGCTCATCAGAGGATCCAATCATATGAATATTGCCAAGGAATTGACCGTCTCTGTCAGTTAGTTCTGTGGACGTACAGTACTCAGTGTTTTTTTGTTTTTCTGCATCTGTGAAGAATGTGCAATATTGTTTTATGTCATCTGGTGTTTGTAGTTTTATTGGAGAAGACATTGAAATTTCATGCTCTGCTAATTTTTCTTTTAACAGAGAATTAGCTTCGACATATGAGATTTTTTGTATTTGCCGCCCTTCGTTATTTGCCGACAGCAACACAATAGCGATTAGTACAATTGCAATACCTGCTGCAGTGTAAAGAATTTTTTTATTTATCATTTTTTGTTGGTTTTTTACCACTACAGATAAGCCTTTCCAAGAAAGTTATCAAACTGAAATTATTTCCAATTTTGAATTCTCAGTTATGTTAAACTTGTCTACAAAGCCAGATGTTACCTCAAGCACGTATTTTGCGTCCTTGCCATTTCCATTTGTAAACGTGCATCCAACTGTTTCTATTGCAGATTTACAAGGTTGTGTATCCTTTTCAATGTGCACTACATTGCCGCCATCATCAATCCAGATTAGGTCCAAGGCAAACTGCATGTTTAACATCCACATAGAACGCACCCCTACATCTTCAAAAATGAACAGCATCCCTTGATCATATGGCAGTTTTTCTTGGAACATCAATCCCCTTGTTTGCAATGGGCTTGTGTCGGCAATTTGTACCTGAAGTGTGATATCGTCAATTTTTATGATTCCCCTTGGGAATTCGGTCTGTTCTAGTTTGACGTCCTTTGGCATTGATATCATACCGACGACGCCAATTATCGCAGCTGCGATGGTAATCGGGATTAAAATTTGGGCTCTAGTTGCCACAAAAATACAAAATTATTTGGTCGTTAAAAACTAACGCATGGTCATAGATTAGTCTTTGAAGCTCGAACATTTCATCCACTGCGCAATTTGCTTTTAGGCAAAATTAGTTAAGAATTGCACACGATGATCCGATACTTTCAAGTGGATCAAATACTCGCCCACTGTAGTCTAGATTATAAGGTACGTTTGTTTTATCAAACTAATTTGAAGAAAAAGGGCGAGAGCAGACTCGAGTCAATAAAGGCTGCACACAAATCTGCAAAGCTAAAGATGGTGAGGATGGAGGACTATCTTGAGGTCATTGCGGAGCTTGTAGAGCTAAAAGGGTATGCCACTACCTTGGATGTGTCCAGATACATGAATGTGAGTGCGCCAAGTGTGACAAAGATGCTTCATAGACTTGATGAAAACGGATATCTAAAATATGAAAAATATCGCGGAATCAACCTGACCCCGAAAGGAAACAGTGTTGCCGGCACCATACGACAAAAGCATGGGATACTTTTGGAGTTTTTTGAAATACTGGGCATTGAGCATGAAACTGCAAATCAGGATGCAGAGGGAATTGAACACCATCTTAACCCAAAAACGATAAAGCAGCTAAGAAAGTTCATCACCTATCTGAAATCCAATCAAAAGTTTCTTGAAGGGTTCAAGAATCTTTAATGAATATCTCAATATCATTTTTAGAAAATGCCGAATGCATCAAAGCCTTGCCGGCATCAGATCGTTTTGATATCTTTATCTTTCCATGCCTAGCTACTCTGGCCGTAGTCACATATTGTCCTTTGACATAAATCTCTGCAAACATTCCATTGCGGCCTTTATTCACCGTAAACAAAAGTGAATTGCTTGATTCTGAAAAATCAAACGGCGTGCCGCTATGTGATTCGGCATGATAGTCCGAACCGTCATCTTCTTTTGCCTCCACGTCGATGTGTACGTGTAGGATTTTTTCAAGATCGGTAATTGTAGAGCCTCCCTTTCCTATCAAAGATGGGATTGATTCTTTTTTTACCTTGACTTTGATGCTGTTCTCAGTCAGGATTTCTATCTGTGGGTTTGCGTCAAACCTACGCAATGTTTCTTTGATTTTTTCTGACGCTAGTCGCTGAACTCCTGATTTTGTTTCTTCTGTTGCTGAGACAGGCACTATTACGTTTTCTTCGCCAAACGTATAGATTTCATATTCCAGCACTCCCGCTTCAAAATCGCGAATTTCGATGACTGGCCTAGCTAGATCTTGTTCGACCATGCCAGATGGAACCTTTACTTTGAGCTCCAAGTCATAGACTTTGGAAATGTTTCCATCCTTTACAAATACCACCGTGTCAATTACACTTGGAATCATCCCAAGCTCTATTTTACCAATAAATCTCTGTATGGCATCAAGAGGCATGTTTGCATGAACGACACCCACCATCCCAACACCTGAAAGCCTAAGATCCGCAAAGACTCTAAAGTCTCCACGTTGTCGCACTTCGTCAAAGATTGTATAGTCAGGCCGCACCAGAAGCAAAATGTCTGCAGAATTTTCAAAGCTGCCCTCAAGCTTTGTGTACTGAGTTATCCCATCGTCAACCTGCAAATCTCTTGGCGATTCGAATGTTTTTACAATGTTTCCTTGTGCTGCATAAAAGTTAGCGAGGCTTGATGCAAGAGTGCTTTTGCCTGAACCTGGAGGCCCAGAGATTATCACACCATCGGCTTGTTCTGAGAATCTGGCCATTAGTTTGCTTGACATGCCATACTGTTCCAGAGTCATTTTCGTAATTGGGTGGACGATCGTTATTTCGTGTGCTTCTGAAAACGGAGGCCTGGTTATGGCGATTCTATAGTCCTCGTATTGGATCACCAAAGCTCCAGACTTTGAAATCTCTATTGTTCCTGCATTTGAGATCTTTGTGGCCTCAAGTATTTGCGTTGTTATCAGCTCAAGATACCGGTCGTCGAGAAGCCTATCTTCTATTTTGACTAATTGAAATGCTCCTGGTTTTCCTTTTTTGGCAAGTGGAGGATTGTCTTCCTTTAGATGCACGCTCATCGTATTTTGATCAAAGAATCTTAGGAACTCCAAACTTGTAGCCATTTTTTCGGATTTTTGATAGTTTACAGATATCCCTTCTGCTTCTGCTGTGAGTCCTTGCACGTAGTCAGCAGTGTAAAGAATGGCATTGCTTTGTTTTGCAACATCTTTGATTATTGCGTCGATTCTGCCATGCCTTGCAAGCCTTATGTCATCGAGGCTGGGTCTTTGCCCGACAAACTGTATAGATATGTTGTTTTCTTGGCAAATCTTGTTGATTTTTTTTATTTCTTCCAGTCCAACAAACCCCTGCTCCTTTCCTTGAGAGGCCTGAGATTGTAGCTCATCTAGTGCCGCCATCGGGATGATCAACTCGAAATTTTGGAGGTTTTTTGATTCAATTTGTTTTGTAATAAAACCGCTAATTATCACACTCGTGTCTGCCACAATTTTTGACATAATTACAGGGTTGCCGTGGGACTATTAATCATAACTGGCAAAACTAAACTTTTCATATTGGATAAAAAATGAAAATATGTTGTCAAGTCTTGAAGAAAGAGAGATATTGGTAATAGAGGACAGCCCGGCGGTAGGAATTCTGTTAGGAGAGTTTCTTAACAGGCTTGGTTTGAAAAAAATTCATTACTGTCAAAACGGAAAAACTGGAATCGAATCGTTTCAGGAGATCATAGAAGCCGGCAAGGTTCCTTTGGTCTTTTTGGATTATAATTTGCCCGACATGACTGGATATTCAATTCTCTCACAGATGATAAGCATGAGGCCTGATGTCAAAATAATCCTTGAAACTGCTCGCGAAAAAACAGAAGAAACGATAAAGGATGTGATTGCGCAAGGGGCTTATCAGTACCTAGGAAAACCAATCAGATTGGAAAAACTAAGAGAAATAATCGATACTCTAAAGGCTGAAGAAGCTCAAGCAGCTGACGATGACATCGGCAATGCGCTTGAGAAACTAGTATCTAGCTCAACTCAGCTAAGTCTCTTGAGAATTTTACAGTATTTGGACAAGACAGAATCAGAGATACTGCCTCACCTCCAACGCCTCACAACAGATAAAAAAATTATCCAAATAGAGGACATCAAGGAAATTTCTTGCCCAAAATGCAGTTCCGTGCGTGTCGCACAAATATTTCACTGCCCAAAATGCAAGGGCTCAAATTTCAAGCAGGATAAAATAATTGAACATTACAAGTGCGGTAACGTGTCCTCGGCATCATCATATGTAGACGATAAATGTCCAAAATGCCACGAGGTCATAAAGATATTTGGTGTCGACTATAGGGTGCAGGATAACCTATACACGTGTAATGGTTGTGGCGAAGTCTTTACAGAAATCCTGACAAATTATCTTTGTTTGAGATGCGATGACAAGTTTAGCTTAGAGCATGCTAAATTATTATCAAGCCATGGATACAGCTGGCTAAAATAATCATTTTGGTATAATGTCGTTGATTAGCTTTAGAACGTGATCAAAATCAAATGGTTTTGAGATAAACGCCGTTGCGCCCACGTTGAGGCATTCGTTTATGATGCTTTGGTTGTCGCTTGCAGTGATTAGAATCACCTTTGCTGTTGGGTGATTTGCTATTATTTCCTTTAGTACTGTCAGGCCGTCTTTTTTTGGCATTGCCAGATCTAAAAGTAGTACGTCTGGGCGCATCTCAGAGAATTTTTTGACCGCTTCTTCGCCATTTGCTGCTTCGGCCACAATTTCATGGTTTCCAATTGAGAGAATATCTTGCAATACCAGTCTAATTGCGTCAGAATCGTCGGCTACCATTATTCGCGCCATATCAAAACATCATACGGCATGTCATATAGAAATTTCTATTAATTAAGAAACTCCCTATGGTTTTTTTCTATTTCCGACTTGAGTGGGCTTGAATCTACGTTTGCACCGCTCATCATGCTTTGCATAAATTCGTGTGATTTTTTTATAGTCAGATAAATGCCAGTGACCGATTTTCCAGCAATTATTGTCTTGAGAAGTCTATCAACCAGTGCTGCAATTTGGCCGATTTGGTCTTGTCCCATCATTGGCGCAAGCCCCTTTATCTTGTGAATGGGTCTTGCAATCTCTGTTGCATTTTTAAAAATATCATTATCACCAGAACAGTTTTTTAGCAGATTACCAATTTCGGCAATGTCATCGCTCACCTCTTTTTTTGCCACCCGTAAGAATTCGTCAGACATTTACTAACATAATTTTGATCGAGCTTTTTATACCCTATCTGACACATTGTAACTAAAATTGAAAATTATCAACAAGACGTACTTGCTGATCGGGATTTTGATCTCTGTCGCAGTTGTCAACCTGTTTGTTTTGTATAATGCGCAACTTGTAACCGCTGGGGCGTCATACGCCATCATACGCGCGGGCGACCTGAAGACGAAAGTTGAAACAATTGCAAGCTTGGCGACCTCAATCGCAAGTGGTAGTGAGAGTGATCGCAAAGTTTTGGAGTCAGAAGTCGAGGAGTTTGATGTTGTGCTAGATACGCTAAAAAGCGGAGGAACCATCAGAGGCCAAAGTGTCATTCCCATACCCGACTCTGTTATGTCAGAATTTGACGCCGTAAAGAAATATTGGAATGGATACAAAGCAGAAGCTACTCAAATCCAGGTGTCTTCAATTTACGACGATGAAGTTGTAAATGCACTAAATTACATCTTGGAAAAAAATACCGATATGACGCTCGTTACGGACTCGCTGATTAGGGATCTAGATGTATTAGATAGAAACTACAACAGACACAAAGAAATTGCACAAGAACTGCACAACACTGCAAAAACAATAGGGCAGAACGCATTGTTGATTTCAATTGGGCAAGAAGACGCTACCACTAAAGAAAACTTGCACAAGGCAAGACTGTCATTTGACATCGGCATTAGAAAACTCTTGGTGATGCCCCTAGATGATCCTGATGTAGACAGCATAGGGGCAAGAGTTGAGACACTTGAGCCAATTCCAAGGGAAAACTCCCAATCACTAGACGAGCTTGATTTGTTATGGGAATCAATTCAGCTAAGAGTCAAGACACTTGAAACAAAATCCCTGTATTCAGATGAATTTAACCGGTCATTTTCTAGCTTAAACATGCAAAGACAGTCCTTGTTGGAATCAATCGATATTCTGCTCGACATGTGGAACGAAGACAGACTTGATGAGCGTAATGAGGGACAGATCGTCACACAGACAATCATTGGATTGGACATTGCGATTTTCATAATTGTACTAGTCATGATCAGAAAATCCCTAATGCCGTTGGACATGATTACCAAGGCACTTTCTCGTGTCAAGGAGGGCGTTTATGGTGAAAAAATCGAATATGCCGCAACTGACGAAATAGGAAATCTCGCATCCACCTTTAACACAATGTCAGAAACAATCATGATCAAAGAAGAAGAAGCAAGAAAAACAGATATCGCAAAAGATGAGTTTCTTGCAATGATCACACACGAGCTAAAAACCCCACTTGTTCCCATCCAGGGATATGCAGACATATTGTTGAGCGGGCATTTGGGCAAGCTCACAGACAAACAACGTGAGAGAATTTCAATTATGAAATCAAGTGCGGCATCTTTGTTACAACTTATTTCAGATCTTCTAGATGTTCAAAAGCTTGAGCTTGGACAGCTGAGAATGAAAAAGACCCTGACAAACATTCACACTACTGTTACAAAAGCCATCCAGACGTTGCAGACTCAGATTGATGACAGCAAGATAACAATAGAAAACACGGTGGATCAGAACACATCAATCCCACACGATGCAGATAGAATAGTGCAAGTGTTAACCAATCTAATAAAAAATAGCTTAAAGGCAGTCAAACCACAAACAGGGTTGATCAAGATCAGCTCAGATGAGGATCAAAATGAAATCAGAGTGACGATAACTGACAATGGTGTAGGAATACCATATGAAAGACAGTCTAGCCTATTTACCAAGTTCTACCAAGTCGATGCATCCCTAACAAGAGAGAAGGGCGGAAGTGGTTTGGGGTTATCCATATGCAGGGGCATAGTAGAGGCACATGGTGGAAGAATAAGATTGGAGAGTGCACCAGACAGAGGAACCACCATAACTTTTTCGTTGCCAAAACACGATACGCCTGAGAGCCAAACGGACTGATTCACGCTCAAAGAAATCAAACTTGTAGAGTGAAAACGCCTCACAAAGGGTCAGATAACCCAAATTTCAGAAAGCCAGACCATGGAAGAGATTAGCCGCTCAAAAAACACAGAATTTTACGCTGCATGTAATGAATATTTTGCAGCCCTCAGAAAGCAAGGGAGAAATGACGACGGTTTTGAAGACGAATTCTTTTACACGATGCCGGTAATATCGGGCAGCAACTAACAATAATAGCATAGCATTCAACGGCATAATATGCCACATGAGGAAGCTGAAAATGCAGTCAGAATCGCTCAAAGACATGGTTGTACTTATTGTGATGCCAGATTGGAGACCACTGAAAAACACGGCATCGTAATTGAGAACGGACATCTTGAACAAACGATGACAAGATATGATCTAGGCATAGGCGTAAGAATCCTATGTGATGGGGCGTGGGGATTTTTTTCTACTTCGGATCACAGCAAGCTCGAAAACGGCATCATATCTGCGATAAAATCTGCAAAATATCATGCTGCAAAAAAGAAAAATAAAGTCATTCTTGCGGAAATCCCAATCATCCAAAAAAACATTTCATACGAGGTAAAAAAAGAAGCTGCTCCAGAAGAGATAAGCAAAATTGCTTTTGAATGCGACAAGATAATTAGAAGCAATAAAAAAATTTCCAAAAGCATTGTCAGTGCGTCAAGTGTAACCAGCTCAAAATATTTTGCAAGTAGTGAGGGTACAAAAATCCAGCATGCTTTTTCTGATACAACCATGGATCTAATTGCAACGGCACGCCAATCAGGAATAACCCAATCAATAAACATCACAGAGGGTGGAAGGGGAGGACTAGAAAAAATAACCAGTGGTGCAGATGTATTTAGTGTTTCAAAAGAAATATCGAACAGGGCAGCAAAGCTCCTTGATGCAAAAGTGCCAAAGGAGGAAAAAGCCACCATTGTTATGAATCCCGATTTTGTCGCACTTTTGACACATGAGATTTTAGGTCATCCTTCTGAGGCCGATAGGGTCTTGGGAAAAGAAATGGCGTGGGCAGGAGGCGCGTGGTGGTCAGGGATGCTTGGAGAAAAAATAGGCTCAGAATGCCTCAATGTCATTGACGATCCTACAATACAGGGCAGTCTTGGATGGTGTGAATATGATGATGAGGGTACAAAGGCACAGAGAAATCAGCTTGTAAAAGACGGCAGACTAGTAAATCACATGCACAGCCGCGAAACTGCTAATATCTTTAATGTTGAACCAAACTCCAGCATGCGCGCAAGCTCGTATTCCTTTATGCCGCTAATCAGAATGGCTTGCACCTGCATAGAAAAGGGAGACTGGGATCCGCAGGAAATGATCAAAGACGTAAAACATGGTTATCTTGTTTCAAACATGAAGGTACCGTCAATAGACATGAAAAGATACAACTGGAGCATATCCTGCCAATACGCAAACAGAATAGAAAATGGCGAAGTTGGGGAACTCTTAAGGGATGTGATCGTAGTTGGGGTGGCGCCAGAATTTTTTGGCTCCGTTGATGCTTGTGGAAATGATTTTACAGTCAGGCCGATTACAAACTGTGGAAAAGGAGATCCTATGCAGCAAATGAAGATGGGAAATGGTGGACCTTCCATACGAGGAATTGCGACAGTAAAAAGCGCCAACTAAAATGAACGATCTAGAAAAAATCCGAGATCAGGTAGTTGCATGTACAAAATGCGACCTGTGTAAGACAAGGACGAATGCGGTTCCCGGTAAAGGAGATCCAAATGCCAAGATTGTGTTTATTGGTGAAGCACCTGGAAGAACAGAGGATAAAAAGGGCGAACCGTTTGTTGGGGCTGCCGGAAAAAAACTAGACATTATATTAGAAAAAAATGGAATTTTGCGCAAATCTGTATACATTACCAATGTTGTAAAGTGCAGGCCTCCAAACAATCGGGTTCCCACCGAAGAGGAACGATACTCGTGTAGAGAACATCTTGAAAAAGAACTTGATGCCATAAACCCGAAGATCATTTGCGTGTTGGGAAACACTGCAAGTAATTCCATCTTAGGCCAAGGCGAAATTACAAAAAACCATGGCAAGACCATAAAAAAAGACGGAAGGCTGTATTTTCTTACCTTCCATCCTGCGGCAATAATCTACAATCAGGAGCTAGGCTTGATCATGGAGCAAGACATGCAAAAACTAGGCAAAATACTGGCTGAGACAGATGAATGACTCTAGGATCGGGCGCGAGTTTTACGCACAGGACACAATCAAAGTAGCACGCCAGTTGCTAGGTAAAATGCTTGTTCGCAAAATTGGCAAACATGTCATGTCTGGCATCATTACAGAAACCGAGGCATACCGACAAGCAGACGACCCTGCAAGCCATGCATACAGAGGCATCACGGAGAGGAATAGGGCGATGTTTGGCCAAGTTGGTCATGCATATGTGTATTTTACTTATGGAATGTATTACTGCGTCAATGCAGTTGCAAAAAATGAGAGATCCAAGGCCGGTGCAGTTTTAATTCGTGCGCTCAAGCCACACGACGGAATAGATATCATGATCAAAAACAGAAAGACTGACAAGGTTTCGAATCTAACAAACGGTCCTGCAAAGATTGCAATTGCTCTAGACATAACAAAAAAGCAATATGGTGAGGATCTAGTAACTTCAAACTCACTTTACATCACAAGTGGCGAGAGAGTTGATCAAAAAATATTTGCCAGCACTCGCATAGGCATAAAGCAAGCAACTGACAAACAATGGAACTTTAAAATCAAAATTTAGTTCTGATCATCATCTTTTTGTATAGTCCATGGCGCTATTCGGCCAAGAATCTTTTCCCAATTCAGTCGTAAAAGCAAAAAGATTGCTGCGATCATCATGGCAACAAACACTCCAAACCCCAGATAGAGTGGGGTTGGGTCTTTTACATCCTCTAAAATTGGCTCCAAGTAATTGCCACCAAAATAATGCGACAACAAAACTATGACATAGCATAGGACAAGTTTGCCGGCTAGTGTTGAGATAAAAAATCTCAACGGATTGTATTTTGCCAAGCCTAGTGGTACGTAAATCAGGTCGTCTGGAATAGGCGTAGCTGCCGCTACAAACGCCGCTACGGCGCCGTATCTTTTTACCAGCCTTTCGAATGGCTTCATGCGTGCTCTTGTCTTTTCTGTGATTATTCTTCTGCCCTCGTAGCTAATCAGAAATATTATCTGCTTTGCAACAGTGGACGTTATTGCGGCAATTATGGCAAGATAATGAATGTTGAATTTATCTCCCGCAGACATTGTGGCAAGTACGATAAACGATGGTAATGGGACAAATGGAATGAGTGAGCCAAAAAAACTAATCAGTGCAAGGCCTAGATACCCAATCTCATCAGCGAATGGAAAAATGGCTGCAAAATCCACAAAATGTGAGCCTTGTTTTAGATTATTAAATTGTCTTGTATCTACCATGATGTTAAAATACAATGTTTAGGAGAAAAAATCCAAATGACAAAAGAACAATTCGGCGAGATCTGTGCAAGGATTTCAAGAATCAGCCCGTACATAAGATTTGTTGGGATCATCGGCAGAGATGGAAAACTGCTTGCATACCAGAGACGGCGCGGATTAAGACCACTTTTGGGTGCAAAAGATACCAAAAGTCAGTTTTCACACATTTCAACTAAGAATGAAATGGAAAGTAAATTTGACAGAAGACTTGGCCGTGTAGAATTTGTTTGGGAGGAAAGAAAAAAAGTCCAGACCATTTCTTTTGCCATAAAAAGACACCGCGTTTGGGTCTCAATTGAAAAAAAGGTAGTTCGATCCGAAATGCTAAGAATTATTGATTCTTGTCTACCAATCGTAAGGAATTATTCATCATAAAGCCAGCATAGCGCATACCCAGAATCTGTTTTAATTGACGGTGGATCGTTTTTGCATTTTTCCATTGCCTGTGGGCACCTATCTACGAATCTACAGCCTTGAACTGGATTCAAAAGGTTTGGAGGACTGCCTGGGATGTATTTTGGCTTTTGCTTGCTCTGTAATTTTGGAATCGACTGAATCAGTGCCTGTGTATAGGGGTGCTTTGGGTTCTCAAAGATTTCTTTAGAGCTGCCAAATTCCACCATTTTGCCCCCATACATTATTCCGATTTTTTCACATATTTCAGATATTGTGGCCAGATCATGTGATATCAGCATGAATGAGACGCCTTGTTTTTTTAGACTTTTGAAGAGGTTCAGGATTTGGGACTGCACCAGTACATCCAAAGCGGTTGTAGGCTCGTCCGCAATCACTATTTGTGGTTTGAGCAAGAGCGCCATTGCAATTACTACGCGTTGTTTCATCCCCCCACTTAGCTCATGCGGGTATTTTTTTAGTACATCGTCTGCCAGCCCTACAGACTGCAAAGCAGAACTAATCACCTGAGTGTGATTTCCCTGGTATTTGTGCTGCCCTAGGATATCGGAGAACTGCTGAGAAACAGTACAGACTGGATCAAGGGAGTTCATCGCCCCTTGAAAGATCATGGAGATTTTTTTCCATCTATATGATTTATCAAACTCGTCTTCTGCGAGATCCAGTAAGGATTCTCCATCTAGCATGATTTTTCCAGAGATTATTTTTCCCCCAAGAACAGTCCTCATTAATGAGAGGCCTAACGTGCTTTTTCCGCATGCACTTTCCCCTGCAATTCCAATCGATTCTCCTTTTTCAATTGAAAAGCTGACGTTTTGTACTGCATGTACTGAGCCTGCTTCTGTCGTATAATGCGTAGTCAAATCCTCGACAGCTAAAAAACGCACCATGTTAGACCCCATGTTTTGTTATCAAAAAAAGGTTCTGTAAACTTTGGCTCCACTTGAATTAAGTTTTAGAGCTGATCCGTTAATCGATTTTGAATGTGAATAGTTGATGGCCTACAGTTTACACGAATAACTGGCAGCCGACAAGTTAAAAGAACCCAAATAACAAAACGGAGCAACAAGGATGAAGTTTAGGAAAACTCACAACATAGACGAGATTTCAGTAGACATGCAAGGACAAGAAACTGTCATTGGTGGTTGGATAGAGGATCTCAGAAAGCTTGGCAAACTGACATTTCTTACCGTTCGTGACGTCACAGGCCTTGCCCAAATAATTGTCAAGGACGACAACCTAGTCCCAGAAGACCTGACAAGGCAGACAGTCATCATGATAAAGGGTACCATCCAAAGCACAAAGGCTCGCGATTTTAAATTCGAGATCAAGGCAGATGGCATAGATGTTTTAACAAAGGCAGTGCACCCATTGCCAATCGACCCAATAGGCAGGCTTGAAAGCAACATAGACAATCGCCTAAATGCCCGTGCGCTAGATCTTAGAAACCAACGCGTAGCTGCAATTTTTAAAATCAGGCACCATGTTTTGGCATCCCTTCGAAAAACACTAACCCAGAAAAGATTCATCGAGGTAACCACGCCAAAGATAATCGGTAGTGCAAGCGAAGGTGGTGCAAACCTGTTTTCTTTAGAGTATTTTGGCAAAAAGGCGTATTTGGCCCAGTCGCCACAACTATACAAGGAACAGCTCACCATCGGCCTTGAGCGTGTCTTTGAGATTGCCTCCTTTTATCGCGCCGAAAAATCTCACACTGGTCGCCACCTTTCAGAATTTACAAGCATCGACATAGAGGCAGCGTTTATGGACTACACTGATGTGATGGATGTCCTGGAAGGATTGATTGTTTCTGTTTTCAGAGATGTTTTGGAAAACTGTAAGGACGAGCTTGCAGCACTTGAAAGAAATCTAGACATTCCAAAACAGCCATTCGATAAAATCACATATGCCCAAGCGCTAGACGAGCTCGCAAAGTCAGGAGTCAAGCTTGCATTTGGAGATGACTTGCTTGATTCGCACCTAAAAACAATTGGCGAGAACCACCCAGGGTTTTTCTTTTTAATTGACTGGCCTATGAGCCTCAAACCATTTTACATACATGAAAAAGACAAAGATGTCAAGATCTCAAGATCCTTTGACCTACAGTACGGATACTTGGAGCTATCATCTGGTGGCAGAAGGCTTCATGATCCAGCAAAGCTAAAGTCTCGTTTGACAGAGCAGGGATTGGATCCTGCAAGCTTTGAAGACCACCTGAGATCATTTGAGTGGGGAATGCCTCCACACTCCGGATGGGGTACAGGCCTTGATAGACTCATGACAGTAATAGTTGGAATCGACAATGTCCGTGAAGTGGTATTGTACCCACGCGACCCAGAAAGACTGAGCCCATAAAAAATAAATCTAAAGAAAGACAAAAAACACGGTTGGGAAGCTGCGAGTTTTGCAATTCCAAGTTCGGGGACAGAAAGTGCTACTTTTGCCAAAAACTAGTCTGCACCTCATGCATGACAGACGACAGGACACGCTGCAAGCGCTGCTATATCAATAAGAAAAAGCTTGGCTTGAAAGCAGTAATTAAGAAAAACAAGGTAATTGTGGGATTTGTGGCGTTCATTTGGTTTTATGCCGTATTTCCAGGCCCGCTTATTCCAGGACTACATCAGGGATACTATGTTGTTTTTGTAATTGCAGCAGTTGTCTGCATGATACCGCTTTGTCTGGCGTTGTTCTTTTGGTCAAGGAATCCTCCTGCGTCAGATGTCTGAGCTACAATAAAGAGATGATTTCTTTTGTAAACTCTTTTGTTGTCATGGTGCCTCCAATGTCGCGAGTCTTGATCCCCTTTTTGACGACACCGTAAACTGCCCCTTCTAGTTTTTGAGCTACCTCAAAACATTTTTTGTCGTTGTGTTTTGAGCCAAGCCACTCCAGCATCATTTTTGCCGACAAGATAAACGAAGAGGGGTTTGCAATTCCTTTTCCCGCAATATCAAACGCAGCTCCATGTACTGGCTCAAACAATGCAAACGAGTCACCGATGTTTGCAGCCGGCGCCATGCCAAGGCCGCCCACCACTTCGGCTGCCTCGTCGGAGAGAATGTCGCCAAAGAGATTTGTTGTAACTATGACATCAAATTCCTCAGGCCTTCTAATTAGATTCATCGCGCATGCGTCAACATACATTTGCTCAAACTGGATTTGCTGATAGTTCTTTGCAACACTTGAGCAAACCCTTGCAAACAAGCCGTCAGTTTTTCGCATGACGTTTGATTTGTGGACGCATGTTACTTTTTTCTTGCCGTTTCGCTGCAATGCAGTCTCAAACGCATATTTTGCTATCCTTTCAGATGCACCTTCAGATATGATTCTAAACGCCACTGCGGCATTTGCTATTTCAAACTCCTGGCCGGTGTAGAGATCCTCAGTGTTTTCACGAACTATCACCAAGTCGATGTTATCCTTTAGCGCAGGCATGTTTGGATATGACTTTGCAGGGCGAATGTTCGCATACAAGTTGAGGATCCTTCGCAAAACCACGATTACATCCGCTGCACTCTCACCTACAGGTGCCTTCATGCAGGAATCGGATTTTTTAATTGCCTCAATAGTATCGTCTGGAAGCGCTTTTCCATGTTTTGCAAGTGCCGCATCCCCCGCATCGAGTTTTTTGATGTCGAATTTTAGGCCTAGCTTGTCATGAATTATGTCCAGTATGCTTTGAGCAGACTCTGAGAGCTCAGGCCCGATGCCATCACCAGTGATTAATGAAATGTTATACATTTTTGCCAACGGTTCAGAGCCTAGCTGCCAATCTTTTTTTGTTTTAGTGTCTTTTTTAGCATTATTCTGTTAATGCCTTCGATTACTGCCTGAACGCTAGTAGTCACAATGTCTTCACCTATTGATTTTGCAGACGACATGTTTCCATATGCATCTTCTACCTTGATTGTTACCTCACATAGTGCGTCAGATCCGCCAGAGATAGAATCAAGCTTGTACTCCTTTACTCTGATTTTGGCAATCTCTCCTGTGATTTTTTGTATGGCATTTAGTGCTGCATCTACTGGGCCCACTCCATAGTCGGTTCCAATATAATCAACATCGTCGATGTTTAGCTTTACAAATGCATATGGCATTATACCAATTCCAGTTGAGACAGAAAAGCCGCTTAGCTGTACAAGTCTTTTGATTGCATGTTCGCCTAGGATTTCGTTTGTAATCGATAATAGCTCAACATCCGTTACTTGTTTTCCTTGATCACCAATCGTCTTGACTTTTTCTAGGATTTGTTTAAGCTGGGTTTCATTTGGTTTTACTCCATATTCTTCAAGCATTGCAGAGATGCCATGGAGTCCGGCGTGCTTTCCTACTTGTAACCACCTTGTACGGCCTACCAACTCCGGACTGATTGGCTCGTACGTAAGTGGATTGTTAAGTATTCCATGAGTGTGGATTCCGGATTCGTGTCCAAAGGCGTTTTCTCCAACAATTGCTTTGTTTGGCTGAACCGCTATTCCAACTAGGTTTGAGACAAATCTCGATGTGTCATATAGTAGTTTTGTGTTTATTCCGGTTTCCCATTTTTCGCCAAACTGTAGACACTGTAACCCCATGACAAGTTCTTCAAGTGAGGCATTTCCTGCACGTTCGCCGATTCCATTTATTGTGACATGTGCACACTGTGCGCCGGCTTGGAGTCCTGCAATCGCGTTTGCCACTGCCAAGCCAAAGTCATTATGGCAGTGCACGCTGACTGGTAATTTCGTTACGGCCACCGCATCTTTGGTTATTTCTGCCATGTATTGCGGTGTTGAATACCCTACGGTATCTGGAATGTCGATTCTGTCTGCTTTTGCCTTTGCCACCTCAGAGAAGACGTGTTTTAGAAAGTCTCTGTCGGTTCTTGTTGCATCTTCGGCAGAAAACTCCACTTGCAATCCGTGCGATTTTCCATACTCTACTGCCTCGATTGCCTTTGCAAGTGCCTGCTCTCGTGTCATTTTTAGCTTGTATTGCAAGTGAATGTCAGATGTTGCAATGAATGTGTGGATATAGGTCAAGCCGCAATCTATTGCCGCATCAATGTCTTTTTTGCTTGTTCTTGCAAGGCCGCAGATTTCAGCTGAAAAATTTGCCTTTGTTATGAGTTTGATTGCTTGCTGCTCCCCATCAGATATTACAGGAAATCCTGCCTCTATTGCATCAACTCCTAGTTCATCGAGTTTTTTTGCAATGACTAGTTTTTTCTCTGGAGATAGTGCAACGCCTGGCGTCTGCTCTCCGTCCCTTAGAGTGGTATCAAATATTCGAACTCTCAATCTCCGCCCCTCTGTAGTGCGGCAACGCCAGTACTTGCAATGTCCAAGATTTCGTACGGTTTTAGTAGTTCTTGTAAGTTGTGAATCTGATCAGGTGTTGCAGTCAACTCCAGCATGATAGAGTCCTTTCGTGCATCGTGTATTTTTGCGCCAAATGAGTTTGCGATGTTGTTTATTTCCATACTGTCAGATGCCTTTGAGATTTTGACTCTGAAAAGTACCAATTCCCGATACACCGTTTTTTTGTCATCTAGCCGTTTTACCTCTATGGTATCAATCATTTTGTCAAGTTGCTTTACAATTTGAGCGATTTGACGCTCATCGCCTATGGTTGTTATGGTCATTTTTGAAAACTCGGGGTTTTCGGTAACGCCGACAGATATGGAATCGATGTTAAAGTTCCTTGATCTAAAAAGGTGTGTTACCTTGAAGAGAATGCCAGGCTTGTTTTCCACAAGTAATGACAAGATAGCCCAAACCAAAGTTATCACTATGATGGAAGGATCATGTCCTTTAACGAGGTCCCCGGGGCTACGAATGGAAGTACGTCTTCTTCTGGGTCTATTGGAATATCAATTACAGTTGCAACGTCACTTTTTAGGCCGGCCTTGATCGCTTGCCCAAGCTCTTCTAGATTGCCAATGCGAATTCCTTGTGCCCCGTATGATTCTGCAAGCTTGACATAGTCTGGGCATCTTTTTTGATCAACGCCAATCATCCTCCTGTCATAAAAGGTCCTCTGCCACTGTGCCACCATTCCAAGGGAGTAATTGTTTACCAAGAATACTATTACTGGCAAGTTATCCAAAACAGATGTTGCAAGCGAGTTTTCAGTCATGTTAAAGCTTCCATCACCTGCAATGTCCACTACTGGCAAGTCAGGCCTTGCTGCCTTTGCCCCAATCGATGCTGGGAATCCCCAACCCATCGTTCCAAGGCCTGTTGAGCTAAAGAAGGTTCCAGGATGAATCACATCGTAGAATAATGACGCCCACATTTGGTGCTGTCCTACCTCTGTCGTGACAATGGATTCGTGTGGCAATACTTCGCGCAATTTTCGCAAGATTCTTGCAGCACTGAGCTCGCCAGGATGAAGCTTGAGATTTTGTTTCCAGTATTCTTTTATCTCGGTTACATGGTCTAGCCATACGTTTTGCTCTGACTTTTTGAGTGCCTTTTGTACCAATAGTTTCAAAAAGATCCTCAACGATGCCTTGACATCGCCAACGACTGCAACACTTGTTGTTTGGTTTTTGCCAATCTCTGCTGGGTCTACATCCAAGTGAATTATCTTGAGGTTTTTCTCAAACTCATCGAATCTGCCGACCGAACGGTCAGAGAATCTTGTTCCAATTGCCAAGACACAGTCTGCCTCAGTCATGATTTTGTTTGCCTCTGCATGCCCGTGCATTCCAATTGGCCCTAATGATAGCGGGTGATTTTCTGGGAATGCCCCTTTCCCTTTGAATGTAGTCACCACTGGAATCATGAGTAGTTCTGCAATAGATTGTAATTCTGCAAATGCCGAAGAGATTATCACACCACCTCCTGCCAAAATTACTGGCTTGCTTGATGAAAGTAGCAACTTGATTGCTTTTTCTATTGCAACCATGTCAGGGTCTGTCCACGGATGATATCCGCGGATCTTGACTTCTTCTGGAAATGGAATGTCTGCTTCGTTTTGTTGAACGTCTTTTGGAATATCGATTAGTACTGCACCTGGACGACCTGTCTCGGCAATGTAAAACCCTTTCTTTACAACTTCTGGGATCTCAGCTGGATTCGTTGGCTGGAAAGAATATTTCACCACAGGGTTTGCGATACCGATAATGTCGCTTTCTTGAAAGGCATCACGTCCTATCATGGCAGTTGGTACCTGTCCTGTTATGGCAACCATTGGTGCAGAGTCTGCCTGTGCTGTTGCAAGACCGGTTACAATGTTTGTGGCACCTGGTCCTGATGTCGCAAAACACACTCCTGCCCTTCTGCTTACCCGTCCAAATCCATCTGCCATGTGGGCTGCAGATTGTTCATGTCTTACCAAGATGTGGCGAATATTGCTTTTGTACAACTCGTCATACATAGGAAGATTCGCACCTCCCGGTAGTCCGAAGATCTCCTTGACCCCTTGTTTTTCTAATGCCTTCATTAAAGCCCTAGCGCCTGAAATTTTTTCCATAAATTAATCACCAAAAAAGAGCGCTGTATTATAATTTTACAGCACCAGCTCGACTAGCAGCAATTCCAACAGTGGTGCAGTCGAACTGTATATCATATTCAATATGTCAGATCAGAAATTATCGATATAAAGATTACTTAGCGTTTTGAAGCCAGATTGACAGGGTTGGCACAAGCCTTAAAGTTGGATTGCCCTCAGGCAGAGCGCATTGTCCGAAAGAGAGCAGATAATCAAAGTAATCGAGACATTTTTTGAAATCGGTAGAACAAAAGATTTGGTGCCGCTTAGAACAATTCAGTTTGACGATCCTAGTTTTTCAAGCTTTTCTGATGTGCCTCCATATGATCTCAAAGACTTCAAGACCACTGTTGCATTAGAAGAGCTCAGATTTGTTAGCATATCTGATTATAGTTATGAAATAAGAAATCCGAAGATTAGCATCTTTGGAGATGTCGCAGTGGTTGCATTCGAGCTGACTCAGAAAGGAATGCTAGTAGACAACAAGGCATTCACTGGCGAGCACATTATAATTGATGGGAGAGCGACATTTGTTCTGGTAAAAAAGCAAGACTGGAAGATAGTCCACATACACCTATCAAAAATTCCATAGACTAGTAGAATTTTAAAAATTTATTGTGATTTTGCCTGAGCCGCTGCTGGTTGTGGTTGTTTTTGCTGCTCTGGCTTTTTTTGTGGTTGTTTTTGTGATTGTAGTTTTTGGCCATGTGGCTTTTGCTTTTGTTCTTGTTTTTGCGGTTGTGGCTTTTGGTTTGGTTTTTGCGACTGTGGTTTCTGTTGAGTTGGCCTTGGTTGGTTTGGTTGTGGTCGGTTCTGGTTTTGTGGTCTTTGTTGGTTTGGTTGTGGTCGGTTCTGGTTTGGTACAAAATTGCCAGAAGGCTTTTGGTTCTCTCTTGATGGATATTCCTGACAGAGTTTCTTGAACAAATCATACGCTTGGTTCAGACTGTAATTAGAATGAATTATAGCTCTAACTGCACGGATCATTGGGATTGGAAACTGGGATTGCCAAATGTTTCGCCCCATGTCAACACCTGCAGCTCCTGCCTTGATTGAATTGTACGTCAGTTCTAGCGCGTCACGCTCTGGAATCTTTGGCCCGCCAGCAACGATTACTGGGACTGGGCAGTTTGTTACGACTTTGTCAAAGTTTTCACAATAATAGGTCTTGACCATGTGTGCGCCAAATTCTGCTGCTATTCTGCACGAAAGTGACAGGTATCTTGCATCTCGTTTTTCCAGCTCTTTTCCAACTGCAGTTACTGCCAAGACTGGAAGGCCGTATTCTTCTGCATCGTTTACCAAATTTCCGAGATTTACCAAAGAGTTGTGTTCGTATTTTGCACCAACGAAAATTGACATTGCAAGTGCGCTTGCGTTAATTCTGATTGCGTCTTTGACGCTTGTTGTGATTTTTTCATTCGAAAGATCCTCTCCGATTATGCTCGTTCCTCCAGATACCCGCAATACAATCGGAACAGGAAAGCTTGGATCAACTGAGGTTCTTACGACACCCCTTGTAACCATCAAAGAATCACAATATTTTAGCAGGGGTGCGATAGTCTTTTTTGGAACTTCTAGCTTTTCAGTCGGGCCTAAAAAGTAACCATGATCCACTGCGAGCATTACTCCGCGGCCATTGTTTGGTTTTAGTATGCTTGCAATCCTGTTTTTTAATCCCCAGTCCATGTGGATTTTGGGATTCTGAAACCCTTCTTAATCTTTTCTAGCTGTGAATGATTATTTTCATGGCGCCTTGGCCTGTATGGGCATGCTCGAAGGCCTTCTGTGAGTCACCAAGGGCATACCTGTGGGTGATCAGTCTTTTCACATCTACTTTGCCAGACGATATGAGATCAAGTGATTGCTTTGTATCCGCATCTGATGCTGCATAGCTTGGAACCAAAGTCAATTCTTTTGAATATACGACACTCATGTCAATGTCCATTGTTGCTCCCTTTGATGGAACGCCAAAGAGAACAATGGTTCCACCTTTTCTTGTGATTGTTATGGCATCAGACACTGCCCTTAGGTTACCCGTAGCCACAATTGACACATCAACTCCCATGTTCTGAGTGTCCGAGAGTATTTTTGAAATGGATTGTGGATCAGATTTTAGCGGGGTTGCACCAAAGGATTTGGCAAAATCAAGTCGAAAATCATTCACATCAAGACAAAAGACCTTGGAAAAATTGTTTGCCTGTGCAAGCATTACATGCATCATTCCTGTAGGTCCTGCTCCAAGGACTGCCACAGTGTCTCCCGGATGATAGGAAAATTTGGCCCAAGACCTAACACAGCATGCCAATGGCTCTATCATTGCAGCCTCATCAAAGGACATCGAGTCTGGAATTTTAAGGACCCCTCCATGCACCACATTCCATTCAGGGACAACGTATTCTTCTGAGAGCCCACATGGTGAAAGATTTGTCTCATAATATTTTGGACACATTGTTTCGTTTCCATGTTTACAATAATGGCAAGAATAACAAGAGACATGATGGTGCGTAAAGACGCGATCGCCAGACTTGAAGTCTGAAACTGTGGCCCCCACGTCAATTACAATTCCTGCAGGTTCGTGTCCAAGTTTCATTGACGGCTGCCCATATTTGCCGAACACCTTTTCAACATCAGACCCACAGATGCCGCATGACTTCATCTTGACTAGAATGTCGCCTGCACCGAGTTGTGGCTTTGCCGTTTCTTGTACCCCCACAGCTGCCTGACCTTTGACAAAAGCCGCCTTCATTTACAAATGCTACGAGAATCTGGATATAAGTACATTTTAGAAACCAATTTTGGAATCACAGCAATTTTGAACAGCGAGCGGAGGAAGATTAAATCAGGCCGTGATTGTAGACTCTAGTTTTTTGATTTCTTTTACTACATCGTCTAATTCATAAGGTTTGTACATTAGAGAAATTTTTAGCTGGTTCAGCCTTTGCTTTGTTTGCTCAGTAACATCTGCAGTCAAGACCAAGATTTTTGCATCTGGATCAATTTTTCTAATTCCATCTATTGCGTAAAATCCGTCGTACCCTGGCATCATAAGATCCAATATAACTACTCCAGGCCTGTGTTTTTCAAATAATTCTACCGCTTCTTTTCCATCATAACCTTTGGCCAAAACAGAAATGCCTGCCATTTTTATCCATTCATCAAATATCTCCAATACATTCTCATCATCCTCTATTACTATAACAGTGAGATTTTTAGCCACTTTACTCCATAATTAAATAAAATCCAATTAACATTGTGTGTGTACAAAAAATTCAAATGCTTTTTTCTAAAATTTATTAATTTCCTAATAATTTTTTAAGATTCGTGCCTGAAAAACGATTTTACAGACGCATTTTTTGCACATGAAGCATTTTGGATTTGCCTGTTTGTTTGAATAAAAAAAACGAATCTCTTTTAAAAAAAAGCATGTGATATTTGTATGAGGAGATTCATAGTTAGAAAAGATGACGATTCCAAGTCATCGCTTCAAACCAAAAACATGGATCCTTTAAGCTTCACAGAACGCACTGTTTTTTTTAAAAAGAACTCAAATCCACAAAATCAATCCACAATAGAAGATATTGATAGACAAGATGCCAAATTTACTAATTCGGCAGGGTCTAACAAGGTAAAAGACTCCCCGCTTGGATTAGAGGCGCAAATTATCGACAAGGAAAGTCTAGACGCCATCACAGATGAAAAACCAGATAACAACTCAACCGCACAGTCTAAAGAAATAAAAAAATTATTTGACGAGTCGATGCGTGCTGTAAAGGAATTTGATGAAAGCAAAATGAAGTTATTGTACAGTCATTTGGAAGGAGAAAGACAGTTGACAAAACAACTAAACGAAACACTGCATGAAAATCTGGCCAAAGTCTCAAAGATAGGTGAGGATTTGGAACATCGAAAGAATCAACTCGAAGTTGAAGTTGATGAGAAAACAAAGCGAATTCTGGATTCTGAAAAAATGGCTGCCATTGGCGAACTCTCAGCAAGGCTTGCTCACGATATAAAAAACCCCCTCACAACAATCAAAAATTCGGTAAAACTACTCAGGACGCAGCAAGGCAAATCAATGGATGAATATGTTATGAAACGATTTGATTCGATGGATGAATCCGTTTTTCGGATAAGCCATCAAATCGACGGAGTACTTGATTATCTCAAGAAAACTCCCTTAAAAACAAGTCCAGCATCACTGATTGGCGTTCTCAAATCATCAATTGTACCATTAACCATACCAAACAACATTGCAGTTAACTTTCCAAGTACGGATCTGACTTTGAGCTGTGAGGCAATCAAAATGGAAATAGTTTTTGGGAACATTCTGCTGAATTCAATTCAGGCCATTGGGGGCAATCCTGGTCAGATCTATGTTAGATACGTGCAACAGCCAGACTGGGTAGTAATTGAAATTGTTGATTCTGGCTCAGGCATTGCTCCTGAGAATGTTGACAAGATTTTCAATCCTTTATTCACAACGAAGCAGCAGGGGACGGGTTTGGGACTAACAAGCTGTAAAAACATAGTAGAGCAACACGGTGGAAAAATATCGGTGAAAAACACTCCGACTACAGTTACAATCATGTTGCCCCAAATGTCAAAGAAAAAATGATTTACTCATAATTCTACCATTTTCTCAACTAGTAGTTTTTTGATAAAAAGTGCAAATCTTGTTTCTATAGATACGTTGTTTTTTCCACTTATGGTCAAGGTTACCAAGAAGAAATCAGACTCAGATTCAATAAAGTACATTAACGAATTTGAAGAATTTGTTGAAAATTTTCAAACATTCCGTTCGAATCGAACATAAAATCAATTATTATGAAAATCGATTTTAAGAAAAGCAATGTCACGATGGGATGCGCCTAACTACGATAGTTTTGAGGATGAAGAGGAATCACGATTATTGAAGAAATTCCGTGACTATGCAGAAATTGAAAAAAAAGAATCAGAACGAAAACGATTCTTAGAAGTCTCTGACAAAAAGCGTCCAAGTGTTTGGGGCAACAGGTTTGTTCTTTGCGCCATAATTCAAGGAGCCGTGATCACAGGCCTGACTGTTGCACTTGTTTTGATGCAAGCCATATTTTCAGATGTGAGTCTTATCGAATTTTTGTCACTCTCGCTTGATGGGCCTGCTAAATGGTTTTTCTTTGGTTATTTCATGTACATAACGCTCGTTGTTTCAATTGCAATTTGCGCCATATTTTACACTCACTTGGAATCAAACCTAGGGCGACCCATACGTGGAAACAAAAAATATCTTGTGTGGTCTCAGCTTATCGGAATGAATGTCGGGGGAGTGGCAACAATTCTTTTGATCATCACAGGTTTTGTTGGAGCTGGATTTGTCAACTTTGTTGAGGGGGAAGAATCTCAAACACAAAACATCATGGAGTTTGTCAAGCTGCCAATCACAGCACTTGCACTTGTTTTTGGGTGTGGGGTCATTGCTGGTGGGATTGCATACATTACTACATACGTCAGTAATGCAAAGGGTCCAAAATTGAGCAAGCTGTCTTTTGGTGATGATTCTGCAAAATTTGATAGGCTCTAGACGCCCAAGATCGTCTTGAGCATTTTGCGGTAGTTAACTTCCTTTTTTTCGCTCCCTACTGAAGGAAGTGAGAATATGAGCGGTTTTGATTTTGTTGCACGTAGTTTTGTCAGATCAGTGTTGATTGGCGTCGAAATATCCTCGCTAATTAGGACAAGACCTACATCCGAATCTTCTGCGAGTTTTTTTATTTCAGAGAAGGCGTTTTGTGGGCTGTCAACAACAACTCCTTGTACTCCTGCAAGCTGAAAGCTTGTAACAAAGATTCTGCTGCCAACAGTTACAATCTTCACGATCTGAGGTTTTCCTACTTGCCAATTTAACCGTTTTTGAGTCTCGAAACATTGATTTATCAACAATTCGTCAAAATACACATTGTCACAAATCGACTCACAGAAAGCAGTCTACCTTTTTGTCCACGGTAGAATGGACCTAATGCAAAAATCAATAGATGCCCTAATCGGAAAGGGAGTTTCAAAGGACAAGATAATAATGGCGCTACCAAACAGCGTGGGTCAAATCGGTGACTATATGGCGATGCTTTGGATGCCACCAAACCCAGATCACATCAAGATTCAAAAAATAACCAAGGTGGATCCAGTTGAGCCGCAAGGCATGATTGGTTTGTGGAAAGGCGTCTCAAAAGAAGATCTGTTCACCATTCCTCTTTAATTTCCAGACTTGGGAATATATTTGGGCCTGAATTGAAGTGCCAAAAGTTATAAAGAATCAAAAAATCCCAGCTTTGATGACAATCAAGCTTGTATGTAACGATTATGGTTTCGAGTGTGAGTTTATTCTTGAGGGGCGAAAAAGCATCTCTTTGTTGAAAAAACTTAGAGACCACTTTGAGAGCGAGCATGGGATTGACTATTCAGTCGATGCAATAACTCAAATGGTTGTCAACAAGGGCCACTCACGAGATTCAATTCGAAACGAGTAAACGTGCAATCATAGTTCCGCGACAAGGCCTTTTAGAAAATCAGAATATTCGTCATCTGAGAATTTGATGATCTCAATTGTACCTTGTTTTTGTGCAATTTTGACTGAATCTAGATGATAGCATGATTTTGATCCCTTTGATCTGCTAAAATAATATCCCTCACAAGAACAAAAATCAAATTCGGGGGCAAGCCAGTGTTCTTTTCCCATGCCAACAACCGTCCAGATCTGCCTTTGACTTGGCTCAAAGATATGTAGTTTTACTCTTTTTTCAGATATGATGAGTAAGGCTTTTTCCTTTTTTGGCACAAGAATTTAATGCAAAATCCAATGTATATTTTTGGTGATATCAACTAGAATAATACCATCAGAGCCTGCGTTGGTTCTAGAAGGACAAAAGCGCCATCTAGTCATTACAGACTTGCACATTGGTTTTGAGGGCAATTTAGCTCAAAACAAGATCTATGTTGGGAAAAACACCACGCTAACTGAATCAATAGAAAAAATAGAATCCATCATAGACTCTCAAAAGCCTGACGATTTGATACTGCTTGGCGACATCAAATCCGGAATAAATCGTATTTTGAAAAATGAATGGGATGAGGTGCCGGAGTTGTTGAATAAGATTTCAAAAAAGACTGATGTCATACTAATTCCTGGAAATCACGACGCCAGCATTTCGCGCCTTGTTCCAGAAGGAGTCATGATGATAAGCGCAGTCGGGATGGTTTTGGAAAACGTGCTGCTAACACATGGTCATACCGTACCTACTGAGAATTTTTCGCATGTGGAAAAAATTGTAATGGGGCATGTGCATCCTGTCTTTTTTGATGAAGATTCGATTCTTAATGGCCAAAGAGTGTGGGTATCAATTAGAACAAAAAAGGAAAACCTATTTCCGTCTGCATCTGGCGAGATCGAAATAACAATAGTCCCATCGTTTAATCGGTATTTCTATGCGACAAAAAAGAAACGGTATAAAAGATCTATCTCTCCAATCATTGAGAAAATAAAGGATGTCTCATCTGCAAAAATAGCTACACTCGATGGCACCATAATTGGTGACGAGTCACTCTTGTCACATGTAATCTAAATCGGATCGTATGGTTCAAGCGGTTTTTTCGTAGTCTCGTTATTGTGAAGCCATTCTAGTGTCTTGATAAAGGATTCTGCAAGCTCTGTAGTCGTCAAAACCGGAATTCCAAGCTCGATTGCTTTTCTCCTAATCTGGTATTCATCGTACAGCATTCCTACGTATTTTTCCAGAGTAGAAGTCGACGGGATGTTTATGATAAAGTTAATCTTTCGCTCATACAGCAAATCTGAGATGTTTGGCTTCCTTTGAGGCTCTGAAATTTTGTGAACTATCTGTACGTCTGCAATGTTTTTCTTTGAGAGAAACTCCGCTGTGTGTTCGGTTGCCAAGATTTTAAAGCCTAGATTCTTGAGCATTGCCATTGTTTGCCTAAGCTTTTCCTTGTTTTCTGCACCACCGATTGTAACTAGAGCAGTTCCTTGCTTTGGTAGGTTATATCCTACAGAGATCAATCCTTTTGATAGTGCATCGTAAAAGCTGTCCCCAAAACATGCTGCCTCGCCAGTAGACTGCATTTCGACACCTAGTACAATGTCTGCTCCATCAAGCTGCATAAACGAAAACTGCGGCACCTTGATTCCATAGGTGTGTGTATTCTTCCACTTGTCTGGTGGAATTTTTGGTAGTTCTTTTCCAAGTACTGCGCGGGATGCCAGACTGATCAGATTTGTCTTGATGAGCTTTGAGACAAATGGCATAGAGCGAGATGCACGTATGTTTAGCTCAATTACATACACTTGGTCGTTGTGAATCAAAAATTGCAAATTAAACGGCCCTTTGATGTTAAATGACTTTGCAATTTTGTTCGAATAATCAGTTATGGTCTCTACGTGCTTGTTGGATAGTCGCCATGGCGGAATTACCATCATCGCGTCACCGGAATGCACTCCGGCAGCGTCAATGTGTTCAACTATCGCCCCGATTATGACGTTTTTTCCATCACATACTCCGTCGACATCAACCTCAAGTGCGTTTAGCATGAATTTTGATATGACCACTGGATGGTCTGGCGAAAGTGTAGTTGCCTCACCAACGTATCTTGCAAGCTCTTCTTGTGACCAGACAGTCTTCATTGCAGCCCCACTGAGAACATACGATGGTCTCACTAGCACCGGATATCCCACCTTTGAGGCAAATGACTTGGCCTCAGTAAAATTGGAAAACGCCTGCCACGAAGGCTGTTTTATGTGTAGCACGTCAAGAACACTACTGAACTTGGAGCGGTTTTCTGCCCTGTCCACGTCTTCTGCAGAAGTTCCAAGAAGTTTTAGGCCAGATTTGGCAAGCTTTGGAGTGAGATTGTTTGCTGTTTGCCCGCCAACAGACGTTACCAGTCCTTTTGGGTTTTCGAAGTCTGCAATGTCCAAGATCCGCTCAAGGGTCAGCTCCTCAAAGTAAAGCCTACTACAAATATCATAGTCAGTTGAGACCGTTTCTGGATTACAGTTGACAACGATTACGTTGTCTTCTCCATTTTCTTGTAGGCCCCACACCATGTTTACTGTGCCCCAATCAAATTCTACGCTGCTCCCTATTCGGTACGGCCCTGCACCAAGGATGATTATTCCTTTTTGATCAGAGGTTACCGTTATGTCATTTTCTATTCCCCCATATGTCATGTATAGATAATTTGTTTTTGCTGGCCACTCTGCTGCTAGTGTATCGATTTGTTTTATAGCCGGCAGTATTCCAAAGTCCTTTCGTATTTTTCTAATCTCAAGCTCATCCTTTTGTTTTGCACGGCCTATCTGCCTGTCAGAGAAGCCCAAGCGTTTTGCTTTTCGCAATAGCTGCGCGTCCAGTGGTTTTTCATTTAGGCCCTGTTCCATATCCACAATGTTTTTTATTTTTTCAATAAACCACGGGTCAATTGCAGAAAGTTTGTAGATTTTATCAATTGAAATTCCTTTTTTTAATGCGGCTGCGACATAGTACAGAATATGATCTACTGGGTTTAGAAGGTGGTTTTCAATGTCTTCAACATCATATGTACTCCCATTTGCCCGATTCAGCACAAGGCCGTCATTTCCAATGTCAAGCATTCGGATTGCCTTTTGGAGGGATTCCTCAAAGGTCGTTCCAATTGCCATGACCTCGCCTACAGACTTCATTGTTGGTCCAAGTCTTCGGTTTGCAAGCTCAAATTTCGCAAAGTCCCAGCGTGGGTGCTTGCAGACGATATAGTCCAAAGAAGGCTCAAAGCATGCAGTAGTTGTTTTGGTAATAGAGTTCACAAGCTTTGGTAGCGTGTGACCAAGGCCGATTTTTGCAGACATGTATGCGAGCGGATAGCCTGTCGCCTTGCTTGCCAGTGCAGAGGATCTTGAGAGTCTTGGGTTGATTTCAATTGCCACGTATCTATCAGAGTTCGGGTCTAGCGCAAACTGGATGTTGCATTCTCCAATTATCCCGACATGCTTTGTCGCACGAAGTGCAGCTGAGCGCAACATGTGGTATTCTTTATTGTCAATTGTCTGCGATGGTGCGACTACGATGTTATCACCAGTATGTACTCGCATAGAGAGGACGTTTTCCATGTTGCATACTATCACGTTGTTTCCTGCGTCGTCCTGCATTACCTCATATTCGATTTGCTTCCAGTGGCCGATATACTCCTCAATTAGAACCTGGTGCACAAGGCTTGCATTGAGTCCACGCTCGACAATTTCGTGCAATTCTATTTCATTGTAGGCAACGCCCCCGCCTTTGCCCCCAAGCGTATATGCAACTCGAATTATCACTGGATATTCTAGCTCTTCTGCGGCCTTTTTTGCGTCCTCAAAAGAGTTGACTGTTTTGCTTTTGAGTATTGGTACGCCGCATTCGGCCATTGAATCCTTGAAGAGCTGGCGGTCTTCGGTTTTTTGAATTCCTGGAATTTGTGTGCCAAGTACTTTGATGCCGTATTTTTCCAAAATACCAAGCTCGGCAAGTTTCACGCCACAGTTTAGTGCCGTTTGTCCACCATATCCAAGCATTATCCCGTCTGGTCGCTCTGATTCGATAATAGATGCCACATACTCTGGCGTAACTGGCAGCAAGTACACTTTGTCGGCAAACCTAGTATCGGTCTGAATCGTAGCGATGTTTGGATTGATAAGTACACTTTTCAGTCCATCTTCTCGAATGGCCTTGAGGCACTGACTGCCGGAGTAGTCGAATTAGCGGTCGTTTTTGCGACTTTCGCCTGCTTCTCCGATCTTTATTGCCCCACTGCCAAGCACTAGAATTTTCTTCAAAGCATCATTTCGAATTAGAATCTCCCCCCTTTATCAGATTGTCAAGCTCCGCAAAGACATATTTGCAATCATATGGCCCTGGTGAAGCTTCTGGATGGAACTGGACTGCGATGATTTTTTTCTTTTTATGTTTTATTCCCTCGACGGTATCATCATCTGTGTTTGTAAACCATAAATCAAAATCAGTGTCCTTTAGCGAATTTGGATCAATACAGTATCCGTGGTTTTGACTCGTGACGTATACTTGGTTGTTTTGTAAATTGAGGCAGGATTTGTTTTGTCCCCGGTGTCCATACTTTAGCTTGTAAGTAGTCGCCCCACCTGCAAGCCCCAAGATTTGTGCGCCAAGGCAAATCCCAAGTGTTGGAATGTTTTTTTCAATCAGCTGTTTTGCAGTCTGGATTGTTTGAGGGCATTTTTCTGGATCCCCTGGGCCATTGCTTAGTACGACACCCCTTGGCTTGTGTGACAGAACTTGATCAATTGAAGCATTCCATGGAAGCTTGACTATTTTGTATCCCAAGTCCCTGATATTTCGTAAAATTGCGTTTTTAACGCCGGTGTCAATAATAACGACACAGTCTTTTTCAGTTCCATATGACTGAGGATCTTTTGTTGAAACTTGGCTTGTAAATTCATCAGATGTGTACGGTTTTGCCTCTGCTAGCTGTTTTTTGATTTTATCTGAATCGATTTCAGAGTCAGAGACCACAAGCGCACTCATCATAACGCCTCCAGTCCTGAGTTTTTTTGTAAGGCTTCTTGTGTCTATTTCGGAAATGCCCGGCACCTGTTCGTTGTACATCCACTCATCCAGAGTCATAGAAAGGTTCCAATGGCTCGCAGTTTCCGATAGTTCATGTACAACTAGGCCCCTTGCTTGGATTTTATCTGATTCAAAGTATTTGGATATTCCAGAATCATCCTTTTCTTTTGGGTCTGGGACGCCGTAGTTGCCAATTAGTGGGTATGTGAGTGTGAGAATTTGCCCAGCGTATGACGGATCAGTTAGGGTTTCAGTGTATCCAACCATCCCCGTGTTAAAGACAATCTCGCCAAACACTGTCTTTGGATATCCAAAACCTTTGCCATCCAAGACGGTACCGTCAGATAAAATGAGTTTTCCGTGTTTGTTTGCGTATTGGGCTTTTTTTATCGAAATTGTGACCCTCGAAAAGTGGATTTTGAAGCTGATTTAAGTTTTTTGTGTGATGATCGTTGAAAAAATTTAGAGGGCTTTGAACTGCTCGCTCCACTTGTAGTAAGCTCGGATCATGTCCATTGTGACACTCGGTTTTCGTCTTAACATGATCTCCCTAAAGTCAGCCATCGACAGATCTCGCGGTTGTGGCGCTGTTTCACCTGCTACTGGCTCATGATAATCAGGACTGCTAAACAGATCGTTTACCACCTTTAGCTGTGCTCCTTGGCAGACATCCTTTATGTCACTTGCCGAGTAACCATCAAAGATTTTTGCAAGCTCGGCTGGTCTTATCTTGTCATCCTTTCTGAGAGGATCTGTGTAAAGCTCAAAGAGTTTTTCTCTTGCCTCTAGTGTTGGAAGTGGAACATAGACTCTTTTTTGGAATCTTCGCAAAAATGGCATATCTAGACTCCAAGGCTTGTTTGTCGCGCCAACAACGTACAGTTTGAGTGCTTTTCCTTTGCCTCCAATTCCGTCCATTTCGGTAAGAAATTGATTCCTTGATCTTACCTCTCCCCCTACTTCGGAGCTGCGGTTTCCTAAAAGCGAGTCAATTTCATCAATGAATAATATTACTGGCTTGTTTTCTTTTTCTGCATAGCTGCGCGCCATCTTGAAGACCTTTGCAACATTTTTTTCTGCCTCTCCTAACCACTTGCTCATCATGGATGCTGCATCAACGACAATGAAGTAGCCATCAAGCTCGTTTGCAGTAGCTGCTGCCAAAATTGTCTTTCCACATCCAGGTGGACCATAAAGAAGTATTCCACGCGGCCATCCAAGCGGAAACAGATCTGGCCTCTGTGTTGGGTATACTATTGATTCACGTAAAGCATTTTTTGCATCATCAAGCCCGATTACTTCGTTCCAGCTAACGTCTGGCTTTTCTTTCATTATCATGTCATCAAAATCATCTTCGTCCTTTTTCTTCTCAAGCTGGGCCTTTTGCTCCGCAGGTGTTGCGTTTGGATCAACTGCTGGCTCCAAGTCCACGCCATGCGACATTTGTAGTGATTTGATTCTGTTTTCATAGGCACGGCATCTTTCCGTGTAGATATTGTTGAGTTTGTTATCAGGATATAGATGGATTAGTTTTACAAGCGAATCGATTGCTTTTTGATAGCTTGCAATGGCCATTCCTCGTGCCCCTTGTGAGTCTAGCTTAATTGCGTCGGAAGCATACTTGCTTGCATTATTTTCTAACTCTTGTGGTGCCAGACTCATTTTAGGTTACCTGTTCGCATTGTGCTTCATGGTTTTGTTGGTATCCTTGGGTGTAAACAGGTATCGCAGATTTGGTTAAATTTATTGTACCATCTTTTTTTGCCTGGCTTGTAGTTTCTTGTTTTTGGTCGCTAAAAGAGAAATTTGTAGAGACGTCGCTTTGTGCTGTCTTTATTTCAGAGACTGAAGACTGTGCGGAGATTATCAGTTCCTGAATTTCGTCATTTATTTCAACCAGCGAGCCTGACCAATTCCTAATCAGGTCCACAAACTCCCTCAAGAGCACGGATGCTTCTTTTTTGTGGTGGTATTTTAGCAAGGTTTGTTCAGCCAAAGCCAAAACAGTATCAAGATCCTCAAGTTCTTCTTGTGAGAGGTTTGCTATTTTTCGCTCATATTTTGGGTCGGATTCTAAGATTCTTTTCCTCACCAGATTGGAAAATTGACGCACCTTTTCAAGATCCTTTTCCATACCGTATGCCTCAAATGACTTCATAAGTGAAACGACCTTTCTAGAAATTTAGATTAGGGTACTGCTTGTGAATTTTAGATTCGGCTATCAAATTTACTTCAGCTAGGATTTGTTTGGATTCGAGGTTGGTTTGCTTAAAGTCAAATTTGGCTTCAACCAAACTCCCCGAATCCATAACAATGCTGCCCAAAGTAGTTGATAGTTCAATTAGGTCCTGGCTTGCCTGAGGCACGTCATGGTAAATGTTAGAGTTTATCATTCTGATGACTGAAATTAGTGGAGGCATGACTTCAGCAAGGCTGCCAATATGAGATACTGCCTGCATTTTATTTTGAATCGTTTTTAGCACCTCTGTGGCACATAGTAACGTCAACTCTATCTCAACTTGTCTTTTGAATTCATGGCTTTTTATCAAATCCTCGTTTTGGGAATAGAACTCAGAGTTTAGTTGCTTGATATTGGCGTATTCTTTTTGGAGTTTTTCTATTATCACATTTCCAAGATATGAACAATATGCCAGCCTTGGCTTTATTGAGAGTGAGTATGGGTTTGGCAAAACCTGCATGATGTCATTTACAAATACCGAGCTTGCAACCATGTCTGATCACACACCGGGTTTTAGTTTATTAGAACGGTGTCACAAATTTTGGTTTAACCGCGGTAACAGCACACCGGAGTTACACTTTTTTTCAAGGTTTTGTTCAATGAAATTGACAACCGATCTTACCTAAGAATCCAAGAACACCCACCATGGGTAAAGAGCAGGAGCTTACGGTCAGTTTAGAGGAGTTTGGCCTCTCAAAATACGAGGCGCGCGCATACGTTACGCTCATCACAAAAGGCACCATGTCTGCAAGCGAGGTTGCCTATTATTCGGAGCTTCCAAGAACCAAGGTCTATCCTGTTTTGCTCAAGCTGCAGCAAAAAAAACTTGCCATACTATCAAAAAGCAAGCCAGTCATGTGCACCGGGATTGCGCCAGAGGACGCCTTTGATGAGATAGTCCACGAGCACATAAACAAGGTCGAGGCGATGAACACACTCGTCTCCAAGCTAAAGAAAATCAGCGAGGAGAGCAAAAAGGCCAGAGGTGCAGAAGAAAAGCGATACTTTCACCTACATCCCAATTATGTCGTAAACCAGCTTAGAATAATGATCGATGGTGCAAAATCATCAATACACGTCATGGCAGACTCGTGGGGCCTAAGCATTTTAGCAGAATGCAAAGAAGAGTTGCTATCTGTTCTTCGAAGGAATCTAGAAGTCAGACTAATCATCCCAACCCAAGTAATTGGCAGTGAGTCATTTAGGGCAATTCCAGACGGAGTGAAGATCAGATCATCTGAAATTGTTCAAAACTGTTTTATTTTTGATGATACCGAGTTGCTTTTAATCGACAGCACAAACGGAAAAGGCGCGATCTTTGCTGCAACTGATATTTTGGGTGGAAACCAGACAAGACTTTTTGTACAGTTTTGGAAAACCGCACTCAAAATTGACAACCTTTCAGAAATGACAAAAAGCCAGGCACTGGAAGTATGCAAGATAATCAACATCATCAACGAGAACGGCCTTGGCTTTGCGTTGCACTCCATTGTGAATTCAAAGGCTAAATTCGTGGATTTTGTCAAGTGTTTGGAGAAAAATGGCATCTCGCTAAAAGACAAGCCCCTTGAAGAAATACTAGACATCGTCAACTCTACACTTGAGATGACTTGCTCTGGCAAGCTCCAATATGATCAAAAGACAAACAGTGTTGTCTTGGAATCAAAGATAAACAGTGGTCATTCGCTTCCGTGGGCCATGTTAATTGAGAGCTACCTTGAACAAAAGGGTAATCATTCCAAGATAATTTATCGCTCCGACTCGCACAAAGGCGAGCTAATTCACCTAAAAATCAACTAGTAATTAGAAACACCCATTATATTTTTACAACATAACTTTTTAATCCATAGATTGTAATAATAGTCATAGAA